>JABLXH010000059.1 GCA_013178155.1 Armatimonadota bacterium | reverse complement strand
GGGCTTCAGCTCCTCGCCAGTCACGGCATCGATGAGCAGTTGCTCGAGAAACCCCCCGTCGCGGTTAGCGTAGTCCAAGCCTACGAACCAGTGTGGCTGCTCCATGAACGGCTTGCTCAGGAACAGGTCGGCCTTCAGGACCCACGGCTTCTCAGCGCCGCGCTCCTCCAGGAGCTTGAGGGCGGTCTGCTCAGCTTCCTCCCTTGTCACCTTGACCACGTCGGGCGACCACTTGGGGGCAATGTAGGCGGCATAGCTGTAGATCGTGCCGGGCGGCCGGGGACTGACCCCACAGCGCACGTACGAGCCCGTGCGTACACCATCGAGCCACTCCTCCCACCAGAACTCGTGCGCAAAGATGACCGGCTTGCGCGAGGTGGAGCCGGCCCACTCGCTCTTGAGCCGCATGCGTTCGGACCACCCAGGGAAATGGCCGGCCACGAAGGCCTCGGCAATGGCGCGGGTCTCACCGAGGGATAACGCCTCCGCCTCAGTCAGCCCCTCCGTGGGGAAACGCTGGCTCCATTGGGTGCGGCAGACGTAGTAACCCCTAGGGTCAATGTAGAGCCTGATCCCCCCGCCCCCTGCAGTTGCCGAGGTTGGCGGGTCAGGCACGTGCACGACCAGTGCGTTGTACCAGTTCGGGACTCCGTCTCTAGGGCGCACACTGAGCCACACCGTCTCGCCGACAGTGGTGCCGAGGAACTCGGCGGCGACGCTCTTGGCGCGCTCGAGGTCGGGGCCTTGGGCGTGACACGGCAAGGCTGCGGCAGAGAGCGACAGCAGCAACGCCACAACGGCGCCTGCGCTGCGGTGGGTTGCGGTACGGCGGGTCTGCACACTCATCACTGGTACCTCCCCGGCCGGATGCTCTGGCTAGTGTCGCCAGCGGTTGCCCAGTCTGACGGCTCCATGTCGGCTGCGACACGCGCGCTGGCGATGGCCGCGCCGATCGTCGCACCGTCCTCCATCGCGCTGCGCCAGAACTCATCGGAGAAGTCCTGCGTCTCGGCAGTATAGATATCCCGCGTGCTGCCGATGGCGCAGCCTGCCCCCTTGGCGGTGAACACGTCCAGCAGGTTGCTGCCGTCCGGTGCGTCCAAGCCCGTCTCACAGCCGACAAGCAGGACGCATAGACAGCGCGACAGGCAGCCGCTCGGGAGATTGGGCAAGTAGTAACAGTCCTGGGTGCCGTCGGTGCCCTCCCAAGCGCGTAGCTTGTGCCAGTCAGCCCACGTGTTCTGGATATGCAGTTGCCCCGGGCTGCCGTGCCCCGCAAACATGATCAACGCGTCGCGGTGCGTCCAGTTGTCACCGGTGTCCGGGTCCTGACCCGCCAGACGAGGATACGTATACAGCGCCTGAGCGTCATTGATCAGGTACAGGTCCGCGTTGTACGCCGGCGGTGGGTAGTGGGTTCCGTCAGGCGCATGCTCCTGCTGTTCGCCGGCCTCCTCGAGCATGTCCTTTACATAGTTGAGGCTGGACCCGACGCCCTGGAACCCGTAGGTCCGCGCGATGGCCGACATGCCGCACCCTTTGGGCACGGCCCAACGCTGCTGCTGGTCGCGGTTATTGTTTGTCTCGGCGGCCTCCTCGGTCTCTTTGGCCTGCACAACAAGGCAATACGTGCCGAGGCAACTGGCCGTGACTGGGATGCTCACTTCGACGCTGTTCTCGCCGGCGTCGCAGGTTCCGGTGATCTCACTACCGGCTGTCTGCAGGTCAGGCCTGTAGGCCTGGATTGTGACCTCGTCGGCGTCCTCACTCAGCGTATACTCGACGCTGCCCTCTAACACCAAGTCACGTTCGTTGAACGTGAGGCTCGTAGTGTCGACGTCTGAGATCGCGAGAGTCTCCGCCTTGTCCTGGTCGCTGCACCCCTGGTTCTCGGAGTGGGTCGCGGTGACCTTGAAGGTGTAGATGCCCTTGGCCGCCGAGCCCCCGCCGGTGACGGTGCCGGGCCATATCGTGGTGCCACCGCCCGGGCCTTCCCGCGAGGCGTACCCGGTCCAGACCGTGTCGCCGCTGAGATTGTGAACGGTCACCGTCACCGCGAACTGGATGTGCTGCGGCGTGGTGGGGTAGTCCAGGTGCGCGACGTTCCACTCGATTGGGTGCGACTGCGGGTTGTCAGTGTGGAAGATGAGCGGATTGCTGGTGGAGGTGACCACGCCGTTGTTGGGCGTGACGCTGCGCTGCGGTGTGGTGTAGGGAGTGTAGACGACGCGGCCTGGCGGAGGCGCAGATGGGGTGCCGATCCAGTAGTCGGCCTTCCACGTGGTCGACACGTTAGGCAACGACGGAGTGAACCACGAACCGAGACGGCAGACCTTGTAGTAGGCGCCCTCCCAGAGGAAGTCATACGGGTCCGGTGTGACCCAGCCGTCACCCGCCTCGTCCTCCCGCTCCCATTGACCGTTGACGTACCGGTAGAACCGCGCGCCGGCGAAGCTCTTGGAGGGGTTGGCATTGAGCCAAGCCCGCGGGACGGCGCATAGGACAGCGCCGGTGTCACAGATCTCGCCGCCCACGTCGGGGGTGAAGATGATGATCCCTGGCCCGTCGGTCGGGTAGTTCAGCATGACGCCCTCGACAATCACCGTCACCTTGGCCGAGGTGGATTGCTTCTCGTAGAAGGCGGCAACGGTGACGAGGTACTCGCCGGGGTCGGTGTAGGCGTGGGGCGCGGGGTTGTCCTTGCACAGCTCGGACTTGTCGCCGAAGTCCCATTCCCAGGTGAGGTCGGTCGCGTCGAGGGGCTTGCCGTCGAGCGTGGCGACGGCGGTGAAGTCGCAGGTCTCGCCGAGCGAGAGCGTGGCCGGGTCCATGTCGGGGGTGGTGATCTGGAGGGCCAGCTCAGCCCACCCTACACCCCCCAACAGGAAGCTACTACGACAAGTTGAAGCAGCCAAACGACCAGGTGCGTGCGACGCGGTACCATTTCATCCTCCCCAAGCACTGAAATGTCGCGACCTGGCACTACGGGGCGAAACGGACGACGGGGAACGTGCTGGCTCCTGCACCACCTCCTGCATGCCAGTAACACTTCCCTTCGATATGAGTTCCCGGGATTCCTGCTGGTCTTGACAGCCGCCCGGACATGGCGCAGACTGCGGGCCATGAGCGACCAGCCCAACCTCCTCTTCGTCTTCGGCGACCAGTGGCGGGCGCAGGCCTGCGGTTATGCCGGCGACCCTAATGTGCAGACGCCGCGGCTGGACGGTTTCGCCGCCGAGAGTGTGAACTTCTCTCACGCAGTCAGTGGCTGCCCGGTGTGCAGCCCCTATCGCGCCTCGCTCCTGACAGGGCAGTACCCCCTGACCCACGGCATGGTGGTCAACGATCAGTCGCTGCGGATTGGCGAGTTCACCTCCTTTGCCGACGCCCTGAACGCGGCGGGCTACCAGACCGGCTACATCGGCAAGTGGCACATTGATGGCCATGGGCGTTCGCGGTTCGTGCCGCCGGAGCGCCGGCTGGGGTTTCAGTTCTGGCGGGGCTTCGAGTGCACCCACGACTACAACCACTCACCCTACTACGCCGACAGTGACGAGGCGCGGCTTTGGCAAGGCTACGACGCGGCGGCCCAGACAGCGGAGGCTTGCCGCTTTCTGCGCGAGGAGCGGGACGGTCGGCCGTGGGCGCTGTTCGTGTCCTGGGGCCCGCCGCACAACCCTTACGAGACCGCGCCGGAGGAGTTCCGGGCGCTCTACCGGCCGGAAGACCTCGTGCTGCGGCCCAACGTGCCCCCGGAGGCCGAGGCGCAGGCGCGGACCGACCTGGCCGGCTACTACGCCCACTGCTCGGCTCTGGATAGCTGCTTTGGGCGGCTGCTGGATGAGCTGGAGGGGCTGGGCCTGGCCGGCGACACGGTCGTGGTCTTCACCAGCGACCATGGCGACATGCTGGGCAGCCACGGCGTGCACCGCAAACAATGGCCCTATGAGGAAAGCGTCCGCGTCCCGTTATTACTGCGTGGGCCAGGGCTCGCGGCCCGAAAGGTAGTCACGCCCCTGGACGCGCCAGACGTGATGCCGACGCTGCTGAGCCTCTGTGGAGTGGACATCCCGGAGACGGTAGAGGGCCGCGACTGGTCAGCGGTGGCCCGCGGCGAGGCGCCCGACACCGGTCACAGCACCGTCCTGGCCTGCTACCTGCCCTTCCACGAATGGCACTACAGCCGCGGCGGGCGCGAGTACCGGGGCCTGTGTACGGACCGTTACATCTATGTACGGGATCTGGGTGGGCCATGGTTGCTGTTCGATAACGAGGAGGACCCGTACCAGCAGACGAACCTGGTGGGCGAGGTCAGCCATGGGGAGGCCCGGGAGGCGCTGGAGGCCCAACTCCAGCAGCGCCTGGCCGCGATGGGTGACCAGTTCGAGACCGGCCAGGAGATCGTGGCCCGGTACGGTATCCGTCTAAACGACCAGGGAGACACGCACTACGAGCCGTGAGAGCGGTTCTTGGCAAGTGCCGTGTCCCCGGAAGAAGGGTGCGCATGAAGAAGATTCTCTGCATCGTGGGCAGCCCGCGCAGGACGGGCGGGTGTCAGGCGCTGGTGCGGAAAGTGGTGGAGACGTGCGAGGAGCTGGGGGCCGAGGCGCAGGTTTACTCCGTCTATGACATGGACTTCCGGGGCTGCGTGGCTTGCATGGCCTGCAAGACAGGCAGTGAGGAGTGCGTGCTGCGGGACGACCTGACTCCGGTGTTGCGGGCCATGAAGGAGGCCGACATCCTGATTCTCGCCAGTCCCATCTACTTCGGTGACGTGACCGGCGAGTTCAAGAAGGCAATCGACCGTATGTACTCGCTGATGACGCCGGAGTACCTTACCGGCGGCAACCCCTCGCGGCTGGCCCCGGGCAAGAAGTGTCTGTTCATCACCACCCAGGGCTACCCTGGCGAGGACCGCTTCGGGGGCCCCCTTGAGACCTACGGCGGCTTTCTAGGGCCGGGTTGGTTCGGCTATGAAATGCACTTCCTGCGCGGTCTGGGTTTGCGAGCGCCATCAGACGCCAGCGTGAACCCGGAGCTCATGGGGCAGGCGGAGGAGCTGGCCCGGAAGCTGATGGCCTGAGAGGGATCGCGGCCGGGCCGGCTAGGGGGCCTCGCGGAGCCACAGGCAGTCCAGCCGCACTTCGGAGACCGCGTAGCGGCCATCCCGCTTGTTGGTGCAGATCCAGAACCGGTGGCCGGGTGCCAACTCAAGCGTGCCGACCTCGATGACCTGATAGCGAGCCGGTGTCAGCTCCTTAGTGCTGACCGTCCTGTCGATCTTCGGGAGCGGGTCCTTGCCGTAGATGCCGCACGAGAAGGCGTCGCCGTCGAAGGTGGGCTCGGGGCACTTTACCCGCACATACAGCGTGTGGCGCTTCCCCGGAGTGTAGTCATCCCCCACCACGAAGCTGTAGCCCATGGTCCAGCCTTCGCTGGTGGCCTTCATGGCCCAGCCGTCACTGGCGTCCGCATCTTCGAAGGGGCGAGTGCCCCAACTCAGGCTGTTCTGGTCTACCTGCCACGGGTGGATGAGCCGGAACCAGCCAGTCTGGCCCACCAGCTCTGGCGGGAGGGCATCACCCTTCGCCCCACACTTGGCCGCCCACTGGCGCAGGTAGGCAACGAAGTCCACGAAGCTGCGCCCACCGGACTCGTCCATGCCGTAGGGCTTACCAGTGGCGACGAAGAAGCGCTCCATGTCGGCAGCGACCTGGGTGGCTAAGGCCGCAGGCTCCAGGTTGCCCAGGCGCTCCTCGATCAGGCGCCAGGTCGCGCTGGTGGGCTGGCGGACCGCCAGCACATACTGCAGCGGGATGTGTGCGAGGCGCACCCGGTCCAGTAGCGTCTGGTCGTCTGCAACGGCGGCTTCGGCCTCCCGCATGTGGCGTTCTGCCTCGACCAGGACCTCCGGGGCCAGCCACGGCGGGTCAAAGTCGTAGTAGCACGGCACGAGCAGCCCAGGCTGCTGGCGCACCGGCTGGTGGATGGTGTCAATGTACCGCAGCACCGCCGGGCCGGCAGGGCCGTAGTAGCCGTGGCAGAACTCCTCCACCAGAGCCCGGTTGTCCAGCTCCGGGTTCCACATCGCCTGCGCCAGCACCCACATCCGCAGCCGCGAGAACTCGGCATTGATACAGGTGTGGCTGCCCTGGGCCATGTAGCCCGTGGCGCCCCGGTCGACGTAGTACTTCACGTTGGCGGCCAAGACGTCCAGGTTCGGATGAGGCATCAGGTAGTGGTTGAAGTTGGTGGTGTAGTCCCACACCCAGATGGGCCGGCCGGTGCTCGCCCATTCGTCGACCACGGCGCGGCACTGCACGTTGCGCTCGTGGCTCCCGGTGGCCACAGGGTGCCCGAAGTCGTTCTCGATGGGAGCCAGGCAGATGATCACGTTGTCGCGGGGCCGCAGGGCCCGGGGTAGCTTGAGTCCCCAGGCGTAGGCGGGGGCCATGACCAGCTTGCCCGGGAACTCCCGCGCCACGCGCTCGGCCACGGCATTGGCGATATCCAGAACCAGGGCCGAGGCCGAGCCTTCGCGCTCGACAAGCTCCGCGCAGTCGAACTCGGTGCAGTGGCAGTAGGCCGGGCCGTCCTCTTGGCCCACCGTTACGAACAGATCCTCAGGATGGGCGCGCAACCGCTTCAGGGCGCCGTTGATAATGGCCTCCCGCACCTGGGGGTTGCGGGTGCAGGGCTGGGACCGTTCACGTTGGAGCTTCCCCTCCCAGTCGGGCACCAGGGCATACCACTTCGGGTCAGCCTGCCCCGCTTTGCCTTCATAGTCCAGGGTCCCTTCCTCGTTGATGAGAGACCGCCAGGAGTGGACGAGACTGGAATGGAAGGTGGGGCCGGAGCCGCCCCACTCGGGTCTGATCTCGCTGGCCCCACCGACCATGTTCGTGATCTTGTTGCGCACGCCCCAGAGGTTCGCGCCCCATTGCTCCTGATACAGCACTTCGCGGTAGACCAGCTTTGGGGTCTCCTGCCGGTCGGTGGCGGGAACGCGGATGGTGCGGAGTGCAGGGATCGTGCTGGCGTCGTCGGACCACCAGCGGCAGCCCAGGGACTGCAGGAAGCTGTAAACACCGTAGAGGGTGCCCCTCGTCTCGCTGCCCGCGATGATGAGGTCCCTGCCAACGGTTCTGATGACGAAGCCCTCGGCGCCGAGGACGTCCAGGTCTACCTCCGGATTCAGCGCCTGCACCGTGCTCTTGCCCACCACGATGCACGCCTCCGGCTCCGCTCCGGGCGGCTTCTGGCCGGGCTCGCACACCGGTAGCTTCCCGCCACTCATCTGTTCGATGAAGCTCTGCAGCTCCTGAACGGCGAAGCGCTCAGCGACGCTGATGCCCGCCGCGGCCACGATAGCGCTGCGTACCTCACCCCCCTCCACCAGCGTAAGAGGAGGCTCCTGGGCTCCCGCCATCAACGGCAAGAGCAACACCACGCCTGCCAGCACCCACTCGCATCAGTGGCCTCCCGTTCCGGGGTGCGAGCTCTCGAGGCCACGCCCGCTGCCTGTTCCGCCGGAGTCTGGTTGTCGGCTCTGCCTGACCCCCGCTCAGGTGGAATCGCTTGCGCCCCAGTAGCGCCCACCGTCCAGCCGCGAGCCAACGCTTGCACCGTGACCACACCATTCGACAGTGCCACCATGCAATCTCGGCGGCAGGGGCGGAAGCGGATGCTGTGGGCAGGAGATCGCCAGGAGCGCGGCGAAGCGCGCTTTGTCAGGGATCTCCCAAGGAGGGGTAATCGATGCGAGGCATCGCCGTGCTGATGGGCGCTGCGCTGTTGGCTGGGATGCTGCTGGCGGCGGGGTGTGGCAAGAAGGTCCGAGAGGCGGCCGAAGTGGCAAGAGTTGCCCAGGACGCCCAGGACGGGAGCTTTACCGTGAAGGGCGAGGACGGGCAGGAGGTCAAGGTGGAGACGGACCAGACCGGCGCCGAGTCAGGCAAGTGGACGATCAGCTCGGACAAGGGAACCATGACCGGTGAAGTGGGTGAGGGAAAGGTCACGGAAGAGGACATCGGCATCGCTTTCTACCCAGGAGCCGAAGTCGGGACGGGGGCTAAGGTCAGTTCCGAAGGCCAGGACACTGGGAATGTGCGCAGCGTGGAGCTGCTTACGGATGACCCGGTAGACAAGGTCGCCCAGTTCTATAAGGACAAGTACGGCCAGGGAAGCCAGGTGGTAGAGCAAGAGGGCCAGACCATGATCACCATGGGGGGACAAGGCACCCACAAGCTGATCATGGTGATGAAGGATGAAGAGTCCGGCAAGACCAAGATCGCGATTCAGGTAATCGAAGGCATGTAGCGCTCCAGGACCTGGTACGGAAGGGACGCTGCGCCGGGTGAGGAACTCCTCACTCGGCGCGTTGCTTTCGGGAGGCCGCAGATGACCAGCAGGTTGGCGATGACGGCAATGGTTGTGGGGCTTGTGAGCCTGGCGGGAGCAGAGGAGCCGCGAGTGGCGTTGCTGCACGGCAGTTACGGCAACTTCCGCCACCGCGATGACTACGATGGCGCCATGCAGCAGCTTGGCTGGACGCTGGACAAGTTCGAGAACAAGAACTTCACCGCGCTCGCAGGACGCCTGGACGATTACGACATCTTGCTGGGCACAGCCCTGTTCAACTATGCCCAGAATGTGCAAGACTTCTCGGTCTACAGGGAGGAGCTTACGGCCTTCATGGCCCGCGGCGGCGCTTTGGTTCTGACCGACTGCAACTACCCGGACCACGTAGGCTGGCTGGCCAAGTGGGGACCCGACTGGGCGGTCGGACTGGCCTCGTGCGGACGTGAGGGGACGGCCAACAAGTGGCTTGACCGCAGGCACCCGATCTTCTGCAGCGCCGCGCCCACGACGGGCCTGCCGGGTAGCTGGACCCACATGGTGCCGGGCGAGGGCTGGGAGGTCCTGGCGCGGTGCGCGGACGACGGCGCCACTGCGCTGTTCCGTCCCATGGGCCGCGGGTTCATCCTGTTGACGAGCTTCTGGCCCCACGGTGTGCCGCAGTTGCGCAACCTATGGGGGACGCTGCAGTATACACGGGCGGGAGTGCTGCCACTGTTGCCAGACGTCGCAGGCTTCACGCTGGGCCACAACGAGGCCAGGGCCACCTTCCGCAACCTGACGGACGCGCCTCTGCCGGTCGCCCTGGTGATCGAGGTGCTGCACCCGGGGGGCCAGCAGCAGACCCTGACCACCGAGGCCACGGTCCCCTCCCTGCAGACCGCGCAGGTGACGACCGACGTGCCTCTGCCGCACCGCGGGAGCTATCGTTTCAGTGTCAGCGTGCGGGCCGGTGACAAAGCTCTCCCGGCGGCCCAGTCCACGGTGACCATCCCGGAGATGGTGGAGGTTGAGCTGGTGGAGCCGCGCTATCGGGGCTGTGTGATGCTGGCCGCGCCACCGTCGCGAGTGAAGGCCGAGGTGGTCCTGCATCCCTTCAACCGGAGCCTGGAGGGGGCCACCTACACGGCCCGCCTGCTGGAGGGACGGCGGATCATTGCCGAGACCGCGGTCCGTCCGGTGGAGCGAGAGAGCTTCACCGTTTCGCTACCCTTGCGCGATCTGCGCGGTGAGGACCTGGTGCTCGAGGTCACGCTCACCGACGGCTTTGGGGACGTGATGGGGATGGCCCGGCGACCCATCCCGGTCATCCCGCAGCGACCCAACCAGGTGTTTGTTGACGAGGACCTCAACACGCGCGTGGATGGCAAGCTGTTTTTCCCCATCTGCATCTACCATGTGCCAGCCCAGGATTATGGGCGGGTCAGATCGCTTGGCTTCAATAGCGTCCAGGCATGGGGCACGACCCTGGGTGACGCCAGGGCGAACCTTGACGCCGCCCGCGAGGCCGGGCTGAAGGTGGTTCTCGAAGGTGTCACTTACGCGGCGAACAACGGTGACTTCGCGGCCATGAACCCCACCCTCGACATGGGCCGTGACCATCCGGCTCTGCTGGCCTGGTACATCACCGATGAACCGTCGGGCGACGAGCGGCTGCGGTGGTGCGCACAGGCCAATGAGTACATCGCTGCCAGGGACCCGCACCACCCAACTTACCTGGTCTCGTGCTCACCCGGTGAATTCCGACGCTACGTATGGGTTACCGACATCTTCGCTGTGGACCCGTACCCCATACCGGCAGCTCCGGTGACGATGGTGTCTTCATGGATGGAGATGGCCCAGGAGGCGGCCCGTGGCCGCAAGCCGGTGTGGCTCATCCCGCAGTTGCACAACTGGGAGGCCTACGGCGGGCACCCGGAGCGCGGCCGCTACCCCACCCCCGCCGAGGAGCGCAACATGGTGTACCAGGGCCTGGTCTGGGGCGCGAAGGCGATCTTCTACTACCCGTGGGAGGACGGGCCCACCGGCCTGACCCATGACGCGGAGCTCATGGAGGCGGTCAAGGCCATCAACGGCGAGTTGGCCGTTCTGGGGCCCGAGCTGCTGACCTGTGAGCATGAGGTGACGGCCCGGAACCGGGGTGAGGCGGAAGGCCTGTTTGCCGCCCTCTATCGCGGCGACGAGGCCAGCTACGTGATCGCCGTCAGTGTGGCCCAGGCTGAGGCCCACCACTCCGTTCCCGCGCCAGGCCTGGGCGACGGTCAGGCTGAGGTGCTGTTTGAGGGTCGCTCCGCAAGCGTCCAGGGGGGCACGATCTCCGACCAGTTCGCGCCTCTGGGTGTGCATGTCTATAGGGTGAGCCACTAGCGGAGAGGAGGTCCGGGTATGGCCAGCAACGCGCTGCCGCGCTGGCGAGGTTTCAACCTGCTGGAGATGTTTCACACTCGCAGCGACTGCCAGTGGCGGGAGGACGACTTCCGCTGGATAGCCGACTGGGGCTTTGACTTCGTGCGCCTGCCCATGTGCTACCTGCTTTGGGTCGAGGACGGCGACCCCTACCGCCCGCGCGAGGACATCCTCGCGCGCATAGACCAGGCAGTCGAGTGGGGTGGTGCGTACGGACTGCACGTGAACCTCAACTTCCACCGCGCTCCCGGCTACTCGGTCAATCCCGAGCGCCAGGAGCCCTACAACCTGTGGCGCGACAGCGAGGCCCTGGAGGCTTTCTGCTTCCAGTGGGAGCTGTTCGCGCGGCGCTATCGGGGCATCAGCTCCGAGCGTCTGAGCTTCAACCTGGTCAATGAGCCCACGAACCCTGACCCCGAACGCATGACCCGGGAGGACCACGAGCGCGTCATGCGCGAGGCGGTGCGTCGCATTCGGGCCGTGGACCCGCAACGACTGATCATCCTGGATGGTCTCACCTGGGGCAATGAGCCCTGTCCGGAGCTAGCGGACCTCGGGACCGGCCAGAGCACCCGAGCTTACGCGCCGATGACGGTGAGCCACTACAAGGCGCCCTGGGTCAACGGCGAACGCTTTGCCCTGCCGACCTGGCCGGGCGCCGAGGGCTGGGACCGCGCGCGCCTGGAAGCTCATTACGCGCCATGGGGCCAGCTCATCAAACAGGGCGTCGGGGTACATTGCGGCGAAGGCGGAGCCTTCCGTTTCACGCCCCACGAGGTGGTCCTGGCCTGGCTGCGCGACGTGCTGGAGATCCTGACGGGCTACGGCATCGGCTGGCACTGTGGAACTTCCGCGGCAGCTTTGGCATCCTGGATTCGGAGCGCGAGGATGCGGCTTACGAGGACTGGTACGGGCACAAGCTGGACCGCAAGCTGCTGGAGCTGCTGCAGGAGTTCTGAGACATGGGAGAGTGACCGACATGCGACCTCTGCTGCTCACTGTCTTGCTGGGAGGGCTGGCGATGCAGGCTGCAGCACAGACGAAGCCGGTGCGGATCGAACTGGACCACCTGACCCTGAAGTGGGACCTCGACTCGGGCCTGACAGTCTGGTGCGACGGCCGGATGATGCTGGGGGGAAGCGTGTCGCCGGTGGTGGCCTACCCGCCGGGCTGGGCCTGGAGCCATCGGACCTGGGGTTCTGATATGGTGAGCGTTGAAGTGGAGCGGACGGACAGCAACCAGGTCCTTCGAATCATCTGCAGGGATGACAAGGTCTGGTGGAAACAGGTTGTCACGGCCTATCCGGGAGACCGTTTCTCCATCGGTTATTGGTTCACGCAGACCGGTTGGGGCACGCCCCTGAACTCGGAGGTGTGCCTGTGCACTCCTGTCACGAGCTGGTTCGCCGGGGCGACCTACAAGGTGAATGGTCCGGCGGGGCCCAGGGAGGGGCAGATCCCGCTGCAGTATGAGGGCGTGGACCATCCCTTCGCCAGCGCTACGGAGATCACGTTTGACGCCTTGTACGGTACGCTGTCCATCAGCGCGACGGCGGGGTTGACGCTCTATGACTACGCGCACCGATCGCATTTCTGGCTGGGGCGCGACGCCGCCTGGCCGCAGGGACAGCAACAGCACTGGGAAGCCGACTTCGCCTTCGAGGCCAAGCCCTTTGATGTTGCCGGGCTACGACTGGCCAATCTGCGTGTGCCGGACCGCACGAACCGCGAGGTTCTTGATGTGAGCTTCGATCTTTCCCGCCTGCAGGACGGCCCGGAGACCGTTACTGCGCGCCTGGTTCACGATGACCCGGCCGTAGCCGAGTCCGTGGAGACGACGGTGCGTCTCACCGATGGGCCCGCGGCGGTGAAGCTGGCCCTGCCCCTGCCGGGTCCGGGGCGACAGACGGCGCATCTGGAGCTGCTGGCCGCCGGTGAAGTGGTCTACCGCGCGCCCTCTTTCTCCTTTGAGGTGCCGCGCCTGCTGACGCTCCTGCCGGGACGGGTTCCCTTTGCCCGGGGCGAACAGGGGCTGGTTCTTGCCAACGCGGACGAGGGTGTTGGTGAAGGCATCAGACTGGTGTTGGAGAGCGAGGGCAGGAAGCTGGCCGAGGGACCGGCTCTTCCGGGCAAACGGACCGAGATGAGAGTGCCCCTGGACCGTTTCCCTCTGGGTTTCACCACGGTGCGAGGCACGCTCTACCGCGGGGCCGAGAAGCTCGGCTCGGCCACCTGCGAAGTGCTTCTGGCGGAGCCCAACCCCAACGGTGTAGCCATCGACCACCGCAGCCACACCCTGCGGGTCAAGGGACTGCCCTTTGTGCCCCAGGCTGCCTATGCCGATATTCAGTCCGTAGACGAGATGATCGAACAGGAGGCCCAGCAGGGCTTCAACCTGGTGTCACCCTATCTGAGCAACGACATTGCCACACGCCGGGCCAGCCGTGAGCAGTTCCGCCGGTTCATGGACCGCTGCGCGCAACTGGGGATCTATGTGCAGTTGGGCATGCTGCTGGCTTCGCACGAGCCGCAGGATGAGGAGAAATGGGCGTTTGTGAAGGAAGAGGTGGAGTACTTCCGCGACCACCCGGCGCTCCTGACCTACTATCTGGCCGACGAACCGGAGCTAGGCTGGGCCACGCCCGAACAGTGCGAAGCGGCTTACCGCCGTCTGAAGGAGCTCGACCCCTGGCATCCGGTGACCATGGTCTTCTGCCAGTCGGCGGCGGCGCTGCGCTACAGCAAGGGCATGGACATCTGCATGACCGACCCCTACCCCATCCCGAACGGACCGATCACGCAGGTGGTGGACTTCTGCGAACGGATCCGGGGCGACCTGTCGGACTGCATGCCCCTGTGGGTTGTCCCCCAGGCCTTCGGTGGCGGGGAATGGTGGCGCCGCGAGCCCTCGCGCCAGGAGGAACGGGCCATGACCTACCTGGCCCTGATCCACGGGGCCCGGGGTATCCAGTACTTCATCCGCCGCCCGATCGTGGGCAACCCGACCTCGCCGGACCTGTGGAGTGAGTGCCGACGCTTGATGCTGGAGCTCTCCCAGCTCGTGCCGGCGCTCTCCTCGCCGGAAGCAGCGCCCGAGGTGAGCGCGGCACAACCGCAGGTGCACGTGGCCGCCTTCCGCGAGCGTGGCGCCTTGACCGTCCTGTGTGCGAACGTGGCGAACGAGCCCCTGCCTCTGGAGGTGGTCCTGGAGGGCCTCAAGTGGTCGGGGAGTGCCGAGGTCCTCTTCGAGAACCGTCAGGTCGCTGTGATGGAGGGTAGGCTGGTGGACACGATCGAGCCCTTCGGGACCCGGGCCTACCGGCTGCAGGTGGATCGGGCCCCGGCTGACCTGGCGACACTGGCCGATGGCAACCTGGTGTTCAATCCCAGCTTCGAGGAGGCGCACAACACTGGCACGCCGGACGGGTCGTACCTGAGCACCCCGCAGGACAAGGGCGCCTCGTGGTACTTGGACCCGCGGACCGCGGCTCACGGACGGCAGTCCCTGCGACTGCAGGCCCCGGCGGATGGTCAGAGCATTGGTCTGCGCCCCTTCCCCATCACGCTGGAGGCCGGCAAGCGCTATCGGCTTTCAGTCTGGGCCCGGGGAGAGCGCCCGGGACAGCGCATGGCCCTGACGCTGGACGCCGTGGATGATCAACAGGGCACGCACGTTCTGAGCACCGAGTGGCAGGAGTATGCCGTGGAGTTCACGGCCTCCGAAGGGGTGGGAGCGCGAAGTCAGATCGGCTTGAGGCTGCTGAGCGCTGGCGCGGCCTGGTTCGACGCGCTGCAGGTAGTGCCGATCCCGTAGCGTTTCCGTGAGGTGCGAATGAGACCGGTCTTTCACGCCTTGTTGATGCTGTGTGGAGCCACCGTCGCTCTTGCTGCCCCGCAGCGCGGGGAGAACCTGCTGACCAATCCGAGCTTCGAGCGGGTTGTCGGCGATACGGCTGAGGCCTGGTCGCCCGCCGGAGCGGGGTATAGTCTGGCTCCAGGCCGACCGCCCGGGAGCCGGGCCATCTACTGCCGGTCCAGCGAGTGGCGTCAGACGCTCGGCGCGGTCCAGGAAATGGTCTTCGACCCCCCGGTGCAGCATCCCTTCACCGTCTCCGGCTGGAGCACGGCCCGGGACGCTCAGGGGCTTGACTACTGCCTCTACGTGGATGTGTGGTACGCCGATGGAACCAACCTCTGGGGCCAGCGCAAGGACTTCCGACCGGGCTCCCATGGCTGGGAGTACCTGGAATACGCCTTCGATGTCGCCAAGCCAGTGACCAGGGTTCAGTACTTCGTGCTCTTCCGCAACTGCCTGGGCGAGGCCTGGTTTGACGACCTGAGGCTCACTCTGGCTCCCTTCAAGGTCATGCGGGCGCGGCTGCAACCGGGCCTCTATGGCGGCAACAGCCTCGACGGGCAGTTGCATTTCTCCTTGCCCGCGACGTGGACGGCAAGTGTCCTGAGAAGCGGCCAGGAGGTCTTCAGCACCTCGGGCGAGGGGGTCTGCGCGTCCCTGGCCTGGGGAGGGACCGGCGCCGATGGGAAGCTCCTGCCCGGCGGTCACTACACGCTGCGCGTAGAGGCTTCGGACAAGCTTCTCGGAGAGAAGATCACCTACGACCGGCAGTTCGTCACACCCTCCGGCCCGGCCAAAGGCTTCGTGGCCTGGACCGAGAGCAGCATGACGCGCATCCTGCCCACCGCCGTGCCGCGGCGCGTTCCGGACAGACTGCAAGCCCGTGTCTCTCTCGCGCGGGGTGAATGGGAGAGCTACCAGGTGGTACTGCGCACGGCGCCGAACGCCGAACTGCGCGACTGCCGGGTGAGCATGAGCAGCCTCCGCGACGGCAGAGGCCATGCTATCCCGGCCCGATGCCTGCAGTGGCACCAGGAGGGCTTCGTCCATTACGCGGAGCTTAATCCCGGAGCGGAGCTGCCAGAGGATGCCGCGCCGGGGTGGTGGCCCGATCCGCTCCTGCCGGTTCGCGACTTCAGCGTGCCCCCGGCCTTCACGCAGCCCCTGTGGTTTACCGTCTATGCCCCTCCCGGCACGCCACCCGGGACCTACCGAGGCCAGGTCACCATTGAGCCGGCCAATGCGGAGCCTGTCGAGGTGACGGTCGAGGCGCGGGTGTACGACTTCGATGTACCGGTTCAGCCCCATATGAAGACCGCCTTCGCGCTGATGGACGGTTATCTGGAGAAGCTCTACGGCAAGCCCCTGACGACAAAGCTGCGCCGGGCCTATGGCGACTATGTGTTGCAGCACCGCCTCAACCCCGACGACATCTCACGCACCGAGCCACCGGACCTGGATGACCTGCAATACTATGACTCCCGCGGCCTGAACGCCTTCAATGTCCTGAATATGGTGGAACCACGGGGCGAGGCCATCTGGGTGTGCTGGAGCCCGCTGGAGGTCTACACGCCCACCTTCAAGCAGCAACTCATGGCGCGGTTGGATCCCTATGTGGCTGAGCTCAAACGACGAGGGCTCTTTGGAAAGGCCTACATCTACACCTTCGACGAGCGCGGCCAGGAGTTCTGGCCGGTGATCCGCGAGTACTTTGGCATGGTCAGGGAGCGTTACGGTATTCCCACTCTCACGACGGCATACATAGCCCAGGACCCTGTGCTCATGAAAGACCTCAACGTGGACTGGAACTGCCCGTTGACTGCGGTATACAAGTACGATCAGGCGGAGGCCTGCCGTCAGGCGGGGCTTCAGGTCTGGGCCTACACGTGCTGCGGGCCGCGCAAGCCCTTCGCCAACATTCTGGGCGACGACCCGCTCATCGAGTCGCGCCTGCTGTGGTGGCAGGCCTATCACCAGAAGTTCGATGGCTTCCTGTTCTGGGGGCTGAACATCTGGGATCGGCAGAACAACAATTACCTGATAGACCCGGAGCGCGACGGCCCGAAGCTGCGCTGGAGCATCACCACCAGCCCGCCCGGAGTGGACTGGACCTCGGCGCTGCATGGCGACGGTGAACTGCTTTACCCCGCAAAGGACGGCCCCCTGGGCTGCATCCGTCTGGCTAACATCCGGGACGGCCTGGAGGACTACGAGTACCTGTGGAAGCTGGGCGAGTTGACCGGTAGCGTCGAGACAGCCCGCCGGGCATGCCTGCCGGTGACGGAGAACTTGACGACGTTCACCCTGGATCCGCAGGTGCTTTCGCAGACCCGCGAGCAGATCGCCGCCCGGATCGAGCGAATGACGCGCTGAACCGCCGGAGTCCTGGAGGTCGGCCTGATGTGGCGCTCTCCCGTAGTCGCTGCCCTGGCCATGGCTCTCTGCTCGCAAGCATGGCCGGCCACCGTCACTGTGGACGCCGGCACTGCGGTGGTCCTCGGCACACAGGCCGAGGTCAGCTCCCGGCTATTCGGTATCACGGCTTTCGAGGGCTTTCCCTCTGTGGTGGGCGACCTTGACTACCGGGTGCGGGTGCAGGCCCTGCGGCCGGGCGTATTCCGCTTCGGCGGCGCGGTGTCATGGTTTGCCCCCGACCAGTTCGACCCGGGCTGGTACGATACCCCCGAGGCTGCCCGCCAGTTCCAGGAGACACTCCTGCTGGGGGCGCGGTACCCGTATGGGCGCTTCCTGCCCCTGGTGCGGGAGATGGGCGCCGAGAGCATGCTCTCCCTCGGCAACCCGCCCCCTTACCTGACGCTGGAGGGCACCGCCAACCCCTCTGACTTCGACCAGTGGGCCGCCCTGTGCGCTGGATACGTGAGCCTGTGGCGCCGGTTCGACCCGGACCTGCGGCTGGTGCAGGTCTGGAATGAGCCCAACGCTTCGTGGTTCAAAGACCCGCGGGTGAAGGCCGGCTTCAGTGAAGCCGCGCTCCACATCGAGATGGCCAACAAGGTGTCCCGGGCCATCAAGGCCCGCTTCCCGGATGTGGAGGTGGGCGGGCCGGTGCTGTGCTGGCCCCCGTCCTGGCCCGCCAGCCAGACGGGCATGAAACCGTGGTATACCTGGGACCTGTGGACCCTCCCGTGGCTCGAGGGTACTCGGGAGACGATGGACTTCTTTGACTTTCATGTCTACAACGTGAGCCCGGCTGACTTCCAGGTGCAGTGTGAGATGGTGGCGGCGGCCGCGCGGGCCATCCAGGGCCGTGACCTGCCCCTATGGATCACGGAGAGCAACTACGACCTGAGCGCCGAGGAGCGAGCGGACCCGGCGGCGATCTGGGCCAAACGCGTGCTGCCCTATGAACGGCTGTTGCTCCACGGCATGCTGCCCCAGGCTGACAAGGTGGCGGGGAACCTGGTGCATGACCTGGCGGCCCAGGCCTTCCGCGTCCTGGGTGACCCTGAGAGCCCCGAGGCCATGTACTGGCTGCTGTGGATCCTGCGCGACCTGCGGGGCACACGGCTGCTGGCTGAAAGCGATGACCCGGCCGTGACCACGTATGCCACGCTCGAAGAGGACCGGCTCACGGTCATCGCCTTCAACGACAGCAGCGAGAGCCGCGAAGTGACGATCCGCGCCGCTCTGCCGGGCGGCTGGTGGACGGGACCGGCGGTGCGCGCCATCGGTCAGGGGGATCATGGCGGGCTCACACGACCGCAACTGCGTACAGGGGACTTCCGCCACGAGCCGCCGGGCGCAGTCGGTACCGTGGAGCTGCCAGCTTATGCCACCGCCTCCATCAGCTTCCGACTGGATCACTTCGCGCGTCCCGGCCGGCAGCGCACAACCACGGAGCACTTTGCCGCGGAGACGTTACGGTTCCTGCGCGGAACTGACCCGGTAACGCTCCAGTTGCCTCTGCCTGACGCGTCACGAGGGAAGGTGGTCCTGCGCCTGGGCCTTCTCGGCGCCACGGGCAAGGAGCGCCTACGGGTCGCACTGAACGGCCATGACCTTACTGCGGATGCCGTCACCATTCAGGACATCCCGCTGGACGCAGCGCCGGAAACCGGAGCCAACACGCTGACTGTGCGGCTGGCGGAGCCTGCCGACAACCCACGCCTCGCCGTCGCCTTCGCCTCGCTGGTGGTCACCGCCGAGCGCTAGCTGGCACTGTCACCCCACGATGACCACCAAGTCGCCCCTCGAGTCGGCCTGGACGGGTCCCTCGATCGGCGTCCCGAGGTCATCAACGCTGTCGGGCCCGATGACGTCGAAGGCGTTGGGGACAGGGACGGCAGCAGCAGGGGGATCCCAGCCCTCCCGGGGATGCGGGGGCTCGACGACAGGCTGGGCGAAAGCGAACGACGTGGCCAGCAACGCCACAGCGGCGGCGCGTCTCATGGCGGCCCTCCGCGACACCATGGACACCGCAGCGTTGCGTCTAGTTCCCCAGCTTCTCCTCCAGCTCCGCCATGCGCTTCTCCAGCCGCGCCGCCCGCAAGGCGTTGGTCAGGTCGCCGCGTGTGCGCTCCACCATGCCCCGGGCGTTGTCCGACCGTGACCGCAGACCCAGGGAGATGGCATTGGGGTAGTCGAAGGCCATGATAGTCTGGTAGATGGTGTCCATCGCCGCCAGGTACTCCTCGGCGCGGTCCAGATCATCGGTGCGGATCATGTCCAGCACGTGACGCCGAAACTCTCCCACCACCTCGGCCAGGCCATTGAGCCAGGCTGCCGGATAGACGCCGATCTCCTCCGGCCCCGGCAGCGCTTCGCCGGTGATGCAGGCCAGGACAATGGCTGCTTCGGCGCACTCCTTCTCGGCATCGCAGACGAACCCGCCATAGCGTAACTCCGGCGTCTCGGCGACCGCCGCCAGCATCTCCGCGGTCAGCCGCTGGGTCTCAGCAAGCTGTTCGCGGGCCTCGGCCATCTCACCCCGGTGGACATGCTTGATGGTGGTCGAAGCCGCCCGCACGACTTCGCGCGACCGAACATACGCCGTCTCGCGCGCCTGGTCCAGGCGGTCGAACTCCACACGTATCGCGTCGGCTATCTGTTCCAGCTTGCTGAGCATGATCACCTCGCTGTGCTTGCGGCTCGCACGGCCTCGGCTCCGGCTTGCAGGGCCTGCATGTTTAGGGGCAGGAGATGGTGGCGGCGCTCGGGCAGCACGACCTTCAGCGCCTGCTCCAGGGCCTCCAGCGTCACGGCCGAGGTCAGTTCGACGTAGGCCCCCAGCATGACCATATTGGCCACCTGGTCGGCGCCGAGATCGGCCGCGATAGCACTGGCGGGCACGGCCACCACTTGAACGTCATCGCGGCCCACATGGCTGACCAGGGAGCAATTGATCAGCACCGAACCGCCCGGCCTGGTCCTGGCAACATTGGCGTCAGCCGCGACCTGGTCCATGACCATGACCACGCTGGGCGCTCCCGAGATGGGACTGCCCACCCGTTCGTCGGCGATGATGACGGTGCAAGTGGTTGAGCCGCCCCGAACCTCGGGCGTGTAGACAGGGAACCAGGAGACCTCCAGCCCCGCTTCCAGAGCGGCCTGGGTCAGGATCTGGCCGATCAGCAGCACACCCTGGCCACCCGTGCCGGCCATGAATACCTCTCTACGCATTTTCGTCCTGTCCTTTGGTCCAGTCTCTGAAGACTCCCAGGGGGTATTGCGCGAGCATCTCCGTGCGCAGCCACTCCATGGCCTCGATCGGCTTCATGTGCCACCAGGTGGGGCACGTGCTCACCAACTCAACAAGAGACAGGCCGGCTCCAGCCAGCTGGCTCTCGAAGGCTTTGCGGATGCTCTTCTTCGCTTGTCGCACATGTTTGGGGTCTATCATGGTCTCGCGAGCGAGGTAGGCGACACCGGGGATGGTCGCCAGCAGCTCACAGACGGTCATCGGCAGCCCGTCCACCTCGGCCTTGCGCCCCAGCGGGGTGGTCGTGGTGGTCATGCCCAGCAGCGTCGTTGGCGCCATTTGGCCCTGCGTCATGCCATAGACACCGTTGTTAAGGAAGATGATGGTGAAGTTCTCACCACGGCCCGCCGCATGGATAAGCTCACCGATGCCGATGGAGGCCAGGTCGCCGTCGCCCTGGTAGGTGAAGACGACGGTGTCCGGCCGGGCGCGCTTGATGCCCGTGGCAACTGCCGGCGCCCGTCCGTGGGCCACCTGGATGGCATCGGTGTTGAAGTACTCGTAGGCGTAGACAGAGCAGCCGACACTCGCCACTGTCACGGTGCGGTCGGTGAGGTCCAGCTCGTCCAGCACCTCGCCCACCAGGCGGTGGGCAATGCCGTGGGTGCAGCCCGGGCAGTAGCGCATCTTGCGGTCCACGAGCCCAGCGGGGCGGGCGTAGATGACCTGCTCGATGTCAAACTGCTCCTCGAGGTCCAACTGGTCTGGATGTGTGCTCATGGTCTCTTGCCTTCCGCGGCCGGTTGCCTGGCCGCCTCTCACTTCATCAGGCTTTTCACTTCAGCCAGGACGTCCTCGGGTGTCAACAGGACGCCGCCGGTTGCGGCTTGCAGGTGTACCGGACAGCGCCCTTCGACTGCCAGCCGCACGTCCTGGACGAACTGCCCCAAGGATAGCTCAACGACGAGTATCTGCTGCACACGCTCGGCCCAGCTCCGAAGCGGCTCAACGGGAAACGGCAGGAGACTGATCGGCCGCAAGAGGCGGACCTTCAGGCCCTGCTCGCCTGCCCAGTCAACCACGGTCTCGGCAACGCGTGCGCAGATGCCATAGGCGCAGAGCAGCAGGTCGGGGGCGTCGTGACCATACTCCTGCCATTCGGTTACCTCGCGGGAGGCCTGCTCCACTCTGCTGGCGATGAGGCGGTTGTGGGCATCCAGGTCCTCAGGCGCCACATACAGCGAGTTGATGATGCGCCGCTCACGCCCGTGGCGGGCGCCCCCGATGGCCCAGTCCAGGTCGGGCTGAGGCGCCTCGCCCCATGGCGCCAGACGGCAGGGCTCGGCCATCTGCCCCAGGATGGCGTCGCCCAGAACCGTCACTGGCATCCGGTACCGTTCGGCGAGATCAAAGGCACGGGCCGTGAGGTCATGCATCTCCTGGACGCTGTAGGGCGCGATCGTCAGCCCCGAGCCGTCACCGTGTCCGGCTCCCCGGGTGGCCAGGAAATAGTCGGACTGGGCCGCGGCGATATTCCCCAGGCCCGGCCCCCCGCGCACGATGTTGACGACCACGCAGGGGAGCTCGGAGCCTATCATGTAGGACAGGCCCTCCTGCATCAGTGAGACGCCGGGGCCGGAGGAACTGGTCATCACCCGCACTCCCGTGGCCGCCGCGCCATAGACCATGTTGATGGCCGCCACCTCGCTCTCTGCCTGCAGGTAGACCCCGCCGACTTCGGGGAGGTGCAGCGACATGTATTCGGGAATCTGGTTCTGGGGCGTGATCGGGTAGCCGAAGAAATACCGGCAGCCGCCGGCGATGGCGCCGTGACAGCAGGCCTCGTTACCCTTCATCAGCACGCGTTCACTCATTGCTTTCCCCCCTTCCCCTGACCCGGTAAATACTGAAGACGATGTCCGGACACATGAGGGCACACAGGCCGCAGCCCGAACACTTACCCTCTTCACACTGCTCGGTGGGGTGGTAGCCAGCTTCGTTGATACTCTCGGAAAGACGGAGGTTTCGGCGCGGGCACACAGCGACGCAGAGCCCGCAGCTCTTGCAGCGGTCACGGTCAATCACAAGCTTGATCATGGCAACGTCCTTTGCGATGCGGGGCCGCGACGACCTTTGGCGCGGGGGACGGCGGTCTGCCCAAGCAGCGTGGCGGCGTGTTCGCGGGCGGCCTGGTCGCCCTCCGCGGCGCCGAGCATGCGCGCCAACTCCTCCACTCGTTCGTCCGGTGCGAGCACGCGGGCCGCGACCACCGTCCGGCCGTCAACGACGACCTTCTCAACGGCCAGTTGGTGGTCTGCCAGCCCCGCGATCTGGGGCAGATGGGTCACACACAACACCTGAGCATGAGCGGCCAGTTCCTTGAGCCGTGCGCCGATCTGGTGCGCCGTCTGGCCGCCGATGCCAACGTCTATCTCGTCGAACACGATCGTCGGGATCTCTGCGCTCCGCGAGCACAACGACTTGAAAGCCAACATCAGCCGCGAGAGCTCGCCGCCGGAGGCAACCTTCGCCAGCGGTCGCGGCTCCTCGCCTGCGTTCGCCGAAAGCAGGAAGCGGCAAGTGTCGGTTCCCCGGCGACCGGCTCGCAGCCGCCTGCCGTCGGCACCTGGCAGTCCGTCCGGGTCTTCGGTCGCGTCGAGCTGCACCACAAACTGCGCCGCCGGCATCCCCAGCGTGGCCACGGTCTGGCAGACCTGCTGGGCCAGACGCTCTGCCAGTTGCCTGCGCGAGGCGCTAAGCCGCACACCCGCCGCCCCTGCCTGCTGACGCGTTCGCTCCACCTCGGCCGCCAGACGCTCCTCGGCGTCCTCGGCATTCTCCAACTCTGCCAGCTCGGCAGCGGCCGCCTCGCCATAGGATACCACATCGGCCAGCGTATCGCCATACTTGCGGCGGAGACGAGCGAAGAGGTCCAGACGACGCTCGATCCATTCCAGACGCTCAGGCTCAGCCTCCAGGTCCTGCTCATAGTGTCGCAGGGTGCTTTCGGCTTCGGTGACGATGTTGGCGGCGCCGACCAGCTCGCGGCCGATGTCGGTGAGCGTGCCATCAATCTCCACCAGCCGCGAGACGGTAGCAGCAGCCTCCTGCACCGCCGCGGCGGCACCCGGGTTGTCCCCATCACCCTCCAGCAAGCGCCGTGCCTGTGAGGCCCACTCCCGCAGCCTTTCCACAGACTGCAGGCGCCGCCGCTCGCCCAGTAGCTCCTCTTCCTCCCCAGCCCGAAGGTCCGCTTCCTGGATCTCCTGCACCTGGTAGCGCAGGATATCCAGGCGCTGCGCGCGGTCGCGGGCGCGGGCCCGCAGGTCGTCCAGCGCCACGCGGGCGTCGTGGTAGGCCTGATAGGCTGCCTCGTAAGCGTCGCGCAAAGCCCGGTGCTCTGTGCTGCCGGACTGGTCCAGGAACTCCAGATGGTTCTCCTCGTGGATGAGGGCCTGGTGTTCGTGCTGGCCGTGGATGTCCACGAGATGGCGGCTGATTTCCTGCAGCACGCCCAGGGTGACCGGGCGTCCGTTAACGCGGCACGGGCTGCGCCCCGCACTGATCTGCCGGGTCAAGACCACCACGGTGTCGTCGCCGTCAGCCAGACCATTGGCTTGCAGCGCTGCCAAGGCCCGGGGGTTATTGGCCACATCAAACACCGCGTCCACGCTGGCGGCCTCGGCGCCTCCCCGCACCAGCTCCGCGTTCACCCGTTCGCCAAGTGCCGCGGAAAGCGCGTCAATGATGATCGACTTGCCAGCGCCGGTCTCCCCTGTCAGCACCGAGAAACCGGGCGGCAGTGACAGCGATAGCTCCTCAATGAGGGCGAAGTTGCGGATCGTGAGTTCGGTAAGCACGGCCAAAGCTCCAACCCGGCGTGCGCTGGAGGCTCAGGCTAGCGCTCCATACCCCAGCGCAGCTTCTCACGCAGTCGCTCGTAGAACTCCAGTGGGCGTAGACGTACGAGGCGGGCATCGTAGGGTGCCCGTCGCACCACGAGGCGCTGATGGCTTCCCAGCACATGCATGTCCTGCCCGTCCACGGTCACCAGGGCCTGCTCCTCGCCCATCCCCCGGTCCTCAAGGACCAACTCGACCTCGACCGTGGCTGGCACAACAAGGGGACGCGAGTAGAGCGTGTGGGGGCAGATGGGGGTCAGCACCATCGCCGGCATCCGCGGGTCCAGGATCGGTCCGCCAGCCGAGATGTTGTAGGCGGTGGAGCCGGTGGCGGTAGCCACGATCAGCCCGTCCGCAGGGAAGGTCGCGGTACGGACGCCATCCAGTGTCGTCCGCAGGCGGATCAGACGCGCCTGCAGTCCCCTGCTAACGACCACGTCGTTGAAGGCCAGCAGCCACTCTGAGGCCACTGCGTCCCGGTTCGCGATGCTGGCGGCCAGCAGCATTCGTGGCTCGATCTCAAAGCGCTGCGCGAGTACGTCGTCCAGGTGCGCCAGCAGGTAGTCGGGGTCTTCAGCGGCCAGGAAGCCGAAACTGCCCAGGTCCACGCCCAGGAGCGGTGTTCCCTGGGGGGCTGCGGCGCGCGCTGCATGCAGGAGGGTGCCGTCGCCGCCCAGCGCGATAACCAGATCGGTGGCCACGCATTCCACCAGAGAGACCGGGCTGGCCCCTGGCAGGGCTGGCAGTTGATCCTCTCCGTCAGCCAGCAGGACCTCAATCCCTCGCTCCACGAGGCGTGCCACGAGAGGGCCAGCGAAATCGACCGCCCGCCGCTTGTGCGTGGCGACTGTCAAGCCAATGCGCTGCATCCGCGCGACTGACATGGTGGTAGTCACGGCCTATCCGGTGCCGCTGCGGTCGGCGGGCGGTGCGGTCGGCGCCTGGAGTCGTTGCAGATTCTCCCGTGCCGGCTGACACTCCGGGTCAATCTCCAGGGCCCTCTGATAGTGCTGCAGGGCTTCAGAGCGCTTCCCCTCACGTTCGAGGACGACCCCGAGGTTGTTCATCGCCTCGGCAAAGCCGGGGTCCTGCCGGACGGCAGCCCTGAAGTGGGTGCCGGCGCTGACGAGGTTGTCGCGAGCCAGATAGATCAGCCCCGCACCGTTGTGCGCCAGAGGATTCTCTTCCTTCAGTTCCAGACTGCGTAGGTAGGCCGTCAACGCCGCCCCGTAGTCCTTGCGCTCGTACAGGGCCTTCCCCAGGCCGGCCTGAGCCTCTGCGCAACGGGGACACCGGCGCACCGCCTCTTCCCACTGGGCCAAAGCCGCGTCGGCCTGCCCCTGTTGCTCCAAAGCTACCGCCAGATTGACCTGAGCCTCGGCCAACTTCGGGTCGGCGGCGACCGCCTTGCGCAGCAGTTCAACGGCCTCGTCGGTCCGCCCTGCTTTCAGGCACACCGAAGCCAGATTGTGCAGGGCCACCGGATCCTCGGGGCGTTCAGCCAGGGCCTTGCGGTAGATATCCTCGGCGCCCTGCAAGTCCCCCTTGGCTGCCAGCACCAGGCCCATGTTGTCCCGCGCGGCGGCATTGGCTGGGTCGAGCTTCTGCGCTTCCTGGAAGTGGCTGGCGGCCTCGTCCAGCTTCCCCAGGTGGTACAGCGCCACTCCGGCGCCGATGTGCCCCTCAACGGAATTGGGCTCGTATTTCAGAGCCTCTGTGCTTCGGTCATAGGCATCCTGGTAACGGCCGATTTTCGTGTACAGCAGGCCCAGGGTGTTCAGTAGCTGAACGTTGCCCGGCTGGAGCCGACGCGCCAGCTCGTACTCCCGAATGGCCTTCTGCACCTCACCGATCTGCTGCAAGGCGCGCCCAAAGGCGATGTGAGCCTCGACATCGTTGGGATTGATGAGCAAGGCCCGGGTGTAGTAGACCCAGGATGGCTCATGCTTGCCCATGCGCTGGTAGAGGTTCGCCAGGTTGTAGTGGGCATCGAAGGATTTCGGGTCAAGCTTCGTGGCCTGCAGATAGCTCTTCTCCGCCAACTCCAGTTGGCCGCGGCCGAAGTAGACGTTGCCCAGGTTGTTGTGCGCCGCAGCCAGCTTGGGATCCAGCGCCAGAGCCTCTTTGAGGGCTTTCTCGGCCTCTGAGACAGCCCCTTGCTGGAGGTAGGTGGAGCCCAGCCAGGCATGCAGACCCGCATTGCGGGGGTCCGCCTTGAGCGCCTCCTGGAAGCATTTAATGGCCTCATCGAGACGGCCTTCGCGAACCGCCTGCTGACCCCGTTCGGCAGGTCTGGCGGTCGCCTGGGCCAGCGCAGTCGAGACACTCCCGGCCGCCACAGCAGCCACGAGGGCAAGTACCAACGAGGCAGAGAAATGCCTTCGCACCAGGTGTCAGCTCCTTCGGTCACTCTCGGTGTCAGCGTCTCGGTCCAGGCCGTGTTGTCTCGGTCAGGAGCCGTTCGGCGGCGGCGGCGATACTGGCTGCATCCAGGCCAGCCTGGGTTCGCAAGACTGCCGTGTCTCCGTGCTCAACGAACCGATCGGCCAGCCCCAGACGACGGACGCTCGGGCAGCAAACCCCGCGGTCTTGCAGCAGTTCGACGATAGCCGCGCCAAAGCCTCCCGCGAGGACGTTCTCCTCGACGGTCACGATCGGGCCCCGGGCGGCGCAGGCCAGGACGGTGTCCTCATCGATGGGCTTGACGAAGCGCATATCAACCACTGCGGCCTGCAGACCGCGTTCTGCGAGCAACTGCGCTGCCTCTTCGACGGCGGCCACTGTGGTTCCGACGGCCAGGAGGCTTATGTCCGCGCCCTCGCGCAGGATCTCGGCCTGTCCCAGTGGCACTACACCGGGTTCGCCGGTCAGGTCCAGGCCCCGGCCCTGGCCGCGCGGGTAGCGCAGGGCGGCTGGCCCACTGCATGTAAAAGCCGTGGCCAGCATGTCGCGCAGTTGGCGCTCGTCGCGCGGTGCCATGATGACCATCTCGGGGATGGTGCGCAGGTAGCTCAGGTCGAAAACGCCATGGTGGGTTGGCCCGTCATCGCCCACCAGTCCGGCGCGATCGAGGGCGAAGACGACCGGCAGTCGCTGCAACGCGACATCGTGGAGTATCTGATCGTAGGACCGCTGCAGGAAGGTGGAGTAGATAGCCACGACCGGCCTGAACCCACAGGCCGCCAGGCCGGCGGCGAAGGTGACGGCGTGCTCCTCCGCCATACCGACATCGAAGCAGCGTTCGGGGAAACGCTCCTGGAAGGGCTGCAGGCCGGTGCCCACAATCATAGCGGCCGAGATGGCGACGATGCGCGGGTCTCTCTGAGCCAGGCGGCAGAGGGTTTCCCCGAAGACCTGGCTGTAGGTCGGCGGACCCTCGCTGGGTAGACAGGTGCCGTCCTCCACATCAAAGGGGCGGGTGCCGTGAAAGCCCTGAGGGTCGCACTCGGCCGGGTCGTAACCCTTGCCCTTGGTGGTCAGGACGTGCAGCAGGATGGGGCCCCGCAACCGCTTGGCGTGTTCCAGCATGTCAAGCAGGCCCTGCAGGTCGTGGCCGTCAATGGGTCCCAGGTAGGTGAAACCAAGCTGCTCAAAGAGCATGCCGGGCACGACGAGCTGCTTCATGCCGTCCCTCAGGCGATCCATGGCCAACAGCATGGTCTCGCCTCCCGGCATGCGGTGCAGAATCCGCTTCATGTCACTGCGAGCCCGTCGCACCGTAGGTTCGACTAGCCCCGCGCGGACCCTCGACAGGTACGCCGCCACGGCACCGACACTGGGGCTGATGCTCATCTCGTTGTCGTTGAGCACGACAATCAAGTCAATACTGCGGCTACCGGCGTGGTTCAGCGCCTCAAACGCCATCCCGCCGGTTAGCGCCCCATCTCCAATGACCGCCACCACGTGCTCTTTACCGCCCCGCAGGTCGCGCGCCGTGGCGAAGCCCAGTGCCGCCGATATGGACGTGCTGCCGTGCCCCGCCCCGAACACGTCGTGTTCACTCTCCGATCTACGCGGAAAGCCAGAAGGGCCTCCCTGTTGCCGGATACGCTCGAACTCCTGGCGGCGACCGGTGACCAGCTTGTGGGTATAGCACTGGTGCCCCACGTCCCAGATCAGCTTATCGCGGGGCGAGTCAAAGACCCGATGCAGGGCGAGGGTGAGCTCCACGGCGCCCAGGTTAGGGGCAAGATGGCCACCAGTGCAGGAGACCGTCCGGATGATGGTCTGCCGGATCTCGTGCGCCAGTTCTCTCAGCTCGTCGCGACTGAGGGCCTTCAGGTCAGCAGGGCTGTTGATACGGTCCAGTATGGGTGCCATCTCTTGCTCAGGACCACGGGGCCGACGCGGCTGCCGGCCTCCCGGGTCAGTCATCCCCGAAGAGGCCGCCACTGATCTCCTCGGCAGTCTCGGGACCGGCCTCGGGCAGAAGCTCCTCTACCTGAGACGTCGCCTCCTTGAGCTTCTGTTCGCAGTACTCGCGCAATCGGTTGCCCTCCTGGAAGCAGGCGATAGCCTCCTCCAGTGAGAGTTCACCACCGTCGAGCTTGGCGACGATTTCCTCGAGACGCTGAAGCGCGGCCTCAAAGCTCAGATTCTGGGTGTCTTCCACAGGTCACACTCCCCGAAGCTGTCGGCGCGGTAATCAGACGGCGGCGGTGTCAGGACCCTGGACCAGGGCCCCGAAGTCACCGTCAGCGACGGTGATGGTCAGACCCATTCCGGGTGAAACCTGTCCGACCTGGCGCACAATTGCCCCATCCTCGCGCCTGCGGACGATGGCATAGCCGCGTCCGAGTACGGCCACCGGGCTGAGTGCGTCGAGTCGCACGCTGGCCTTATCCAACTGCGCGCGCAGGGCGCCGACGATCTTCTCGATGCCATCGAGCAGGCCGGTGGCGGCAGTGTCCAGACGCAGCACCCAGGAGTGCAGGAGCATCTCCGGTCGCTGCAACAGCGGATGCCGGGCTGCCTGCTCCAGTCTTCGCCGCCAGCGTGTCAACTGCTTCTCAAGACCAGCCGCGAGGTGACGCCCGAGAGCCTGCAGATGGCGCCGCAGTTCCTGCTGGTCGGGAACCACCAGTTCAGCGGCATTGGAGGGCGTTGCGGCCCGGACATCGGCCACCAGGTCGCAGATCGTGGTGTCGGTTTCATGGCCCACCGCGCTGATGACCGGCAGCCGGCTGGCGAAGACAGCGCGGGCGACGCTCTCCTCGTTGAAGCACCAGAGGTCCTCCAGAGAGCCACCGCCCCGTCCCACAATCAGCACGTCCAGGTCGTCGCGGCAGTTGGCCCGCCGCAGGGAAGCGACGATGCTGGATGCCCCGGCTTCTCCCTGGACGATGGTCGGGACGACCACGATTCGCGCCAGCGGGTACCGCTGGCCGATGATGCGCTTCATGTCTTCGACGGCGGCGCCAGTGGGCGAAGTAATCAGGCCAATGGCCCGCGGGAAACGGGGCAGGGGGCGTTTGCGCTCCGGGGCAAACAACCCTTCCTCGTCTAGCCGCTTGCGGAGGGCTTCCAGCGCCGCCGCCAGGTCGCCCACGCCATCGGGGCGCATGAAGCGGACCATGAGCTGATACCGCCCCTGCTTCTCGTAGACGGTGATGCTGCCGTACGCAATGACGCTCTGGCCGTCCTGCGGCTCGAACTTCAGACCAATAGCCGCACCCCGGAAACAGACGCAACTCAGCGTTGCTCGATCGTCCTTGAGTGAGAAGTACAGGTGCCCGGACGAATGGCGGCTGAAGTTTGAGACCTCGCCGCGCACCGCTACCTCTTTCAGCACCTCATCATGCTCCAGCAGTAGCCGGACGCGGGTGGTGAGCTCTTGTACGGTATGTACGGTAAGTGTGGGAGTGCTATCCACGTCGCTTTCCTGTGCAAGACGCGCCGGTGGCGCCAGGACACCTGCGCGGCGCCCGCCCCGGCTGCCTGGCCCTGTTACCGCGGAGCGATGCTCGACTGGTGGTCGCGGGCGAAGGCACCCAGGATGCCGTTGACGAATTTGCCCGATTCGGCCCCCCCGTACTCCTTGGCCAGTTCCACCGCCTCGTTGATCGCTGCGCTCACGGGGACATCGGGGCAGAACATCAGCTCGGCCAGGGCGATCCGCAGCAGGTTGCGGTCAATGCCCGGCATTCGGTCCAAGGCCCATTCGTGGGAGTACTCGTTGATGAGCTGGTCCACCTGAGGGGCGCTGCGGAAGTAGATGTCCGCCAACCGGCGGCCATAGTCCTCGATCTCAGCCACGAGCTTTCGCTTCTCGTCCTCCCCAACGTCCCAGACCTCCAGAAGCACTGACAAGGTATGGTCTGCTTCGGCCATGGCCTTGCCCGGCCCTACTCCGCCCACATCAGCGGCGAAGAGGATGCTCAGGGCCAGCTCGCGCGCTTTGCGTCGTGCTCCGGCTGTTTTCACTGTTCGCTCCAGCCCGCAGTCCCCAGTGGCGGGAAGACCCGGACGTCCCCGGGTTCACCGTTCGCGTCAGTCGCCACTGATCAGCAGTACCCCCAGGATGCCGCCCAGCAGCACCAAGACGGTGGTGAGCACGGCAGCCCAGAACCCGGCGAAGGCCCCGATGGCGCCGATGGCCAGTCCGAAGCTGGCGCCGACCAGCGCCCGCCAGAAAGGATGGATACTCCCAGTCTCGTGGTTCATGGCCGGTCCTCCCCAGACTTGGGCATACGGCGCTCCAGGAAGTGGGTGTCAATCTCCCCGCGCCGGAAGTAGGCGTTGCCTAGCAAGCGCAGATGGAAGGGTATGGTGGTGCGAATGCCCTTGACAATCATACCCTTCAGCGCGCCCTCCATCTTGCCGATAGCAGCGGCGCGGTCCGGTGCCCAGCAGATCACCTTGGCCACCATGGGGTCATAGTAGGACGAGATGACGGAGCCCGCCCGCACCCCGGTGTCCACACGGATGCCCGGACCAGCCGGGGGCTGCCACTCGGTGATCGTGCCTGGCGAAGGCGCAAACTCCCGGTCACCGTCGGCAGCCAGGATGCGACACTCGATGGCGTGGCCGTTGAACCAAATACGGCCCTGCTCGATGCTCAGTCTCTCACCCGCCGCAATCCGAATCTGCTCGCGCACGATGTCAACGCCGGTGAGCATCTCCGTGACCGGGTGCTCCACCTGCACCCGGGTGTTCATCTCCATGAAGTAGAAGCGGCCCCGCTTGTCCAGCAGGAACTCGATGGTGCCGGCATTGGTGTAGCCTACCGCCTGGGCCGCCTTCACCGCCGCCTCGCCAAGACGACGGCGCAGCGAGTTGGAGACAGCCACACACGGCGCCTCCTCCAGCAGCTTCTGGTTGCGGTGCTGTATCGAGCACTCGCGCTCACCGAGGTGAACCACATTCCCATGCTCGTCGGCGAGCACCTGCACCTCAACGTGGCGCGGTTCCTCGATGTCTTTCTCAATGTAGACGTCACCGCTGCCAAAAGCGGCCTTGGCCTCAGCCCGCGCGGCCTCCAGTGCGGCGCCGATCTGCTCTGCGTTGTGCACTACCCGGATACCGCGCCAACCTCCGCCTGAGACGGCCTTGATGCGGACCGGGTACCCCAGTTGTGCGGCAATATCACGGGCCTCTTTGAGATCGGATACCGGGCCGTCGCTCCCTGGAATGACAGGAACCCCAGCGTCCTGCATTGTCTTGCGCGCCGCGGCCTTGTCCCCCATCTTGCTGATCACGTGCGACGGCGGACCGATGAACTTGATCTTGCAGGCCTCGCAGACCTCCGCAAAGCTCGGCACCTCGGAGAGGTTGCCATAGCCGGGATGGATGGCCTCCGCCCCGGTGATGACCGCCGCACTGATGATGTTAGCAGCGTTCAGGTAGCTGTCGCGGTTGGGAGGCGGGCCGATGCAGACCGCCTCGTCAGCCATCTGCACATGCAGCGAGTCTCGGTCCGCTTCGGAGTAGACGGCGACGGTGGCGACGTGTAGCTCGCGGCAAGCCTGCATGACGCGGCAGGCGATCTCGCCGCGATTGGCCACCAGTATCTTCTCGAACATGTGAATCCTCGGTTGCCGGGGAGGTCTGCCGTGCTCCGGTGCTAGTACTTCTCATGGCCCGGGGTGGTGCACCAGACCTGGCCAGTCTGGGGGTTGTACGAATAGGGCTTCCCGCTCACCGGGCACTTGCTGATGCTGGCTGTCGCGCCCTGGTCAATGCGCGCCGGGTACTGCTCGCTATCCATGACCTCCATCTGAACCATCTGCCGGATCTGGCTAAGGTTCGACTGACACTCCACCGATTCCGCCTTCTGGATGGCTTTCCCGGGGATCGTCTCCGGTCCCGCCTTGTCTCGCTTGCTGCGGAAGCCCATATAGGCCACCACCAGGACCGCGACAATGGCGATCACGACCAGCAGTTCAACCAGTGCAAACCCTTGGCGGCGCATGCAGCGACAGCTCCTGGATAGCGCCCATTCAGACTCTGATGGCGAAAAGCGGGTCGCCGTATTGCACCGGCGCCCCTTCCTCGGCCACCCTCTCGACCAGGACACCGGCCACCGGGCTGGTGACGTCCATGGGCTTGCGGAGGACCTCAACCACACCCAGCACCTGTCCCTCGGCCACTTCCTGGCCCACCTCCACCAGTGGAGGTCCGCCAGGTCCCCTGCCGGGGTAAAAGAGCCCAACGAACCGGGAGGTCACGGTGACCGTATCAACGGTGGGTCCTGCAGGCGCCGGCGTTTCGGACAGCGGTACCGTACTCGGTGGGTCATCGCCGGCGGCGACCGTAACCACCGGCTCGGTCGCGGTGGGCGTGAGGGCCCGGACCAGGCGCACCGTCACGCCCCCTTCCTCGACGGTCAGTTCGGCCGCGGAGGAGGCTTTTAGAATTCGCACCAGCTCGAGGATACGGTCGCGGTCTATTTCCACGTTGAGTCCGCCTGCGAAGTTCCGACGGGGGCCGAAACCGCTTAGTTACTTACCCTGGTTACGTATTCGCCGGTGCGCGTGTCAACCCGGATGATCTCGTCCTGGCTCACGAAGAGAGGCACGGTCACCGTGGCGCCCCCCTCAATGACCGCAGGTTTGGTCCCGCCCTGCGCCGTGTCACCGCGCACGCCCGGATCGGTCTTGATGACCCGGCGGTCTACCGTGTTGGCCACATCAATGCCCAGAATGCGGTTGTTGTGGCTGATGAACCACACGGATTCGCCGTCCTTGAGCCACTTGGCCTGGTCGGCCACCTGTTCAGCCGTTAGCTCGACTTGGTCGTAGGTGTCCAGATCCATGAACACGAAGCTCTCGCCCGTGGCGTACAGGAACTGCATCTCCTTACGCTCAACCCGCGCCGGTTCCACTTTCTCCCCCGACCGAAAGGTCTTGGCGAACACGTTGCCGGTCTCCAGATCCCGCAGGCGCGTGCGTACCACGGCCTGGCCCTTGCCCGGCTTGTGGAACTCTGTGCTGACAATCTGGTAGACCTTCCCATCCAACTCAATGGTCAGGCCGCTCTTGAAATCAGAAGTGGAGATCACGTCGGTCCTCCCAGGCTCGACAATGGCCCACCCCTTTTGCCATGGCGGCGATTCTACATGATGCCCCCCCAAAAGTCAAAGCGCGTGTGACCAGGCCGGGCAAGGGTGTGCCTTCGGTCTGGCTCAAGAGGCCGTACACGTGCGCTCAGCAGCCGCCCCATGTGCTTTCAATGCCATTTCAAGCTTGATTGACATTTGAAGGGGCCTTAAGCTCGCGCTGACATGGCCGATGTTACACTTGGCGTGCAAGAGGGTATAGTCAGCTTGCGTGTATTGCCTGGTTGTGTATCATCGCGGCACGCCTGAGGGGGCAACTGCCACGATGCCCTACCCCACTGAAGCACGGCGCCGCCGTGGGAACGGCGCCAAAGTCCTGATCGTTGACGATAATGCAGCAGTGCGCGGCTGTCTGGAGGCCATGTTCGCAGCTCTGGGCTACCAGTCCGAATTGGCCAAGGATGGTCGCGAAGCCCTGCCCAAGCTGCAGAGCAACGACTATGAGGCGGTCATCTGCGACCTCTACATGCCTCACATGGACGGAGACCAGCTCTACCAGGCCTGCCGATCGCTGCGTGGGGAACTGGCTCGACGGTTCATTTTCATCACCGGCGAGGAGATGGAGACCCTTCCGGCCCAGTGCCTGCTGCGCGACGACCAGCCCCAGCTCCTGAAGCCTTTCCGCCTGGCGGACATCCAACAAGCCTTGATCCGGGTCACCGCCTCTTCGTGAGCCCATCCTGACTTCCCTGCACATTCCCTGAACCTGCCGCGCCGGAGGCCAAGGAGGGCCTCCGGCGCGGGGGGTGAGCAGTGGTCACGTCATTGCGCAGGCAGGTCGAGCGTGCTCGTGACGACGGCGCCAGTCTGAGCATCAATCACCATGTGCCCACTGCGGCCAGTGCGACGGTCGCGCAGTTCAAAGACCCACCCCGGACCTTCCCCGGGCACAAGGGCCATTGACAGCATGAGTTGTCCTCGTTCACCGACCTCCACATCCGGCGCAGGCCGCACTCGCTCCAGGGCCTTGTCGCGCGCCGCAGCTTCAGACAGCCCCACCGTTTCCACCGTGACCTTCGGGTCGGCGCGCCAGATCGACAGCGCAACCCACTCGCCGGTAGCGGGGGACAATGCCACACCAACCGATGTTCCTGTGAGCGCCTCGCTGCCGGCGGCTCGCTCCTGCCATGTGTACTCGTAGAGGCGCGACTGGATAGTCCCTATCGTCGGTCCGGCCATCGCACTGACATCGAAGCCGCTGATACGCTCAGCGATGGCTTGCGCAACCACCCGCAGGGACTCCGGTGGGGAGTAGTCCGCCTCGTACTTGGGGGCGCCGGCGAGCCGGTCATACAGGACGATCCGGCATACGGTGGCGTGCCTCGTATCGAAGAGCAGGAGGCCATTCATCGCTTTCCTGATGTCCTGCGATCCGGGTGTCGCGATGCGGTACCGGACGACCCGCTTCTCCCAGACATGCCCCGTGGGGAGCGGGGGCAGTGGCTCCAGGGTCAGTTCCCCCTCGGGACACCCGATGATGTTGGCGAGGGCCGCCAGCGCCGCAGCCTGCGACCCTGTTCCCTCGTCTGCCGCCCTGCAGGGCACTACATGGCAGACCAGGACGACGCTGGCCGCGACGGCCGCGACGCGCAGTGAAGCAAGGCGTCCCGTGGTCATGGTTGGGGCTCACCTCTTTCAATGGCGACGAAGCGGCCGGGCATCCCAATGAGGGTGTAGACCCTCACTTCGGGTCCCGAGGTACGCCAGGAAGCCTTTACCCCGCCGGGTTTGTCCTTCTGGTAATTGACTCTCTGCAGCGATACGGGGGCGTTGTCCCAGAATCGCTCGATTAGCTCCCGAGCCAGTCTGTCGGTGCCTTCAGCGGTCAGCAGGGGGTCCGGTTCGCGGGGCTCGATCAACCCGCCGGGTCGCACAGCGAACGTTATCCCGCTGACGGTACCAGAGAGCGTCGCAAAGGCGGTCGCAAGGTGATGGCCATCTGGGGCCGTGACGTTGAAGTACGGCCCCGGCGTATGCATGCCGAGCAGGCCATTGTGTTGCGGCTGAACATAGGCTGTCGGGACGCCAACGAAGCTGGCGATGCGCGACCGCAGGACCAGTAGATAGCCTTGCCAGGTAAGCCACAAGCCAAGCAGTGCTGCAGCGACGGCAATCGTCATGGCCGCGGCCCGGTACTTGGTCATCCTCATCGCTCCCCGAAACGGGCGGGCATCAGTTGCACGTCGCCGTACATGTTGTAATTCAGGATCCCAGTGGGGACGCATAGGAACCAGAGGTGTGTTGTCCAGGCTGCGTCGTTACATGCCAGCGACACCCAAGCGCTATCTGCAGATAGGTCGTGCCAGAGGAATTCGGCAAACTTCGCAAGCGCGCCAAGGGATACGGAGGTCGTCCATCCGACGGCGCAGTCTATGCCATTCCTCTGCGATGCCACGAGCCAGTTCTCACCAGTGTACTGCGTGGGATTGGCAGTGTCACAGCCCCCCCACAGGGCAAAGAGAACGTGCCCCACACTGAGGCCATCGAGGTCGCTTGAGAAGAGATACTTGTTGTTGCCTGAACCGTCGCCAATCGAGGTCGCATCAGAGTGGCCGTAGTAGGCAAGAACGGCAGCATGCTTAAGCGTGTCGGTGATCGCCCACGTTGTCGCCTCCGCTGAGCCGATCGCGTAAGGCAGGTTGTGCTCTGTCTGTTCCGCGAGGGTTGCAGCCTTGGCAAGGTCGAAAAACCAGCTTCCGAAACCGTCGCTGGCAACCGTCGTCGCTGGAGCGGCTACCGCTTGGACCGCGCCCTGGGGCACCAGGGCCTTGGGTAGCCCGTCGCGGTTGGCGGAGCCATCGGCTTGCATCCCGGTGATGACGAAGCTGTACGGCCCCATCTGATCCCGTCTTACCTTGAACTCCACAAAGACATTGTGCGTACCCGCACTGCCCGGGAGGGTGCCATCTGTTGGGACGTAGATAGTCGTAGTTTCGAGATTGGGTGCGTATGCCGTCACCGTGACGTCGGAGCACGCCTGCGCCAATGTATACTGCAGCATCACCGCTGCTCTGTCAGGGAAGTCAGGCTCAACCCAGGCGAAGGCATCTAGCGAAACCTCGCTGAGGACATCGGTCTTGTCGCGGTCGCTGCAGCCCCCTGCCCCCTGGAAGTAGTGGGAGGTGTAGACCCGCGAGATGTACAGACCCTTCGCTGCGTCCACACCGTTGATCTTGCCGTCCCAGGTCCAGCTCCCGCTGCCCGGCCCGACCTGGGTCTCACTATGCGTCACGACTACGCCACCACTCATGTCACAGACCTCGACGGTCACCGTGAACGTGGGGCCTTCGCGGGCAGCGTGGGTGATGCTCCACGGGACGTTGTGGGTCTGGGGCGGGTTGTGGATGATGATCAGCG
>JABLXH010000058.1 GCA_013178155.1 Armatimonadota bacterium | reverse complement strand
TCTGCAGCGCCTGCTGGCAACCCGGCTGCAGATGAACCAGGATGTCGAGACAGCGTACCTGGCCGTGCGGCAAAACGAGACGGCAGTCACCGTCGCAGGCACCGCGCGGGAAGAGGCCGAGCTCAACCTCGCCGCCGCTGAGGCTCGTTACCAGGAGGGACTGGCAATCATCATCGAGGTGACGGACGCCCAGTTGGCGCTGGTGCAAGCGCAACTCGCCGAACTGCGCGCCCGCTACGACTACGCCCTGGCCCTCGCGGCGCTGTCACGGGCTGTGGGTATGATGCCAACCGTCGCAACAGGTGAAGAACAATGAAATGGATCCGCCCCATCGCTGTACTCCTGATTCTGGCCGTGGTGGTGACGGGCGTGGTCATCTGGCGCAAACGTGTGGCCGCGGCCAAGGCGAAGGCGGCAGAGCCCGAGATGGAGTTGGCAACGGTAACCCGCAAGGATCTGCAGGTCACCGTCTCCGCCAGCGGGGTCATTGAGGCCCTCACGACGGTGGAGGTCAAGTCCCGCAGCGGTGGCGAGGTCAAGAAGCTCTATGTCGAAGCAGGAGACAGTGTGAAGGCCGGCCAGCTCATCGCCACGGTTGACCCCACCGACCTGCGCAACCGAGCGCAACAGGCTTCGGCCTCGGTGGATTCCTCCCGGGCCCAGTCAGCCCAGGCTCGGCTGCAGGCCGATCTGCAGGCAGCGCAGACCACCGGCGACATCGCCCGGGCTGAGGCGGGAGTGGTGTCCGCAAGAGCCAGTGTTCGCCAGAGCGAAGAGCAGCTTCGCCAGGAACGGGAATCCAATTCGGCCGCCCTCAAACAGGCTCAGGCCAATCTTGAGGCTGCCCGGGCACGTCTCGTTCAGGCCGAGAGCCAGGCGAAGGCGCAGCCAGTCCTGAGCGCCGCCGATCTGGCCAGCGCTCAGGCCAGCCTGGAATCTGCCCGCCAGAACCTGCAGCGGGTCAAGGCGGGCCCCCGGCCCCAGGAGATCGCCCAGCAGGAAGCCTCCCTGCGCAGCGCCGAGGCCAACCTGCGCAATGCCAGGCTCCTTCTGGAGCGGCAACAGAAGCTTTTGGAGAAGGGCTTTGCCTCCCAGCAATCAGTGGATGACGCGCAGCGGGCCTATGATCAGGCACTGGCAAGCCGGGACCAGGCGCGGGAGGCGCTAGCGCTGCTGCGCGAGGGCAACCGCCCCGAGGACATCGCCCAGGCGGAAGCGCAGGTAGCCCAGGCGGAGGCGAACCTCAAGGTCGCGCAGGCCAACCAGATCCAGGTGGACCTGCGGCAGCGGGACGTGGAGACGGCACGCCAGGCTGTGGTGCAAGCCGAGGCCAGCCTGGCCGCGGCTCAGGCCCAGAGCCGCAGCATCGCGGTGCGCGAGAAGCAGCTCGAGGCCGCCAAGGCCTCCTTGCTGCAAGCGGAGACGACATTGAAGACCGCCCGCGCCGGCAAGCTCAGTGATGCGGTGCGCAGAGAGCAGATCCGGGCCGCGGCCGCCGACCTGCGGCGCAACACCCTGGTTCTTCACCAGGCCCTCTACGACCTGAACTACACCAATGTCTACGCACCCCGTTCGGGTGTCATCATGACCAAACTGGTCGAAGAGGGAACCGTCGTCCCGGCCGGCACAGCCGCCCTCAAGGAGGGGGCGGGGCTGGTGACGATTGCCGACACCAGCCAGATGTTCATGCTGGCCGATGTGGACGAATCGGACATGGCGGGCGTCAAGGTGGGCAATGTGTGCGAGGTCACAGCGTCCGTGTTGCCTGACCGCAAGATGACGGGTCGCGTGGTGAAGATTTTCCCCCAGGGCACCGAGGTGCAAAGCGTCGTGCGTTTCCCGGTACGCATCAAGATTGACAATCCGCCCCCTGAACTGCGGCCCGGGATGACCGCGGACGCGACTATCCATATCGCCGAGCGCAAGAATGTGCTCGTGGTGCCGGACAATGCCATCACTCGCAGCAAGGGCAAGGAGACGGTAGAGGTCCTGACAGGGGAGCAGCAGATAGAGCAGCGAGACGTGAAGGCCGGCCTCAGCAACTGGGAGGAGACCGAGATCCTGTCAGGGCTCAAGGAGGGCGAACAGGTGGTCATCCCACCGCCGCCGGGTACCGAACTCCCACCGTGGATGGGCGGCGGCACCTCCAAGAGCAGCAGCAAGGGTACCAGCAAGGAAGACAGTGAGCGCAACCGCATGCGCATGATGAAGACCCTGCAGATGCGGAAGTAGCAAGCCAACAACACCGGTCGCCTCGCCGACGCAGGCGGGGCGACACATCTTACTAGCGAGTGGCAAGATGCTGGTCGAAGTGCGCGGACTGACCAAGGTCTACGACATGGGCAAGCTGCAGGTGAACGCCCTGAATGGCGTGGACCTCGACATTGCTGCCGGCGAGTATGTGGCCATCATGGGGCCCTCGGGCTGCGGCAAGACGACCTTCATGAACCTGCTGGGCTGCCTGGACACACCGACGGCGGGCACCTACCGGCTGGCCGGTCAGCCGGTGGAAGGCCTCACTGATAACCAACTGGCGCAGATCCGCAACCGCCAGATCGGTTTCGTGTTCCAGACCTTCAACCTGCTGCCGCAGCTCACCGCCCTGGGCAATGTGGAGTTGCCCATGCTTTATGCCGGAGTCCGCGATCGCCACGAACGGGCGCTGGCGGCGCTGGAGCGAGTGGGCATGGCCGATCGTGCTTACCACCGGCCGGCGGAGCTCTCCGGAGGGCAGCGGCAGCGCGTGGCCATCGCCCGCGCCCTGGTCAACGACCCTTCCATACTGTTGGCTGACGAACCCACCGGCAACCTCGACTCCCACACCGGAGCAGAGGTACTGGACCTGTTCAGCACGCTGCACGGCTCGGGGATGACGCTGGTGCTGGTCACGCACGATAGCAGTGTGGCGGCCCGCGCCACCCGCCTGGTACGGTTCCTCGATGGCATGGTGGTCTCGGACGAAGCCCTCAGCCGCAACGAGCTCCCGGGAGGTGGGACGTCATGAACCTCTACGAGGGGATCCGCGTCGCGCTGATGAGCCTGGTTCACAACAAGATGCGCTCCTTCCTGACCATGCTGGGCGTGATCATCGGCGTGGCGGCGGTGATCATTGTGGTCGCGATCGGTCAGGGTCTGAAGAAAGACACGATGTCCCGGATCGAGCGCATGGGCACCAACCTGCTGATGGTCAACCCCGGGCCCTCGCGGCGGGGGGGTGTCGTGCAGGAGATGACGGTCATCAACCTCAAGGAAGAAGATGCCGTCGAGATCGCCAAGACCGTCCCCGGGGTGGCAGGGGTGGCCCCCGAGGTCCGGGGCCGCGTGCAGGCCAAGTACCGCAGCCGCAACACTAGCATCCAGTTGGTGGGCACCTCGGTGGATTACGCTAAAGTGCGCAACTGGAAGATCACCGAGGGGCGCTTCTTCGACGACAGTGAGGTGCGGGGGCGCAAGCGCGTCTGCGTGCTGGGCAGCCAGGTGGTCACCGACTTGTTCTATGGCAAGCCGGCCATTGGCGAGTTCGTGCGCATCAACGGCATGCCCTTTGAGATCATCGGCACTGCCGCCGAGGTGGGTGCCATGTGGGGGAGCCCCGACAGCACCATCGTCGCCCCCTTGACGACTGTCATGTACCGCGTGCTCGGCCAGGATAACCTGAGTTCGATCACGGTGTCGGCGAGGTCAGCGGAAGATGTGGATAAGGTAGAGAAGGGCATCGAGGTGCTGCTCCGCAAACGCCACCGGCTCCGCCCCGGCCAGGACAATGACTTCAACATCATGAAGCAATCCATGTTCCTGGAGAGTATGGCGGAGGCGGGCGAGACCATGACGAGACTGCTGGGAGCCATCGCCCTCGTCTCTCTGCTGGTCGGCGGCGTAGGCATCATGAACATCATGCTGGTCTCGGTCACTGAACGGACCCGTGAGGTGGGCGTCCGGAAGGCCGTGGGGGCCCGCAAGCTCGACATCCTGGCCCAGTTCCTGGTAGAGTCTGTGGTCCTGAGCACCATTGGGGGTGTGCTGGGGATCCTGGTGGGCATCGGCTTCTCTCAACTCATTGCCAGACAAAGCGGGTGGACGGCCATCATCTCCGTCTCCTCGATCATCTACTCGTTCCTGTTTGCCGGTGCCGTCGGGATCTTCTTCGGGCTGTGGCCGGCGAAAAAGGCGGCAGACATGGACCCGATCGCAGCGCTCCGTTACGAGTAGCGGTCTGGTGCCGGGTGTAGCGACGAGCACCTGTAGACGCCATCGGCCGCCACACCCTACCCAAGCGGGGTCACGCGACCATGACGACACCGGCAGGCGACCTGGTACTACAGCGCCTCACCAAGGCCTATCCCCTCCCCGATGGGGGCGCGTTGACGATTCTGCACGAGCTGGACCTGACCGTGCCCGCGGGCGAGACCGTGGCTATCGTCGGCCCCTCCGGTTCGGGCAAGAGCACGCTGCTCAACCTCATCGGCACCCTTGACCAGCCCACCAGCGGCACCATTCATCTTGGACAGACCGAGGTAACCAGCCTGCGCGGACAGTCGCTCGCCGAGTTCCGGGCCCGTGCGCTGGGCTTTGTCTTTCAGGACCACCACCTCCTGCCGCAACTGACAGCGATAGAGAACGTCCTCGTGCCGACGCTGGCCAGCCGACCGACCGCTGATGCCAACGCCCGCGCCAGTGCCTTGCTGGACCGTGTGGGCCTGTCGGAACGCCGCGACAGCTTCCCCTCGCGTCTATCGGGAGGCGAACGCCAGCGTGTAGCCATCGCCCGCGCCCTCATCAATCGCCCCCAGCTCTTGCTCGCCGATGAGCCGACTGGCAACCTCGACCTGGACACCGGTGCCAGCGTCATCTCGCTGCTGTTGGAGTTGGCGGCTGACCAGGGCGCGACGGTCATGATGGTGACCCATAACCCGGAGCAGGCCGCGCGTTGCCAGCGCACGCTGCGGCTGCGCGAGGGTCGCCTCGTGCCACAGGGGGCCCCCGCGTGACCAACCGCCGGCTGCTGGCCCGCACCTTGACCCACTACTGGGCCACGGGCCTGTGCGTGGCCCTCGGCTTGGCCGTGGCCGCCGCCGTCATCACAGGTTCACTGGTCATCGGGGATTCGGTGCGCGGCAGCATCCGTGACACAACGCTTTCGCGCCTGGGCAGCATCGGGTTCGCGATGGAGACACCGCATTATTTTGCGGCCGACCTGGCAGGTCGAGTCCGCCAGGGCGCGGCCGCTATCATCATCACCACCGGCTCCGTCACCCAACCCGAGACAGAGCAGACCGTGCCCCAGGCCACCATTGTCGGTGTCACCCGCGATTTCTGGCGTGCCTGTGGCGCCCAAGACCCGCCAGATCTGGCTGCTGACAAGGTAGCCACGAACGCGGCCCTCTCTCGCGACCTGGGCCTGACTGCGGGTGACACGCTGCTACTCAATGTCCAGCGTCCCAGTGCTATCGGCGGCGACACGCTGTTTGCCCGCCGCACCAGGGAAGGGGCTCTGGCCGGGGTTGTGGTGGAGACAGGGGCGATTCTGTCGGCGGGGGTCGGCGACTTCCGATTGGATGCGCAGACCGCGGTACCGCGCAACATCTTCGTGGACCGCGAATGGCTGGCCGCGCAGCTCGGCCAGCCCCACCGCGCCAACGCCATCGTTGTCGCCACCGCGGGGAGCGGGAGCGGGGAGCAGACTCACCTGGAAGACCTCAACGCGCAGCTCCACCGCTCCCTCAATCTGGACGACCTCGGCCTCAGACTGCGCCGAAAGCCGGGCCGACACGCCATCGGTCTTGGCAGCCAGGCCATGACCTTCACGGAGGCGCAGATGCGGGCGGCCCAGGCTGCCCTCCCTACTGGTGGCCGCCTGGGCCGTCAGTCGGTCTATCTGGCGACACGGCTGCAAGCCGTCGGTGCGGAGCCGGGGCAGCGGGAGTCTGCTTACTCCATGGTCGCGGCCCTGCAGGAGATGGGGCCACCCGTTGGCGAGATATGGCTTAACGACTGGGTGGCAACCGACCTGCGGGTGGGAGTCGGCGACCGGGTGCGGTTGTCCTACCTGGTCCCCACTGACGATGGCACTTACCCCGAGGCGGACTTGACCCTGCGCCTTTCACGGATCGTGCCCATTGCCGGTCGCTTCGCGGACCGGGAGCTGGTGCCCGAGGTGCAAGGCGTCACGGACTCCGCCAGTATCGACGCCTGGAACGCGCCCTTTCCGGTGGACATGAACCGTGTCACCCAGCGCGACGAGGCCTACTGGGAACGGTACCGGGCCACCCCCAAGGCTTTCGTGCACCTGGATACCGTCCGGGCCATGTGGCAGAGCGCTCCCGGTCAGGAGCAGGCCGACTGGGTCACCGGGCTGGAGGTCTTACTTCCCCCGGGCATGGACCCTGCGGAGGCGCAGACGCTGTTTGCCTCGGCCCTGCGCGAAGCCCTGGTCCAGGCGCCAGAAACACCTCAATTCCGGCCTGTGCGGCAACTGGCCCTGCAAGCGGCACAGGGGACCTCTGATTTCGGCCAACTCTTCCTGGGCCTCAGCCTGTTCATTGTGGCCTCGGGTCTGGCGCTGTCGGGACTGCTGATGCGGCTGTCCTTGGAGCGGCGGGCGAGCCAAGCCGGGCTGCTGCTGGCCTGCGGCTGGACCGGCAGGCAACTGGGGCGGCTACTGCTGGCGGAGGGAGCACTACTCTCCCTGCTGGGCGTGGCGGTCGGTGTGCCAGCGGGACTGGCTTACGCCGCTTTGCTGATCACTGCGCTGACGACTCACTGGAGCGGCGCGCTGGGGATGACCACCCGTCTGTGGCTCCACTTGGAGCCCGCCAGTCTGGTCATCGGCGGCGTGGCGACCTATGTGCTGGGAGTTGGCGCCTCGCTGTGGAGCGTGCGCAGACTGGCGGCGATGCGGCCGCTGGAGTTGCTGGGCGGTTGGCAGGCCATGGGCGTGCACCCGCCCTCCCCGCGCCGTCTGCGGATGGTCCGGGCAGCCGCTGCCCTGAGCGGATTGGCGACCCTCGCCTGTCTGGCCCTGGCCGGGCGCGCCCTGCCGGTCTCCACTGCCTTCTTCCTCGGTGGATCATTCCTGCTGGTCGCAGGGCTCACCACCACGCGGTTGTTGCTGGCGAGACTGCTGCGGAGAGAGGGGGCCACGCGGTCCCTGGTCAGCCTGGCCGCCCGAAACGCGGCGGCGCAGGTGGGCCGCAGCCTCCTGGTGACAGGACTGCTGGGCAGCGCCACCTTCGTGCTGGTGGCCGTGGCAACCAACGCCCGGGACCTGACACGGCTGGACCCGACACGCAGGGATTCCGGCACCGGAGGCTTCGCCTTGCGGGCGGTGGCTTCCGTGCCGCTCCCGGCTGACCCGTCTACCGTGGCGGGGCGGCGTAATCTGGGCTTCAGCGCCGAGGATGAGGCGGCGCTGCAGGGCGTGGAGATCATCGCCTTTCTGTCCAGCCCCGGTGAGGACATTAGCTGCCTGAATCTCGCTCGCCCGAACCGGCCCCGACTTCTGGGCGTCCCCCGGGCCATGATTGAGCGCGGGGGCTTCAAGGTGGTCAGCCGGGCCCGTCCGCATCCTGCCAATCCGTGGGTGTTACTGGACAGCGAGCCGCCTGCCGGGGCGCCGTTGCCGGCCTTCGGCGATGCCAGCAGTGTGCAGTGGACATTGCATTCCGGGCTGGAGAGGTCCTACGACGTGCAGGCACCGGGCGGGCCGGGGCAAGTGCAGTTCATGGGACTGCTCCAGGGGAGCATCTTCCAGAGCGAGTTGCTGGTGTCAGAGGCCGGCTTTCGCCGCCTCTACCCCTCTATCACCCGTCCGGCCTACCTGCTGGTCGCCTGCCCTCCTGAACGGGAGCAGGCCGTGGCCCAGGTGCTGCGCCGCGCCCTGGGCGACTACGGGATCGAGGTGCGGTCCACGCGCGAGATCCTGCAGGCCTTCCTGGGCGTGCAGAACGCCTACCTGGCCATGTTCCTGGCTCTGGGCGGCGTGGGGCTGATGCTGGGCACGGTGGGGTTGGCGATCCTGCTCCTGCGCACCGCTCTGGAACGCCGGGGGCAGTTTGCGCTACTGATGTCCGTCGGCCTCACGCCAGGACGTCTGGGGGCGCTGCTGATGCTGGAGCACACCGGCCTGCTGGTAGCGGGCCTGGTCGGGGGAACGGTGGCAGCTCTGGTTGCCGTCGCGCCGCAACTGGCCTCGGCAGCGGCGGCAGTGAACTGGGGCGCGCTGGCGGTCGTCCTGTCTGGTATACTCGGGGTCGGGCTGCTGACCTGCGCCTGGGCCGGCCGGGTGGTGGTCGCTGGTCGCCTGGTTGCCGCCCTGCGGCATGAGTAGTAGCCGATCTCGCTGACAGGGAGGGCATGGCATGATGCGAAGCGCAAGAAGCGCGGTTCTGGCTCTGATCGCCGCGGCCACGGCAGCCTGCGCGGCTGACTGGCCCTCCTTCCGGGGTAACGCGGCCATGACCGGCGTCGCCCCGACACCCTTCACAGACAGTCCCCGACTCGCCTGGCGCGTCAACATCGCGGGCGGTGTCACCTCCACCGCGGCCATTGTGGGTGACGCGGTGTATGTCGGAGCCCGCGGCAAGGCCGTGGTCTCCCTGCGGCTCAGCGACGGACGGATCCGCTGGCAGACCCCAACCAAGGGGCCGGTGAGCGCCTCCCCCGCCGTCAGCGGCGGAAGGGTCTTCGTCGGTGACGAGAGCGGGGTCTTCTATGCCCTTAGCGCCACCAGCGGCAAGCAGCTATGGAAGTACACCACCGGTGACAAGATCATGTCCTCTGCCACCGTGGTGGGCGACACGGTGCTGGTGGGATCCTATGACAACTACCTCTATTGCCTCGATGTCGCCACCGGCAAGAAGCGTTGGAGCTCAAGAGCCGACGCCCAGGTGCACTGCAGCCCCACCGTGGCCGGGGATCTGGTAATCATCGCCAGTTGTGACGGCTATGTGCGCTTCATCAACCGCCACACCGGCAAGCAGCGGACGCCGTCATTTCTGGGCGGCAACTTTGCCACCGCCCCTGCTTACAGCGCAGGCGCAGTGTTCGTGGGTGACATGGCCGGCAACTACGCGGCCGTTGTGACCAACAGCGGGCAGGTGGCCTGGAAAACCACCTTCGCCCGCAATGGCGGGGCCAGCTACGGCTCTCCGGCCGTCTCGGGGCGCTACGTGATCTTCGGCTCCCGAAATCGCAACGTCTTCGCCCTCGACCGGAGCACAGGGGCCAGCAAGTGGGTCTTCGCCGCTGGCGACGCGGTGGACTCCTCTCCGGTGGTTGCCGGCAACCGCGTCTTCGTTGGCTGTGACAACGGGCGACTGTACTGCCTGGACCTGGCCACGGGGCGCAAGGTCTGGCAGTACGCCCTGGGTTCGGGAGTCAGCGCCTCGCCCGCCATCGGCGGCAACCGGCTGGTGATTGGGACCGAGGGCGGCTCCCTGTACTGCTTCCGCAAGTGACGCGGCCAGGCCGTGCTCCAATAATATGAAGGTGTGAGGTTTCCAACATGACCGTACGTCTCACCGCCGTACTCTTGATGGGCGGACTGCTGCTGGCGAACATGGGCCAGGCCGCCGACTGGCCGCGCTTCGGGGGACCCAAGGGTGACTTCATGGCGCCGGACACCGGTATCAACCAGGACTGGGCGAACCGGCCGCCGCGGGTGCTGTGGCAGACCGCGATGAGCGATGACGGCTACGCCGGGCCGGCCGTCGCCGGAGGCAAGGTCTACATCATTGACCATCGCGGGGCCCAGGACGTCGTGCGGGCCATTGACCTGACCACTGGCCAGGATGTGTGGACCTTCGTCTACGATGACCCCGGAGACCCCAACTACGGCTTTGCCAGGTCCACGCCCTGCATTGACGAGGGGCTCGTCTACACCCTCAGCCGCAACGGCCTGCTGCACGCTCTTGACGCGGCGAACGGCACCCGGCTGTGGTCCCGCGACCTCCGCGCCGACTTTCAGGGCCAAAAGCCCCAGTGGGACTATACGGCCTCTCCCATCGTGGACGGCGACCGTCTCGTGGTAGTCGCCGGGGGCCCCGAGGCCAGTGTCGTGACCCTCAACAAGAAGACGGGTGAAACCATCTGGGCCGGTGGTGGGACCTTCGAGACCGGCTACGCCACACCAGTCATCGCCACGATCAACGAGGTGAAGCAGTACATCGTCTTCACGGCCAAGGCTCTGACCGGCGTTAGCGCCGCCGATGGCGCTTTGCTCTGGCAGATCCCCTGGGAGACCAGCTATGGCGTGAACGCTGCTCTGCCCATCGTGGATGGCAACTACGTCTTTGCCACCAGCGGCTATCGCTTTGGCGGCGGGGTTTTCCAGATTTCGCCTGATGGCCCGCAGCAGGTCTGGTTCTCCAAGGCGATGCAGGCGCACTTCAGTAGCCCCATCTACTACAAGGGGTTCATCTGGGGCACCACGGACCCCGGCGACCTGATCTGCCTGGCGCCCCGCGACGGTACAGTGCTGTGGCGCCAGGGAGGGTTTGAGAAGGGCGGCATCGTCATCGTGGACGATGTCATCATCGCCCTCAGCGGAGCCAGCGGCGAGATCATCATGGCTGCGGCCTCCACCGAAGGGTACCAGGAGCTCGGACGCCTGCAAGGCCTTGGCGGCCAGAGCTGGACGGCTCCCATCGTCGCCGATGGCAAGCTCATCATCCGCAACAAGTCGGCTTTGGCCTGCCTGGACCTGATGTAGCCGTGGCACTGCGCACTCGGCCAGGAGCCCGGTAGCCGGACGGGGCGCAGGGGTGAAACGGGTGACGAGATGACCAACGTCGAGATCGCCGCGGTCCTGGCGAAGATCGCCGACCTGCTGGAGATCCTCAACGAGAACCCCTTCAAGGTGCGCAGTTTCCGGCGCGCTGTGGAGACGGTCTCTGGGCTGGCTGAGGAGGCCACCGAACTGGTGGCCGAGGGGCGGCTGGTTGGCCTGCCGGGCATCGGCAAGAGCATCGCCGAGGTCATCACCGAGCTGGTGCGCGACGGTCGGACGGCGCATCTGGACGATCTGCTAGAGAAGGTCCCGGAGAGCCTGCTGGAAATGCTGCGCGTCCCGGGATTCGGCCCCCGCAAGGCCAGCGTCGTCTACGAGCAACTGGGACTGACCACTCTCGACGAGCTCGAGGCGGCCGCGCGGGCGGGGCAGTTGCGCCAGTTGCCGGGGTTTGGCGCCAAGACCGAGCAGAAGATCCTGGAGGGGATCGAGCTGGTGCGAGCCGGGCAGGACCGCTGGCTGCTCGGCGAGGCTCTCCCCCTGGCCGAGGAGTTTGTGGCCCGCTTGCGGGCGCATCCGGAGGTGCTTGCGGCCGAGATGGGGGGCAGTACCCGCCGCCGTCGCGAGACGGTGGGTGATCTGGACCTGCTGGCTACCAGCAACGATCCGGCCGCGGTCTGCGCGTGGTTTGCCCGCGAAGGCGGGCTGGCCACGGTCGAAATGGCCGGCGACACCAAGGTCAGCGGCCGCACGGAGCGGGGACTGCAGGTGGACCTGCGTGTCGTAAAGCCGGAGTCCTTCGGCGCTCTCGTCAACTACTTCACTGGCTCCAAGGAACACAACATCCGGCTGCGCGAGCGTGCGCAGCGCATGGAACTTACCCTCAACGAATACGGTCTCTATCGTGGCATTGCCGAAGACAAAGGGGACCAGGTTGCCGGCGAGAACGAAGAGGGCATCTACGCCGCGCTGGGGCTGCCGCTGATTCCCCCGGAACTGCGCGAGGACCGCGGGGAGATCGAGGCCGCCGAGGCCGGCAGGCTCCCCCACCTTCTGACTGACGCAGACATGCGCTGCGACCTGCACATGCACACGAACGCCAGCGATGGGCAGTTGCCGCTGGCTGAGATGGTCGCCGCGGCCCGGGAGTATGGTTACAGCCACATCGGCATCACAGACCATTCGGCCTCACTCTACGTCGCCAACGGCCTGGACCGCGACCGCCTGTGGGCCGAGATCCAGGCCATACGCGAACTGAACGCCGAACTGGGCGACTTCACCGTCCTGGCAGGCATTGAGGCGGACATCCTGTCGGACGGAACGCTTGACATCCCGGAAGACCTCTGGCCCGAACTGGACTTCGTGATCGCGTCCATCCACCAGGGGTTCAGCCAGGATGCGGATCGGATGACTGCCCGCGTGCTCAAGGCCATCACCTCGGACCGTATGGACGTCCTGGGACACCCAACCGGCCGGCTGGTGCTGGAGCGGCCCCCCTATGGCCTGCACCTGGACGACGTGCTGGACGCGGCCCGTGAGCACGACGTCGCCATGGAGGTCAGCTCCAGCCCCCACCGGCTCGATCTCAATGACGCTCACTGCCGCCTGGCCGTGGAGCGTGGCGTCAAGCTGTGCATCAACACCGACGCTCACGGTCCCAAGGAGTTGGCACTCCTGCGCTATGGCGTCATGACCGCTCGCCGCGGCTGGGTCGAGGCTCCTTCGGTCATCAACACCTGGCCGCTGCCCAAGCTGCGCCAGTGGCTGGGGCAGCGCCGCCGCGCCTGATACCACTTTGCCGCACCCCACGGGAGGTCACACGTGCCGATCGCGTTGATCCTGGCTGCGCTACTGCTGGGCAGCCATCTTTGCGCCGAGGATGAGCCCGACCTGACCGAGCCGGACAGCGTCGAGGTGGAGGTGGATGAGCCCGAGGCCCCGGCAGCTCTCGTCAGCGAGCTGCGCAACCCGGGTTTTGAAGCCGGGCTGACCGGGTGGGACCAGGTGGTGCCACCCGGGTTTGCCGGAGCCATCAAGCTGGATGCCGAGGTCAAGCGCGAGGGGGCGGCGTCCTTGCACCTGATCTCGGACTTGCCTGGGCAGTGGCCCTGGGTTACGCAGGTAGTTCCGGACATCGAGCCAGGGGCCACCTATGTACTGAGTGCCTGGTACCGCGGGAGCGACCAGGCCGACTGCATGGCGGCACTCAAACTGGAGTTCCGGACCGCCGACGGTCGGCCTGCGGGCTCAGCTTTGGCGCGGGTGCCGGTCGCCGGCGCCGAGTGGCAGCAGCTGCGCGTGGAGGGCGTGGCCGGCTTTGGCGCCACCGAGGCCCGCGCGATGCTGCGGCTGGCGGGAGAGGGTGACCTGTGGTTCGATGACGTGGTCTTCGCGCGGACCCTGGAGGCCCCGGCGCTCCTGCCGGCGCCGGCGCGGCTGGTGGCGACCGCGGACCAGGAAGCCGTGGCCAGACTGCGGGTCGCCGTGCTGACCCAGGCAGGCATAGGACCGGGTCCGGTGTCGCTGGCGATTCTGGCCGGCGAGCGGACCGTCAAGGCCCTGAAAGCCGACTTCGCGGCAGCCGAGAGTGGTATCCTGGCGGCAGAGGTCACGCTCCCCGGCCTGCCTGCCGGCGACTACCTCGTACGCGCGGAGTTCGACGTGGAGGAGGCGGACTGGCCGCTCTTTGTGACGCCCGCACAGAGGCGGCCCACCGGGCTGGATGATCACGGCGCACTCCTGCGGTCCGGCAAGCCCTTCTTCCCGGTAGGCCTCTACCACGTCAAGCCCGAGGACTACCCGCGGCTGCAGGAGCAGGGCTTCACGGCCGCCCAGGGCCTGCCGGCCCCTGACCCCCGCCAGTTGACCCAGGCGCTGCAGGCTGCGGCCAAGAGCAACCTGGGGCTGATCGTGCCCCTCTACGGCAACGTTAGCCTCGTGCGCACGATGCCCCTCAGCCAGCAGAAACTCAAAGCAGCCGGGCGCCAGCCTGCCGCCTTGGGCTGGAAGCTGCTGGACGAGCCAGAGTCCCACCCCGAGGTGGCCGGTGAGCTCCCCGAGGCCTACCGCCGCCTGCGGCAGGCTGACAAGGCCCGGCCCTTCGTGGTGACCGTCAGCGACCTGGCCGAGGCCGGCGACTGGGCGCATTTCTGCGACATCCTCGAGGTCAGCGTGCTGCCTCTGCCCGGCCAGCCGCTGAAGCTGGTGGCCGAACGCGTGGCCGCCGCCCGCCAGGTTCTGCAGCCGTGGCAGGGCCTGTTTGCCCTCCTGCAGGCCGGCTGGTCGGCCGCCCCTGGCCATCAGCCGACACCCCAGCAGGCCCGCGCCATGGCCTACCTGGCCCTCCTCAACGGTGCAACCGGTATCTTCTGGTATGCCCTTCGTGACCCCGGCTGGAACCTGGCCGAGACGCCCCTGTGGGCCCAGTTCAAGACCCTGAATGAGGAGATTTCAAGGCTGGGGTCGCTGGCCCTGACAGGGCAGCCGCTGACAGTCACGGTGGAGGGCGGCGATGTACAGGCTGCGGCCTGGGAGACCCCCGAGGGCGTCACCGTTGCCGCCGTTAACGGTAGTGACGCCGCACAGACGGTCACGCTGAAGCTGCCCCGTCCCGTCAGCGCCGCCGAGATCAGTGGCGAGCTGGCGCAGGCCCAGACGGTGGATGGAGCGTTACAGTTGGTACTGGGCCCGGTAGGCACGGCTCTCATCCGGGTTACCCTTGCCGCATCGCAGCCGTGACGCTATCCTGTGCACGTGCTTCCAGTATGGTCTCTTCGGGAGGAGTGTCCCTGTGCCCAGTTCCGCCCAGCCCCAACCTGTAACTGACCTGACCATCACCTCGCCGCGTCCACTGCAGGTCATCCAGCGCCGAACCCGCGCCGCCGGGGAGGTGCTGGTGAGCGGCCGCGCCGCCGTGCTCTGTGACCGGATAGAGGCGCAGGTCACCGGTCGGTCGCTCTCCGGCGATATCTGCCCCACGTGGGAACCGGTGCCCCTGTTCCCAGCCACGGGCGTGTTTCAGGGCCTGCTGCTGGTCCCGGCCGGCGGCTGGTATGACGTCGAGGTCCGCGCCGTGCAGGGCGGGGAGACCGTGGCCGCGGCCACCGTGTCACAGGTGGGTGTCGGTGAAGTTTTCGTTACGGCCGGGCAGTCCAACTCCACCAACGCCGGGCAGTTCCCCATCCAGCAGCACAGCGGCATGGTGTCCAGCTTCAGCGGCCGGCATTGGCAGATCGCCGATGACCCGCAGCCCGGCTGCCACGACGAGAGCACCGGCGGCAGCCCCTGGCCGGCCATGGGCGATGCGCTCTACGCGGCTTACGAAGTGCCCATCGGGATTGCCGCTACGGGTCATGGCGCCACCAGTGTCAACCAGTGGGCGCCGGGGGACGAGCTCTTCCAGTGGATGATGACCCGCATCTGGCAGCTTGGCCCCGGCGGCTTCCGGGCTCTGCTATGGCATCAGGGGGAAAGCGATGTGGCGATGCCAACGGAGGACTACTTCGCGAAGCTGGCAGCCATCATCGCGGCCTCGCAGGAGGCGGCAGGCTGGCACTTCCCCTGGGGGGTGGCCAAGGTCTCCTACCATAACCCCGACAACCCGCGCTTCGAGACCACCCGCGCCGCTCACCAGGCCCTCTGGGACGCCGGACTGGCCTTCGCCGGGCCGGACACCGACGACCTGACGGGCGACCACCGGGACATGGATGGCCTGGGCATCCACTTCAGCCCCAAGGGCCTCAAGGCACACGGAGAGATGTGGGCAGATTGCATCCGGGCCTGGCTGGACTGCCTGCTGGAGCAGTAGGCCTTACGAGAAGTCGTAGATGTGCAACTGGTCCGTGAAGACCTTCTCCCTGACGACCCGGGGCAGCTCGTCGAGGTTGTCCGGTGTCGGCGCGTCCGGCAACAGCTCCTGGAGGCGCTCCATGCGCCCGGGCATGGGGAGTTCCACCTTGTAGGGCTGACAGCGCCTGACCCGCTTCAGCGCCTCGCGGGCGGCTTCACGGATTAGCTCATGGGCCCGCACCGGCGCCAGCATCCGGCAGCACTCGCGGCTGTAGCCCTCCTTCACCGCGACCGTCACCACGTCGCCACCGAGGAACTGACAGGCCTCGCGGCACGCGGCCCCATCGCCCGTGACGAGGGTGACCGGGATGTCGAAGTGGCCCGCGATCATCGCCGACTGGCCGATCTCGCCATACTCACGGCCGTGGTACCAGTACCGCGCGTCGCTGCGGGAACTCTGGGTGTGGCAGAGAATGCCGTCCGGCGTGCGGTTCATGGCGTGGTAGCCCACGAGGAAGGCGCAGTCGAATCCCGCCTCCAGTCCCCACGTCTCAGGAAAGCCACGGCCGCAGAGATACTCGGCCGCCGGGTGCATGAGCTCCGGAACCACGTTCATGGGATTGCCGTGCCCGTCCACGACCCAGATCCGCGTCGCCCCGCCCTGCACAGCGCCCTCCACCGCGGCATTGATGTCGCCCATGAGGAGGCGGCGCGATTCCGGGTACAGGGGACTGGCCGGGTCGCGGGTCTGGGAGAAGAGCGTGATGCCGCTGCAGCCCTCCAGGTCGGTGCTGATATAGACGCGCATGGCTGTGCTCCCTTCCGAACTGCGGCGGCTTCACTGGGCTGAGATTAGACGATCCAGACCGGACTGGACCAGGCCATCTCGCCATCGGTCTGGGTAATGCGAACGTAGTAGTAGTTGGCCGAGCCGGGCGGGGGGGTGTCCCGGTACGCGAAATGCAGACTGGGGCCGTAGCCGCTGCAGACATAGGCGGTCTGACGTCCGCGCAGGACCTCGGCGGCAAGGATGGGATTGTCACCCATCACCCGCACCTCGATGACGTGGGTTCCCGAGAAGGCGCTGCCCTGGATGATGCTGCCCATCGGCTCACCATCCACGCTGAACTCCAGATAGATGCGGGCGCCGGTGGTGCCATAACAGCGGCGGTTCCAGAGCGCCTCCCAGACCGCCTCACGGGTGAGCTCCGGGGCCCAGACGGCCACCAGCCCGCCCGGATAGGCCTGCTGCGTGCGCAGCCAATCCGTCGCCCCCGGTCGGCCCGCATGGTCATCGGAGGAGGCCATCAATCCCAGCACCCAGCCCAGTTCCAGCGCGTCAGCGACATAGTGGCCGCTGTAGTCGCTGGCCTGCGCTGGCAGCAGTGGCCGGGAGCAGTACTCGCTTTCGGACCCACCCCAGACCGAGTAGACCTCGGCCAGCCGTACCAGGTCGGGATCATAGTAGCTGCAGGTCCCCTTGGCGTGCTGGTGCAGGACCATCATCGCGCCGTGGGCCTTCCACAGTGGCGCAAACTCGGCCATGTCGGCGTAAGCGCTGCGGTTGATGTCCGTCTCACGCAGGAGCGGTCCGGCGTCACCGGGGTAGTAAAGACACTTGTCGCCATAGTGCTCCATGTCGGCATTGCAGGAGTACTCATAGCCCAGGAGGGTGACGTAACGCCCCGGGTCGTTGTGTCGTGCCGTTGCCTCCTGAATCGCTTCCCAGTCATCGTCGGACAGGTACTGGGCATGGTCAGCGATGGCGCAGAAGTCCAGGAAGGCCTCATCCCGGCCGAAGCTGTAGTACTCGTCAGGACTCCCCAGCCCATCGGACAGGCCGGTGTGGCCGTGGATGTCGCCCCAGAAGATCCTCTGGCGGGGGGTCTCCAGCACGCACAGGCACGGGTTTGACGCCCCCATGACCTCCTCGTCATCACATACTGCGATGAGTTCGCGTTCACCCGGCACCTGCAGTTCCGCCTGGAACGCATAGCCGCGCACGGCGTCGGCGAGGGGCACGGTCTGCAAGTCGTCAAGACGGGCCAGCACGTCCACGTCCGTGGGAGGAGGATGACCCAGGTTGCCGTACTCGTCAATCCCACGCACCCGCACCGGGAAGGTCTCGCCAACCTCCACGATGGAAGGGATGACCACGGTCAGGGACTTGGGGACGTTACCCACTATCCGCAGGGCCGGCTGCTCAGCGATTAGCGTGTAGCCGGAGAAGGGCGCCGCCCGTGTCCCGGTCACATCGGTGGCCACGGTGAACTCCAATCGCTGGGCAAAATGAGGCGCGTAGACCATGGGGCTAAGTGTCGGGGTGTGACCGTAGTTGAGCGCGACGGTGTCCCCTTCGCGCAGGGGTTGCCCCAGGACTTGGACGTACACCATGCGCCCCCACCGGGTCACGTAGTAGAAGGGCTCTGGTTCCAGCTTGACCGGCGGCTCCAAAGAGAGCTGGAGGCGGACATCCCGGCGGCTGCACACCGCGCTGACATACCCCTGGTCCAGCGGCCAGTGCAACTGCGGCGGTGTGAAACCGTAGGGCAGTTCAAAGCGCACACTGCCCCCCACCGCAATGCCGTCAGGGCCCGCCGTGTAGGTGATGGTCCAGGCGCCGCGGCTGGCCGCGACCACCGGGTCGGAGGGTTCCACCGTCGCCCGCCCATTGGTCGTGCTCACCTGTTCATTCCGCACGGCTTGCCTCCCGGTGGATCACAGCAGAGAGTGACGCTGCAACAGGGCCCTGATCGCCGCCCGAGTGTTGTCGGTCGGCATGGATAGCGGCGGCAGGACGGTGCTGCCGCACAGGCCTAGCATCTCCAGCGCGGCCTTGAGGTTGCCGGCGAAGCTGCCGCCCGGAATGGTGAATACGCCGGTCAGGTCGCTTAGCCGGGACTGAAGCTCGCGCACGGCTGCGGCGTCGCCGCGTGCAGCCGCTTCGTACAGCTCCACGCACAGCCGGGGCGCCAGGTTCGCCACCCCCAGTAGCCCGCCATCGCCACCCATCATGACACTGGCCCCCAGGTAGGCCTCAGTGCCATTCAGCACCGTGAAGTCGAGATGGCGCTCCCGGACGCGACGCAAGAGCTCCAGATGCAGTACGGCATTGGCCGGGCTGTCCTTCATCCCCGCAATGTTGGGGTGCGGAGCCAGCTCCAGCAGTTGCTCCACTGTAAGGGCGGTCTTCACCCGCTGCGGTATGTTGTAGACGAACAGCGGCAGCGGTGACCGGTCAGCGATCGTCACGAAGAAGTCGAGGACCTCAGCGTCGGTGTGTTGGTAGTAGTAGGGCGCGGCCGCGGCCACGGCATCGGCCCCAAGGTCGGCGGCGCGACGCACCCGGTCGAGCACCCGGGGGACGCCCACATCGGTGACATGGGCCAGCACAGGCACCTGCCCATTGGCTTCACGGATCGCCCAGCCCAGTACCCGCGACCACTGCTCATCGGCAAGCATGGGCCCCTCACCGGTGGAGCTGCAAGCGAACAGCCCCACTACGTCTCCCTCGAGCTGGTATTGCACCAGCCGCCGGAAGCCCGCCTCATCAGGTTCCAGGTCGGGCGTCAAGGGCGTCGCCAGGGCCGGAATGATGCCCCGCAACCGCATCTTCACGACACTCACCTCGCACGGACTGCTGGACGCCGCGCCGCCGGAAAGGTTCCTCTTCGGTCGCCTTCGGCCCTCCACGGCGCTCCACGAAGGAGTCCGCCAGGGGTCAGGGAAGGAGTGGGGACATTCCGCGGCGAGGAGCGATCCGATGCGAGTCTACATCCTGACCGATCTCGAAGGCGTAACCGGCGTGACGCTGTGGTCCCAGACCGGCCCTCCTGACCTGGCGGCATATGAGGCCAGCCGCCGCATGCTGATGCACGATATCAGTGCGGCGGTTGAGGGCTGTCTGGCTGGCGGCGCCTCGCGCGTGACCGTGCTGGACGGCCACGGCCTGCCCTTCAACCTCGTGCCCGAGCTGATGCACCCGGGGGCCGAGTACATTGCCGGGCGCGGCCTGCCCCACACCTGGGGCATGGACGAGGGCTATGACTGCGGCATGCAGGTGGGCTGCCATGCCATGAACCGGACCATGGACGGTGTGCTGTACCACACCCAGAGCCACCTCAACGACGCCCGGTACTGGTACAACGACCAGGAGTTGGGCGAGATCGGTCAGTGCGGGCTGGTGTTCGGGCACTTCGACATCCGCTGTGTCATGGTCACGGGCGACTACGCCGCCTGTCGCGAGGCCGAAGCGCTGTTCGGCCCGCAATGCGTCACCGCGGCAGTCAAGTACGGCTACAGCCGGCAATGCTGCCGCATGCTGGCGCCGCAGAAGACCTATGAGCTGATCCGCAATGCTGCGAAGGCGGCCATGGGGAAGGTAGCCGAGGCCAGGCCTTTGAAGTTTGAGCTGCCGATCCGCGCTCGCGTCGAAACCCTGGCGGTGGAGCTCCCCGAAACGGCCTCGCCGGAGGAGGTCGCGGCAGCCCCCCACCAGGTGCACGAGGGCATCTGCCCGACGCAACTGGACGTCTACGCCTTCTAGGCCGGTGCGGTCGTCACGGCCCGTGGAGGGCGTAGCCGTGCCCTCCGCCGCTGCTAGCGGGGCTTTTCGCACAGTACCAGCAGTTGCCGCTCCCAGCCCTCGAACTCGCTGCCGCTGTATCCGCCGAACTTGGCGATAACACGCAGACCGGCCGTCGCCAGCATGGCCTCCAGTTCCCCCGGGCTGTAGAGACGGATGGCGGCACTGTGGACCAGTGCCTCGGTATGGCGGTCGTACCAGGAGGAGACCAGGCAGGCATCATCCCGGCGGTATTGGCAGCGCATGGTTAGCTCGCGGCCGTCCGGCAGGTCAATCGCCTGGTGGTAAGGGGCGTAGAGGATCTGGTACTTCTTGTTGCGCGTATCGAGAAAGAAGCGGCCCCCGGGCCTAAGGCAGCGCGCGGTCTCGCGCAACACCGCCAGGTCGTCAGCCACGGTAGCGAGATAGCCGAAGCTGTTGAACAAGTTGAGGATGACGTCGAAGCTTCCGTCAGCGAAGGGCAGGGCCTGGGCCAGACCATGGACCAGCCGCGGACGCAGTCCGGCCATGCGCCCCGCCTCGCGGGCGAGGGTGAGCATCATTGTGGAGGCGTCCAGACCCACCAGGTCATAGCCCAGGGAAGCCAGAGGCAACAGGTGCCGTCCCATGCCGCAGCAGATGTCGCCGATGAGGTCGGACTTGCGCAAGGGCACCAGCCGTTGCAGGGCCGCGACCTCAAACTCCGTCTCATCCAGGTCAGGGAAATTGGACAGAAGCAGTGAATCGGCGTTCTCGAAGAAGGCACGCCACCACGGTGCTGAGCGATAGTCACTCATGAGTGGGATGGCGCTCCCAGCGCCTGCATCACATCGGCGAGCCCGTGGAAGGGGTAGCAGGTCCGGCCACACCGCGCGCAGTCCTCGGCCAGCGCGTCCTTGGCGAACACCACGTCCGCGAACCGGGCCACACATAAGTCAGAGTGCCCGTCGCCGAGGTAGATGGTCCGGCGGAAACCTCGCCGGAGCCGGAAGAAGTGCTCGGTCTTGCAGTTGCCGCACTGGCCGCAGAAGTTGGCGTAGGGGAAGTCCACCTCGATGCCCTGCGGGGTTACTGTGGCCCGGTTGGCGAAGCGGAGCACCGGCCCGCAGCCGCGCAGGTGGGCGTCGTCCGTTGTCGTCTGCAAACCCAGGTCGTCCAGCATCCGGTCAATGTAGAAGTCCAGGCCGTCGCTCAGCACGACCAGGCCCGCTCCGCGCTCGCGGATGAACGCCAGGAAGGCCAGGAAGTCCGGATCCACCTCCAGGCTGTCCAGGAGCGAGTAGAGCCTGTCCTCGGGGAGCTGGACCAGGCCCCACTGGCGGCGAAGGCACTCCATGGAGCTGATCTCGCCCCGGCGCCAGACCATCTCCGCGTCCCACGCCGCATCCAGACGCAGGGCCTCAATCACGGCCAGGCTGGTGTCAACAACGCTGATGGTGCCATCGAAATCGCTGACGACCAGATCGTCAGCGCCAAGGGGTCGAAGCTGCGTACAAGCCATGGGGCGATTATAGCACAGCGGCCAAGGCCCGACCACGGAGGGGTTGCCGGGGAGGGTCACGGCGACCTGTTCGGTAATCCCCCTTGATTCCATTGTATTACTGCGTTATAGTGGCTCCACGCGCAACGGTTGGCGTTCTGGACGCCGGGAAAGCAGTCTGTTAGGATGTACCAGCCACGGACGTACCGCCAACGGGTCGGCCACCAGGACCTGGTGAGCTTCCAGGTCCGTGTGCAGGAGACCGACCTGCAGGTCGCCGCCGTCCGCAAGCTGCCCGAGGAGACCCTGCGGGCTGTCCGCGCCGCACGCGAGTTGCTTCAGGGCCACATTCGGCAGTATCCGGCCTTTCTGAGCAGTCTGGAGCCCCTGCAGGCACCCGCTGAGTGCCCGGAGCTCATCCGGCGAATGTACGTGGCGGCGGCGACGGCCGGCGTAGGACCGATGGCGGCGGTGGCCGGGGCGGTCGCTGAGCACGTCGGCGACGCGTTGCTGCCGCTATCTCCGCAGGTTATCGTGGAGAATGGCGGCGACATCTTTCTGCAGACTTTGGCGGAGCGCACGGTGGCCATCCACGCCGGGCGCTCGCCGCTCAGCGGGAAGCTGGGGCTGCGTGTACCGGCTGACTGCCGGCTGGGGATCTGCACCTCCTCAGGTACGGTGGGCCACTCGCTGAGCTTTGGCCGCGCGGATGCCGCCCTGGTGGTCAGCGACGACGCTGCCCTGGCCGATGCGGTGGCCACGGCTCTCGGCAACCGGGTCAGTAGCCCGGCGGACGTGGCGGGAGCGCTGGAGTGGGTGCAGACAGTGCCCGGCGTGCGCCACGCCCTGGTGATCATCGGCGAAACCCTCGGGGCGTGGGGAGAGCTTGAGTTGGTGAGGGTGTGAGTCGCCCCGGGTGGCAGGAATATCGAAGGAAGGAGGTCGGGCATGGCAAGACACAAGTCTCAACCGTACCGCGTGGTGATGTCCATGGGCATGCCTGAGCGTCCCTCGGGACGCGTGCACAGTGGCGAGCAATGCACCGCGCTGGCCCAGGCCGGACCCGGCTTCCCTCCGGCAGGCCGCATCCAGCGCTTCCGACACTCAGGAGGCACCCATGGCTAAGACAGTTGCCGAGATCAATGAAAAGATACGCAAGGGACAGGCGGTCGTGGTCACCGCCGAAGAGATGATTGACATCGTAGCCGAGGAGGGGGTTCGCAAGGCCGCCAAGAGCGTTGACGTGGTCACCACGGGCACCTTCGGCCCGATGTGCTCGTCCGGCGCATTCCTCAACTTCGGGCACACCAAGCCCCGCATGAAGATGAGCAAGGTGTGGCTCAACGATGTTCCTGCTTACGGCGGCCTGGCGGCGGTGGATTGCTACATCGGCGTCACGGAAGTGGCCGAAGGCGACCCGCTGAACAGGAGTCATCCCGGCGAGTTCCGCTATGGCGGCGGGCATGTGATCGAGGACCTGGTGGCCGGCAAGGACGTGCTGCTGCGGGCCGAGGGCTATGGCACCGACTGCTACCCTCGCCGGGAGCTGGAGACCTGGATCAAGCTGGAGGACTGCAATCAGGCCTTCCTCTGCAACCCGCGCAACGCCTATCAGAACTACAATGTAGCGGTCAACCTGTCCAAGGACCGCGACATCTACACCTACCTGGGCGTGCTCAAGCGCAACCTCGGCTCGGCCAGCTTCTGCTCGGCCGGTCAGCTCTCGCCGCTGCTGAATGACCCTTACTATCGCACCATCGGCATCGGCACCCGTATCTTCATCGGCGGGGCGCAGGGCTACATCTTCTGGCAGGGCACTCAGCACGCGCCGGGCGTAGCCCGCAATGAGCATGGCGTCCCCACCGGCGGCGCTGGCACCATCGCGACGGTGGGCGACCTCAAGGCCATGGACCCGCGCTACGTGGTCGGCGCCAGCTTCTACGGCTACGGCTGCACGCTGTCGCTGGGCATCGGTATCCCTATTCCCGTCCTTGACGTGGACATGGCGCGGTTCACGGCCGTGCGGGACGAGGACATCGTGGCCCCCATTGTGGACTACAGCCGGGGGTACCCGTACTTCGAGGGCGGACCGCTGGGCCATGTCAGCTATGCCGAACTGAAGAGCGGGAAGATCACGGTCCAGGGCAAAGAGGTGCCCACGACCCCGATCTCGAGCTATGTGCGCGCCAGAGAGATCGCCGAGAACCTCAAGGAGCAGATCAAGAAGGGCGAGTTCCTCCTGACCGAGCCGCTGGAGCGGCTCCCTGCGCCCGAATCGGGCCTCCAGTTCAAGATGCTCAAAGAGCGCCCGCTTCGGCGCGCCAAGGAGGTGCTTTAGATGGCTACTCGCCGCGTGGTTCTGCGGTTTCCGCAGCAGCTCATAGACGAGCCGATTATTTCGACTACCATCAAGACCTATGACCTGGACTTCAACATCCTGCGTGCCGAAATCACACCGGCCAGCGAAGGACTGATGGTCATTGAGTTCTCCGGGCAGGACAAGCCCCTCAACGACGCCATCAGGCATCTCAAAAAGACCGGGGTGAAGGTCGAGCCCATCGGCCTCGACGTCGTACGCAACGAGGGCCGCTGCACCGAGTGTGGGGCCTGCATCACCATCTGCCCCACCGCGGCTCTCTACATTGACCTGGAGAGCCGGCACGTGTACTTCGACTCCGAGAAGTGCATCGCGTGCGAGTTGTGCGTGCCGGTCTGCCCCTCGCGGGCCATGGAGCTGACGTTCTAGGCGGCACGCCGTGCCGAGTCGAACCATGCGGGGAACCCTCCGTCGGGACGGGTTCCCCGCTTCCTTTGCAGACACAGGTCCTGCAGTCACTGACGGCGAACCCGCGGCGCACGCGGATAGACGGGGCATCCTGCCCCGCCGAAAGGAGATTCCGATGCGCCTCTCAGAACTCACCGCCGAAGGCCTGCAACAGTTCCGCGACAGGACCGAAGAGTTGCTCGCGACGGTCGGCTTCCGCGTCATGCACCAGGACATGCTGACGTGCTGCCAGAAGGCGGGCGCGACGGTGGACGAGGTGTCCGGTACGGTGCGTCTGCCGCCGGAGCTGCTGCGCGAGCTCCTGGCCCAGGTCCCGGCCAGCTTCGAGGTCCGCAGCGTCGCCGGCGAACGTTACACGGTCGGCGGCGACGCGCAGCACGCCCAGGCTATCGTCACCGACCCGTGGATCATTGACTACGAGACGGGCCAGCCGCGGCGACCCTGCCTGAGCGACATCACGCGCCACACCACCATCGCCCAGAGGCTGCCCCGAGTTATCGCCGCCAGCCTCATGGACTACCCGGTGACCGACTTCCCGGGCCCTGACTCGAACCTGCGGGCCATGGAGGAGTATGTGCTGCATTTCGCCAAGCACTACGTCGTCATGCCCGCCTCGCCGGAGGGCTTCGTACACTGGCTGAACGTCGGCGAGATCCTGAGTGCCGGCTGCGGCCTGGCTGAGAGCGGCCTGATGAGCGTCGCCGTCGCCATCCTGTCGCCGCTCACCATCTCCCAGTGGAACGTCGAGCTGATGCTCACCGCCTGCCGCCTGGGGCTGCCGGTCTTCCCGACCACCTGCCCCCAGGCCGGCAGCACTTCACCCTACGCGCTTGCCCCCACGCTCCTGCAAGCCCACGCCGAGGCGCTGTTCCTGGCGGCCCTGACGCAGATCGCCCGCCCCGGGAACCCCTTCATGTACTCCGTCGGGCCCTCGACCACCGACCTGCGCGACGGGCACGACCTGTACTACACCCTCGACAAGGTGCTGTGGAAGCTGGCGGCGGTGCAACTGGGGCGCTCCTGCGGCATTGCGGTCATCTCCGAGTGCGGCGGGTCCATGACCCACCGCTATGATCAGCAGAGCGGCGCCGAAGGCATCCTGTTCATGCTCACTGCCCAGACCGGAGCGAACTTGCTGACGGGCTTTGGGTCCTGTTACAACGCGGTGGGGATGTCAGCGGAGATGCAGGTCATCCATGAGGCCTGGCTGGAGGCGGCGGAGTTCCTGACCCGGGGCATGGATCTGTCGCGGCTGAGCGATGGCCTGGAAAGCCTGGGTCGCGCGGGGCCGGGCGGGCACTTCCTGACCGACGACCTGACGCTGCAGCTCATGCGCCAGGGCGAGTTCTTCCGCCAGGCGCTCTTCGACTTCAGCGGCGCCCCGGACGGTCCATCGCTGCTGCAGCGGGCCCATGAGCGGGTCGAAGAGCTGACTGCCGACACCGCCTCCCCGCTGCCCGAGCCCGTGCAGGAGGAGGTCCAGCGGTACTTCCGGGACCTGCGGACCTGACCGGCCCGGCTACGGCGTGCCGGGCTCGTACCCGGGGACGGCGGACCAATCCAGTTCGGCCACGGCCACGTTGCCGTTGGCGGTCCCATAGGCGATGCGCTTGCCGTCGGGGTGGACGCTGAAGCCTCTTCCGTATAGCTCAGGCATCTGCAGGCCCGAGGTTAGGTGGAACGGGCCGCGGCCAGTGCGACTGACCGCACAGATGTCGCCCTCCGACTGGAACAGCACGTAGCGGCTATCCGGCGTCCAGTTCAGGGTCCAGCTGACGATGAGAGCACGCTTGCCCCCATCCACCTGCCCCATGCGGCCATCCTCGGTGTCGATCAGCCACAGGTCGGGCGGCCATATCGCTCGGACGAAGGCAACGGTCCGCCCATCCGGAGCCAGCTTGGGGTCCAGGGCGCGATCCGCTCGCGTGAGGAGACGCATCCGACGGTTCGCGGTATCGTAGAGCGCAATGTTCGTGTCGGGGCGTTCGTCGCTGAGCCTGGGGCTAAGGTGCCTGGTCCGTCGCTCGAAAAGGATGCGCTTCCCATCCGGCAGGACCTGCGGCGAGAACTCCATGGCGTTCTCATCGCGCATCAACAGCTCGCGCTCAGCGGTGTCGAGTCGTATCAGCCACAGGCCCGTGTAGGGTACGCTGACCTCGGTCCAGGTGATACTGTGGTCTGCATTGGTCCGCCCCTTCACGGTCTCACTCATGTACGGTCCCCCCAGCTTGGGCCCCTCGAGTACCGCCACTTTGCCATCCGGACTCACACTTACGCGGCCTACGGAAGACTCATCGGCGAAGTCACTGAGGCTTCTTGCTTTAGCGGTGCCCAGATCAGCCAGGAACAGGTTCATGTCCTGGTAGCTAGTCACCTCATGGTCAGTGTACTTGGTTGTCTTCACGGTACCGAATGACACGACAAGGAGGCCGGACTCGTCTGGCAGCCAGACAGGGGCGTGCCCCTGAGCCGGCGGCAGGCTGCCGAAGGCCATGTGTTGGCCTGTTGCCATCTCACGAACGATCAGGCCGTCATCCGTCCAGTACGCCAGCTTCGTGCCGGAGGGCGACCAGGAGGGCGAACCGCCGGGGCCGATCACCGTGACCGCACTCGGTTCCCTCTGTACCAGCGCCGAGACCCGTGCCATGTCCCCAGAAGTCACCATCGGGAGCAGGGCCACTGGGGCGCGCCAGAACCACAGTCGTCGCATCTCCCGCACCTCCTGACCGGGGGTGCCGCCGAAGTCTCATGCCGCATGGCACACCCGTTGTGCAGCAGCCTAGGGACCTACCATGTGTGGCGGTTGGCCGCTGCCCTCACAGTAGCATCCCGACACCTGACAACGCTTGTGGCACTTGATGGCCGTGCCCGTGTGGAAGTTCGCGCCGCACTCATGCTCCTTTTCAATGGAACATCTGTCCTGCAGCGGAATGCAGTAGCGCTCGTTCGTATGCGTGTGTCCGCACAAGTTGCAGTAGTAGCTCCAGCTTTGAAGGTTGCAGGTTCCTGGCGTCCAGGTGGCGCCGTCCTCAATCTGGACGTAGGTGCAGGCGCCGCCTTGGTGGGTTGGGTACTCAGTGAGAATGTTGTACTTCGTCAGTGTATAGCAGCAGTTACCGATGATGTTGGCCTGTGCGGCCCCCATCACGCCAGCGACGGCAACGACCATCACAATACCCATAGCAGCCTTCGTCTCATGGTAGTCCTCCTCCTTCAGTCCTTCCGAACACTGGCTGTCCGACCGGCGACGCGGACCGCGCCCCCTGCATCACTATATCCCCCCCGACCTGTCAACTAGGCATTGAGGCAACACCAGGAGCTCTTCGTCTCAGGTTGCCGCCGACCCCCATGCAGGTCTGGCAGCAGCCCCGGCGAACACCCGCCTGGCAGCACACGTCTTCGCGAGGTCGGTTCTGTGACCAACTCCTGCGCCCATGGTCCCTTCCCCGGCACTGTCAGTGACTACAACGGCTATCTCCGCCATGACTTCGTGGTGGATGGCTGCGACTGCCTGGTGGTCTGCCCCCACGCCGAGGTGCCGGGGCGCCATTGGATCTGGCGGGCCGAGTTCTTCGACCACCGGCCCGATACCGACCTGGCGCTGCTGGCGCTGGGCTTCCACCTGGCTTATATGGACGTGCAGAATACCTTCGGCTGCCCCCGGGCCATGGATCACTTCGACGCGTTTCACGCTTTCCTGACCCGCGAGTATGGCTTCCACCGCCGGGCCGTCCTGGAGGGCTACAGCCGCGGCGGACTGTACTGCTACAACTGGGCGCGGCGGGACCCCTCGCGGGTAGCGTGCATCTATGGCGATGCCCCGGTCTGCGACTTCAAGAGCTGGCCGGCGGGGAAGGGTACCGGACGCGGCAACCCGCCGGAATGGGAGAAGCTGCTGCGGGACTATGGCTTCGCCTCGGAGGAGGAGGCGCTGGCCTATGACGGCAACCCGGTGGATAACCTGGCGCCGCTGGCGGCGGCGGGCATCCCGATCATCCATGTCTTCGGCGATGCCGACGAGGATGTTCCCTGGGAGGAGAACACAGGGGTAATGTTCGGGCGCTACACGGCCCTGGGCGGGCACATGGAGCTGATCCGCAAGCCGGGCGTGGCCCACCACCCCCACAGCCTCGATGACCCCACTCCGATCGTGGAGTTCATCCTCAAGCACACCGTCCAGGCGGTGTCACCGCCGGCGACGGAGTGACGGCACACCATGAGTCCTTACCTCCACCGAAGCTGGTCGCGGTCCTGGTGGCGCGACATCCTCGCTGCGGTGACTGGATCGCTGCTGTGCGCTGTGCTGCTGACGGGTCTCGTGGTGGGACTGTCGCTGTTGCTGGGACACGCCTGGCCGCTTGGGGCGAGCGCCACGGACCTGGCGATGCTGGTGGGCGGGGTCGCGTTGCCGCCGGGGATGGCCGGGGGGGTAACTGTGGCGCGGGCCTGCCGCGGGCGCCGGATGGACCTGGGTGGGATCGCCATGTGGCGGGCGCGATTCGGCGGCATCAGCATGATCGGGATGGCTTGCGGGGCACTGGCCACAGTGGCGGCCTTCCCGGTCCTGGTCCCCGCTTGTGACCATCTGGGGCTGGGCGCGCAAGACGGACCTGACCCTTTCCTGGTGACCGTCCTGGCGCTGATCTTTGCCGGCGGCTGCTGTGGGGCTGTGGGCACCTCCCTCGCACTTCTCCTGCGCCGTCCCAGCCGGCCTTGAGTCGGTCTCAGGCGGCGACCTCGGCCGCCCGCGGGGTACACAGCCGATAGCCGACGCCGGGCACGGTCAGAATCCGCTGCGGGTGCCGTCGGTCAAACTCGAGCTTCGCCCGCAGCCGCCCGATGTGCACGTCGAGCGTCCGCGTGCGGATGCGAGAGTCATAGCCCCAGACCGTCAGCAACAGGCTCTCCGAACGGGCTACCCCGCCCCGCTGCTCAGCAAGGGCCCAAAGCAGGTCAAACTCCTTGGGAGTCAGGTGGACCGGCCGCCCGGCAAGTCGCACTTCCCGCCCCTCCCGGTCAATGGTCAGGTCCCCTTGCACCAGGGTCTCCGTGGGCCCCAGTCGCTGCGCATAGACGCTGGCGCGTCTGAGCAGAGCCTCCACCCGCGCCAGCAGCTCGTCTGTTCGGAAAGGCCTCGCCAGATAGTCATCGGCACCGACTTCCAGGCCGACGACGCAGTCAAGGACACTGCTGCGTTCACTGATGAGAATGATGGGCATGAACGCTGTGGCGCGCAGCCGGCGGCAGACGTCCAGACCGTCCATGTCCGGGAGGGTAAGGTCCAGCACAACGATGTCCGGGTTCTCACTGCCCGCCCGCGCGAGCGTCTCCCCGCCCTGCCGGGCGATTGTCACATGGTACCCTTGCGCCTGTATGAGGCGGCTCAGCAGTTCGGCCTGATTCGGATCGCCTTCGCAGATCAGGATGTGTCTGGACATGTCCTTGCCTCGATAGGTCAATGGTCCTCCGTGTTTCCCGACAGCCAGTGGCATGGCTGTCGCCAGCCCGCGCTGCAGCGGCGCCAGACATCACCCGCTGGTCGCCTGCGCCACAGGTCTTATCGGCAGAGTGTCCCGGGACCTGAGCCCTGCGGGCCGGGAGAGGAAGGAGAGCCCGCCGGGCAACACGAATCGACTCCGTGAGCGAACTCTGGAGGTGGGCGCATGGCAAGATGCAGGCATTGTGAGCGTGAAGTGGACGATACTGATGCTTTCTGCCGGCACTGTGGGGCCGCGCTCACGACGACAGAGAGCCCCCTGTCGCCTCCGAGGGCGCCGTCTCGGGCGCTGGATGACATGGCGGCCGATTTCCTGAGCCGGCTCAAGGACAAGCCGGAGGATCCCGACGCGCTGTACAACCTGGCGTTGACCCGCTACTACGCCCGTGACTGGGCGGCCGCTGCGGAGTATCTGGTGGATTTCGTGCGGCTCGTACCCGAGTTTGCCGATGCCCACGGCAAACTGGCGCTCTGCTACTGGCATCTGGGCCGCCGCGAGGCCGCTCTGGTGTCCATCCGCCAGGCCGTGAGCCTGGCCCCCAATGACCGTCGGCTGGCCGACATAGCCACGCGCATGGCCGAGGCCGACGAGGCCTGACGCGACGACTCTCCGCAAGGCGGCTGCGTGCGCTTCGCTCGGCGGCCGGAAGGGTAACAACATTACTGAACAGGCGGCGGCATTGAGGCGTAAGGTTCCCGCCGAGTGGCCCCCCACGGAGGTTGAACGGCGCCGGGCTGCGCCGCGTCTATCCTATTAGGAAACCATGTACGAGGCTTGCCTGGCGCGATTGACACCGGCCATAACATTCACTAAACTATCCGGTCAAGTGCGCGCCATCGGGTGCGCTGTGCTCCGACGCTCCGGAGGGCACCCCAGAATACGCGCAACATGGGGAGTGTCGGTGCGACGAGAAAGAGGTCGTGAGCTATTCGCGGCATTGTCTTCGACATCAAACGCTTCGCTGTCCATGACGGTCCGGGCATCCGCACGACGGTCTTCTTGAAGGGCTGCCCGCTGCGGTGCGATTGGTGTCATAACCCCGAGTCTCAGTCCAGCAAGCCGGTAGTGGCGCAGTTCCGCCGCAATTGCATCGGCTGCGGGAAGTGCATTGAGGCCTGCCCGCAGCATGGCATCACGGCCGGCGAGGACGGTATCGTCATCAACCGCGCGCTCTGCCAAAGCTGCGGGGCGTGTACACGCGTGTGTGTGGCCGAGGCCCTGGTCCTGCGTGGACAGGAGATGACCGTGGAGCAGGTCATGGCCGAGGTGGAAAAGGACCGGGCTTTCTACGAGAACTCCGGCGGTGGAATGACCCTGTCGGGCGGCGAGCCACTCTATCAACCCGAGTTCGCCCTCGCTCTCCTGCAGGCTGCCAAGGCCGCCGGTCTGCATACCTGTCTGGACACCAGCGGTCATGCCTTCTGGCCGGTGCTGGAGCAGATGCTGCCCTACGTGGATATGGTGCTGTATGACGTCAAGGGCATGGATCCGCGGCGGCACCAGCAGTACACCGGCCGGTCAAACCGGCAGATCCTGGAGAACCTGCGCCACCTGACCGAGGACGGCGTCCGTGTCCACGTCCGGGTGCCGGTCATCAAGGGCTACAACGACGAAACTGGCGAGATGACCGAGCTGGCCCGGTATCTGCGCTCGCTAAAGAACACGCCGAGCGTGGAGTTGCTGCCCTACCATCGTCTGGGTGAGGGCAAGTATGAGTCCCTCGGCATCCGCAACGGTCACCATCGCGAACCCCCGTCCCGTGAGCAGGTGGAGGCGCTGGCAGCGCTGATTCGGGACCTGGGACTGGAGTGTCAGGTCGGCGGTTAGCAGGGCGTCTTGCAGCGGCATGAGACCAACGGTGGCCCTCCGGCCACCGTTGTTTGCAGATGGTGCATCTGCACTGGTGATCCTCCCCTTGACGCAACACTTCGGGTGGACGTACCTTGCCTGCAGAGGTTATGTCCAGTGCGCCAGGCGATGCTCTGCCCGCCGGTATGACATCGCCGGAACAGCGGGACCGCAGGTCCACCTGCCAACTGCCACGGCTGGCGAAGGCCCCACCAAGGGAGTGACCGATGCCACGACGCGATGACATCGAGAAGGTGCTGATCATCGGCTCCGGGCCGATCATCATCGGGCAGGCCTGTGAGTTTGATTACTCGGGCACCCAGGCCTGCAAGGCTCTCCGCGAGGAGGGCTACCGGGTGATTCTCGTCAACTCCAACCCGGCGACGATCATGACTGATCCGGAGACGGCCGACGTCACCTACATCGAGCCCCTCACGCCCGAGAGCGTGGCAGCCATCGTCGCCCGGGAGCGACCCGACGCGCTACTCCCCACGCTCGGCGGCCAGACCGGTCTGAATCTGGCTCTTGCTCTCTCCGACAGCGGTGTCCTTTCCCGCTTCAACGTCGAGCTCATCGGGGCCCGGCGTAAGGCCATCAAGAAGGCCGAGGACCGCGAGCTGTTCAAGGACGCCATGCTGGCGGCCAACCTGGAGCTCCCCCGCAGCGCCTTTGCCTCCACGGTCCGTGACGCCCGGCAGATCGCCCGCGAGATCGGCTTCCCGCTCATCATTCGACCATCGGGCACGCTTGGCGGGAGCGGCGCGGGCACGGCCTCCAACTGGGAAGAGCTGGAGGAGGTCGTCGCCAAGGGCATTGACGCCAGCCCCATGAACGAGGTGCTGGTGGAGGAGAGCGTGGTCGGGTGGAAGGAATACGAGCTCGAGGTGATGCGCGACGCCAAGGACAATGTCGTCATCATCTGCTCCATCGAGAATTTCGATCCGATGGGCATCCACACGGGTGACAGCATTACCGTGGCGCCGGCGCAGACGCTGTCGGACCAGGAATACCAGAAAATGCGCGACCAGGCCATCCGCGTCATCCGCGAGATCGGCGTGGACACGGGGGGCAGCAACATCCAGTTTGCTGTCAACCCGCGTGACGGGCGTATGGTCGTCATTGAGATGAACCCGCGGGTCAGCCGCTCCTCGGCCCTGGCCTCCAAGGCCACCGGCTTCCCCATCGCCAAGATCGCCGCCAAGCTGGCTATCGGCTACACCCTCGACGAGATCCGCAATGACATCACCCGGGAGACCCCGGCCTGCTTCGAGCCGACCATAGACTACGTGGTGACCAAGATCCCGCGCTGGGCCTTCGAGAAGTTCCCCGGTGCCGACCCGACCCTGATGACCCAGATGAAGTCCGTTGGCGAGGCCATGGCGATTGGCCGCACCTTCAAGGAGTCGCTGCAGAAGGGCATCCGCTCCCTGGAGATCGGCCGGTTCGGTCTGGGTGCCGACGGCAAGGGTAGCCACTACGACGCGATGGATCCCCAGGAGCTGCGGAACAAGCTGCGCATCCCGCATCCAGACCGGCTGTTCCAGCTTCGCAGTGCCATGCGGCTGGGTATGAGCATCGAGGAGCTGCACGAGATCACGGCCATTGATCCCTGGTTCCTGCGCAACATGCGGGAGATTGTGGAGGAGCAGGATGAGCTGGCGAAGCTGCACCCGAAGCGGGCCGCCGCGGCAGGCAGAACCAGCCGCGTAGACGGGGCCACGGGGGAAGAGAACGCTGTGGCAGGCGGGGCCACAGCGGAAGGGAAAACTGTCGTAGGCGAGGCCTCCAGCCTCGCTGCCGTTATCCCCAGCGGGGCCGGAAGCCCCGCCTACCCGGAGGGGGGCGACGTGGCCGACGGTGGCCTCGTCGGCCTGGAAGCCCTGGACGCCGACTACCTGCGCCACCTCAAACGCCTGGGCTTCTCCGACCTGCAGATCGGGACCCTGGTGGGCTGCAAGCCGGTGGAAGTGCGGGAACGTCGTAAGACTCTGGGCGTGCTGCCGACGGTAAAGCTGGTGGACACCTGCGCGGCGGAGTTTGAGGCCTACACGCCGTACTTCTACCTGACCTACGAGGAGGAAGACGAGTTCCGCCCCTCGGAGCGCCCTAACATCATCATTCTCGGCGGCGGACCCAACCGCATCGGCCAGGGCATTGAGTTTGACTACTGCTGCGTCCATGCCGCGCTGGCGCTGCAGGAAGACGGCTTTGAGACCATCATGGTCAACTCCAACCCCGAGACCGTCTCCACCGACTACGACACCTCCGACAAGCTTTACTTCGAACCTCTGACCACTGAGGACGTGCTCAACATCTGCGATAAGGAGAAGCCCTTCGGCGTCATCGTGCAGTTCGGCGGGCAGACGCCACTGAACCTGGCCCGCAGTCTGGCTGAGGCGGGCGTGCCGATCCTCGGCACCAGTCCCGACAGCATTGACATCGCCGAGGACCGCAAGCGCTTCCAGGAGCTGTTGCAGAAACTTGGCCTGCGCCAGCCGCGCAATGACACCGCCACCTCGGTGGACGAGGCGGTCGAGGCAGCCCGCAGCATCGGGTACCCGGTGCTGGTACGGCCGTCTTATGTCCTGGGTGGGCGGGCCATGGAGATTGTCTACAACGAGGAGGCCCTGCGTCACTACATGGCCACGGCCGTCGAGGCCTCACCCCAGCGCCCCGTGCTCATTGACCAGTACCTCGACAGCGCCATTGAGGTGGACGTGGACGCCATTGCCGACGGTGAGCGCTGTGTCATCGGCGGGATCATGGAGCACATCGAGGAGGCCGGCATCCACAGCGGCGACTCCGCCTGCGTCTTGCCACCGCTGAGTCTGGCCGAAAGCGAGATCGAGGAGATCATGGCCCAAACCAAGGCCTTGGCCCACGAGCTTAACGTCCGGGGCCTGATGAACTGCCAGTACGCCATCCACAATGAGCAGCTCTACGTGCTGGAGGTCAACCCCCGGGCCTCGCGGACCGTCCCCTATGTCAGCAAAGCCATCGGTGTGCCGCTGGCCAAGCTGGCTGCGCGGGTGATGGCCGGCAAGTCGCTGGAGGAGCTGGGCTTTACCGAGGAGGTCGAGCCGGAGCACATGTCTGTCAAGTGCCCGGTCTTCCCCTTCAACAAGTTCAGCGGCATTGATACCCTGCTGGGCCCGGAGATGAAGTCCACAGGGGAGGTCATGGGGCTTGACCCGAACTTCGGGGCCTCCTTTGCGAAGGCCTACATCGCCGCCGGGCACGACTTGCCGACGCGCGGCACGGTGTTCATCAGCGTCCGCAACCGCGACAAGCGGGACATCATCTTCGTCGCCCGGCGGCTGAGCGAACTGGGCTACCACATCGTTGCCACCGAGGGCACAGCCCGGGTGCTGCGGCGCAGCGGCGTGCAATCCGAGACCATCTACCGCCTGGGTGACCGGCGCGGCCCCAATGCCGTGGACCTGATCCGCGAGGGGCGCATCCAGCTCATCATCAACACGCCGACGGCGGGGCAGGCGCCCCGTGAGGACCAGATCGCCATCCGCCGCGAAGCGGTGCTGTACCATGTGCCGGTCATCACGACCATGGCTGGGGCGATGGCGGCAGTGCTGGGGCTGGAGGCGCTGCGTGGCGATGGCCTTACGGTGCGCCCCCTGCAGGACTATCATGACGATCTACGCCGCGCCCGGGCGGCGGCGCTGCACCTGGCGCTGGACGATGGACAGTAACCCTTGCCCAGGCCGCTCTCGCTGCGGCTGGTGGGTACCAGCCCTCGCCCTGGCAGTCACCGGACTCGCGGAGGCCGAGACCGTGGTGACTCACCTGATCATGCCCGGGACGCCCTACGAGACGGTCGTCACCATCAAGCAGGGCGAGACACCGGGTCCCTCGATCTTTGTCATGGGCGGGTGCCACGGAGACGAGGTGGCCGGATATCTGGCCGCCGACCGGCTGGTGACGTGGACGATCACCAGGGGCACGCTGGTGCTGCTACCCCGGGCCCATGTGGCGGCCATCAAACGCAATGTTCGCGCCTGGCCCGGCAACATGAACGCCATGTTCCCCGGCAAGGCCGACGGTTCGGACATGGAGCGCCTGGCCTATGCCATCTGGCAGGAGATGAAGGCCGCGCGTCCGGCGCTGGTCGTGACGCTGCATGAATCCCGGGGCTTCTACCGGGACGACCCCTCGGCCTACGGCCAGACGCTGACCCATGACTTCGCGGAGCTCAATCCGCTGTTTCAGCCCGTGCTGGACGAGATCAACCCGCGCATCGCCAACCCCGCACACCGCTTCGCCATCAAGGTCGCACCCTTCGCCACCTGCCCGACGTACAACGCGGTGCGCTGGCTGAAGTGTCCGGCCACGTCCATCGAGACCTGCCGTCAGCTCGGTCTGCAGACCCGCATCACCCACCAGTTGCTGATCCTGCGGGCGATGTTGAGCCGGTGGGGGATGGAGTGGGAGGAGCGATAGGCGGTGGCATCGGGCCCGAGGTGAGGCCGGGCACTGAAGTACCCGGCTTGTTGTGAACCGTCCCTCCGGGACGGGAGGGCCTGCGAGACAGGAGTGAGGTGTGGGGAGGGCTGGCCGGGCACGAGTCGCCGCCCTAGAGCGTTTGTCCTCCGCCGTACAGTCTCGGCGCCGCGCCCTACGGCCTCCGAACTTCGCCCTACGGCCCCTGGGCCCCGCCTTGCCGATCCTCACCCCCGCACGGGGGCTCTTCCACATGCCACATCAGTGCCGCGGTGGGGCAGGCTTTGGCCGCGTGGCGGGCCACTTCCTGCAAGCCGGCGGCGAGGCTCTCATCGAAGGGCACACCGACCTTCACCCGGAAGCCCCGGCCGATGAAGGTGAGGCCGAGAGGCTCGCGCGCGGCCTCGGCAATCTGGACGCACAGGCCGCAAGCGATGCACTTGCCGGGCTCGTAGACCAGATTGGGGTGGCTGAGATCCCGCTCAAAGGGCTTGCGTGAGATCTTCACCCGGTGCGGGTTGGCCTCGTAGATATGGCCCCAGTGGCGCAGGCGGCAGCAGTAGACGCCCTCGCAGTCGCACTGCAGGCACCGCGCAGACTCGGCGCGGGCCTCATCGGCCCCGAGCCCTGTCTCCTCGCCACCCTCGGGCTTCACCCGGTCTGATGGCGAGGCGGCCGCCGCGAACAGCGCCATCTCGCCCGGGTCCAGTCGGCCCATCAGGACGGTGTACGGCCGATGGTCCACGTGCACATGCTTCCCCGCCAGGTACTGCCCGATGGCCTCGGCAGCCAGGCGCCCGGTGCCGACCGCACGCACCGCGTGGTGCGACGGCATCAGCGCGGACCCGGCCACAAACACGCCAAGACGCTCCGTCATCAGCGTCTGGCGGTCGTGGGCCAGGCCCTTGCCGTGGAGTGAAAGGCCTAGGGCCGCCGCCCCCTCCTCGGTGACCTCCCCGCAGGCCACCAGCACGGCATCGAACTCGCGCTGCAAGGCCCCCAGTCGCACGTCACGCCCCACCTGGATGCCGGTGCGGATCTCCATGCCCACCAGCTCCACATGGGCAATCTCGCCTTGCAGTACGTCGCGGGGCAGGTCGGACTCGCCCAGGCCGGTGCGCAGGCCGCCTCCGGGCGCCTGGGCGGCTTCCAGCACCACGACTTCGTGGCCCATCTGGCGGAGGTAGTAGGCGCCGGTCAGACCCGCTGGCCCGGCCCCGATGATCGCCACACGCTTGCCGGTGGGAGGGCGGCATTCCGGCACATAGGGCTGGGCGCAGGCCAGGTCGAAATCGCCCACCAGTCGCTTGAGCAGACGAATCGCCAGGGGGCTGTCTAGCTGGGCCCGCCGGCAGCCCTTCTCGCAGAAAGCCGGGCAGATGCGGCCCAGCACCGCCGGGAAGGGGATGGTCTGCTTGGTAACCTCCACGGCCTCGCGCATGCAGCCGGCGCCGATGAGCTCGATCATGCGCGGGATGTCCAGGTTCGCCGGGCAGATATAGTGGCAGGGCGCCACGCAGTCGCCGCGGTGGTCGCTGAAGAGCAACTCCAGCGCCACTCGGCGGGCGTGGTGGACCTCCGGAGTCTCACTCTCAACGATCATGCCCTCGGTGCAGACTGTGGCGCAGGCCGGAACCAGGCGCTCCTGGCCCTCGATCTTGACCACGCAGACCATGCACGAGGTCTCCGGTCGGCACTCCGGGCGGTAGCAGAGGGTCGGGATCGTGATGCCAAGCTGGCGTGCGGCTTCCAGTATGGTGGTGCCAGCGGGCACCTCGATGGCGCGTCTGTCTATCGTGAGGCGAGGCATGGTATAATCCCTCAACGTTTGCCAGGGGCGTCGCGGCTCCCACCGGCTAATCCTGCCGGTGCCTTTCGCCAGCGGTGGGCCCGGTCCCTGTCTATCGGCCTGTTCCAAGACACCCTCGCGGGCGCAGGCCGGTCTACAGCCGGTGCAGGAAAGAGAGTCTGCGCCGCCAACGAAGGAGCCTGCCCCATGACCTCGCGCGAGCGCATCCAGGCCGTCCTCGCGGGACACAGCCCCGACCATGTGCCGCTGACCACCTGGTGCTTCGGGCTGCCTGCGCCACCGGGACTGCGCTGGGAGCTGGATGGCGAGCCCCGTGACTACTGGTACTCGCTGCGCATGGAGCACCTGCACACGACCACCGTGCCCTGGACGCTGGAGGACGACTTCCGCCGGGTGAGGGCCTGGCGCTCCCTCGGGGTGGATGATGTGCTTGATGTCTCCATCCCTTGGAGCGTGGACCCGGAGGTCAGCTACACCGACCGCGTCCTTCCCGCCGGGCAGGAGGGGCCATACCCGGTGCTGGTGCGCGAGTACGAAACCCCGGCGGGGCACCTCCGCCACGCGGTGCGACAGACCGAACCCGAGCCACCCGGCTGGCCGGTCCAGCCGGACCACGTGCCGCTCATCGAGGACTTCAACATCCCGCGCGCGGTGGAGCACGCGGTCAGCAGCCCCGCCGACATCCCTGTCATAAGTTACCTGTTCGCCGCGCCGGACAGCGCTGCCCGGCACTGGTTCGCCGAGCGCATGGCGCAGGTCGCGGCCTTCGCCCGCGAGGAGGGTGTGGCGGTGCAAGCCTGGTCGGCCTTCGGAATGGATGGCGTCGTTTGGCTGACTGGCACCGAGGGCGCCATCATGATGGCTCTCGACCAGCCCGAGGCGTTTGCCCAACTGGTGGACCTCATCGCTGCCACCGATTACGCCCGCACGGAGCTGGCCCTCACCTCGCCCGACGTGGACCTGGTCGTCCAGCGGGGCTGGTACTCCTCCACAGACTTCTGGTCACCGGCGCTGTTTGACCGCTACGTCTTCCCGCACCTGCAGGAGCTGGCAGCCCTCGTGCACCGCCACGGACGGAAGCTGGCCTATGTGATGACCACCGGCGTGGAGAAGCTCGGGCCGCGCCTGGCGGACGCCGGGGTGGACCTCCTGTACTTCGTGGACCCGCTCCAGGACGGGATAGACCTGGCCTGGGCGCGGGAGCACCTGGCGGACCGTATGGCCCTGGTGGGCGGGCTGAACGCTCTGACCCTCGGGCGTGAGCCAGCGGTCATCCATGCCGCGGTGCAGCGGGCGCTGGAGACACTCGGGCCCACTGGCCGCTTCATCCTGCACCCGGTGGATGCGCTCTTCCCGGACACACCGTGGAGAGGCGTGGAAGCAATGATCGCGGCATGGGCGGAGAGCTGGTAGAAAGCCCGCTCACGCGCTCTATGGCAGCTCCTCGTGCTCGCTGCTGACGATCAGGCCACGCGCATCGGTGAGGTTGAGGTAGTAGCACTTCACTCGCTCCGGCAGGAACGCCGCGGCTCTGCCGGAGGTCAGTTCCGCCGGGACGGCCTGCCACTTGCGCTCAGTCCACTTCCCGCCCTCGGTGGTGTAGCACAACTCAGCCTTCGTAATCGTCACCGGCGCGTCGAAGGTCACCCACACGTTCGCACCGTCGCGTCCGTGTCCCGTCACCCGGCAAAGCCCCGGCGCGCCCTTGAGCATCTGGTCGGCGAAGGCGTGGATCTCCTCCGGCGCTTCACCCTCATTGTGACCGTGGGGCATCTCGATACGCAGCGACAGGTAGCGTGGGCCGGTCGGCTCGCGGTATGACCTCTGCCAGCCGTTCATGGTGTAGGCGAAGTCATTGGTGCCGTTGATCCACAGGATAGGCATCGTGGCGTGCTTGAGATAGACCGACGGGTCCCACCAGCGCATCCAGCGGTCACGCTGTTCGGGCTGGAGCTGACGGAGCGTATCACCGAAGGTCATGTCGAGGGTGAAGCCGCAGCCATAGACCGGTGCAGCGAAGCGGAAACGGGGGTCCACACCCGCCGTCAGCGAGGTCAGATAGCCGCCCCAGGAGATTCCGGTGACGCCGATGCGATCGGGGTCCACGTCCGGCAGCGACCGCAGCAGCGAGTGGGCTAGCAACACATCGGCGATGGCGTGGAAGGTCCACTGGTCCTCGCGGGGCCAGTCAATCTGGTCCCAGCCGCCCCAACCCGGCGGGCCGCCCTGGGGGTGACGCTGCCAGTTGCCATAGCTGCCCACCGGCACGCAGCCGCAGGTGTCCATGGCGATGGCCGCATAGCCGCGGTCGTTCCACATCTTCACCCAGTGGGCGAAGGCAGTGCCGCCGCCGCCGTGGATCAGCACCATGCCCGGCAGCTTCACCTCCGGCGCATGGGGCGGGATGCCCAGCCACGCGAACACCTTTGTGGGCTCCCCCTCGAAGGGGGGTCCGTCGAAGAAGATGGCCTGGACGCCCTCGGCGGTCTCGGCCCAGTCATAGCCGGTGGCGGGCTCATAGGGCGGCGCCTGGCCGAAACGGTTCAGGTCCCACATCGGACCGGTGGGGTCAGTGGGCGGTTCGATGACGCGGTTCATGGCAGCCTCAACACGCTTGGTCTCCTCCGGCATGGCAAGCCCGAGGTCAAAGCCAACCCGACTGGTCTGCCCGGCGGGAATGAGTGCTTCGCAGACCTGATAGCCGTCACTCCAGGGCCCCCAGATGCGGCGCAGGCCGGTCATGATCACCCGCCCCGGCAGGGCAAACCACGCCGCCTGCCGGTAACCCATGCCCAGCGGCGTCCGCCGGTACTTCCCCTCCTCGCCGCGCACCACCGTGACGTCCCTGGTCATGACCATTACGAACAGCATGTCCTTGTCGGTCAGGTTCTGCGCCGACAGGTCCAGGCTCGTGTCCGCGAAGGCGTAGGTGAGTACAGCCTGATCAGACCGGGCCGTGACCCGATTCGCGTCGCTGGTGACATCGGCCAGTACCAGCGGACCGTCCTGGTAGGCATAGCCCCCGCGCGGGAAGCTCTCGCGGCTCAGGAGGAACTCCCGCCCCGCCACCTGCAAGCTGGTGAGAGCGCCGTCGGCGCCCACCGACGCTCGCCAAAGTGGGCCAGTGGCGACGTAGCCCCCCGCCTGGGGCACAACCAGCGGCGCCGCCCACGCAGAGCCCGCGCTCACGGTCAGAGCAACTGCTGTCGCCAGCCTGAACATAGTGTGGGGACCCCCGTTGCCGTCGTCAGCCAGAGGTTCGCTGCCTCCGTGGCGCCACCTGCCTGGCGCACATGATAGAGGTTACCGGGCACGGAGCGCAGCAATTCGATGCTTGACCAAAATATGCATTGGTTATACTTTGTACTGGAAGTATGCATGGGAGGTGACTACGATGACTGTGACAAGACATGGATTGCCGATAGCGGCGCTGGTGGCTCTGGTCGTCGTGGTGATCCTGGGTGGCTGCGGCGGAAGTGACTTGGCCTCGCGGGAGACCGGCGCTGGCGTTCTCGTGGCGGCCGAACCTGAGGCGCCGGTCGGCGACGAGATAGACACGGCCGCCGTCACCTGGGGCACCAATCTGATCCGCAACCCGGGTGCCGAGGCCAGCCCCGGGGCTACAAGCACCGGCCAGGACACCCCGCCGATCTACTGGACCCGCACGGGCAAGCTCCATGCGGTGCAGTATGGCACGTCAGGGGGGTTCCCCACCTCGACCAGTCCGGGGCCCAAGGTCCGTGGTGCCAACTTCTTCAGCGGCGGCAACAACTCCGCCCTCTCCAAGGTCGAGCAGACCCGGGGTGTGGCCTGGGCGGCAGAGGCCATTGACTTAGGCGTGGCGCGCTACACCCTGGCCGGGTGGCTGGGCGGCTACCTGACCGATACCGATAACGCCCGGCTGAAGATCACTTTCCTGAACGGCAGCGGCGGCAAGCTGGGTGCGGCCACCATCGGCCCCATCACGCCGGCCCAGCGCGCGAACAAGACGGGGCTGGTCTCCCGAACCCGCACGGGACCCGTGCCGCAGGGCACCCGCTCCATCAAGATCGAGCTGATCATGACTGGTGGCAGTGGCTCGTACAATGACGGTTACGCCGATGCACTGTCACTGCGGCTGTCCTACCTGAACTGAGGGAGGGCCACAAGGGCAAGTGAGCGCCAGGGCGGTGGTTCAGATGCGGGTGACCACCGCCTTGGTTGCTTCCCCCCGCGCCACCAGGGCAAAGGCCTCCGCGGTCTGCGGCAGGGCGAGTTGGTGGGAGATAAGCGGCTCCACCTGCACCACGCCGGCCGCGAGCAGGTCCAGGGCCCGGATGCAGGTGAAGGGGTTGATGTAGCTGCCGACGAGGGTCTGCTCGTGAAAGAAGACATCGTGCGGCCGCAGCGCGACCTCGGCGTCCGGTGGGCACACCCCAAAGAAGAGCACCGTCCCGCCCGGGGAAACCAGCCGTAGCGCCTGTTGCGCCGTCTCTTGCCGCCCAGCCGCCTCGACCACCAGGTCCGCCGCTCCCGCGCAGGCCTGCAGCACCGCCTCGCCCAAACCCTCCCCCAGCGCCACCGGGTCAAGTGCCGCCGTCGCACCCAGACGCAGCGCCAGCTCGCGTTTGGCTGGCAACGGCTCCACGATGACCACCCGCGCCGCTCCGGCATGCAGTGCCAGTTGCATCAGGATCAGCCCGATGGTCCCTCCGCCGAGGATGACGGCCGTATCACCTACTCTCGGCCGCGCCCGGTCCATCCCGTGCAGGCAGCACGACACCGGCTCAGCCAAAGCCCCTGCCAGCAGCGAGACTGTCTCCGGCAGGGGCAGCGCCAGCGCCGCCGGGACGGCACAGTACTCGGCGAAGCCCCCGTCTCGCGTCACACCCACTGCCGTGTTGTCCGTGCAGAGATTCACCTGGCCCCGCAGGCAGTACCGGCAGCGGCCACAAGGCAGGTTGGGGTTGATCGCGACGCGGTCGCCGATCCGCAGGCCAGTGACACCGTCGCCCAGGGCCGCGACGATGCCGCTGAACTCGTGGCCGGGAATGCGCGGGTAGTCGCCCCAGTACTCCCCCTGCAGGATGTGCAGGTCAGTCCCGCAGACACCGGAGGCGTGCACCTCCACCAGCACCTCACCGGGCCCCGGGTCGGGTGTGGGCACGTCCTTCAGCACGAGCTGCTGCGGTGCCTCAATGACTGCGGCTAGCATGGGCATCACCGGGAGGAACATTGGGCGTGCACGTCTCTCCTACCTGCCTGTCTTGCCCCGGAAACAAAGGTGAAACAACCCTGAAACAGCCGCGAAACACTGCTGACCAATGATGGGGCATCACAGCAGTCGCGCAACGCTGGCCTGGCGCAGGCACCGCGCGCGAAAAGGAGGCAAAGGTGAAGCACAAGATGATCTCGATGGCCATTGTGATGCTGGGCCTCGCCGCGTTATTGGCGGTGTTCAGCCGCTATGGCGGTGGAGGGATAGCCCTGGCGGGGGATGGCATCAACGCGACCGACACCCTGTGGGTGTCACTGGGGGCCTGCCTCGTCATGCTCATGACGCCGGCCCTGGGCTTCTTCTATGGTGGGCTGGTGCGGCAGAAGAACCTGCTGTCCACGCTGGTCCAGTGCCTGGCGATCTTCGCCGTGGCCACCGGCGTGTGGGTGCTCTGGGGCTACTCCCTCGCCTTTGGCCCCTCGGTCGGTGGCCTTGTCGGTGGACTCAGGTTCGCGCTGCTCCGAACCGTGGGCAACGTGCCCAACGCCGACTACGCGGGAACTATCCCGCATCTGGCTTTTGCGTTCTTCCAGATGAAGTTCGCGGCCATCACACCGGCGCTCATCATCGGCGCCTTCGCCGAACGCATCCGGTTCCGGTCGCTGCTGATCTTCATCGTCATCTGGGTGACCGTCGTCTACGCCCCGGTGGCCCATTGGGTCTGGGGCGTCGGCGGGTGGCTGCGAGACCTGGGAGCACTGGACTTCGCCGGCGGCACGGTAGTCCATGTGCTGGCAGGCAGTTCCGCTCTGGCCGCCGCCACCGTCATCGGCCGCCGCCGGTGCTTGGCCGATGAACCTCACCAGCCCTGCAACGTACCCTACGTCATCCTCGGCGCCTCGCTGCTGTGGTTCGGCTGGTTTGGCTTCAACGCCGGCAGCGCCCTGGCCATGAATGGCCTCGCGGTCTCGGCGCTCTTCGTTACCAACATCGCTGCCGCCTTCGCCACCATGAGCTGGATGGCAGTGGACTGGATGCGCACGGGCAAGCCCAGCGCCAGGGGCGCGGCCATCGGCGCAGTATGCGGCCTGGTGGCCATCACCCCGGCGGCAGGGTTTGTGGACGTCCCGGCGGCTATGGCCATCGGAGTCCTGGCGGGGGTCATCTGCCAGTACGTCGTGATCCTTACCAAGCGCACCCGCCTGGACGACACACTGGACGTCTTCGCCTGCCACGGCGTTGGTGGCATGTGGGGTGCCCTGGCTACAGGGATCCTTGCCCAGAAGGTCATCAACCCGGCCGGCGGTGATGGCTTGCTCTTTGGCAACCCCCATCAGATCCTCGTGCAGTTGGCCGCGGTGGCAGCCACCGTGGCCTGGGGCTACGGCGGCTCGTGGGTCGTGCTGAGGGTCCTCGACATCGTGGTCGGCCTGCGCGTCTCTCCCCAGGAAGAGGACCTCGGCCTGGACGTCAGCCAACACGGTGAGGCCGCGTACTCCCTGCAGTTCAACTGACCTCCACAGGGACGATCTCGTTAGCGGGGTATGGCGGGGCAGCGTCTGTCGGTTATAATCTGCGCCAATCATGAATGAACCACCCGCTGCCTGGGGCAAGCCCCTGGTCCAGGCCATCCCCTATATCGTGCCCTTTGTCGCTATGGTCGCCCTGACGGCCCTGGCGGATGCTCTGCCTCACTTTCGGGCGCACCTCTATGTGTTGAAGGTGCTGCTGGCGGGAGGACTGGCGGCCCGCTACTGGCGGCACTATGTGGAGATCAGCCGCGCCCCGGTCGAGGGTGTGGCGTGGGCGACGCTAGTCGGGCTAGCCGTCATCGTGCTTTGGGTGGCGCTGGACCCGTACTACCCCCAGTCACTGGCTGAGCTGCGGCTCCTGGGCGAACAAGGCTGGCAGGCTCTCCCCCACACCGAGAAGGTCGCCGGCTGGTTCGACCCCTTCGCGCCCGACATTGGACTGCCCCCACCCGTGGTCATCGCCTTCCGCCTCGTGGGCGCGGTGCTGGTTGTCCCGGTGGTGGAAGAGGTCTTCCATCGCGGCTGGCTGCTGCGCTATCTGGTGCGTGAGGACTTCCGGAGCGTGCCGCTGGGGACGTTCACATGGACCTCTTTCCTGGTCAGCACCGCCCTGTTCGGGTTGTCCCATCAAGAGTGGCTGGCGGGCGTGATCTGCGGCGCCGCCTTCAACGGGCTGCTGTATTGGAAGCGCAGTCTGACGCTGTGCATCGTCGCCCATGCCGCCGCGAACCTGGGCCTTGCCGTCTGGGTTCTCTGGCAGGGCGCCTGGCAGTTCTGGTAGGGGAGCACCCCCTTGCCACGACCTGGTAGTCTGCTGATGGCTGGAGGAATGATAGTGACGGCTGCCGCGAGCTGGTGCGCCGCTGGTGGAGAGGTACGCTCCGAACACCCCCGTCTGCTTTTCACCTCCGCCGAACTGGCGCAGATGCGGGCGGCGCGTACACGGGGCGTCCGTGCCAAGATCTGGCGCAACCTGAAGCAGTCCGCCGACTGGTGTCTGACCCGAACGCCCCGGACCGATTGGATCGCCCCTGTCACCCCCGATCCGGTGTACGAGAACCTCTATGACCGCTTCTACGCCATGATGCATGACATGGCGGTGATGGAGCATCTGGCCTTCGGGTATGCCTACAGCGGCGACAAGCGCTACGGCACGCCGGCGGTGGAGTGGGCGCTGGCGTGTTGCCGCATCTGGCAGAAGGAGGCTGAGGGGCAGCCCGATGGTGGCAAGGCCTATGCCGTCACGCGGCTGCTGAAGGGCCTGGCGGTGAGCTATGATCTGCTCTACGACCGCCTCACCGAGGCGCAGCGCACGGAGTTGCGAGAGGTCATCGCCCGCACCGGCCAGGCCTACTACGACGGCTATTTCAGCACGCCCGGCATCGCCGGGGAAGGTTTCCACACCCACCACGCCATCGTCGAGTGGGCCTCCTTCGGCCTGGCAGCGCTGGCGCTGCTGGGCGAGTACCCACAGGCTGACGAGTGGCTGCACTCGACGGTCACGAAGTTCGAGCAGCACCTCTTGCCGCTGGGCCTGGCCGCCGACGGAGCCCAGGTGGAGGGCGCAACCTTCTGGGCCTCCACCATGCAGTACCGCCTCATGTTCATGGACGCCCTGAAGCGGGTCACCGGCCGCGATCTCTTTGCCCCCTTCGCGGCTCAGATGGATGCCCGCCTGGCCCTGGCCTCCATCGCCAGCCGCAAGACGCCCGGCCACGACCAGGACCAGCAGAACGTGATCCTCGAACCCTCCTATGGGCAGTTGAACTACTACTCGCCGGTACTGGTGGCGCTGGCCCGGGCATATCGGAGGCCGCTGTATCAGAAACTGGCACTCTGGGATGAGACCCTCGGCTCCCTGCAGCAGACGCGCTACGTGACAGAGCGTGGGGAATGGCTGCTCTTCGCCTGGGGAGGATATGCCTATGCCTGGTACGACCCGACGGTGGCTCCCGGTGACGAGCCGGAAGCGCCACTGTCGTTTGCTTTCCCCTCGGTGAACGAGGCCTACCTGCGGGCGGGCTATGAGCCAGACGGCATCGTGTCCGGGGTGAAGGGCGGCTCGACGACCATCCACGCCGGGGGCCGGCCGGTCCTGGTGGACATGAACGGCTGGCCACAGGCGCCGGAGGGCGAGTTGGCTAATCTGCGCGACGAGGGCCACCATGCCTCGATCCAGTGGCGGGGTGCCACCGGGGGCGGCTTTGCGCCGCAGTCCGTGCGATTGCTGCGGCCTGACCGGCTGACCCTGGCCCGGCGCACCATCCAGAACGCGACCTGGTGGTGCTACCCGTCCCCGGAGCAGGAGGGTAACTCCCTGCGCTGGCCCGACGGCACGGTGCTAGAGATCACGCGGGGGACCCTGGTGAATCTGGACCCGGAGGGCTACCACGACCAGAAGGTGGTAGGCATGGGGCTTCTGAAGCTAAAGGACCCGCTGCCGATGACGTACCCCACGGTGACGGCCAGCCCGGCCGACGGGGAGCTGGTCATCGAAGTGCGGACGCCGCGCTGAGCAAAGAGGCATGGGTATGACCGGGCTGGGTGCGAAGCTGAGCGTTTGCGTGCGTCGCGAGGGAGCCCTCGCGGCGCTGGACCGGGCGTGGGAGCGTACGCTTACAGCGCTGGCTGGCTGGCGGCTATCCCATGCGCTCGGGCGGCTGCGAAACTGCTTCGTGCTGCCCCGCTGGCGCCGCCGGGCGGGGGGCAGCAAGCTGAACCTGGGCTGCGGCCCCGATCGCCGACCGGGCTGGATCAACGCCGACCTGGGACTGACAGGTGACCTGCACCTCGACGTGACCCGGCGCTTCCCCTTTGCCGACGACACCTTTGCCCTGGTCTACAGCGAGCACCTGCTGGAGCACCTGACGGAAGCCGGGGCGGCCAACTGCGTCCGCGAGGCCTTTCGCGTGCTGCGGCCCGGTGGCACGCTGCGGCTGAGCACCCCCGACCTGGCGTACTTCGTCGCGATGTACCAGGCTCCCCCGGAGCAGTCCCTGGCCCATCGGAAGCTCAACGCCGAGGTCTCGCCCTGGAAGTACCCGCCGGGCGCGGTGGCAACCCCCGCCCAGATGCTCAACGACGCTTTCCGCCTGTGGGAACACCGCCACCTGTGGGACGAACAAGACCTGCGGGCGCTGCTCGCTGCCACCGGGTTTGAGAGCATCGTCCGCTACACGCCCGGCCAAGGCTCCAGCCCCGAAACCACTGGCCTGGAACGCCGACTCGGCGACGGGACGCTGGTCCTGGAGGCCCGGAAGCCGGGCTAGTCCCCGAACTGGGCCACCACGCGACACGGCAGGAGGTGGCCTGGCACGCGCACCGTCTCGGGACCGAAGTCTGTCCATGGGCGGCCGTTGACGGTCACCTGCCGTATCGCCTTGCCCTCCGGGTGTCGCAGCCAGAGGTCCACGCCCTGCGGCACTCCCCGCGCAGGCCTCTCGATGGTCGCCCGCACACGCCCTGCCCGGTCCTGCGACGCAATCCGGAAGGAGAACGCCCCGTACTCCGTCGCCAGGCCCTCCGCCTCGATGCGCTTGCCGCCCTCCAGCCAGGCCCGCGGGGCCGCGCTGCAGATGATCAGTCGGTCCCGCTCTTCCCGCAGGAGCAGGGTCCGCAGCATGAAGAGTTGCTGCGTGCCGGAGTACAGGTGCGGCAACGTCATGCAGTTCTCCCCGGTCTTGTGCATGGTGACCTCGACCGAGGAGAAGGTCTCCCGCGTCATGCCGTAGGCCAGCGAGGCATACAGCCCCAGCAGGTAACGCTCAGGCTCACCCCGCTGCAGGCAGTGCTCCAGGTACCCGTAGCCGTAGGCGTGGTCAATGCCGCCCCGGAACTCGCAGACCCCCATCTGGATACCGCCACAGTCCCGCAGGAAGCTGGCCAGGATGCCGGCCTCCGGACTCTCGGGGGTCAGAAAGCCGCATTCCAGGAGGGGCGAGGCGATGAGGGTGTAGTAATCGCGGCTGTCGTAGCCGGCGTCCTTCAGGAGGCGCTGGGTGTCGGGCTCCAGGGGCAGGATGCGGCGACCCTCGCGGGTGATCATGGCCGCCTGCATGGACCGCTTGATGTCGGCCCGGTAGGCGGCTGCCTCCTCGCCGATGCGGGCGGCATCATCGGTCAGCCCCAGATTGCGCAGGGCTTCGGCCGTCTCTTCCATGCCCACACAGCAATAGCAGTTTTGCAGGTAGCCATAGACCGGCGCCGGGTAGTCGCAGTAGGAGCGGTGTTTGATGAGGCCGCGCACCAGTGGCCCCTCGTTCTGGCTCTCGGGGCGGCGCTTGATGAGGTAGTCGCAGGCCGCGGTGAGCGATGGCGCCATCGCCCGCAGCCACTCGACATCGCCCGTCAGCCGGTAGTGCGCCACTGCGGCCAACAGGTACGTGCCGGTGTCGGTGAGGCCGAAGTTCCAGTCCAGGGAGCCGTCGGGACGCTGTTGGCTGCGCAGGCCAGCCAGGACCATCGCCGCCTCGCCGTGGCGACCGAACAGATCCAGAGCCCAGGCATACCGCGCTGCGCTGTAGCCGTAGCCCTCTTCGTAGAAGCCGCTGCCGTCGTGGGCCTCATACACATCGCCCACACGGTCCACGTCAATGGCGTTGTAGGCCAGCCAGGCGCGGTAGCCGTCCATCAGGCGCTGGTCGGGGACCGACAGGCGCGTCCCCCGGGCTAGGTAGCCGGCCCAGTCGCGCCGTGCCGCCTCCAGAGCAGCACCGTACTGGCCCTCGCTCAGCACCTCGACCCGGTCGCCGGGCTTGACCGTGGCCGGCACACGACAGGCCCAGGTGGCCTTGCCGCCGGGGGGGATGGCGAGCGTCCCGCTGGCCGGCGCGCATTCGGCGTTCGGTGGCGCCACCCGGAAGCTGACTGGCACCGTCTGCGCCGGACCGGAGGCGGTCAGGCCGACATAGGCCCACATGGGGGCCTGGTCGCTCAAGCTCTCCGAGTACCCAAAGACCGTCTGTTCGTACGTCACACCATTGTGCTCCCAGGTGGCGACCACGATGGGCAGGTGACCGTTGAGTAGACGCTTTTGCGGACGCTTCCCGCCACTACCGAAGGTAACTGCGCCCACTCCGACATGTAGGGTCCCGGCCAGGGACATGGTGTAGTTCTGGTCCGCCGGTGACCGCAGCTCCAGGGCCCCCGTCTCCGTCACCCCCACCTCCTCGCGCGACCACCTCACGCCCACAGCTTCCCGGACATGTTTCATGGGCGGGTACACCGCCGCCACCTGCTCATAGGTGGGGTCACCGGGCAGAGCCAGGAGGCGCTCGCCGTCGGCATCGTTGCGCGGCGCGATCTCACCGGCCCGTGCCAGGAGACGGTCACGTGCCGTCGGCTCCACGGTCACACTATCGAAGGTGGCCTCGACGACCGGCCCGGCGTCGGGCGGGTAGTCGTTGTCCAGGTCGGGCTGCCCGTACTGGCCTGCGGCCTGCCCGTAACCCTTGCCCAGCACCAGCAGTTGCGGCGCGCCGCGCCACTCTGCGGGCCGACGGATGGCGCGCTGCAGTGTCCAGTCCGCGGCCTCCCCGGTCCGGGTCAGGTACCGGACCACGTCGCGCCCCAGCTCCACCCGCAGCCAGTGGGGCCGGCGCCGGTCGCACTTCGCCAGGTAGTTCTCGCGCGGCTGACCACTGGTCGCCTCGGTGGCGTAGTACTGCCCGCCCTCAAAGTCTATGATGGCGAACTGCAGCCATTGCCCGGGACCCCAGTACAGCCAAAGGCCACAGGCCCAACTCACGCCACTGGGGTCCGAAGGCTGCATCACAGTGGTGACGGTGACACGGTCGGCACGCAAGACCCTCTGGGCGTGGGCGAACGTGTTGAGCTTCGCACGCACCACGAGCCGACCGTCCCGCAGCGAGACGGTGTTCGCGTCGGAGACATCAATCTCCCAGCCGGGGCCCAGCGCGGAGCCATCGAAGTCATCCTCGAGAAGAGGGGCCCCCGCCGCGGCCGCGGCCAGAACCATGCCTATGCCGACGGAACTGAGTATGCGCATTTCAGGCTTCTCCTGTCGTGTCACCGTCCCCGACGGCCGTGATTGCGACAACACTATCAGTCTCACTCGCCTCCGGGGCGAGTACTCGCTGCAGCAGCCAACCCCCGAAGCCGAGGGCCAGGATGGCCCCCAGGCCCACCTGACCCCAGGCGCCCAGGAAAATCGCGTTGGTCATCAGTACGAGCCCCAGGCAGGCCACGATGCCAATCGCCGAGTCCAGCAGGAGGCGACCGGTAGAGGGGTCGTTTCGGCGCAGATGCCCCAGCTTCTGGCCGATGTGCGCCCACAGCCCCGGCGGTCGGCAGCGCTGGTAGAAGCGCTCGAGAGTCTCGTCGGACTCCGGGGGCGTCAGCAGTGTCACCGTCAGCAGAACGATGAAGCTCAGGGCCAACAGCAGCGCCAGGCCCTGCCACATGGGCTTGCTGGCAAAGTCCAGCCCAAACCAGATGATGATGGACAGCGGCAGGCCCAGGATGATCGCCGAGAGTTCGCCCCAGACGTTGAACCGCCACCAGAAGAACCGGAACCAGGCCAGGGGCAGGAGGAAAATGACCATGGCCGAGTTGATGAACATGAACCACTCGACCATCTCATCCACGAACAGGATGGCGATCACAGCCGCGCCGGCGCCCAGCAGCAGAGTGATGGTGCGCGCCACCCAGACCTGGTGCCGGGGGTCATGGTCCGGATGTGTCGGGGCCCACAGGTCGTTTACCACGAAGCTGCTACCCCAGTTGACCAGCGAGCTGAGCGTGGACATGTAGGCCGCCACCTCGGCCGCGATCAGCAGGCCGATCAGCCCCGCCGGCAGCGTGCAGCGCTTCACCAGCTCCGCCCAGGCGTAAGCGTTGTCTTCCAGCACCGTCATGCCAGCCGGGGCCGGACCGACCTTCTCCACCAAACCCTTTGTCCAGAATAGCGACAGGGCGATGATGCCCAGGCCAATCAGGGGGAGCATGCGGAACGTGAGCGCCAGGAAGGCGTTGAAAAGCTGGCCGCCCAGGGCGTGGCGCTCATTCCTGGCCCCCATGAACCGCTGCGCCGTCATGCCCTCGCCGGCCGTGGGTGAGCCGGCGAAGAAGAGCCCCTGAAAGACCAGGATAGCGACCAGAAGCCAGCCCACTTCCGGCACCGGTGGCGTGGGCTGCAGCGCCAGTGGCCGCACCTCCTGCACCCGCTGCAGGATCTGCTCCCAGCCCCCGTGTTGGGGGATCGCCAGGAAGAGAAAGACCGTGCTGCCCAGCATCAGGATGGCAAACTGCACCACGTCCACATACACCACGCCCGACAACCCGCCGAACATGGTGTACAGGATGGTCACACCCCCGAACAACAGCAACACCTGGGTTTCGTCCATTGGCAGCAGTGGCGCGATAGTCTTGGCGAAGAAGCCGGTGATGTAGCTGATGAGCAGTACGGAGAAGCCGAAGCAGCAGACCACAGCATAGACCTTGCGGGCCCACTGAGCCGGCGGCCCACCGTAGCGCAATGTGAGCAGTTCGGCGGTGGTAACGATCTGCATGCGCCGCCACAGCCGGGCCCAGATGATGGCCACCAGTGGCATCCACACGATCCAACTGGCCCACCAGAGCCAGTTGCCGGCCAGACCGAAAACGACCACCAGCATGACGAAAGCGCCATTGCCGGACTGGTAGGTTGCCGTATTGGAGAGGCCAATGGCCCACCAGGGGAGGGCACGGTTGCCGGTGAAGTACCCCTCGGCCCCCGCCCGCGCCGCTCGGCGCGAAAAGGCCAGGCCCACGATGGCCGCGATCACCACAGAGACGACGAGCACGACCCAGTCAGCAGTCTGCAGGTACATGGGTCACCTCAGCGTGTCAGGGCGCTACGCCTCGACCGTGCGAGCAGCAGCGCCCGTCGTTGGAGAACGCGGGCTTCGGCGTCAGGAGAGTGTTCGCTCCCGCCCAGGGGAGGGCCTGCCCGTAACGCCGCCGAAACTGCGGTCCTGCCTTCTTACGACCAGGCCCAGACTACCGCTGGCGCAGGAGCGAGTATGCCGTCACACTCAACCTTCCGGCTGCTGAAGGGCTGGACCGAGATCGCCCTGGACTGGCTCGAATGGAGCCAGGTGGCCGCGGTGCTGGGTGCCAGCATGATCGCCTGGGCGATGGTCAGGCTCTGGCGCCTGCCGCCCGATGAGCGGCTGGCGGCAGTTCGGCGGGGGGCCACAGGGGCAGCTCTTGGTTTCGTGGGTCTGGCGCTCCTGGCGACGGTGGTCGGCATCGGGGTCAACCTGGCTCTCATGCATGTCGGAGGTCAGGACCACGTCCGGCACTTCCACGCCCGCCTGGTGCGCCAGGCCGCAATGATCGGGGCGGCCCTCGGCGCTGGCGGCGGGGCCATCCTGGGTGTGCTGCTGCGGCCGCGGCCCCGTCCCGGTGGTGCGGAGACCCGTGACTGAGCGGCAGGACCCCCGCCTGTCTCCGACGAATCACCTGCCATGCGCCGCCCGACCCTCTCATGTGTGCTCCTGGGAGCCCTCGCCATGGCCTGTCACGCCGACTTCGCCCCGCCCGGGATGTGGATCAATGACAACTGGTTCGCCCGCGACGGTGACACCTACCATGTCTTCTACCTGCAGGTGCCTCGCTGCATCGGCGACGAGAACTGCTGGAAGCTCCGCGGCGGGCTGCAATGGATCGGCCACGCCACCTCCACCGACCTGGTGAACTGGACTGACCAGGGGCCGGTCATCGTGCCCATCCGTGGGACGTGGATCGAAAGCCTCGCTACCGGCAGCGTCGCCCCTGCCGAGGGCAAGTGGTGGATGGTCTTCACCGTCGGCGCAGGGAAGCCCGGCGTCGGCCTGGCGGTCAGCGATGATCTCATGACTTGGCGGGTAGTAGGCGACGGCCCGGTGGTGCCCACCGCCGAGTACACCGGCGTATGGCAGGGCCAGCCCCTGCGGTGGTGGCCCTGCGCCAACCCGTACCTGTACCCCGAGCCGATTGACGGCTGGTGGGTCATCGTCATCAACGCCCAGGTGACCGGCGCCGAGCCCGGCAGCAACGGCTGCCTCGCCACCCTGCGCTCCCGCGACCTGCGAACCTGGGAGCCTGGCCCGGTGCTGCTCTATCCCCAGACCATCGAGCGCCTGGAGACTCCGCAGCTCTGGCGGCATGGCGCGTACTGGTATCTGTATTTCGGCGCAGCCCATGACCAGGAGCAGATTTCCTCGTGCTGGCAGGCCGAGGTTCCGGTGGAGATCCGCGACCGCCGCCGTGTGAACTGCCTGTACATGGCAGACCGGTGGGATGGGCCCTACCGCCCGATCCCCGGCCGGTGGTGGCTGGACGAGTTGCCCGGTGGCGGTGGGGGCTACATTCACAAGGTGCTGCCGGGTCCCGAGGGCACCCATGTCCTGCTCACCACCACCGGCCAACTCCGCCTCTCCCGGCCGTATGAGGTGGTCTATGGCGAGGATGGCGGAGTGACGTTGCGCTAGACGGCCTGCTCCATTCTCTCCTTCCCGGAGCCTCCCATGACCCCTCGCGAAGCCTTCTGCCACCTGATGGCCTACGAACCGGTGGACTGCCTGCCGGTGCTGGCCCTGGAGCCCTTCGAGGCCACGGCCATCGCCCGCTGGCGGACCGAAGGCCTGCCCGCCGACGCCGAGCCGGTAGAATACCTGGGCATGTCCCGCCTGGTGCATGTGCCGGTGGATTTCGGTCCGCGGCCGGGGTATGCCGAGGAAGTGCTGGACGAGGATGATGAGTACCGGACACGCCGGACCTACCTCGGCGCGGTCGTCCGCGAGCGCAAGGACAACCCCACGCTCTTCTATGGCCATGTGGACCATCCGGTAAAGAACCGTGACGACTGGGAGGCCTATCGCGAGCGGTTCCGCGCCGACACGCCGGGACGACTCCCCGCCGACTGGAAGTCCACGCTCCTCCCCGCGCTCGAGGCCAGCCCCGACCCGGTGGGCCTGTGCTTCTTCCCCGCGCCCTTCCGGCTGTGCTTCTATGCCATGGGCATGGAACGCTTCCTGACCGCCTTTCATGATGACCCGGCGTGGATGCACGATCTCATGGCCTACTGGTTCGCCTTCGCCGCCGACTGCGTGCGGCCTCTGCTGGGCCGGGTGCGGCTGGACTACGCGCTCATCGCCGAGGACCTGGCGGGCAAGAACGGCCCGCTGGTCTCGCCCCGCCTCTACGAGGAGTTCTGGCGTCCGTACCAGGAGCCCCTGCTGCGGCTGCTGCGCGACCACGGGGTGCCGGTCATCTGCCAGTGGAGCGCCGGGGGCTTCCGCCAGCTCCTGCCGGGGATGCTGGCCCAGGGCTTCAACTGCACCTGGCCGCTGGAGCAGATGGCGGGCATGGATGCCAACGACCTGCGCCGCGACTTCGGCCCGGAGCTGCGCCTGGGGGGCAACATCGCCAAGGAGGCGGTCATCGCCGGCCCGGCGGCCATAGACGCCGAGCTGCGCCGCCTGCGCCCCCTCCTCGCCCAGGGCGGCTTCCTGCCGGCCCTCGACGACATGGCCTCCCCCGACATGTCCTGGGAGCACTATCGCTATCTGATCGAGCGACTGCAGGGCCTTTAGAAGAACAACGGGGCCCAGCGATACCGGGCCCCAGGGCAGCCGTGTCTGGTGACAGCCGCTCGCTTACGGCAGCACGGGCGACCAGTCGGCGCCCAGCTCGCGGGTCCTGCTGGTGGCCGTCAGGTTGGTCAGGTTCTGGCCTGTTCGGTCAAGGCGCAGGATGTCA
>JABLXH010000057.1 GCA_013178155.1 Armatimonadota bacterium | reverse complement strand
AGCGCCCTCAGCGTACCCTCTGGCCGTCGGGTCTTGGTATCCGCCAAGCCATGGGCCGTTGCCGCACCCTGTGAGATCCTGGAACCAGAAACGCTGATCACTTACCAATGTATACACGAACGCGTTTTCAGCGGCGTTCTTGATGGTCACCAGGTACCCGCCTCTAGCCTCAGCAGCTGAGCGAGCCTCAAGCCAGGTGATGCCAGCCGAGACCCACACTGCTTCATACCAATGGTCATTACCCCCCAGCGATAGCTCCCACTGTACTGGCGCGGCGTGCGCGGCCACAGCACTTGCCCATGCCGCAAACAACAGCACCCCCACGCGACCCAACAGACTCACCCCCTTGAGTCGGTCTGATGCTAACCAACTTCCGCCCGTCCTATTCACCTCCCCTCAAGGTGCCGAGACGCTAGACGCCGCGCCAGGCAGCCTACCACGCTGCGCGGGCGCGGCCCAAGAGTGAGCGTAGTGCGGTGTGCGGCTGACGGCAGCGACGGTTCAGCCCCTCCTGGACCTATCGCGACACCGGTGAGCGCACATCATTGCGGCGATCCCCGACGCCCCCGTTCCGGGGATCTTGCCAGTAGGTTCCCCCCCCGCCACAACTCCTGCCGTGAGGTTGGGCTTTTTTCCGGGAATCTTTGCGGTGAGGTGTTCACGATTGTGCGCAGGAAAGACAGAGGCTAGTCGCGGTCTGGTGACCGCTCCTACCGGCGGACCGGAGGCGGGCAAGCGCGGTCTTCCGCCCACTGGAGAGGCCGGGCCTGCCCGGCCCGCCGTCTGCCTACCAGCCGTCGGTATACGTCAGGCGGAGGAGGGGCTCGGAGTCATAGAGGCCGTTGTTGGCGAACATCCAGCCGGCGGCGGCACGCCAGCGGGCGTTGAAGCGGTGCTCGTAGGCCACATTCGTGGAGAAGCGCCCGCCGCTGCAGTGCTCGGCCACAACGCGGCCTCCATCATCGGTGGTGTAGGTGAGGACTTCGTACCAGAAGGCGTCATCGTCGCCATAGGCGTCGGCGTAGCCCAGCGCCAGGCTCCAGGCGCCAAGATGCTTGCCAGCGACCACATAGTAGCCACTGTTGCCCCGGGCGTTGAGGCTCAGCAGGCCCACAGCCACCGCCGGGCGACGGGGGGTCTCCCTCAGTATCTGGTACTTCAGGTTCATCCACGAACGTTCCCACCCTTCGCGGCGGGGATCGTAACCCAGTAGCTCGGTACGGTAGACGCGGTTGGGGTAGCTATCCTGAGGCGCCCCGAGGCGGTAGTCAAAGCCGATCTCCAGGTCTGGCGTCACGCCGACCTGGACGCCGAGTTGGTGCCAGGCCTCAGCGGCTTGCAGCACCTGGATGCCATGGGACTGAAGCTGCAGCTCGAAGGTTCGCGGCGACAGCGTCTGGGGCGTCGGCATCACCCCCGGAGCCGTTGGCGAGGCCCAGACCTGAGCCCCGCACCCCAGTAGACCCACACCCAAAGCGACCAGCGCCCGGTAGCAGCGGGAATCCATCCAGTCGGCTCCTTTGCCGAAGATGAGCAGGGATGCCAGACCCAACGAGGAAAGCAGCTATGCACTCTGATGTCAAGGACGGTGTTGGGGCGCATGAAGCTGGTGACGGCGGCACAGATGCGCGAGATGGACCGCACGACTATCGAGGACTACGGCCTTCCGGGCATTGTGCTGATGGAGAACGCGGGGCGCGCAGTGGCCGAGGCGGCACTTCGACTGCTGCCCGAGAGCGGCGGACGAGTGCTGGTTCTGGCCGGCAAGGGCAACAATGGGGGGGACGGCCTCGTCGCGGCGCGCCACCTGGCCGGCGAGGGTCTGGAGGTGGCCGTCATGCTCTTCTGCGCTGCCGAGGACCTGCGAGGAGATGCTGCCATCAACTGCCAGTATGCGCGCCGGGTCGGCCTGACGGTCATCGAAGAGCCCGATGACGAGGTGCTGCTGGGAGCGCTCGAACTGGCAGACGTGGTTATTGATGCCCTGCTAGGGACCGGGGTGCGGGGCGAGGTCACCGGACGGCTCCGCGAGGTCATCGAGCTCCTGGAGGAGTGCGCGGCGCCGGTGGTGGCCGTGGACCTGCCCTCAGGGCTGGATGCCGATACCGGCGCAGTCCTGGGGGCGGCGGTGGAGGCTGACGTGACCGTCACCTTCGGCTTCGCCAAGGCGGGCCTGGTGCAATACCCGGGCAGGGCTTACTGCGGCGAGCTCCAGGTAGCCAACATCGGTCTCCCGCCCGTGCTCGGTGAGTACCCGACCGTCAACACCTATCTGACGGAAGCGAGTGACTGCGAGCTTTTCCTGCCCCATCGCTCCCCGGACGCCCACAAGGGCGATGCCGGCCGGGTACTGATTGTGGCCGGATCGCCGGGGCTCACGGGAGCCGCCGTGCTGGCAGGCAACGGCGCCGCGCGGGCCGGGGCGGGGCTGGTTACGGTCGGTGTGCCTCAGCCGCTGCAACCTGTGGTGGCGGCCAAGTTGACCGAAGTCATGACCCTGGGCCTGCCAGCCGCAGCGGAGGGGGCTTTGGGCCCTGAGGCTCTGCCGGAGTTGCTTGGCTGGGTTGACCGCGTGGATGCGGTGGCCCTGGGACCGGGGCTCTCACAGCAGCCGGGCGTAGCGGAGCTGGTCCTGGCGCTGGTACAGCAGCTCACGGTGCCGCTGGTGCTGGACGCCGACGCCCTGAACGCCCTGGTGGGCCACACCGACGCCCTGCGCGCCCGGTCCGGCGAGACGGTCGTCACGCCCCATCCGGGCGAGCTCTCCCGGCTAATGGGCCTGTCCATCGCTGAAATACAGGCTGACCGACTTGCGGCGGCCCGCTCCGCGGCTACCGAGCTGGGCTGTGTCGTGGTCCTGAAGGGCGCGGCCACCGTGGTCGCCGACCCCTCCGGCGACGCCTGGATCAACTCGACCGGCAATCCGGGCATGGCCAGCGGCGGCATGGGTGATGTGCTCACCGGCGTCATCGCGGCCTTGCTGGCCGGGGGGGCCAGGCCGCTGGAGGCAGCAGTCGCCGGCGTCTACCTGCACGGTCTGGCCGGTGACCTGGCGGCGGCTGACCTCGGCCCGCGGGGTTTCCTGGCGGGCGACTTGCTGGAACGCCTGCCCGCCGCCTATGCGCGGCTCCTGGACCACGCGGATTGACATGCTGGAAGCATCACACCTAAGATATCGGCCTATGGACAGCAACGCCCTGACACCCGAACTCGCTGCCAAACTCGACCTTCTGCGCGACATCCTGCGGGAGATGGGGAGCGTGCTGGTCGCCTATTCCGGCGGCGTGGACAGCACTCTCCTGCTGGCGGTCGCCCACGAGGTTCTGGGAGAGCGCTGCGTGGCCGCCACGGCCGTCTCCGACCTGTTTCCGGGCGAGGAGTTGCGGCAGGCCGAGGAGACGGCCGAGTGCCTGGGGGTGCGGCACCTGCTGCTTGAGACAACCTGGAATCGGCCGGGCATCGCCGACAACCCGCCCGATCGCTGCTATCACTGCAAGAAGGGCTTCATGGAGCTGCTACACGCCCAGGCCGCGAAACTGGGCCTGAAGGTCGTCGTCCACGGTGAGCAAGCCGACGATGCGGGCGATTTCCGCCCGGGTTCGCAGGCGGCAGCCGAATCGGGGGCGCGGGCTCCTCTCCGGGAGGCAGGGCTAGGCAAAGCGGAGGTGCGGGAGCTGTCCCGGGCGTACCACCTGCCGACCGCCAACCGCACCAGCATGGCGTGCTATGCCTCGCGCATCCCCTACGGCACTCCCCTGACCGCTGCGAAGCTAAGCCAGGTGGCAAGAGCCGAGGAGTTCCTCCGGGGGCTAGGGCTGGACCCGGTGCGCGTCCGGCACCATGGCGACATCGCACGGATCGAAGTCTCGCCGGAGAGCGTGACCCGCCTGGCGACCCCGCCGCTTCGCGATGAGGTGGTGGCGCGACTGCGCGCGCTGGGCTTCACCTACATCACCCTGGACCTGCAGGGCTTCAGATCGGGGAGCATGAATGAGCCACTCCGTCCCAACCAGTGAAGCCGGTGGACTGGCGATACACCGCACGGACTTCGTGGTCGCCGGGTCAGGCATCGCGGGGCTGTGGGCCGCTCTGTGCCTGGCCCGCCACGGCCGGGTGGCCCTTGTCACTAAGGCTGAGCTCCAGGAGGGCAGTACGCGCTACGCTCAGGGCGGCATAGCGGTGGCTCTCGCCAGCAAGGACGGCCCGGAGTCCCATCTGCAGGATACGTTGATCGCTGGGGCGGGATTGTGTGACGTGCCAGCGGTAGAGGTGCTGACCTACGAGGCCTCACAGGCCGTGGCTGACCTCATGGACGCTGGAGTGCGCTTTGACCAGGAGGGCGGCCAACTGGTTCTCGGCCGCGAGGCCGCCCACAGCCACCGCCGCATCGTCCACGCCGGGGGCGACAGCACGGGCGCCGAGATCGAGCGTGCGCTCACGGAGAGGGCGCGGGCCAGCGACAGTATCGACATCTTCGAGGAGGTCATGGCCACCCGGCTTCTGGTCGTCGAGGGGCGCTGCGCGGGCCTGGACGCTCGCGACCTGGCCGGTGGCGAGAACCTCCGTTTCATCGCGCGGGCGACCTGTCTGGCCACCGGCGGTCTGGGCGCCCTGTACCGGCGCACTACCAACCCCATGGTGAGCACCGGTGACGGCATCGCCCTGGCCTTCCGCGCCGGCGCCATGGTTCGCGACATGGAGTTCATCCAGTTCCACCCCACGGCTCTTGCCACCCCCGGGACCCCCAAGTTCCTGATCTCCGAAGCCGTGCGCGGCGAGGGGGCCGTGCTCAAGGACGTCAATGGCGAGCCGTTCATGCACCGTTATCATCCCCAGCGCGAGTTGGCCCCGCGCGACGAAGTGGCTCGCGCCGTGTGGAACGAGATGAAGAAGTCCGGCGAGGCTTTCGTCTACCTGGACTTCGCCCCCATCGGTCGCGACCGCATTGACGGGCGCTTCCCCGGCATCGTCAGCGAGCTCCGCAGCCGCGGCTTTGAGCCCCATACCGACCTGGTCCCCGTGGCCCCGGCAGCCCATTATTTCATGGGCGGGGTGGACGTGGACCTGCGCGGCGCGACCTCAGTGCCCGGCTTGTTTGCCTGTGGTGAGTGCGCCTGCACCGGCGTCCATGGTGCCAACCGGCTGGCCTCTAACTCGCTGCTGGAGGGGCTGGTCTTCAGCGGGCGGGCCGCCCGGGCCATGCTCAGGGTGGAGCCGCTGCCGGCCAAGACGCTGTCGGTCCTAGAGCAGATGCCTTTTGCGCCCGCCCCGGTGGCCGAGGATGTTTACGGCGAGATCCGCGAGATGATGTGGGACGATGTGGGGATCATCCGGTCCGAGCACAGCCTCAACAACGCCCTGAAGAACCTCGCCCGTCTGAACGGCGCCCTCGGTACCAGTGCGGCTCCCGAACGCTGGGCCATGGAGCGGGCCAACATGATTCTCGTGGCCGACATCATCGTCCGCGCCGCCCTCAACCGCAAGGAAAGCCGCGGGGCGCACTACCGCACCGACCATCCGGAACAGTCCGAAGAGCGCCTCTTTCATAACCTGCTCTATCAGGACCAGGACGGAAACGTCCGCACCTCCAACCGCCCGGTGGACACCCGCCGCTTCCGCAAGCCCTTACCCGAGGAGGAGTAGGCGGTGCGTCTGACCCTGCGTTACGGTCGCAATGGTCTGGACGTCACGCTGCCCGACCGTAACGTGGCCCATGTGCTACATCTGAACCCGCTGCCACCCCTGCTACACCCGCGCCAGGCGGTGATGGAGGGCCTGCGCCAGCCGATCGGTGCGCCGCCGCTGGCCGAGCTGGCCCACGGGCGGCGCGACGCGGCCATCGTCATCTCTGACCTCACCCGCCCCGTTCCCAACGCCCTGATTCTGCCGCCGATCCTGGAGACCCTGGCGGAGGCGGGGTTGCCACCTGAGCGCGTGCTGCTGCTGGTGGCCACGGGCTTGCACCGGGGCAACACGCCGGACGAGCTGGCGGAGATGCTTGGGCCTGAGATCATGGCCTCGGGGGTACGTATTGAGAACCACGCCGCCCGCGACGCCGGCAGTCACCTGGACTTGGGCCGGTCGCCTCGTGGCATTCCCGTGCAGGTGGACCGGCGGTATGTTGAGGCCGACCTCAAGGTCCTGACGGGGCTGATAGAGCCGCACCTCATGGCCGGGTACTCCGGCGGGCGGAAGGCCATCTGCCCCGGCCTGTGCGGCGTGGAGACGGTCCTGGCCTGGCACAGCCCCCCGATGCTGGATCCCCCGGAGGCCTGCGCCGGCAACCTCTGGTGCAACCCGGTGCACGAGGAAGCCCTGGCCATCGCCGACCTGGCCGGCGGCGCGGACTTCATCGTCAACGTGGTGCTGGACGAAGCGCGACAGGTCACTGGGGTCTTCTGTGGCGACATGCGGGAGGCCCACCTCGCCGGCATGGAGCAGGCCGAGCGCCAGGCGAAGGTGGTTGTGCCGGAGGCAGTGGACATCGTGGTCACCACCTCCGCCGGCTACCCGCTGGACCTGACCTTCTACCAGGGGGTCAAGGGGATGCTGGCGGCGCTGCCGATCCTCAAGCCCGGCGGCACGCTGATCATCGCCCAGGAGAACGCCGAGGGGATCGGTGGCCCGGAGTTCACCGAGCTCATCCTCGGCGAGCCGGACCTGGAGCACTTCATGGCTCGCGCCTTCCGGGGCGAGGTCTGCGTCATTGACCAGTGGCAACTGCAGGAGATGCAGAAGGTGACGTGCCGCGCCCGGGTCCTGAACGTCAGCACGGGCCTCCCCGCCGAGGTGCAGCGCGACCTCTTCGTCGAACCCTTCCCCACGGTCGAGGCCGCCGTCACCGAGGCTCTCACTCACCACGGCCCCGACGCGCAGATTGCCGTCATCCCCGAAGGCCCCTACGTCCTCGCCTGCCTCCCCGACGACCTCGTGGGGCGGCAGACGGTGCGGGAGATGGTGGAGGGGTAGGGGGTGGCGTCAGACTCCCCAGGTCCTGGAGTACGCTGCATCGTGGCGGTCGAAGGCGACGCAGATGATGCGCCGGTCGGGTCCATGGGTGCACGGTGGTGAGGAGCAGCGGTTGGCCCCGGTCGCGAGGAAACCCTTGGCGACGCATTCCTCACAGATCATGAACACGAGCACGAACCGTGCACCGAACAGATGGCAACCGCGCTTGCCGGTCAGATCAACGCCGTGCTTGCTCTGGAGAAGGTGGGAGTCCAAAGCGTGATAGGGGTCGTTCGCCAAGCGGCTGATAGCAGTCTTCAACGCCTTCTTGCGGTCAGGGTGCCTTCTCAAGCACTTGCGGAATGTCTCGGTGAAGTAGACTTCATACCCCGCCACCCCTAGTCCTCCCCAAAAACCTCATCCCAGGTTAGGAAGCGCCCTTGTCGGGCATCATCCATGCCCTCTATGACCGCTTGCCTAAGCTCGGGACGACCGACGACGATCCTTGTCGCGGCCTCAGCGCATGATACCTGCCACAGGGCAGCGAACCACAGTACCGGGTCTGCTCCCGTCTCCGCATCCGCAGTGAGGTACAGGTCGCTGCTCGTAGGCGTCATCTCGCACTCGACGGATGGAGTCTCATCCGTGCCCAGGGGAATCAGGCGCAACTGGCAGGCTGGCCGCCCAACTGAGCGGGCTTCCCAGTTCCGCAGCGTAGTTGTCGCGGAACCACCGCGGTCTAGTGCTGCGACCATGCTCACGCATCCTCACTCCCCTCAGTCTGGGTCTGCCACTTCTGAAGCTGGGCAGCTATGGCGCGAACGAGGCCTTCTGCCGTCTTGGGACTCAGGAATACGTTGGCCTCGACCTTCGCGGGGATCGATGCGTAGGCCTCTGGGTTCTCGTCGTTGACAGTACCCTCCAAAGGATCGATCAGGCAGAAGCGAACCACTATGTCCGTCGGCGTGTGCTGGACGGCGGCGTAGTTGGAGTAGATGGTCACAGTGTTCGCGCCGGGCTGCAGTTGTATCTCGGTAGGCATACGCTCTTCCCTTCTGTGGGCCGCTGCCGACGGCCACATCGCTGCCGGCCCATTATAGCCAGCTTCAGCCAACTCCGGCAATAGCCGACTAAAGGCCAGGAAGCGGGTGTCAAGCCTGAGGCTCGTCTCTCCGGGGATTCGCAAGCGGCCTCGGAGGCACCAACCGTGTACCGCGGCGATCTCGCCCCCTTACTCCCCCTTCACCGGCCGTAGCTCCCCCGACTTGATCATCTCCACCAGAGCATTGTCGTCAGTGTCCAGGGGCAGGCGGACGATGCCCCGGCGGCGGGCCGACTCCCAGCAGGCGAAGATCGTCTCCGTGGCGTGATAGGCGTTGGCCGCGTCCATCATGCACGGGCGGCCCTCGCGGTACGCCGCCACGGCGTCGGCGATGGCCCGGTTGATGAACTCGGTGCCATGCAGACCGTCGCCGCCGGTGTCAATGACCCGCCACGGCTTGCCCGCGCTCAAGACCCGCAGCGGCGGCTGGCCATCGCGGCCGATCTCGATGACGCCGTCGCTGCCCAGCAGGCGGTGGTGGCAGCCGATGGTCGGTGCCGGCTCGCCCGTGGTGCACAGGCCCATGACCCCGTTGGTGTAGTGCCAGACGGCGACCGCGCTGTTCTCGTTGTGGGTGCCAAAGACCAGGCTTTCGCGGGAGTAGTCCAGCCCGCAGAGCACCCAGTCAATATCGCACTCATCGTTGTAGAAGTTGCACATGTCGAAGTTGTGGCTGCCATAGTCGTAGAGGTTGCCGGCGGCGAACTCAACACTTTGCAGCTTGCCGATGGCCCCGGCATCCAGCAGCTCCTTGGCCGCCGCGAAGGCCTTCGAGTACCGCCGCTGGTGGTTGAAAAACAGGCGCGTGCCGGACTTCTCAACCGCCGCCATGATAGCCCTGCAGTCGCCCCACTTGTAGGCCATCGGCTTCTCGGAGTAGATGAAGGGCACCCCCGCCTCGGCCCCGGCGATGATCATCTCGGCATGCAGGTGGGGCCACGTACAGACGCTCAGGATGTCTGGTTTGACCGCCGCCAGCATCTCGTGGTAGTCGGTGTAAATGTCGGTGAACCCGTAGTGGTCGGCGAAAAGACGAGCGTGGTCCTCGACGATGTCAGCCGCGGCAACCAGCTCGATGTCACCGATGAGGCGGTAGGCGTCGGCATGCCAGTAGGCAGTGGCATAGCCCATGGGGCCGCTGCGCTCGGGTGGACGGCCGGTGCCGATGAAGGCGGCGCGAAGCTTGGACATGGAAACAGACCTCCGTAGTGTCGGCGGGATCGACGAGTGGTTCGGCGTCGGGGCCGCCGGCTCCTGCGTCCCGAGAGGCAGGGGAACCGGACGAGGGGCAACGTTGTCGGTAAGACTGGGCTTTACCCGCCCCGGGGAGGGCTGACATGGCCATCCTGGCGACGTTGGCGCTGCTGGGAGGTGTGGCGGGCGGCTGGGCCATCGCCCGGCGGACAGCCACAGGCCAGAAGTCACTCCTCGTGACCGCCCTGGCGGCCGTCGCGGCCGTCGCGCTCTGTCTGTTGGAGCAACGCCGGGCATGGGTGCTGCAAGTGACGCAGTGGGAGGACTGGGTCTACTTCGCGCGGGTGCCGCTGTGGGCAGCGATCGCGCTGCTGCTGGGGCTGACGTGGTGGAAAGCGGCCGGCGTGAGGCGACGCGCGATCGGCTTCCTGATGGGCCTGTTCCTCTCCTACACGGGGGTGGAGGTCGCCGCGCCGGCCTTCCTGCCCCTCTTCGCCCGGCAACTGAGCGCTGAAGCCACAGGCACAGGGCCATACGCCAGCGAGGTGACGCAATCCACCGGTTGGTCCTGCGGCCCGGCAGCGCTGGCCTGGGCCCTGCGCCTGCAGGGACTGCCAGCTTCGGAACGGGAGATGGCGGTGCTGTCGGCCACCGTGCCGCTGCACGGTGCTTCCTGGCCGGGAATGTTCCGTGCGGCACGGCGCGGGGGCCTGACCGCCACGGTCCGCTGCCCCGCCACCTGGGAGCAGCTTGTTCGGGCTCCCAAGCCCCTCCTGGCCGATTGGCGCCTCAACGGGGTCACCAGCCACATGCTGGTGGTCATCGCGGCCACACGGGATACGGTGACCGTGGGTGACCCGCTGTGCGGAGAGATGACCTACACACGGGACGAGTACATGAGTCGCTGGCAGAGGGGCCTCATGACGCTCCAGGAGCCCTAGGCGTTTCCCCCCCCCACTGCAGAAAAGGCTATACGGAAAAAAACAGACGAAATGGCAGGGGAAAAGGCATCGTTTAGCGAAGGAGGCTACTGCATCTGGGGATGGGGGGGCGCCGGAGGTTACCGCATTGGCACCCCTGGCGCTGTTGCGAGATGCCCAGGAGGGGCTGCTCCAGGGCACTGACGCCGCAGAAATGCGGCACTGGGGCGATTTCTCTTGGGCCGCGCCTGCGCAGCGTGACGAGACTGCGGGGGGCTGTTTTGCGTATTCCTGCCAGGTGACTCTGGGCGTGTTGCCAGGGTCTGGCCAGGGGGGTGATCAGGGGCTTAGCTGACACCGGCGTACGGCGATGCAACTGCAACCTGCGCAGGGGGGCTTCGTCGGAACCATCGCCAACGAACACTGGCGTTGGCGAATGATGGGGAAGGAGATCGGCTATGAAGACACGGTTCGCCTTGATCTTGGTCGCCTTGCTGTGCCTGTCCGGCGCTATGGCGCAACCGAAGGTGCTGTACTGGACTGACCTCAATCAGGGCACCAACGCCGTCGAGGCCGCCCTGGCGGACCTGGGATGGGACGTAACCGTGGCCAGCGACGAGGTTGACTACAACACCCAGTTGGGAGCGGGCAGCTGGGATGTCACGTGCCTGCTGCTGCAGAACGAAACCAGCTACGACACTGACTTCGCCAACCTGGGAAGCTACATCGCCGGTGGCGGGAAGGTGCTCTACACCGACTGGACGATGGACGCGACGCGCGGGGCGTTGTTCGGCATCACCTATACCGGTGAGATCAACCTGACACCGATCACCCTCGCTGGTCCCTTCGGCAACGGAACCTTCGACCTGACCAATCCCGGCTGGGGCACCTGGTCCATGGGCATGTCCCTGGACGGGGCCACCTCTGCCGGAACCTTCGGTAATGGCGATATCGCCATCGCCTACACCGACAACACCGTCATCAACGGCTGGCTGAAGGACACGGCCCTCGACCCGGACCAGGGGAAGGCAGTGGCCCGGGCGGAGCTCGAGTTCCTCTGGGGCAGCGCCAGCTGCAAGACTACCCCTGAGTTGTCCACTTGGGCTTTGCTGATCTGCAGCGGCTTGGCCTGCGTGGTGCTCCGCCGCCGCAGGACCTGACAGTCCCTCCCCGCTGATCTCACGAGCCGCCCTTCTGGGCGGCTCGTGGCGTCTCCGCCGCAGGTCGCTACGGCTGCACGGGCGAACCATGCCCAGGCCACATCCTCATCCGGAGCCGCCGCCCATGACTTCCTGCCATAGCCCGTTCGCCGCCCACCAGCGCTAGCCCGCTCACCATCGCCACGCTGGCCCAAGGCGATCCTGCTCGTAGGTCTGGGCGGACCTCCCCGCGGCAGGAGGACAGTCCAGGTCCACGGAAGGGAGGCGTGCGGGTAGAGGGGTGGACAGTCAAATGTTCCCACATTATACTTAGGGACAAGGGAGGTATGCCATGAAGGTACGATGGATCTGCGCGGTCTGCGGCTACGTCCACCGCGGCTCGGCACCCCCGACGACATGCCCAAGCTGCGGAGCGCCGTTTACCTCTTTCCAGCGGGCTGATGTCGGTCCCCAGCAGCGGCTCCGAGGGATCGAGATCGCCCAGCCCCGGCCGTCGGGCTTTCGCTACGTCATCATCGGCAATAGCGCGGCTGGCCGTTCGGCAGCCCGCGCCATCGCCTTCCTGGATCCCGAGGGCGACATCGTGGTTCTCTCCGAGGAACAGGTCCCCATCTATGCCCGTCCGCTGCTGCCGGATTTCATCGCCGGCTATGACCGCGAGGACTTTCTCTCGTCTGGCCAGGCCTATGAGACGGATCGGGTGCGGGTCTTGCTGGGAGAGAAGGTGACTGCTGTCGATCCGCAGGCGCGCCTGGTAACGTGCGCCAGTGGGCTCCAACTGCCCTATGACGCCCTGTTACTGGCGACCGGGTCCAGCCCCGTGCAGGTCCCTTGGCCGGGTTCCGAGGCCGAGGGCATCGCCTACTTCCGCAGCTTCGCCGACGCCGAGCGCATCGCCGCGCTGGTGCGGACAGCCGAAAGGGCTGTAGTCGTGGGCGGGGGTCTGCTAGGTCTGGAGTTCGTGCGCGCCTTCACCACCGCGGGTCTCAAGGTGACGCAGTTGGTGCGCGAGACCTACGTGGGGTTCCCCGCGCTTGATGAGGCGGCGGGGAGGGTCCTGGGTTGTGCCCTGGCCAATCTGGGTGTGGAGGTCGTCCTGGGCGACGAGGTCCAGCGCTTCGAAGCCGATGGCGACGGCCGCGTGGCTGCGGTCCATACCAAGGGGGGTCGGGTGCTGGCGACCGACCTCGTGGGTGTGGCCGTCGGCGTGCGGCCGAGAATGGAGTTGGCCGAGAAGCTGGACCTGGCCAGGGATCGAGGAATCCTCGTGGATGAGCGCTTCGCCACCTCCGTACCCGGCATCTACGCGGCCGGTGATGTGGCGCAGGTGAAGGACTACTTGACCGGGGAGCGTCGGGTCATCACCTCCTGGCGCAACTCTGACGAGCAGGGTGAGCACGCCGGGATCGCCATGGCGGGTGGAGTGCGGCCCTACCCGGGTGGCGTGCCTGCCAACTACCAGCTCGCGGCTGGACTGCCCTTCTGCTCCCTCGGCGTGTCCAACCCGGCGCCGGAAGCGGGCTATGAGACTGATATCGCAGCGGATGAGAGTGAACTCACGTACCGTAAGCTCGTGACCCGGGGCGGCAGGGTCATGGGCGCGGTGCTGATGGGCAACCTTGACGAGGCGCCCCGCATCGAGCAGGAGATCCGCCCGCCGGCCCCCTCATCGGTCGGCGCTGAGCCCAACATTGCCACGGAACTCATTCAGGAGAGGGAAACAACCATGAAGAAGATGACCGAGCAGTTTGTCAAAGAAGCCTTTGCCGGCGAAAGCCAGGCCCACATGAAGTACCTCAACTTCGCAGAGAAGGCCGAGGAGGAGGGCAAGACCAACGTCGCGCGCCTCTTCAGGGCCGCGTCCTACTCGGAACAGCTCCATGCCAGCGCCCATCTCGCGGTCCTGGAAGGGGTTGGCTCCACCAGTGACAATCTGGCAGCAGCCGTGGGCGGCGAAGGGTTTGAGATCGCCGAGATGTACCCGGCCTACATGGCTGTGGCCGAGGACCAGGGCGAAGAGGACGCCAAGGTATCCTTCCATCAAGCCCTGGAGGCCGAGAAAGTGCACCATGGCCTCTATGAGCGCGCGAAGACGGCCGTGGATGCTGGCGGCGACCTGGACCTGGGCCAGCTCTGGGTCTGCACCTCCTGTGGCTACACCATGGAAGGCGAGCCGCCGGCACGGTGCCCCGTCTGCACGGCACCGAAGAAGCTGTTCACCGAGTTCTAGCAGGTGGGCAACCAGTCGTAGCGAAGGGATGGGCGACAGGCCGCCACGGGCCTGTCGCCCTTCGCTTCTGCAGGTGATATCCATGCGTTTGCTCGCCAGGGACGTTTTCATCCCTTGTCGCAACGGTCGTCCCGTCTTCCCCGGTTTCGTCAGCTACATCAGCGCCCGCGACCCCGTCCTTCTGCACCGCTACGGCTGGGTAGACGAATCCGACACCTACGACGACTTCGCCGACAGCGTGAGCCGCGACAACGGAGCGACCTGGTCAAAGCCAGTGCCGAGACTGCGCTCGCGCGAGGTTCCCGGCGGTCGGCTGCGCTATGCGGAGAACGCCTGCTTCTTCGATGCCGGTACGGGGAAGTTGCTGACGCTATGCAGCCGAGCCGTCTACCCTGACGACCGCCACCGGATCGGAAACCGCTTCGAGGTTACCTGGGACCTGTATGACCCCCTGACGGAAACCTGGCGCGGCGAGCAGACCATCGCGCACGACCTGCCGGGCGGACTGGGCATCAGCTTTTGCTTTCCCCTGAAGACCCGGCGCGGCACGCTCATCGTCCCGGCGTACAGCCTGCTGGTGGACGAGGAGGGGCGTCCCCGGCATTACGGTGACTACGCGCCCGCCCTGCATGCCTCGCTGGCCATCCGCGGCCAGTTTCTGCCCGGCGGGGACATCGCCTGGGAGTGCGGCCAGCCGGTGGCGGTGGACGCCGCCCGGAGCTCCCGCGGCTTCTCCGAGAACGCCATCGTGGAGCTGACCGACGGGCGGCTGGCCATGGTGCTGCGCGGTGACAACGGTGCCTACCCCGAGCGACCGGGCTACAAGTGGCACTGCTTCTCGGAGGATGAGGGCCGCACGTGGTCCGAGCCTGAGCCGCTCCCCTGCGCCGACGGCAGCTTCATCGAGTCCGGCTCCAACGGCTGTGCGCTGTTCCGTTCTCAGAAGACCGGCAAGCTCTACTTCGTCGGCAACCTGGCCCTTGACGGGGACCGCGCCAATGCCAACTGGCCCCGCAGCCCGCTGATCATCGCCGAGGTGGCGGAGGAGCCCTTCGGCCTCAGACGTGAGACCATCACGGTGATCGACCGCCGCGCTCCGCACGAGCCACCGCTCACGCAGATGTCCAACTTCCGGTTCTACGAGGATCGCCAGACCGGGGACGTGGTCCTTTTCCTGTCCCGCTACGGGGAACACGACCAAGCCAACTGGAAGCTGGCGGATTACTACCGCTATCGCGTCGAGGTGAACTGAGAGGCCGCCGATGGCACTGCTCGGCTCGGAGGCAGCGCCGGACGGGAGCGGTCCGTGGGGGCGCCGGCTACTTGCTGACGATGGTCAGGCACGGCTTCCCCTGCAGGCTGGGACCGCCGGCCACGACCGCCATCTGGGGCCACGGCAGCGTCCCCTCGGCCGCCAGGCGCACGGCGCCGACATCGGTGTCGCCGCGGGTGGCTTCCTCGGTGCTGGTGGCCGTCAGGAGCACGATCGCGCCGCCCGCGCCGTCGGGCACGACCTGCTCCAGGTGCTCGAGCCAGCCGCTGGCCGCGACGACGACCGGGCTCTGCCCACCGTTCCAGACGGGTTGGCCGTTGGCATCGAGTCGCTGGGCCACAATGTTGACGTCTCCCCCGCCGGCCCCCAGTTCATAGACCCAGATGGCGCCGCCGTCGCTCGTGGCGAGGCCGAGGGCGCGGCCGGCACGTTCCGGGGTAGCCTCCAGCGGAACCGGGTTTCCCTCACCCCATAGCGGCTTGCCCGAAGGCGCCATGCGCTGCGTCAGCAAATCAGCATTGGCCTCTTCACCGGCATTCATCGGCCGGGTAGAAAAGACGACCACACCGCCCCCAGCCCCATCGCTAACGGCGACCGGCCCACCCTCCCAGGCGTCGGTAGCCCCCACCATCAGTGGGTCGCCCAGGGCCCAAAGGGTCTCACCCCAGCCCGAGACCCGCTGCGCGGCCACGTCAACGTTGCCCTTGCGGTCACCGCTGAGGTACTCCAGCTCAAAAAAGACCAGCAGTTCGCCGGCAGTACCTGCCACTGCCGCCGGCCTGCGCTCCGCGTGGCCTGAGGCGGCCACATCTACAGCCTGCTCGCCGTAGTTCCACAGCAACTGCCCGCGACGTGTGAGGCGCTGAGCCATGATGTCACTGTCTTGCTCAGGTCCATCCCACTGAAAGACCACGAACAGGCCGTTTTCGCCGTCGGAGACAAGGACAGGCGAGTGTTCGGGGTACTCCGAGGCCGCGATGGGCACGGGCTGGCCGCCCGCCCACAGGAGATTCCCGTGGGCAGAGATACGCTGCCCCAGCAAGTCGGTGTCGCCGTTCGGTCCGGTCCACTCGAAGACCACGAAAGCGCCGCCACTGCCGTCGCTAAGCGCGACCGGCCGGCCTTCGCGCTGCGCCGAGGCGGCGATCCGGATCGGTTCACCCCCGTCGTTCCAGACCGGGCGACCGGCGTTGTCGAAGCGCTGGGCCAACACGTCGCTGTCACCCTGGCGCTCTCCGCTGACAGTCTCTCGCGCGTAGATCACGATGACGCCACCGCTGCCGTCGGGACAGGCCACAGGCGCCAACTCACGCTCGGGCGTCTTGGCTACCGCCTGGGGGCCTGCCCCGGTGAGCCATCCAACTGTACCATCCAGGGAGAGTCGCTGGACCTCCAGGTCCACGGGCACCGGATCGCCCGCGCCGGTCACCTCATGGGTGACGAAGGCCACGCTCTCGCCGTAAGCGGCGCCAGTCAGGCCCAGAGCGAGGACCACGAGGCATGTTCCGATGTACCTTGCCACGCCACGCATGGCCGTCTCCAGTGATTCGAGCTGGCCTCGACTTGCTATGGCCTCACGAGCGAAGCATTCGCCGTATCCGTGGCGTCGCCCTGCCGCGGGCCCGGGGGGTAGCTACCGGCTGTCCCAACAAGGTCCGCACCAGCCTCGGGGCGAATTCCTCCCCGCTGGTTTTGGCGCCATAGCACACGTGACAGAAGGAACTGGCTGTGGGAACAAGCGGCAACGACTGGTACCGGGGGCGCCGGAAGCGTCGGAAGGCCCGGGCATACAGGTCCGCGCCGGACGGATTGCCGGAGCGGCTGGAGCAGCGCCCGGCCGAACCGGCGGGAACGCGGCACAGCAGGGGTCGTCACGGCCTCGCGGGGACCCAGCCGATCGGGCTGTCTCATGTCGCCTTCCTGCTGGCCGGGGCCGTTATGGGAGCGGGTTTCTACGCCCTCGGAGGGCTTCTGGTTCGCCTGGGAGGCTATGATCGCCCGGTCGCGCCGCCTCCGCAGCCCGCTCCAGCCGCTGCCTCGCTGCCCGCCGCTCCCCCGCCGCCACCGACACGTCCGGTTGTCAGCAGTGATCCCACCGCCATCGTCAGAGCCATGCTGCGGGCAAGCTATGCGGGCAGGGCCAGCGAAGCTTACGCTTACTGGGGCGTGAAACCTGAACAGCGGGCCTTTTTCGGATCAGGCGGGATGTACGCCACTCTGGCAGAGATGACTCGACAGGCGGCCGCGGCCGGGAACCGGGCGGACCTCAGCCAGTTCACCTTCGAGGTGCGGAAGAAGAGCCGTACTGCGGCCACGGTGGGGCAACTGCGGCGCGACGTCCTGATCCGTGAGTACGCTCTGACGCGACACGGCAACACCTGGAAGATCATGGCCTGCACCGAGCCGTAGGCCAGTCGTGACGGGAGACCGATCATATGCGTCTTGCCCTGCTGACTCTCGCCCTGACCGCTGCCACCACCATCGCCGTGGCTGTCGAATGGGCACCGGCGCCAGATGTCTACAGGCTTTCCCCTGACGGCAGTGTCGAGGCCCGCGATGGCGGCCAGTCCACGGGCGACCACTACCTGCTCACAGCCAGCGACTACCGTGACTTCATCCTGGAGTTTGAGGCCGAGCGTCTGGCCGAGGTGGGCGAGAGGCCCCGCAGCATCGTGGTCTGGGCGCTGGACCCGGCCAACCCGGCCAACCGCAAGGCCTTCTTCATGGACCTGGCCTCTCTCCGGCTGGGGGAGCGGGTGGCGGTGCGCGTGGTGGTCTTTGGCGGGCGGGCCCTGCTACAGATGAACGGCCGCGACATCTCGGCGAGCCCCGTCGTCTACGGTGCGCCCTCACCCGCCGGTCGGGTAGGTTTCCTCCACTACTACAACTACGCGTACCGCTACACCAACATTCGTCTGACGCCACTTGAGGCCGCCTCGCTGCCGGCTCCCACGGGCCTGCAGGGAAAGCTGAGTCCCGGCGGGGTGCTCAACCTGCAGTGGCACATGCCGGCGCCCTATGACGGCGTGGTCTCTTACCGTGTCTTCCGGGCTGTTGGTGGTCCAGCTGGCGTTGCACCCTCGGACCTGCTGGGGGAGACAACAACCAGCAGCTTCCGGGACCCTTCCCTTCCCAGCACCGTGGTGGCGCGCTACGCCGTGGCTGCCATCGGTGCCGACGGAGCTACCGGTCCGCTCAGCGGGTCCTTCGCCCTGCGCACGCCACGGCTCCGCCCTTCGGCCGCTCCGGTACGGGTGCAGGGCACCCGGCGCCTCGATGGCAGCGTGCGCGTGCGCTGGGAGTTCGCTCCCGACACGCGGCAGGCGGGGGTATCCATCTTCCGCGGGCAGTCGGAGGCAGAGCTCCAAGCCGCCAACGCGCCCGTGGTCGCTGCGAAGCTTCCGCAAGGCGTCACGGAGTTTCTGGCCCCGCCCGGTCCGGGCGACTACGTGGCCGTGGCCGCTCTTGACCCGGACGGCCGTCCGGCACCACGAAGGGTTGCCGTCGTCACGCTCGCTGCGCCACCCGTGCCTGACCGGCCAGGAGTGCCGGCGCGGCATCCGTATCTACTCTATGACACGGCACAGATAGAGCGGGCCAGGTCCCTAATGGCCACCCAGGAGTGGGCGCGTGAGGTAGCGGACAGCCAGCGCCGCACCGCGGAGGCGCTCATCGCCAAACCTGCGGCTGTCCCCACCGCGCCCAACGATGACATGGACGCCCTGCCACGCCGCCTGCTGGACGTCGGCCTGGCCTACCAACTCTTTGGCGACGAGGGCTATGCTCGCTGGGTCCGGGATGCTTTGGTGGAATACGCCCGCGTCTACCCCACGCTGCCGGCGGTGAACGGGCGAGTCCGCATGAGCAAGACAGTCTCCGGGTTGTACGAGGCCGTCTGGTTCGTGCCCCTGGTGTGCGCCTACGACCTCGTCTACGAAAGCCCGGCCTTCAGCGCGGAGGACCATGAACTCATCCAGCGTGACCTGATCCGGCTCGGGGCCGAGCTGTTCTGGGTCAAGGACTATGCTGACCCCGCCGACAACCGCCCGGCCGATCTGCATTACAAGTGTTACAACTTCCAGGCCTGGTTTGATGCGGCGGTGGGCCTCGCAGGCTTTCTGCTGCGGGACGCCGACATGGTGGAGCATGCCATTGATGGGCCCTACGGTCTCAAGCACCTGCTGGCCCATGATGTCCACGACGACGGAGTGTTCTGGGAGCGCTCCCTGGGTTACCACAGCTTCGTTCTGACGGCGCTGTTCCCCCTGCTCCAGGCGGGCACGCACTGCGGCCTTGACCTCTGGCAAGTGGCCGTGCCTGACGACTACAACAGCGACCGCGAGCCGTTGGCCAATTACACCGTCGGCGACGGTGACAATGGTCCAAAGTCGCTGCGGCTGATGCTGGATGCGCCCTTCTACTTCACTTTCCCGGACCTCAGTTGGCCGGTTGTCGCCGACAGCGGCGCCGGGCCCTTGAGCATCCAGAACTGGTACCGCGTCGGGTGGGAGCGCCTGGGTGACCCCAAATACGCGTGGCTCCTGAACCGCCCGCAGGCGGCGCCCGCCCGACCAGTCTGGACGGGCCCTGACGATGCCTCCGCGGACATCCGTATGGCCTACGATGAGGCAAACCTGTACCTGGCCGCCCAGGTGCGCGACCAGGTCGTCCGCAACTCGCACAAAGAACCCGGCAACGCCTGGGCCGGCGACTTGGTCTGGGTGGGCCTCAAGTGGTCTGCCGGGAGGGGAGGCGGCTATGACTTCATCTATGGCCTGACGCCGGGCGACGGAGAGCAGTCAGAGCCGGTGCCGGCGCTGTTCACGCGCTTCGGCGCCCCGCTCAACGGCCGCAGCGCGGCCCAGTTGTCGGTCACGCGCACGGAAGTCGGCTATGACCTGGAGGCCGCCATCCCCCTGGCGGAGTTCGTGCCGCAGGCGGGAGAACCGGGGGAAGGGTTGCGGCCCGCCCTGGGCCAGGAGCTGACCCTTGACTTCGTCCTGTACGATTCTGACGAGCGAACCGGCGCAACCACCAAGGAGAAGATGGTCGGCTGGGCCTGCACCACCGACCGCTATGACAGCGCCCAGGGCGGCCGCGGGGCCTTCGGCGTCACTGCACCCGAGGGCCCAAGAGCCATCAGCATTCCACCGGTCACGGGTCTGACGGTGGACGGCAGCCTGGCGGACTGGGCGGCGTTATCAGCGGCCGCGGCGGTGATCGGCGAGGGCTCGGCAGTGATGTACGACAATCCCCCCGGAGGCCCCGGCCTGGCTGACCTGCTGTACGAGAGGCCGCCGCCGGACGCGGGCGCCTTCGACCTGCGGGGACAGGGCTTCGCCAACAATGGCGTCCTGGAGGAGGGCTGCAGTCTCTTCCCTTCGACGGGCTTTGCACTGCTGCGAGAGCGGCTGAACGAGGAGGGTCTGGCCCCGCTGGACGCCACAGCCGTCAACGTCACCTATGGCCCCTATGGCGGCGGACACGGACATCCCGACAAGCTGAGCCTCGTCGTCTATGCCCACCAGATGCACCTGATCCCTGATTTCGGCTCCTGCGGCTATGACAGCGCGGAGAAGAGCCAGTGGACCGCCCAGACCATCAGCCACAACACGGTGACCGTGGACCAGACGAGCCAGTGGCCGGCGGACGGTGTCGAGACCACGTGGCCCTGTGATTCGGCGGCGCGGCAGGCTCGCGGCTTCCTGGAGTGCTTCCATGCGGATCCGCTGCTGAAGGCGGTGCAGGCCTATGATGACAGTACCTATCCCGGTGTACACCAGCGGCGCACCGTGGCCCTGCTGGGGAGCACGGTCTTTGACTTCCTCGCGCTGACCAGCGCCCAGAAGCATACCTACGACTATGCGCTGCATGTGGCGCTGCCCTTCGCGGAGGCCAACCTGCCGCTGGCTGCGCTGGCTGATCCGCTGGGCTCGAAGCTGGGCTACCAGCACATCCACCACGCCCGGGGCAGCGAGCCCGTGGATGGCGCCGTGCAGACCGAGTGGCGGGAGGGCGGCAAGCGACTGCGCCTCAGCGCTGCCCCCGCGGCAGGTACGCAACTCATCGTCGCCGATAGCATCACCACCTCCCTGGATCGCCTGATGCCGATGCAGATCATCCGCCGGGAGGCTTCCTCCACCGTCTTTGCCATGGTCATGCAGCCATTCGCGGGGGAGGGCGAACCGGAGGTGTGGGAGTGGGTGCAGGGGACGAACTGCCTGGCAGCGACCGGCGCGGGGGGCACCGTGGCCTGGTCGCCGGACTCGAAGAAACCGTCGCGGACAGCGGGGATGGACTTTAGCGGCGTCATGGCGGCCGCCGCTGCGGAGGGTCTGAGTCTCGTGCAGGGCAAGCTGCTCCAGTGGGGCGACTTCCGGCTGCAGGCCAGTGCACCCGTAAGCCTCCATGTCGCCTTCGCTGAGGGCCGGCCCCGGGAGGTCAGGCTTGGCTACCAGAGCGAGGCAGTCCTGACAATCACCTGGCGCGGCGCCACGCAGCGCATCCACGCCAAGCCCCGCCAGAGGTACGAGATCGCAGCACGGTAAGCCTTCGCGGCCTCGTCACAGCAACGCTCGCAGCAGCGCCTTGACCGGGCCTGCAGGCCCGGAACCTGAGCCCATGCGGAGCTAAGCCCGATGAGCGCCCACGTTCTCATCGCCGACGAGGATGGTGAACTGGCCGAGGCGGTGGCCTGGTACCTGCGTGCTGAGGGGCTGCGCGTTACAGTGGCGACGGGGTCCGGCGACGCCCTGCGAGTGATGACCGATGACCCGCCCCACGCGGCGGTCCTGGACGTGGCGATTGCGGGAGCTGATGGCTTCGCGCAGGCAAGCCGACTTTACCGCGGGGCCATCCCCTTGATGGTGCTGACTGCGAGTCAGGCCGAGCTGGCTAGCGTGCGCCCGCTGGGCCTCGGGGACGAGTACGCAGCCAGACCGCTGGGCCCTCTGGAGGTTGCAGCGCGCGCCAAAGCGCTTCTGCAGCGCTCCGGTGTCCTGCAGGAAGCGCCGCGGGGGGTGCCCGGGCTTGAGGTCCGACTGGCGGAGCGGCAGGTGACGTACAACGGGTCAGCGGTGCCGCTGTCGCCGCGCGAGTTCGACTTGCTGACCTTCCTGATGGGGCAGCCCGGGGCTACCCTGACTCGGGCGCAGATCGCGGATGCGCTGTGGGCCGACGACTACTACGGCGATCTGCGGCTGGTGGACTGGCATGTCGCTCGTCTCCGCCGGAAGCTGCGGCAGGCCGGATTGCGGAGGTGCCCGATCGTGACGGAACGGGGCGTCGGCTATGCCTTCCAGCCCGAGAGCTGACGGGGGACGGGGTAGCCGTGACCGTGCCCGAACACCCCCCTCGCTCTCTTGCGTCACGGTTGGTTTGTGGTAGAATGCTCTCAATGACGGAGAGCACGGCGAGAACGCAGGGCGAGTCTCTGCTAGTGATGGGCGGGACCTTCGACCCGATCCACATTGGCCATCTCATCATAGCAGAGCAGGTACGGGAGCACCTGGGCGCGGCCGCGGTGCTCTTCATGCCTACGGGGCAACCGCCGCACAAGCCGGGACGCACCCTGTCTGCCGCCGAGGCCCGCTACGCGATGACCACGCTGGCCACTGCCGACAACCCGCACTTCAGTGTCTCGCGCCTGGAAATCGACCGCGCCGGACCCTCCTATGCTTTGGACACGGTGCGAGCCTTGCGTGCTCAGCACGGCCCGCAGACTGAAGTTATCTTCATCCTCGGGGCCGACCAGGCACTTGAGCTCATGACCTGGCACCGGGCGACCGAGGTCCTGCAAGAGGCGCGATTCGTGACGGTACCGCGACCGGGCTATGACCTGGGGCTGTTGCCGCAACGCCTCGGCGCCGCCGCAGGCCGTGTCCAGTTGCTGGCCCTGCGCGAGTTGGCCATCTCGGCCAGCGACATCCGCGCCCGGGCGGCTGCCGGGCTCTCTCTGCGGTACCTGGTACCTGAGCCAGTCAGGCAGTTCATTTTGGCCCACCGGCTATACCAGACATCGAACGGCAACCGCCGGGATGGGGAGCGTTCGTCGCAGCCATGATCCGCAGTCTGCTCCTGTTCGTGCTGGCGCTGCTGGTGGTGGGAGCGCTGGCGCTGGACCATTACGTGCCCGGGGTGGTGACCCGTGGCACCGGCCCGGACGGCAGTGTGCTGCACCCACTGCCGCCACCCTTTCCAGGGAAGCAGATGGTGCGGTATGTGCTGATCGGAGCGGACGATCGCCCCGGCCTGCCCGGCCGCTCTGACACCCTGATGGTGCTGTGGGTGAACCCGACGATACCGCGGGCCGCCATACTGTCTATTCCGCGGGATCTCTACGTCGACATCCCCGGGCATCGCGCGAACAAGATCAACCACGCCTACAGCTACGGAAAGGCAACGCTCACTCGCCGTACCGTCGAGGACCTGCTGGACGAAGAGATGGATGGGACAATCACGGTCAACCTTCAGGGCTTTGTGAAGGCGGTTGACGTTCTCGGCGGAGTGGTCATTGACGTCGAGGACTACGAAGGCAAAGGCCGTGGCATGAACTACGACTGTCCTCAGGACGGCCTGGTCATACACCTGAAGCCTGGACGCCAACGCCTCAACGGCTACAAGGCCATGGGCTATGTCCGCTACCGTCTCTCTAACATTCCCGGCTGCGGCTCCACCGACTTCCAGCGTGCCGAGCGGCAGCAGAAGTTCCTGCGCGCGATGGTGGCCCAGAAGCTCAAGCCAGGCAACCTGAGGCAACTCTGGAGGGCCGGGCTGGAGGTCTGGAAATGCGTACAGGGGACCCTGACCCTGCGCGAGGCCCTGGATCTGGCGCGTTGTCTGCAGGCCATGGGGCCCGAGGGCCTGAAGACCTTCACCGTCCCGGCGCTGGATGACCATCGCCATGGGGCCTACTATGCGATAGTTGACCAGGACAAGTTCCCGCAAACGCTGCAGGAGATCCGCGCTCATCTGGCAGGGGAGCAGCGGGTCCTGGTGACGCCACGGGCGGAGGTTCTGAACGCCTCCGGCCGGCCGGGGATGGCCGCTGCCGCCGCTGAGAAGCTGAAGGCGGCGGGTTTCGACGTCACCCGCGTGGGCAACGCCACCAGCTATGGTCACACGCGCACCGTGGTTCTGTACCGCGGGGACAGCAAGAACATCGCCGAACGGGCAACCAAGATCCTCGGCTGTGGCGTTCTAGAGTATGACGACAGTGGTCCCACGCCGGCTGACCAGCCGCACATTCAGGTGAACGTGGGCCTTGACTTCGCGGCGGATTCCTGACCGTCGCCAACGATATACAGGACCAGACGCATGGGCAGTTCCCGTGACTATCTGACTTATTTTCTCGCTTCCCTGGTGATCTGTGCCGGTGCCGCGGGGATGTATGATGACGTAGCGGTCCCGGCCGGTGAGAACACCGGCGCTGCCGCCAAGACCACGCTGACCAGCCTGCCGGAGCCCTTTGCCGGCGTGGACCGGCTGCGCCTGGTGCTCATCGGCGCCGACGACCGACCCCACGAGGTCGGTCGCTCCGACACATTGATGGTGATGTGGATCAACCCCGGCGGGAAGCGAGCCGCCATTATGTCAATCCCCCGTGACCTGCGCGTCAACATCCCGGGCTACGGCGTCACCAAGATCAACCATGCCTATGCCCACGGGGGCCCCGAGCTTACCGTCAGGACGGTCGCCGAGCTGCTGCAGATACCGATCGACGGATATGTGAAGGTGGACTTCCAGGGCTTCGTGAAGGCAGTGGACACCCTGGGTGGCGTGGACCTGCTAGTGGAAGACGTTGAGGGCAAGGGCAGGGGAATGAACTACGACGATAACTGGGGCAACCTGCACATCCACCTGACGCCCGGCTGGCACCACCTCAACGGCTACGAGGCCATGGGTTTCTGCCGCTATCGGAAGTCCAACACGCCGGGGTTGGGCGACGGCGATTTCCGACGTGCGGAGCGCCAGCAGCAGTTCCTGCGTGCCATTGTTGAACAGAAGCTGCGGGTCCAGAACCTGCCCCAACTGCTCAAGGCCGGGCGCGAGATCATGCAGTGCGTGGAGACAACCCTGAGCTGGCGGGACTGCGTGGACCTGGCACGGCTCCTGAAGGACATGGAACCGACAGCCATCAAGACCCTGCTGATCCCCGTCCACGACGCGCCCGGCAACGTCGGGTACTACTGCACAACCACTGAAGATGACGTGCGTAACACCCTGGCCGACATCGAGAGCCATCTCGAGGGGATTGCTGGCGATGCCTGGCGCGTGGCAGTGCTGAATGGCTGCGGTGTGGAGGGTCTCGCCGGCCAGGCGGCCGAGGCGCTCCAGAGCGCTGGCTTTGAGGTGGTCAGCACTGCCAACGCCGAGAGCCGCGCCTATGATGCCACCCGCATCCGTTGTCTGCCCGAGGACCGCCCCATCGCCCTGGCGGTGGCGGCGGTGCTGGGAGCGGGACAGCTAGAGATGGCGGAGAATGACGAGTTGTCAGCAGAGGCCCCGGAGGCTCGGGTCAGCGTCGTCGTCGGCCGCGATTTCGCCCGCCGTCAGAGCATCTCGGGGGCGCCGGCTGGCCCGCCAGCACAGTGACCCCGGGAGGAGGGATGGGACTGGAAGCGCTCGACAAGGCACAGGCCATAGCAGGGGCCCTGGACAAGCGGGGCGGCCTGGACATCCAGTTGCTGGACATGCAGCAGGTCATGACGATCTGTGACTACTTCGTCATTTGTCACGGCCGGTCTAAGGTCCACTGTCAGGCGCTAGCCGATGCTGTCGAGGAGCACATGGATAGCCTCAGCGTCTACCCACTGCACCGCGAGGGGGTCCGAGACGCCACGTGGATCATCCTGGACTACCTGCATGTGGTGGTGCACATCTTCGCGGAGGAAGCACGCCACTTCTACGACCTGCGCCGCCTCTGGGGCGATGCCACCGAAGTGCCCCTTCGCGGCGCCAAGCCCGCCGACGATGAGTGAGGACGCCCGGTCCACCGACGATCTGCAGGAGGAGGAGTATGCCCGGCTTTGCCACGAAGCGGGCTTGCACCTGCGGCTGAACCGCATCGTGCTGGCCGAAAAGGTCGTGGCAGAGCTGCTGCAGCGCTGGCCGGATCGCACCACCGCCCAGGAACGAGCCGGAGACCTGGCGATGGCTCAGGGGAAGCTGCAGCAGGCGCGGGAGCACTATCGTCAGGCCCTGGAGCTGGAGCCCGCCAATGCCGATGCGGAACGCAAGTATGGCTTGGCCCTGCTGACACTGACCCCTGACGAGCGGCGACGTAACCTGATCGAGGCCGTGATCGCCGACTCCACGGCTGTCCAGCCCACGAGCCGCAGGCCGCTAAACGCCTTCATGCACGCCCTGATCTTCCCCGGCCTGGGGCAGTTGTACAATCGCCAACACGAAAAGGGGCTGGCTCTCGTGGCGGTGGGCGGCCTCTTGCTCATGCTCGTCTTCTACCTCCTCGTGCAAGTGCCTTACACGATGGTGGCCGAAGCGTCTGCCGGCAGACGACTGGCGGTGCACGAGCAGTTGGCGGGCATGCATCAGGCTCTCGCCCAGATGAGCGGCGGGTATTGGCTGCTGGCGGCGCTGCTCATTGTGCTGTATCTTGGCCTGTATGCCTTCGGTATCTACGACGCCTACCGCCAGGCCCAGTCACAGACGGAGAGGGATCTCGGCGTCCTCTGAACGCTGTCTGCCGGCCGCAGAACGCTGGTTGCCAGCACAGCCTTCCATCGCCATCACGAACATGCCAACTGCTTCTCGCCCAGATCGCGACCCGGACGATGCCCTGCGCGGTCCTCTGCATCTGGAGCGGCGACAGGGCTTTGCCGACCGAGCCGTCATCGGCGGCATGGCCAGGCTCCTGCAACGCTGGGCGACGGAGACCGCCACCCGCGTTGCCGACGACACACTTCATGCGGACCTGCGCCGCCTGAAGGTCCGGGCCGCCAACTACCCCCACGAGAGCCTGGAGGGCCGTCGTGCGCTGCTGGCAGAAGCCGAGCGCCTGGCGATCCGGGTGCGCGACGCCGCCACCCGACAGGACGCCCAACCGGCGAGACGTCGGCAGCGTCCCGGCGAAGCCACGGCCAAGCCGCTGACCTGGCAATCGCCCCTCAGCCAGGTGCCCGGCATCGGCCCGGCTCGCAGTGCCGAACTGGCGAAGGCTGGATTGTACACCTGCGCTGACCTGTTGCAGAACTATCCTGCCCGCCACGAGGACCGCCGGTCGCCCCAGCCAGTCCGCCAACTGTCGCACCGCCAGTCGGCCTGTCTGGAGGTGGAAGTCACGGGACCGGGCAAGGTGATCGGGCGGTACGGTGACCGGCGGGCGGTGGTCCCGGCCACCGACGGCAGCGACCCGGTGGACCTGGTATGGTTCCACCAGCCCTATCGCGCCAACCAGTTCAAGCCGGGCGACAGACTGGTGGTGATGGGTCAGGTTCGCGTCCATCAGGGCAAGGTGGCGCTGGCGGTCAGCGAGGCGGAGGCGCTCTCGGGAGAGGGCCTCAACACGCGGCGGCTGGTTCCGATCTACAGCGCCCCTCCCTTGTCGCAGACGGCGATGCGGAAGCTTATCGCCACCGTGCTGAAGCATTGCCAGGATATCCCCGAGGAACGGGTCCCCACCCAGATCGTCGCCGAGCGCGGTCTGATGCCCTTGACGGAGGCTCTCCAGGAGATCCACTTCCCGACCAATCTCGAGACACTGAAGGCTGCCCGATCACGCATCGCCTACGATGAGCTTTTCCTGTTGCAGGTGCGCCTGGCCCAGCGACGACGGCGGGCCAAGCGTGCGCCCCCTGGCTGTGTGGTGGACCCGGGAGACTGCCTGGGTGAGTTGCGGCAGGTGCTGCCGTTTCGTCTCACCGGGGCCCAGGAACGTGTGGCCAGCGAGGTCCTTGACGATCTGCTTCGGCCGGAGGCAGCAAACCGGCTCATCCACGGTGATGTCGGCGCGGGGAAGACGGTGATCGCCGCACTGGCCCTCCTGGCAGCAGCCAGGGCTGGTCGGCAAGGGGTCCTGATGGCTCCCACGGAGCTGTTGGCCCAGCAGCACCATCGCACCCTGGGTGAGATGCTGCGACCCCTGGGCTTGCGGGTGGACCTGCTTGTGGGGAGCATGGACGCCTCCGCACGACGCCAGGTGATGGCCGCACTGGCCGCAGGGGAGACGCAACTGGCTGTGGGCACTCATGCCCTGTTTCAGGAAGAGGTGCGACTGGCTGACCTGGCGGTGGCCGTTATTGACGAGCAACATCGCTTCGGCGTGCGGCAGCGAGCTCTTCTGATCGGCAAGGGCCTGCACCCCAACACTTTCATCATGTCCGCTACGCCCATTCCGCGCACGCTGGCGCTGACGGCCTATGGGGATTTTGATGTCTCCCTGCTGGACGAGGTGCCGCCGGGCCGGCGCCCGGTCTGCACCGAGGTGATCCCTCGGCAACAGGTGCACCGCGCCTATCGTCTGGTCTCGGACGCCGTGGAACGCGGACAGCAGGCCTATCTGATCTGTCCCCTCATCGAGCGTGAGGAGGGCGCCCGGCAGGCGGCGGCCGAAAATCTGTTCCAGCAGTTCCGGCGCGCTATCTTTCCCGACCTGAGACTGGGCCTGGTGCACGGGAAGCTACCCGCCGAGGAACGGGACGCGATCATGGAGCAGTTTCGGCACGGCGAGCTGGAGGCCCTGGTCGCCACCACCATCGTGGAGGTCGGAATGGACGTGCCGACGGCCACTGTCATGGTCGTCATGGATGCAGAGCGCTTCGGCCTGGCGCAGTTGCACCAGTTACGGGGTCGCGTTGCTCGCAGTCACGCCCAGGCTTACTGCGCTCTGGTTACCGGGTCGCAAGACGAGGAGGCCATAGACCGGCTCAAGGTGCTGGAGCGGACCACAGATGGCTTTCTCGTGGCCGAGGAGGACCTGCGCCGCCGCGGACCCGGGGAGCTGGCAGGCCTGCGCCAAAGCGGTCTCCCGGACCCGCGGATGGCTGACCTGCTGGCCGATACCCATACCCTGGCCCTCGCTCGCGCCGACGCCTTTGCCCTAGTGGAAGCAGACCCGGGCCTGGAGAGAGCGGAACACGCCCTGCTCCGGGACGCCGTGGGCCCAGAGCGCAAGGGATCGGCCTGGACCCTCTGAGCGGCCGCTGCGCCGCACACTGTCCTGCCGGGCCTGGGCTGTGCGGACCACCTGGTGGGGATTGTGAGGACTGATGCGCGTCATCGCCGGCACTGCCCGCTCGATCCGCCTGGTTTTCCCCCGTGGCGCGAGCATGCGACCGACCTCCGACATGGTGCGGGAGGCGCTGTTTGCCAGCCTGGGAGGGCGCACTATTGACGCCCATTTCGCGGACCTGTATGCTGGCAGCGGCAGCGTGGGGATCGAGGCGCTGAGCCGCGGCGCGGCCTCCTGCACGTTTGTCGAACAGGATACGCGATGCCTGGAGGCCCTGCGGGCCAACCTGGCGAACACTGGTCTGGCAGAGCGCGCCCAGGTAGTCCGCGGAGACTGCCGGCGAGTGGCGCCGCGGCTGTGGGCACAACAGCCGTGGGACATTGTCTTCCTGGATCCTCCCTACCGCGAGGACGCCACGGCGCTGGTACGGCAACTGCTGGACCTGGCCGCTACCTCTGGTCGTTCTTGTCTGATTGTGCTACAGTGTGAACGGGGCAAGGAACCCCCTCTGCCGGCCCATCGTGAGAAACGGTACGGAGGGACGATGCTGCTGTTCTACGAGTGTGAGCCGATGCGGCCCGCGAGCTGAGTATGACGACTGCTCCCCAACCGAGAATCGCCTATCTGCCGGGCAGCTATGACCCGATCACCAACGGCCATCTAGACATCATCCGGCGCGCTGCGACTCTCTTCGATGAGGTAGTGGTGGGGGTGGCGGCGGACGCCGAGAAACAGCACCTGTTTGACCTTGAGGAGCGCTGCAACCTCGTCCGCGAGGCTTGCGCTGACTTGCCCAACGTGAGAGTCGAGGGCTTCACCGGGCTGGTGGTGGAGGCGGCAATCAGGGCGGGAGCGGGGGTGCTGCTGAAGGGGCTGCGCCAGGCCTCGGACCTGACCCACGAGTTCCCGATGGCTCACATGAACCGGCGGCTGGAGCCGAGCCTGGAGACGGCGTTCCTCCTGGCCA
>JABLXH010000056.1 GCA_013178155.1 Armatimonadota bacterium | reverse complement strand
GGGCCCAAGGCCCGTGCTTCGCAAAGGTCAGCGGCCGGGTGACGCCAGCGGCTTACTGAACTCGGCCGTAAGGTGGTAGTATTCGTCCGCGGCTCCCTACAATCCTCCCTGGCCTGCGCGTTTGTCCAGGACCAACAGGGCATTGGAGACCGCTCGTTCGCACCCGTCGCTGGGCCGGTTGAGCAGCCGTCCCTGTACTACCAGGGCCGTCGAACCACCGCCGTCCAGGTTCATGGCATCGCGCGCCCCGAGCTTGGTCATGATGCCGGCCAACTCCCGCAGGGTCAGTCCGGGGTTCTCCACTGCCAGCAGGATGAGGTCGCCTTTGTCAGTGAGCCCCAGGGCTGAACGCGGGCGTGAGCCACTGGCCACGTCGGGGCGGAAACGTTCCTCCGCGGCGGTAACGTTGACGCGTCCGGCCTGGACCAGCAGCGGACCGCCACCGAGCGCCTGGTGGAGTCCGGGCCAGGGCGGTAAGGTTTCCAGGCTGAGCCGCGCTTTGGTGCCCACGCCAATGGTGGCCAGGGTCTCCGCACGGCGGCCGTGTCCCGACAGCACGAACCCACCGGCGGGAATCATAGCCGCCTCGCCGTTTCTCAATACCTGCGCCACCGCCCCATCAGTCCCGACGACGAGTCGGGTAAGCTTCTGTGCACCAATGACGACGCTGCCCCACCGCGGCGTGTAGGCGACCACCCCATCGGGGTCCGTATGACCCTGGTTGATGCCCTCCAGGGGCAGCGAGCCGACTCCCTCGAAATCTACTCGCCCCGCAAAGTCCACGCGGCGGATGGCACATCGGCCCTCCCGGTCCACCCCGAAGACTGCTCGGCCATAGAGCGGAGCCTTGATCCACTCACCATCTACCACCAGCAACCCCAGAGGCGGCCCCAGAGCGCTGAAGAACCCGCCATTGATCGCGGCGCAGGCCCCGTACTGACGGGCGATGCGCGACACCGTCGAGCGGCGCATGATGGTTTCTCCGGCCAGAGCCGGTTTGAGAGCGTAGGAATCGTCCTGAAGGTTGACCTGCACCACGTAGCCCCGGACAGGCCCCCTGGCACCCGTGAACAACTGAGTCCGCCAAAGCCCGGAGGGGGCCGGAGGAGCCTCTGGCGGCGGGCAGGGGGGCGTGACGCTGGGAATGACCTCACGGAACAGGTCCACCACGATGCGCGGTGGGTCATCGAGGGTCATGACAACCGGTGGCTTACCGCTCTGATGCCCGATGACGACGCGAACAAGCCCAGCCTCGAGGATCTCGCTGACCTGCGGCGCCAGGGCGTCATCGAAGGCATGGAGCCGCAGCATCTGCTGCCGGCCCTCGCCATCTGCACCGGCCGGGAACTCGATGACCACTTTGCCGGGGTCGGCAGTGTAGCGAAACTGCACGGGCGCGGAGAGATCCACCACCAGGCGCACTCGGTCAGGATGTGTCCCCTGCCGGATACCCAGGACGCTGGCAGCCGGAGTCCGCAGATGCCAGGTGGCGCCCTGCGTCACGGTGATCTTCAGGGCCCCGGCAATCATCTCGACGGGCACAAACAGGTCATCGCCACGGTACAGGGGGGCAACGGTAGCCGTCCGCTCACTGCCGTTGGCGGTGTAGCGTGGGCTGCCGGGACGTACGACTATCTCCTGTCCGTAGGTTCGCAGCCGCCAGGCCCCCGCCGAGGTGCTTTCCAGCCCCACTCCCAGCTCGGTCGCCAGAACGCTGCCTGAGACCAGCAGGCGATCCCCGTCCAACAGGGCGGGTTCAGGCAGATCACTGAGACGCCCATTGACCATCAGCCCGGCCGGTTGCGGGTCGGCGGCCGAGCTACTGGCCGCGAGTGCTGTGGCGCAGACGCAAAGGGCGACCAGGACGAGGGTCGGGGCCGGCAGTTGCTGGGTCGGTGTCATCGAGAGTACCCGGGGGAAACGAGGGCCCTTCAGTGAATGGTTTCCACGCGCATGGTGTTAGTGGTTCCGGGGCGCCCCATGGGCACCCCCGCGGTCAGCACGATCCGATCACCCGGCTTGACCAGCCCGAGCCGCTTGACCTCCCGGGTGGTCGTCTCAATCATCGCGTCGGTGGCCGATACGCTCCCAACGACGACGGAGCGCACGCCCCAGTACAGGCTGCAGCGCCTGGCGGTGGCCGCGCTGGGCGTACAGGCAACGATGGGCACCCGCGGGCGGCGCTTGGAGGCGCTGCGGGCCGTGGATCCGGACTCGGTGAAGGCCACAATGGCCTGCGCCCGGACTTCCTCCGCCACGCGCGTGGCCGCCCGGCTGACCGCGTCGGCCACACTCAACTCCTCTTCGTCGGTCGCTGGCGGGAGCCATTCGCGGTGTCGCCAGCGCCTCTGCTCGCCCTCGGCGACACAGGCGATCCGCCGCATCATGGCGACCGCCTCCACCGGGTACTGGCCCACTGCTGTCTCCGAGGAAAGCATCACAGCGTCCGTACCATCGAAGATCGCGTTGGCCACGTCTGAGGCTTCGGCGCGGGTCGGACGCGGGCTCTCCCGCATGGACTCCAGCATCTGGGTAGCGGTGATGACCGGGATGCCGGCCCGCGCACACTCGGCGGTGATGCGCTTCTGCCAGACGGGGACTTCCTCGGGCGGCAGCTCCACGCCCAGGTCGCCGCGGGCAACCATCACGGCGTCGCTCATCTGCACAATCTCGCGCAGACACTGCAAGGCCTGGGGCTTCTCCAGCTTAGTGATGATCGGTATTTCCTGCCCCTCGCCCCGGCAAAACGCCCGCAGTTCGTCTATGTCCTCTGGTCTTCGGACGAAGCTCAGCGCCAGGTAGTCCACCCCGAGCGCCAGGGCAAAGCTGGCGTCAGCCTTGTCCTTGTCCGTGAGGCTCGGGGCGCTGACCTCGCAGCCCGGCAGGTTGATACCTTTGTGCTCGCCCAGCGAGCCGCCCGTCACGACCCGGCACTGGATGTCTGTCGCCCCCACCTCCTCCACCACCAGCTCCAGCAGGCCGTCGTCCAGGAGAAGTCTCGCGCCGGGGGACACATCCGAGGGCAGCGCCTGGTAGGTCGTGCTCACACACTCCGCAGTTCCCGGGCACGCAACGGTCGTCAGGCAGACCCTGGCGCCGGCAGCAAGCTCGACGGGCTTTCCGCCGACCAGTTCACCCGTCCGGATCTTGGGCCCCTGGAGGTCAGCCACGACACCTATATGGGTTCCCAGACGGTCGGCAACCTTGCGGACGAGCTCAAACACCCGGGCGTGGTCGTCGTGGCTGCCGTGGCTGAAGTTCAAACGGGCCACGTCCATACCGGCCCGGATCATGCGCTCCAGTACCGCCTCGGTCTCGGAGGATGGCCCCAGCGTGCAAACTATCTTGGTGGGATTGTAGCTGATCACCAGGCGCCGCCGCCCTTAGCCATTAGGCCCCCGCCTTGGCAGGCAGAGGCCGGTGTGCTATAATCTCAGGACTAGGTCATATCGTAACGAACCCCGGCAAGCCTGTCAATCAGCAGCCGGGGTCGTTGTGATGCCCACCATCAGCCGCTGGGAGGCCGTCTGCTATGGCCGAGGGACCGAATCTGCCGGGCCTGTGGAAGAAGGTCAATGAGCTGCTGCGTAAGGGGGATGTCAACCGCAGTCTATGGGATGCGGCCGACACTGCTACACCCATAGTCCTGGAAGGCGACACACTCGTGCTGGGCTTTGCGCCGGCCGACATGCGGCACGCCGGCTATCTCACTACCCCAGCCAACCGGGCCCGGATCGTGCGGGCGATCCAGGAAATCACGGGCCGGACGCTTAACCTCGAGGTCATCGAGGGCCTGACACCGGAGGACTGGGAGAAGTACAAGCAGCGGCTGGCTGAGCGAGTGGATGAGATCACGGAACGGGGCGGCTTCCGGAGCAGCCACAAGAGCGCCCTGCAGGCCTGGGAAGCACTTTCCCAGTACCTGCACCAGTACTACCAAGAGAACATGGGCATCCGGCGCTTCCCGGACCAGATGGCCCGCACACTCATCAAGCTGCTGCCGGTGGTTGCTGACGCCGAGGACCTAGCCCGGGAGGCGGAACCAGCGGCTGAGCAACTGCACACCGCCCAGCTCAACAAGGCCTTCGATCGCCTCGCCACCTACACGGACCTGCCGCCAACGATGGTGGCGCTCGAATACATGCGGTACCGCAACTCCCGGAGGCGCCAGGGATAGCGTGCCGCGTTCGCCGCACCACACGCGGCCCCGCGGGGGCCGCGTTGTTGTATGCGCCAGGAAAGCGCTATGCTGCAATGTCTGCTGCCCGACGAACTCCACTATGATGGCTCACAGCTCCGCACGGACTGGGTGGCTGAGGTCACCGGTGGGCATGCGGAGGCCATCGTGGCCTTCCAGGGCAGTTGCGACGTGTCACCTGAACACATGATAGACACCGAGGACCTGGAACTCGGGCATGTCATTCGGGCCCAACGCATGCTGCATTTCATCGTGCAGCACCCCGGCATCGGTCTGGACCTGGCTGTGGCCCGGCAGCGCCTTCTGGCCTGCCTGGCCCGCGACTTGCTCGCTGCGGAGCATGCGGTAGCTGAACTGTGGCGTTATGGTGATGATCTGTATGTCGGACGCCCGCCGGCCCACCGCAAGCTCAGTATCTCGGTCGCCACTGCCTCGCCAACCTGCGGGCTCATCCACTTCGCAGTCAACATTGACCCCGCCGGTGCACCCGTCCCCGCCATTGGCCTGACCGAGCTGCAGGTGGACCCCGAGCGCTTCGGCGTGGGGCTCCTGGAGGCCTATGCGACCGAAATGTCGTCCTGCGCAAGGGCGGCGCGAAAGGTGCGTCCGGCGCGATGAGCGAGGCTGTGGCCCCCGTAGTGGAGGTCTTCTCTTCCTTTCAGGGCGAGGGACTGCTTGTGGGCGTCCGCCAGGTCTTTGTGCGCCTGGCTGGGTGTCCCCTGAGCTGCGCCTATTGCGACACCGCAGCCGCCCGGCAGGCGACCGCGGTCTGCCGTGTGTGGCACGAGCCAGTCGGTGGCGTGAGCGAGGACCTGCCTAACCCGGTCGCCGCCTCGCGGGTTGCGGCCATCGTATCGGGTATGGTCGCTGCCGCGCCGCACCACTCGGTCTCCTTCACTGGAGGGGAACCGCTGCTGCACCCCGATTTCGTGGTTGCGATGGCCCAGCGGATGGCCGCCGGTGGTCTGCAGAGCTACCTGGATACAGCTTGCTGCCTGCCAGATGCGATGGCCAGAGTGGCGCCGCTCATGGACTGGGTGGCGGCCGACTACAAGTTGCCATCCACCATCGCCCAACCCGTGCCTTTTGAGGACTTCGCGGTCTGCTGGTCGCAGATCGCGGGGGAGCGGTTCGTGAAGCTGGTGGTCACGGGCGAGGTGTCCCGGTCGGAGATCCTGGAGTTCTGCCGACAGATGCAGGCCACAGACCCCAAAGCCCGGATTGTCCTGCAGCCGGTCACGCCGGTGGTCCCGGGCGTGGAACCGCCCCGTCCCGACCTGCTGTACGTGCTCGCTGCGACCTGCGCCGAGTACTTCGCCGACGTGCGGGTCATCCCGCAGTGCCATCGCCTTGTGGGGGTGCGATAGGGTTGGCCACGATCGGGATGACAACCACCATCCCGTTAGAGGTCGTGTTAGCCGCGGGACACCGCCCGCTCGACCTCAATAACGTCTTCGTCAGTGACCCCGACGCGCCGGGGCTCGTCCGTGAGGCGGAACGGGTGGGGTATCCGCGGACGGCGTGCGCGTGGATCAAGGGCATCTATGCCCTGCTGCGCCGACACCGGGTGGACCAGGTAGTCATGGTCACCGAGGGTGACTGCAGCCAGACTCACGCCATGATGGAGACCCTCCGCGACGAAGGTCTGGTCCTGGTTCCCTTCGCCTACCCCTACGATCGGGACCGGGAACGGTTGCGGCACGAACTGGAGAAGCTGCTGCGGCACTTCGGTGTCACCTGGGAGGATGCCGAGGAGATCAGGAGGGAACTGGTCCCGCTGCGGCGAAAGGTGGCTCAGTTGGACGCCATGACCTGGCAGCAGGGAACGGTCACCGGCTGGGAGAACCATCTCTACCAGGTCTCCTGCAGTGACTTCCAGGGAGACCCGTCGCTGTTTGGGGCACAGGTGGAGGCGTTGCTGGGCGTGGCCAGGGAGCGCGGAGCACGTCCGTGGCGGCTCCGGGTGGGCTTTGTGGGCGTGCCGCCGGTCTACACCGACCTTTACAGCTTCCTTGAGGAGCGCGAGGTCCTGGTCGCTTACAACGAGGTACAGCGCCAGTTCACCATGGCCGACAGCCTCGACTGTGACCTGCTCGAGCAGTACGCTCGCTACACCTACCCGTACGACGTCTTCGGTCGGCTGGCGGACATCGGCCGGGAGGTGAAGCGGCGACGTCTGGATGGCGTTATTCACTACGTCCAGGCCTTCTGTTTCCGCCAGATCCAGGACCAGCTCATTCGGCGGCGAGTGGCGTGTCCGGTGCTGACCCTGGAGGGCGATTCCCCTGGGCCTCTGGAGGCGAGAAACAGGCTTCGCCTGGAGGCCTTCCTGGAGACTCTGGATTCGCGGCGGCGGGTCGCTGGTTAGCTGCGTTGGGTGGCACTTCGGGGCTGGGCATTACTCCGAGAGGTGATAGCAATGAAGAGGCTGACTCTGCTGGCAACCGGACTGCTCGTGCTGGCTGTGGCGAGCGCGGCGATTGCGCAGGAGGCAACGGCGCCCACCCTGACGGGGACCGTCACCCTGCGCAGCGGCCAGACTCTCAGCGGCACCATCCAGGCCGCTGACCTGGGCATCATGGACGGCGCCGGCATTGGCACGAATCTCACCGACAACGGCGCCATCAAGGTGGTCGCAGATGGACAGGCGCAGCGCATACCGGCGGCCGAGATCGCCATGGTCGAGGTGACCTGGCAGGATAAGAGCACACCGGAGGAGCCGCGCTGGGAGATCACGGAGCTGAAGGTCACCACCCGGGACGGCAAGGTGGTGACGGGGAAGCCGGGATGGTACATGCACGCCACCAATGTGAGCGTCCTGCTTCCCACCGGTGAGACCAAGCGCGTCCACGCCTTCCCGTTGGCCGGGCCGGATTTCTCACCGGACAACCTGATTGCCAAGATTGAGATCGGCGAGGTGGCGACAGCGCCGGCCGAACCGAAGCCGACCGCGCCGACTGCGCCGGCCGAACCGGCCCCGACCACGCCGACTGCTCCGGCCGAACCAGCCCCGACCGCGCCGACGGCTCCGGCCGAGCCCGCCCCGGCCGAACCTGCGGCACCAACCGAACCAGCGCCAGCCGCGCCAACGGCCCCGGCGCAGCTCCCTGCCGTCCAGCCCGCCCCCACTGCGCCGGCTGTGACGCCCTTGCCGACGGTCATCGGCGCGCCGCAGCCGATCGTGGTCACGGTGCCTGTCCCCGGCACTGACAAGAAAGTGACGGTCATCATTTACGTGACCGTTGTTGAGGGGGAGGTCAAGGTGGTGCCGGCGACGCCGTAGCCGCATCAGACCGACCTGTCCCCGGTCTCTCGTCGGCGCGGGGCCCGGCCGCACAGCGGTCGCTCCGCGCCTTTCGCCCTCTCAGGAGCAAGCTATGAGTCCCGAACAGCAACTTGAGCTATTACGCGCCCATTGCGTGGACTTCGTGTCAGAAGAGGAGCTGCTGGCCAAGCTGCGTACCGGCCGGTCGCTCCGTATCAAGTATGGGGCCGACCCCAGCGCCCCGGACCTGCACCTGGGCCACACTGTTCCGATCCGTCGCTTGCGGCTGTTTCAGGAACTGGGACACACAGTGGTCTTCATCATCGGTGACTTCACGGGGCGCATCGGCGACCCTAGCGGGAAGTCAAAGACCCGCCCGATGCTTACGCAGGAGCAGGTGGAGGCCAACGCGCGCACGTATGCCGCGCAGGTGGGCCGCTTGCTGGACATGGAACGGTGCGAACTGCACTACAACAGCACCTGGTTTGAGACCCTCGGCGTAGATGGCCTCCTCCGCCTGGCCTCACGATACACCGTGGCCCGCATGCTGGAGCGCGACGATTTCTCTTTGCGCATGGACGCTCAGGAACCGATTGCCGTGGTCGAGCTGCTCTATCCACTCATTCAGGCCTATGACTCGGTAGCCGTTCGAGCAGACGTCGAACTCGGCGGCACAGACCAGCTCTTCAACTTCCTCGTGGGCCGCGACATCATGCGCGCCTACGACCTGGAACCGCAGGTCGTCATGACCTGGCCCCTGCTGGTTGGCCTCGACGGTGTGGAGAAGATGAGCAAGTCGCTCGGCAACTATGTGGGCATCACCGACCCACCGACCGAGATGTTTGGCAAGCTCATGTCAATTCCGGATAATGTCATGGGGATGTACTACCAGCTCCTGCTGGACTGGACGCCCGCCCAGGAGGCCCAGATGCGGGCCGATATCGCGGCCGGTCGGGCCCATCCCCGGGAGCTCAAGGCACAACTCGCCGAGGCCGTCGTCGGTATCTACCATGGTGCTCAGGCAGCCCAGGCGGCGCGCGCCGAGTTTGATCGCGTTTTCGCGCAGCATCAACTGCCCACCGACATTCCGGAGGTGCGGGTCCCGGCTGAAGAGCTGAACGAGGGCGGCATCTGGATCGTCAAGCTCATGACCATGGCCAGACTGGTTCCCAGCAACAGCGAGGGGCGGCGACAGGTCCGCCAGAAGGCTGTGACTTACGACGGAGAACTCGTCCAGGACGAGATGGCCCAGGTGCCGGTCAAGGGGGGTGAGGTGCTCCAGGTCGGCAAGCGGCGGTTCTGCCGGGTGGTTGTAGACTGACGACGTTGCGGAAGGCATGCGCCGCCCGGTGGTTGTTAGAGAGGATGTCTTCAGTGCACACTCACGTGGTGGGAGGTCAGGAAGATGAGCGAGGAACGTGATCGGCTGTCGGAGACCGTCAGGATGATCGGGGCTGGCCTGGTGGGGGCTGTTATCGCTGGCGGGCTGGCCCTGCTGCTGGCGCCCAAGGCTGGCAAGGAGCTGCGCGAGGAGCTCAAGGGAACTGCCAGCGAGGCCACTGAGAAGCTCTCAGAAGCCACCCACACCATTGCCGGGCGGCTCAAGGAGAAGGCGGTGGAGATCAAGGACAAGGCGACCTCCGTCGCCAGGCAGGCCATGGAGCAGGTCCAGCAGGAAACGTGCGAGGACAAGCCGGAAGAGACCGGCGGCTAGCTTCTGCGGCGGCCGTGGCGGTCGCCTAGCTTTCGACCTTGGCCCCGCATTGGCCGCAAAACTTCGCTCCGGCCGCTAGCTCGGCTCCACAAGCCGTGCAGGTCCTGGCCGATTCGGCTGCCGGGGGAGGTGCCGGTGGGGGCGGGGCTGCAGGGGCGCCTGGCGGCTGAGGGACAGCAGGCGGCGGGGGCGTGGGCGGGCGTTGAGCCTCCTGCGCCTTCTGCCGCAGGTCCATGAGTTGGGCGTCCAGCTCGTCGCAACGCCTCAGGAGCGTGTCCAGCGTGGCGTCCTTGAGAACGCCCTGCGCGGCAAGCTCCCGCGCCCGCTTCCCCACCTCGACCAGTTGTCTTTCCAGCTCTGCGCTGACATTGCCCATCTGGGTCTGTAGCGAAAGGTACTCGGTGCCGCGCGACACCTCCGCGGTTACCTGGGCGAAGGCCTCGCGCGCTTTGTCGAAGAGGTCCATAGGTCTCACCCGGCCGGTAGCTCTTACGGCACGCTCCCGCGCCGCAAGCAAGTTCCCTCCAGATCGCAGGATTCCTGCAAGCCACGACGCCCATGGCCAGGTCCATGGGCGTCGTGCGGGCAGTCCACCAGGGCCTCAGGGGCCAGCGCTGGCCATTACCACCAGCAATGTCCGCCCGGGCCATAGGCTACCCGCCGATGTCCCGGGGGTCCTGCCGCGTGGCGGCCATCGCGGTAGCCTACTCGGTAGCCCTCGCGCCTCCCGTAGTCACGTCCGTCGCCAAACCCGTCGCGGTACCCGCGGTCATAGTTCTGCCGCGGCGTGCTCCAGTTGTAGTAGTTCGACGGCGGGTCATAACGGGGATTGCGCGGGGGCGGCGGGCAGTAGCGCGGGGCCGGCGGGCAGTAACGCGGAGTGCAGTCGTCGTCGAGGGCCTCATACACCAGGGCTCCTACGGCTACCGCCGCCAGTACCTTGGCCACTTCGTTGTCTGCCGCTGCCGGAGAGGGTGCAAGCCCACTCGCCAGCACAGCAATGACTCCACCGAGAGCGAGACAGCTCCACACCGTCGGTCTGTACATCTTCGACGCCTCCTTTGCTCAATAGCGTTGCCGGTCTCGCCGATCACAGCCGGCACTCAGTACGGGTAGCGGTACTTCTGCAGCGGGCCCAGACGCATCGGGCTCTTGAAGCGGAAATGGGGCTGCTGCTCGTAGAAATACATGCCAGGCAGACGGTAGGGGCTGTAGACGGTCGTGTCGGGCTCCTTGTTACCGCCGGCCGGGCAGATGCAGCCACAGTAGGCGCAGGCCTTCGTCCCAGGCCAGTGCGCATGCCCACACTTGGGGCACGGAACCGGTTGGCCGTAGGAGGACTCATGCAGCGGATACATGGAGTCCGGCGCGGGGCGATAGTAGTACCCTCCGGTAGGTCCGGCTTTCTCGTCTACCCAGCCCTCGAAGGGACCAATGTACCACAGACGCCGGGACTGCTGGGCCTCACCCAGACCGGCGAAGAGCAGCAGGAGTGCGGTGCCGAGAAAAATCGGGAGCTTCATGGGACTCGCACCTCCAACATTCAGCGCGTGTAGTTGCTGGACGTTACGCACAACGGCTTTGCTATACTATCCTGAATAGTATATACCCCCTCTTTACTACTGTCAATAGTAAATTTGGTCAAGCAGCTTCACTTCGGCTATGATGGAACATCGAGCCGTGATGGACTGTCCACAGATAGACGAGAGCTTCCATGAGCCACTCTTTCTACGAGTTAACACCAGAACAGGTCACCGCCTGGTTCGCAGACCGCGGACACCCACCGTACCGGGCGCGGCAGGTCATGGCGGGCGTCTACCGTCGTGGGGTATCAGACTTCGCGCAGATGACGGACTTGCCTGCGGCGCTGCGGGCTGAGCTGGCCCGGGAGTTTGACCTCCGGCCCGTGACGCCTGACCGTGTGGTGCAAACCTCGGATACCACGAAGCTGCTGCTTTCCCTGCCCGCGGGCGGACAGGTCGAGTGCGTGCGCATCGCAATGGACGGCGCTTTCACGGCTTGTGTCTCCAGCCAGATCGGTTGTGCGGTGAACTGCGCCTTCTGCGCCACCGGGCACGGCGGCTATGAGCGGAGTCTGACGCCGGGGGAGATACTGGCCCAGGTGCTGGCCATCAACCGCCTGGGGCCAGGGGTCAGGAACGTCGTCTTCATGGGGATGGGAGAGCCGTTTCACAACTATGCCAATGTGGTTAGCGCGGTGCGACGCATGGTTTCCCCGGACCTGCTGGCCCTGTCGCCGCGCCGTATCACGGTCTCCACAGCCGGGGTCGTGCCCGCAATCCATCGCTACGCCGAGGAGGGCCTGGCCACGGAACTGGCCGTGTCACTCAACGCCAGCACCGATGAGCAGCGCCGGCAACTCATGCCCGGGGTTGCTCGCTATCCCCTGGCCCAGCTCATGGAGGCGTGCCAGCATTTCTCGGCCGCCCACCACGGCCGCCCCGTCACCTTTGCCTACGTGCTTATCGAGGGGGTCAACGACACCTTTGACGATGCCGAGAGGCTTGCCCGGCTGCTCAAACACCAGCCCCATCACCTCAACCTCATCCCCCTGAACCGTGTCACCCACTCGGCGCTGCGTGCGCCGGCGTACCCGCGCCTGAGAGCGTTCTTGCAGGCCTGTCGTCGCCACAAGCTCAATGTGAGTTTGCGTCACAGCAAAGGGGAAGACATTGAGGCTGCCTGTGGGCAGTTGCGTGCCGAGAGAGCAGGGCCCGCGGTTTCCACCAACGCGAAAGCCGCTCGCAGTCAGCGAAGCGGCTGAGGTTACGCTAATGGCTGCCGGGCAAGGACTCGAACCTTGAATAACTGATCCAGAGTCAGTCGTGTTACCATTACACTACCCGGCAGGACGGGGGTCAGTATAACGGACCGCCGCGGCGCTGTCAATCCGTTGGCGGGGCGCTGAAATCCATAACGGAGAGGAGTGAGCGTGATGTCTGGAATGAGGATGGGCCCAGCCGCCTCGTGGGTGCTGCTCGCTCTGGCCTGCCTCGCGGCCTATGGGATAGGGCGCGGGCTGGCAGGGGTGTCGCCCACGCTGGGGCTGAGTCCGGCGCTGGCCGCCGAGGAGACCACGCGGCCGCTGTTCTCGGTGCGCGAAGTGGACGTAGCCGGCTTGCAGGCCGGAGAGATCGTCGCTGCCGAACGGTCAGTTCTGACCATTGCTGTGCCCGCTGGAGGTCTTGCGGGTTACGAGCGCGCGCTCATCATTGCCGACCGCCTTAACCGGAAGGTTCAGGAGGGTGCGCGTGCAGCCGACTTCGAGGTACGTCTGGGCGACGGCATGGGTCAGCTCGTGCATGCGAGCGGGGCGTCCATCTTTACCGTGACCGCCGACGATGCCGCTCAGGCCGGCAAGTCGGTGGAAGACCTCACCAGGGAGTGGGCCGCCGCGGTGTGGGCTGTGCTGCCCGGCGAGCCGCCATCGACTGATCCAGCCGGCGCTGAACCGGCGGCAGCGACCGCGGCACCGGCGGAGTGGGTCCCCGAAGAGCCGTACGAGGACAAGTATGTGCCGATCCTGAGTATCCTGCGCGGCGTGCGCGTGGGAGTGGCGCGGGTCAACGGTCCACGGTCGAAGGTGGCCATGACCCAGGCGGTGGGACAGCTCGAGCTCAAGTTCAGGGACGTACTCGATATCGAGGTCTACATCCCCCTCTCAACCAAGGAGCCGGGCAAGACACTGGCACGTGTGCAGAGCGTCGGCGTGACTGGTCTTGGTGACCTGAAACTGTAGAAGGAGGCCGGATAATGCTTATCAGAAGACCCGCTGTGAGTGTGGCTGTGGTCGGTGTGCTGGTGGCACTCAGCCTCGGGCTGGCCTCCGCTCCTCAGCCGGCACAGGCCATCAGTATCGGAGGTGCCTTCGGCGACCTGGTGAAGATCTTCGGCATTGGTTGGGTGGTCAAACACTTCTCCGGCGACATCAATGACTTCATCAACAAGGCCCTCAAGCAGCGCGAAGCGGCCATCGAGGGCCATACCAAGGTCGTCCCTATCCTGCGCGTCGGTACGGGGACGGCGGTAGGCGCAGCCCAGGTCATGGGACCCAAAGTCCAGGTCGACAAGGTGCAGGCGGTGGCCGAGGTCGAACTGAATATCACGGGTTCGGTACGCGCCCGCGGCCTGATCCCTGTCAGCACCCGCGATACCAGCAGCATCAAGGGTGTCGGTGGGGTCGGCGTGTCCGCCAACATCAAGTTTGATATCTAGCACCGAACCAGGGGTGTCAGACAACCCCTGTCACAGGAGGGGCCCCTGTTGGCGATACGCACCATCCATGTGGGTCTCGGAACGATCGGCCAGGCCATCTTGAGGGCGACCGTCAGCAGCGGCATCGCCACCCCCGTGGCGGGCGTGGACCCGGCCCATGCGGGCGAGAGCCTTGCTGCCTTCACCGGAGGGCCTTCAGAGGCCGTGGTGCAGCCCGATCTGGCAGCGGCCTTGGGACATCCAGCCGACGTGGCGATTGTCTCCACGGCCTCTGCGGTGCCAGATCTGATGGCAACTCTGAGGCCGCTCATCGCTTCGGGCTGCAACGTCGTCTCAACCTGCGAGAAGCTCTGCTACCCGTGGCTGGAGACGCCGGAGCTGGCCACGGAGATTGATGATCTGGCGCACCGCCACGGCGTCACCGTGGTGGGCACCGGCATCAATCCGGGATTCCTCCTGGACGCGCTGCCGGTTTTCCTGCGCCGCCCGGTGGTCAGTGTGCGCGCGGTTCGAGCCACACGCACGGTGAACACCGCGCGGCGCCGCCGACAGCTGCAGGAGAAGACCGGAGCCGGGCTGGCACCGGAGGAGTTTGCGAGGAAGGCGGCAGAAGGCAGCATTGGGCACGTGGGGCTGGCGGAGTCAGCGGCTCTGGTGTGCCGTGGTCTGGGCTGGCCGGTTCCGGAGACCATTGACGTTCGCCTGGAGCCGGTGATCGCCGACCAGCCCGTGATGAGCGAAATCGGCACGGTGGAGGCGGGCATGGTACGCGGCCAGGTGCAGACTGTGCAGCTTGCGGGGCCGGAAGGACAGTCGCTCAGCCTGCGACTGCTCATGGCACTGGGGGAGACTGACGAGGCTGACGAGATTCTGATTGATGGTGACCCACCAGTCCACGCTCGCCTGATCGGCGGGGTCTTTGGGGACACGGCAACGGCCGGATGCACGGCCAACATCATCCCCCAGGTGGTTGCAGCCCGGCCCGGGCTTCTGACCGTCCTTGACCTCCCACTGTGCTAAGCCCAGTTGGCAAACCGAACGGGGCCGGCGTCCGTGCCGGCCCCGTTGCTGCTCCAAGCCCGCTACAAGACCTCACTGACGCTTGCCGGGTGTGGCGTTCCATTCGTCGGTGGCGTATTTCGTGTCCCGCAGCTCCCGCGCCCGGGCAAGCTCCCAGTCCGTCAGTGGCCCGGGGTGCAGCTCGATGCCCAGTCGCTGGGCGAAGCCCTCGGCCAGGGCCGCGCAGAGCTCGTCGTAGCTTACCGGCCGGCCGACCACATCCGCCACGCCACAGGCGGCCTCACGCAACTGGTGTTGGCTGGACTCGTCGGTGCCGCCGCCCGGCATGACGGCCAGGTGCTCAGCCGGGTCTATCGTCAGGGGGACCGACCCATGCTGCATGATCACGCCCCGGCGACGGGTCTGGGCGCTGCCGACGATCTTGCGCCCGGCCACGGTCATGTCGCAGCGTGCGGCTTTCGCGAAACAAACCGTGGGGAGGCCCGCAGCTCTCATCCGGGGCATCTCTCGGCGGTCGGCCAGAGTGGCCCCGACCCCCAGCAGCGCCAGACCCGCCTCGATTCCGCGCGAAATGCTGCGGTACGACCCCATGACACTCTGGCCGTCGGGAATGAGGTCCTCCGGAACGGTGACGCTGTAGGTGACCTCATCCTTGTGCAGAATGGCTCGCCCGCCGCTGGGCCGGCGGACCAGCCCAAAGCCACGGGCAGCGATCTCAGACAGGCTGATGCCTTCGTCCAGGGGCTGGAAGAACCCGAGGGAGACGGTCGGCGGCTGCCAGGCATAGAACCGCAGCGTTGGCTGGCCCAGACCCGCCACCAGCGCCTCGAGCAGCGCCTCGTCCACGGCCATGTTCCACGCTCCGTCACCAGCGCCACTCTGGAGTAATCGCCAACTGCTGATTGCCGCCATCGCGCCAAACATCCCCGGTAAATGGTGAGGCGGCCGTCAGTGACGCGGCCGCCTGTGGAACAGCGTTAGCACCCGCCGAAGAGGCTACTCGTCCTCGTCCTCCAGCAACTCCTCTTCCTCGGTCTCATCTTCGGCGGTGTCCAGCATGTCCATGTACTCGTCCCGGCTCATCAGCTCACCGAGGTCGAAGGACTCGTCCAGCTTGACGGCAATCAGCCAGCCCTCGCCATAGGGGTCGTCGTTGACGATCTCCGGGCTGTCAACTACCTCGTCATTGCGCCGGGTGACCTCGCCGCTAATGGGCGCGATGAGGTCCTCCACTGCCTTCGGGGACTCGATGCTGCCGAAGGGCTCGTCAGCCTCGATCGTGGCCCCCACTTCCGGCAGCTCTATGAACACAAGATCGCCAAGCTGCTCCTGAGCATAGTCGGTCACGCCAATGACCCACTCATCGCCTTCCTGGCGAACCCAGCAGTGGCTCTCGTGGAATCTCAAGTCTTCCGGCTCCATGGCTGCTTCCTCCTTGGGCTGGTCAGCGCACCGCCCCCGGGAGCCCGGGGCAGGGAGGGGGAGCGGTTGCGGCATGCGCAAGTGTAACCGTTCACCCCATCTAGCGCAAGACCCTAAGAGCACCCAATCGCGGCAACTCTCGCGGCTGGGCGTGGGCATGCCCAGAGGGTCCATGCACAGGCTTTCGCGACAGACAGATCGTGGCCACGCCACAGATGCACAGGGTTGCAGGACCCCGATGTGAGAGAGCGAAGGAGTACAAGACCGGGCGGTTGCCACCGGAACACGCGACGGTCGGCGGTGCAGCGGCCAGACCCGGTAGTCCCCAGGGGTGGTTGACCCATGGCTACACCCATCTCTCAGCGCCCACTGGTCGTGGTTTGGCTGTGCGGCGCCATGCTGATCTTCGCCGCTTCGACCGGCGTTGCCTGGAACCCTCCCGAGGCGGACGAGCACTACGGCCGCATGATAGTGAACGGAAAGCCCTCCGGACCGGAGGTCGTGACCTATTCCGCCCGTCCCTATCGCGATGGGCCCTACTACCCCAAGGCACACGCCTACATACTCCAGCACGCTATCAGGCTGCTGCGGCAGGACGGCTACGAGAACTGGGCCGACATGGCGCAGGCCCACCTGGATCACCTGCTGAGCGGCGCCGCGCACGCCGATGCGTACAAGGGCCGGATCACGGCCACACTTCAACTGGAAGTGCTGTTCGGGCTCTTCACCCGTGACCTCAAGACCTGGGACATAACCTGCTTTGCCGGCTGTGACCACTACCACAACTGCGATGATGGCTCCGGACTGCACCTGCAGACATACTCGGTGATTGCCCAGGTTCTTGACAAGGCCATCGCCAAGTTCGCGTTGACGATCGGGTCGCTGGTCGGGCTCGATGTGGACGTCCGACCGGACCTGCCCCCCTCCTTCCCCTCCGCGGTTGACCTCTGCCAGCAGCACTTCGACCGGGCGCTGACAACCTATCGCTCTGGCAGTCCCATCTACCCCGACCGGTCCGCGGAGCAAAGCGCCTACTACGAGCTTGGTTGGGCCTGCCATCTATTGGCTGACATGGCTGTGGCGCAACACCAGCACAATGCCTTCATCGGAGGGCACGCCGACTACGAGGACTTCGCCGATCACAAGGGGGATCCTGACGACCATCCTGCCTACCATCCGGCCAGCGCAAAGGCCTTCGGGGCCTACCACCATGGCAGCAACCCCTGGCCGGCCAGGCAGTTCGCCGAGACTGTCGCGCGACAGACCTACGGTGACCCCGACAACTACAACCTGGCGGAGAAGGGCGGGGACAACGAACGGGATATGGCCCTGGCCTTTGCCCTGCCACGCGCCGAGGCCTTCACCGCGGGGCTATTGGCCCGGTTCATGGCTGAGGCCGGCATTCCCCCCCAGGTACCTGCCCTGACCGGCTTCGTCCGGGGCCACAAGGGTGCCCCGATCGCGGGGGCCTATGTCTTCTTCACGACCGTCGGACGAACGTTTCAGATCGAGCAGTCCGGTGGAGCCGGCGGTGGCCAGACCCCGGACCCCGCGGCAAACTGGCGAGCCTGGAGCACCGTCCGCACCGATAGCCACGGCCGCTACGAGCTCCCCATCGTCCCCGACACCTACTACTTGCTTCGGCCCGCCATGCCGGGTTACTCCTACGAGGGCAAGACATCCCGCAACCTGGAGTTCGGGCCAGCCGAACTGCCGGCCGTCTACCAGCAGGCACGTGGGATGACGAGTGGCAACACGTTGGACCTGCATCTCACAGAACTGCCCCGTATCGCCGCCCTGAGCATTGCACTGCCGGCCGGTGAACCGGTCATCGCGGCGGCGCCACCGGGTCGGGCCAGCGTGGTTGGCAGTCTGCCGAGAACGATTGCGGCCGGGGTGGCGCTCAGGAAATCCGGTACTGAACTGTCATCTGCTCTGGCTGACAATATCCACGCCTCGCTGTTGACGCTGAGTACCGACCGCTGCCTCCTGGGGGTCGCAGGCGGCGGCACCGGACTGCCCGAGTCCGCCGTTGTCAGGGTGCAGCTGTCGCGACTTCTGAGTCTGGTTTCGGCCCGTGTCTGTCTGCAGAAATCCGACATTGTCCAGGCAGTGGATGAGACGCGCTACCGGCAGTTACAGGCGGTCTCGGCGGCAGGCGAGGCTGCTGCGGCCGTGAAACCACCGCCGCCGGTCCTGACAGGGCAAGCACTCACTGCACTCACCGGGCTGGTGCCCACGCTCGCGATCAGTGCCGCCGGAGGTGATGCTTACCAGGTTGCGCCGATGGGGGCACCAGGTGATGGGGCGTTTGGGCGCGACAGTCTGCTGGGGTCGGGTCTGGTGCTCGTGCCGGATCTGGGCGGCGCCGAGATCGAGGTCACCGCGACCAGTGGGCCCGGCTGGTTGGCCGCAGCCAACACCCCCATGAAGCTCATCACCGATGCCGCCGGCACGGCCTCCTTCACGGTCCGGACTGGCAGCCATGCCGGGCTGCTGCGTCTGACCCTCCGCGCCATCAACAGCCCCGACGGCGTCGCTCTGCCCCGCACGGCAGCCATCGAGTTCCTCATCCAGCCGCCGGTCAAGGGCCCAGACCCGGTCCCGGAGACACCCGCGTCGCTCCAGGCGGGGGTTACCGCCCAGGTACTCCATACTGCAGCGATCCAGGCTGCGTGGCAACCAGACTGCCGCGTGGAGGTGGCCGCGAAGGTCCAACCTGGCGGTGCCCCGCAACCCTCTGTCAGGCCCGAACGTCGAGTCCCCGGGACCCGCGCGCCCGAGCCGCAACGGACCACTGATGAGGTCGTCCTGAGCGAGAACTTCGAGGGGCGCCTCCCTGACGGCTGGGAGTTGCGGCCTGGCTGGCGGATCACGGAACACCCCGCCGGTCAGCACTGCCTGCACGGCCGGGGACCTGGCGCGGCCACCTACGGGGCACAGAAATGGCGGGATTTCGACCTGCGTTTTCGCCTGCGACTGACCCACGGCACAGTGCACATTGCCTTCCGGGTACAGGGTTCCAGGAGGTACCACCTGGGTGTGAGTCCCGAAAGGGTCTACCTCGCGAGGCAGACGGGACCCGACGGCGCCCGCGAGCTTGCGTCGGTCGCCGATGGCCTCGCCACCGGGCGCTTCGTGCCCTTCGAGATCCGCTGTCACGGCAGTGTCATCCAGCTACACATCGCCGGCGAGGAGGCGTTCGAGTTCCGCGACACCGAACCGCTTGCCGCTGGTGGCTTAGGGTTTGAGACCCTTGAGGACTCAGAGGCTTTCGTAGACGACGTCCTGGTTACGGCGGCACCGTAGGGGGCTGCGCCTCGCCCGGCCCAACTTCCGTCCCGGGCCAGCTCGCCTACAGCCCCACCACTGTCGCCTCGCCGCGGCGCTCAGAGCCCTGCTTGCCGCGCCGGATGAAGACGCTTCCAGGGAGGCGCGCCTTGTCCCCCGGGCCGATCTCATAGATCATGACCATCCGCCGGCCGTCGCCATCAGCGTCCGGGAAGTCCGCCTCCTGGCAGGGGCTATCGAGGAAGACCCGGTCTCCCTCGACCCTGACCACGCGGTGCCGCGCTCGGTGGTCCTCGCCGGTGACCAGGGTGCCATCGTAATACCCCGCCTTGAAGCCTCCACTGGCTTCGATGGGCAGTGGTAGTTCCGTGGTCAGGACCATGTTGTCCCCGCCGATTTCCATCAGCCGGGACCGAAAAAGCAGCCCCGTGTGCTCAAGACGCAGCGTGTGCCTGTCTTCGCCCACCGCGAGAATCCGCCAGGCAGACCGGTGCTCCCCCGCGCGCAGATAGAGCATCTGTCCGGCCAGCTCAGCAGCTCCGGGAAGCTCCCGATCGAGCGTCACGTCGTTGGCCGACAGGTCCACGGCGGTCACCGTCGCCTGGAGCGCTGAGGGCGCGTCCGAGACCCCGACGCCGTTGCGCAGCAGCCGCCGGCCATCCACGAGGTGAAGGCACCGGAGCTGCCCATTCTGCTCGGACCAGTACCCGAAGCTGCCCTGGAACTCGAACCCGTCCCCCCGCAGGGTCGCCGTCGGGTCGCCGCCATAGAGGAAGGTGTCTAACTGCCCACCATCCAGCGTCACTCGCACGCCGAAGGGGCGGAACTCGCTCTCGGGACCCGCCGCTTCCAGTTCCAGGCGTTCGATACTCTCAACAAAGGGCTGGCCCTGGTAGGGCTGCCAGAGGGCCACAAACTCACTGGCGCCATCAGCCGCCTCATCCTCCGGGAAAAAGAAGCGGATGGGCGGGGAGTCCGGCTTGCCGTATTTCGCCGTGAAGTACCGGCGTCCAGGAGCCCCCAGCAGGCTCAGGCGCAGGTGGGTGTCGCTCTGGTCGTGGGTCCAGTCGGCCCACACTGCCCCGTCACTGGCGGCCTCCTGGGGCTCGAGTATGTTGTTTCCCTCCGGGCTTACGCCGTCCAGCTCGAAGGCCGGCTGGGGAGCGCCGAACTGCAGGCTGCTGGTGAACTCCCGGAGCGCTGGCCCGTGAGCGCAGTAGGTCCGCCTCGTGCCACCAGCAACTCGGAACACGTCGAACGCATAGACGTTGCCCCCTGGCGCATCGGCCAGGCAGACGGCGCGGCGGTATACCCGCGTGGGGAAGCTCTGGGGCCGGGCCGAGAGCTCGGCGTAGCTTGCCTCCGGAGCCCCCGCGAACAGCTCGAGGTCGCCGCGGGAAGTGGCGTTGGTGTACTGCGTCTTACGGTCCACCAGCACCGTGTTATGATGGACCGTAGCCCCTGTGGCGCCCAGTGGATGGGTCCAGCAGGGGTACCCCAGGTCGGGAGCCAGGGGGACGTCAAAGGCCCACAGGTCCAGGTGGAGGTTGTCGTGGTGGTTATGCCCGCGGCCCGGGCCGTAGCGCAGAGCCACTGCGGCGCGCTGGGCCGGCTCCGCTGCGTCGGGCCGCGATTCCAGGAACACAAACCCGACCCCGTCCAGCACGCGGCTGCCCAGCGGTGGTAGCGGCGGGAGCTTCTCTGCCTGGGCCGTCACCTGGGGCCAGACGTCCGGCTCGGTAAGCGTCGGGGTACCCGGCCCCGCCGCCAGCAGCGCCTGCGCCAGCTTGTCGGTCGGCCATCGGCGGTAGGCCCGGCTATACTCGGTGCGCATGGAGGCCGCCATGCCAGACGGGCGACGGTCGCCCCGGGCGTCGCCATCGTCACCGTAGCACGGCGCCCATTGCCCCGCTGCCAGCATCTCCAGCCAGGTGTCAAACTCCGCCCGGAACTTCGGATAGAGCCGCTCATCGTACAGGTTAGCGCGCGAAGACCAGGGCCCCGTCGTGACCCGCGAGAGTGTCTCGGCCATGTTGGACTTGGCGGTCAGGTACCCGGCAGCGTAGTTGAAGCCGTTGGTCAGCGTGATACCGTCACGGGTCAGCTTGTTGACTAGGTTCTCGTCGTCATACCCTCCACGGTTGATGCCGCTGTTGTAGGCGTGGGTGAAAAGCTCCTTCAGCCAGCGGTCAGACACCGGCCCCATGTTGGCCAGTACAGCGAAGGCGGCCATGTCCGTCTCACTGGCCCCCTGGTTTCCACCGGGCAGGCGCCGGTCCAGCCAGTCGGCCCCAAAGACCTGGATGAGGTACTGCTCGATCAGACGCTTCACGTCGGTCGGTGTGTTGATCGCCGGATCCTTGGTGTGAAGGAAGTCGGCCAACGCTGTATCGCGGTCCAGGTAGTCAAACACGGCATCGTACGCCTTGCAGGCCTGGATCAGCACACCTGTGCGCTCCCAGTTGCCATCCAACAGCAACCGCCCGTTGCGCAGGTACTCCGGCCGCACCTGCTGCCAGCGCATATCCATGCCGGGGTAGATGTACGCCAAGCGGGCCAGCAAGACGCCAACGATGTGGGCCGCTAGCTCATCGCCGGTCAGCAAGTACCGTTCACCCAGCCGCTGGAGCGTCGCGCCGGTGTACTCCCAAAGCATGTGGTGGTTGTGGTAGGCGACCCACCCGGCGTGCTGGGATCGCTCCTGCTGCCCTCCCCAGTCCCAGCCCCACCCATCATCGGGGTACGGGCCGCTCGTGAAGTCGTCCTGAGTGACATCATTGCTGGGGAACAGCTCGCCGCAGACCGGGCACTTGCACTTGAAGCTGCGACGAGGCCCATAGACCCACGGGTAGAAGGCGTTCCGGGCGTAGATGGTCTCCCCGCAGTGGGGGCAAGGCCAGTTGCTGTAGCACTGCCGGGGGACATCCCAGGAGGGCAGCCACGCGAACCGCTCCGCGTCGTTCAGCTCGTCAAACACCGTAGGGGCAGCCAGCGCTTCTCGCAGGTCGGGCGAGGCCGCGTAGTGGGCCTGGGCCAGAGCCAGCGTCTCCGGTGTGTAGTAGGAGCGGCCCAGCTTGCGAGCGTGCGGCGACCAAGTGGTTATCCGCTTGACCTGCTGCTCAATGTCCTCCCGGTAGGTCAAGACGCGCAGTGGCACCGTCCAATGCTGCCCCGCGGGTCCCGAAATGCGAATGCTCTCGCCCGCCACACCGCGGGCCGCGCGGAAGTACAGGCGCGTGAACGGACGGGAGCCACCCGGCTTGGTCTGGTCCAGCAGCCGCACCCCGTCGGGCGCCACAACCTTCAGGTCTGCGCCGGGCGGCAGGTCCAACTGGACCCAGAAGACCTGCTCCATCACCGGAACGGGTGCGGGGCCGATCCACGGCTCCGGAGAGGTGCGGTAGGGTTTGGGCACACCTGTTTCCTCCTGGCACCAGGCAGATGTCACCAGAACCGACAAGATAGCCAGAAGCGCGGTCCGTTCCATGCCATGCCTCCGCCAGCCAGTATGGCGACCGTTTGATCAGCGTCACGGTGTGTAGCAGGGACGGGCGGTGCCCGACCCGCCGTCGTTTGCCGGGTCGTCACTGGAACGGCGGGCGCCGCGGCAGTCCTCGGGGTCAGCCCAGCAGTACCCGCCGCGCTGCACGCGCTCCTCGCCGGATTCCGGCCCGCGCGGGTCGGTGTCTGGCGAACTGGAGTAGTAGCCCGCCGCGTACCAGTCCAGGCACCATTCCGCCAGATTCCCGGCCATGTCGCGGGCGCCGCACCAACTGACGTCACCGGCGAAGGCACCTACCGGGCAGGTGAAGCCCTCTGGCCCCGGATTGGCCTTGTTGCAGCACAGCGTCTCGTCCCAGTAGTTGCCCCAGGGGTACTTGCGACCGTCAGGGCCGCGCGCCGCCCACTCCCACTGCGCCTCCGTCGGCATGCTCAACCCATAGAAGTCGCAGTAGGCCTTCACATCGTGCCAGCTCACGCCCGACATGGGGTAGTCAAGGGCCGGCGCCAAAATGTCAACCCGGAGCAGCACCTGGGCCTCACGGCAGTAACGAAGCCACTGGCTGATGGTCACCTCGAACTTGCTAAGCCAAAAGCCCCGGCTGATACGGACCCGATGCACCGGGCGCTCGTCTTCCGTGCCGTCGTCCGATCCCATCAGGAACGCCCCTGGGGGCACCCACACCATTATGTGCCCGTTGGGCCCGCGGACCTCCTCTCCGGCCTGGTTGCCCGGACGCTGCCATGGTTGCAGGTCCTCGGCACCCACCAGTGCGAGAGGGGCAAGCAGGGCGAGAAGTGCAGCGACGGCCGCCTTGGGGGCCAGCATCGGCTGTGACCTCCTGGATTGGGGTTTCACGGGTTCGAGCCCATGGCGCAACGCCTGGTAGCGGCAATCAGCCGTTCGCGGGCGAAAGCGCCATCGCCGGCCGCAGAGCATCTACGCCAGCGCCCGCACAATGGCCGCGATATGTGCCGGCGTCGTGCCGCAGCAGCCGCCGATGATACGCACACCTGCCGCCACAGCCTGCCGCGCCAGTTCGGCTGAGTCGTCCGGTGAGCCGGAGAACACTGTTTCGCCGCCGCGGATTTGCGGCACCCCGGCGTTAGCCTGCATCATCAGCGGCAAGTCGGTCAGAGCAGCCATCTCTTGCACGGCAGCCAGGGTGGTACTCGGCAGGCCGCAGTTGGCCCCGACAACATCAACCCCCAGCTCGACCATCGTGGCCAGAGCCTGGGCGGGACTGACGCCCATCATGCTGCGACCACTGGGCTGGGAGAACGAAAAGGTGGTCGCCACTGGCACCTGCCCCCCGGCTTCGCGCACTCCAGCAACCGCCGCGGCGAGTTCGTCCAGGGCCTCAAACGACTCCAACAGCACCAGGTCGGCGCCCTCGGCCAGCAGCACCTCTGCCTGCCGACGGAAGACCTCGCGCGCCTCTGGCTCCGTGAGCGGCCCCAGTGGGTCCAGCAGCTCCCCAGTGGGACCGAGGTTAGCCGCCACGTAGGCAGCGTCGCCGGCCACCTCCCGCAGAAGGCGCATCCCCAGCCGGTTGAGAGAGTCGTGGCGGGCCTCCAGACCAGCGTGCCGCAACATGACTGCATTCGCGGCAAAGGTATTGCTCTGCAGGAGTTCTGCCCCGGCCTCCAGGTACTCGGCGAAGATCCCTTTCACTACGTCCGGGTTCTCCTCGTTGGCCAGGGCGCTATTGGTCAGGCGCAGGCCCTTAGCCGCCAGCATGCTGCCCATGGCGCCATTGGCAACGATGGTCTGGTGACGCAGCTTCTGCAGTAACGGGACATCCATGGGAGCCTCACTCCTTCGGCAAAGGGCTGTCTCTGGCAGCATACGAGAGGTGACACGCGCTGTCAACGCACAGGAGGATTCGCGGGTAGGGGCGGGAAACGAGCCACATCAGCATCCGGAGGAGCGTATGTCCGTCGCCATCATCGTGGGTACCGGCCTGGGGGAGCTGCTGGAGGGCGATAACCTGGAGAGCGTGGCCACAGCTTACGGCGAGACGCTCCTGTGGCGACACCAGGATGCTGGCCGGACAGTCTTTGTGTTGCCGCGTCACGGGCCTGGCCATCGCGTGCCACCCCACCGCATCAACTATCGAGCTAACGTCAGCGCCCTGAAGCAGTTGGGCTGTCGCGCCGCGGTGGCCACAAACGCCGTAGGCTCCCTGCGGACGGACCTGGGAGTGGGCAGCTTTGCTCTGCCCGACCAGTTCATTGACATGACCCGACAGCGGGCCGTGACTTTCTACGATGGGACAGACGGGCAAGTCGTCCACACCGACGTCACTGACCCCTACTGCCCCAGTCTGCGCCAGGCGCTGCGCCACGGTCTGGAGACCCACGGCGTCAGCGTTGCCGAGGGTGTTACCTACCTGTGCACCGAGGGCCCACGGTTCGAGACCCCAGCGGAGATCAGGATGTTTGCCCAGTGGGGTGCGGACCTGGTCGGTATGACTGGCGTGCCGGAGGTCGTCTTGGCCCGCGAGGCCGGTATCTGCTATGCCAGCGTATGCGTGGTTACCAACCTGGCCGCTGGCCTGGCGACAGGGCCTCTGAACGAGCAGCAGATCTCAGCCACGGCCAGCGCCTGCTTCGCGACCCTGGCAGGGGTGCTGATGGAAGTGGTTGCCAGCCTTCCCGATCCCTGGCCGTGTCGTTGCGCCTTCTCCAGGGGGTGAACCAGTCTGTCCAGTCTACCGCCCTACCACGGCTATCTGTTTGACCTCGATGGCACACTCTACCTCGGAGACCAGCTCATCCCTGGCGCTCAGGAGGCGCTGGCCCGGCTGAAGGCCCGGGGGGCGAAGGTCATGTACATGACCAACAAGCCTCTTTACAGCCCCAGGGAGTACGCTCGCAAGCTCAGCCACCTCGGCATCCCCGCCGCCCCGGAGGAGGTCCTTACCTCATCGCTGGCTCTGGCCGCTTACATGGGTGCCCATCACGCCGCGGCGAGGGTTCTCCTTGTCGGAGAGCACCAGGTGGCCCAAGACCTGCAGGCCGCCGGTTGCCAGTTGGTGGAGGAGCCAAGGGAGGCCGAGGTAGTGGTGCTCGCCTGGGACCGTGGTTTCACCTACGCCAAGCTGGATGCCGCCTTGCAGGCGCTTTGCGCCGGTGCCCGCTTCTATGCCACGAACCCGGACGTGGCCTGTCCCATGGGCGGGGGGCGTCTGGCACCTGACTGTGGGGCACTCATAGCGGCTCTGGAGGCCTGCAGCGGCCGGGCGCCGGATTTCGTGGCCGGGAAGCCCAACCCGGGCATTGCCCAGGCGGCCCTGGAGCGGCTGGGCCTGCAGCCCCATGACTGTCTCCTGGTGGGCGACCGGCTGATGACCGACATCGTCTGCGGGCGACGGGCAGGGTTAGCCACCGCCCTGGTCATGACCGGGGTGACCGACGCGGCGAGTCTGGCCGCAGCGCCGGACGAAGCGCGACCGGACCATGTGCTGGCGAGCGTGGCTGAGTTGCTTTAGGGGCGTGCCGCGATGCGTCTCCTATTGGCGTCTGAGAGCTGCCAGCAACGTGGTTCGCGTGCGCTCCCAGGACTGGCCCAGCCAGAGCCTCAAGGCAAACCACAAGGGCAGAGCTTCGTCGGGACTGGCGGGCAGCACCGTGAAGCGCACTGGCGCCTGCAGCACCTGCGCCCAGTGCCCACCACCATCTCCCGAACTGGCGTGGAAGCTCTCCTCCGTAAGGTTCAGAAAGACCTGATACTCTCCGGCAGGTAGCTGCAGTTGGCCTGGCAGGGGACGCCCGGTCTCCCATTCAGCGAATAGCTGCACCTGCCGCGGACTGGTCGCAGCGCGGGGGCCATAGGCATAGTCGCCCGGTTCGATGTAGTATCGGCGCAGACTCGAGTCGTAGCGCCCGGGCTTGCGCTGACCCGTGTGCCAGAGAACGTGGTAGCTGCTCTCGACGGTAAAGCTGACGTCGGCACACCCGGTCGCGTCGGTAACGAACCAGTCGAACACGATGTAGCCCACCACGGTGTGCCCTCGGCGGATGTGCCAGGCGACATCGCCGTCGTAGGCATTCCAGTCGCACTCCTCGCACCACCATCGCCCATGCTTGCCCAACTGGTAACTGCCCCAGGCTCGCGGGTCCCACTCGTTATCCCGGGCTTCCGGACCGTAGAGCCCCCGGCTCCCCATGAGCTTTAGCTGGTAGGCGAAGTTCGGCTTCAGGCGCCGCGCCACCAGGCGCCCCCCGGGGACTGCCCCATCCTGATTCCAGGTCAGGTCGAGGTTTGCCAGTTCGTACTGGTAGTGGTACGACCGGCGGAAGTGGGCGCTGTAGGGCTGGTCGGCAATGTCCCGCCACCGCAGGTCGTCGGGGCTGAAACGTCGAAGCTGGAACCTGGTCATGCGGGGCGCTCCCGAACGGGGAGTGTCACCCGCGGCCCACCCCACGCCGGCCCCGATCGTCCATGCCGCCACCTGCGCCAAAGCCCGCCAAGCCTCCATCTTCATGACGCCAAGGCCCCTCGTCTCACCCTTTGGCACCTGCTTGCTGCTGTCTGAGCCTTCCGAGAGCCGTCACATACGGGGCCCGGACGACCCCGGCTTCGGTTACGATGGCCGTCACCAGCTTTGCTGGTGTCACGTCAAAGGCCGGGTTGTAGACCGCCACACCGTCCGGCACCACAGCTTTCTCGCTCAGGTGCGCCAGATGGACAACCTCGCGGGTGTCACGCTGTTCGATGGGGATAGCGGCGCCGTCTCGCAAATCGTAGTCTACCGTCGAGAGCGGAGCCGCAACATACAGCGGCAGCCCGTGGTGTTGGCAGGCCACCGCCACCCCGTACGTCCCGATCTTGTTGGCCACATCGCCATTGGCGGCAATGCGGTCGGCCCCGACGACGGCGCAGTCTACCCCGCCTTGCGCCATCAGGCTCGCGGCCATGTTATCACAGATCACTGTGCAAGGGATACCTTCCCGCTGCAGTTCATAGGCCGTCAGCCGGGCGCCCTGCAGCAGGGGCCGTGTCTCGTCCACCCAGACCTGCGCCACCTTGCCCTGTTCATGGGCTGCCCGGATCACGCCCAGCGCGGTACCATAGCCCGCGGTGGCCAGGGCCCCGGCATTGCAGTGCGTCAGGATGCGAGCGCCGCGGGGTATGAGCGTGGCCCCGTGCTGCCCGATGCGGCGACAGCGGTCCACGTCGTCGGCGATGATGGCTTGGGCCTCGCTGACCAAGGCCGCGACGAGTTCGGCAACATCGTCTCCGTTCTCGACGATGGCCCGCATGCGCTCCAGGGCCCAGAAGAGGTTGACAGCCGTGGGGCGGGTGGCAGCCAGAGCCCGGATAGCCTCGTGAAGCTCCTGTCGCAGGTCGTCCAGGCTCGTCGCCTGACTACGTGACGCCGCAACCGCCACGCCACAAGCCGCGGCACAGCCGATGGCCGGAGCGCCGCGCACACGCAGCATGCGGATGGCCTCACACACCTGTGGCACCGTCACCAACTCCAGGACGGCCTCCTGGTTGGGAAGCAGCGTCTGGTCCAGCAGTCGCAGCACATATCCACCGGCTGCGGGCACCAACTCCAGTGTCGGTGGCAGGGCCTCAGGCAAGGCGGTTGGCTCCTCCTAGATGCTCAGTTCACAGATGTCTTCCCGTGTCTTGCGGACGGTACGGCTGTCCACGTACTCCCAGCCGCCGTCCAGATAGCCCTGGATGCTGATACCCTCCAGCACCCGCACTTCCTGGGTGTAGGGCCCAGGGAGATAGTACGGGGGAATGTCCCGGGCGCGGCGGCAGGCCTCCGCAGCCTGGCTGCGGATGAGCTCGCAGGCGGCCTCATGCGACAGGTGGATGGCGAGTTCCCGTGCCAGGGCCTTTTTCACCACTGCGCCCACAATGTCAGGCACCAGTTCCCGGGCTTCTTCGACGGTCACATCATCGCCGCTCACGAAAACCGTGGGCACGCCGAGAGTCCCAGCCATCAGGGCGCGACAGCCAAACTCCCCCATTTCGATGCCGTTGATCTTGTAATACTCGATGGTCTTGGATGAGTAGGTATGGCAGAGCACCCCCCGGTTGCCCATCTTGGCATGCTGGCCGACGAACATCAGCGCATCGAAGCTCTCATCCAGCCCGTACGGGGGCCGGATGGGGCCGCGCGCGATGAGTTTGGCCCGCCGATGGAAACGCATCTCGTCAATGCCGCCGCTACCGTGCCCATCCCAGACCACCACCTCAGCTCCGGGGTCGAAGTCCAGGATACCGTCCACGCAGGCGTTGACTTCACCGGTCAGGAAGTACTCCGACCGCGCCTTCTCCTCCGGCGTCACGTCCCGTGTCTGGCTGAAGCGGTTGATCATCGCCGGACCTTCGAGGTCGGTGATGATATGAACTTTCATGGCGCAGCCTCCGGTTCGCGCCGTCGGCGCGGTCTGGTAGCAGATGGCCCCTTTCGGCGCCGTAGGACCCGAATCCTGCCGCTGGGGGCGGCAGGAGACGCGTCTGACGGTGGGGAATAGCACTGCAGTGCCTATGGACGAGCCAGTGTCTTGCCAGTCCCTCGCATCGGCTCCGTCGGCAGTCGGTCCGTCGCCGGAGACCGTGCGCCGCAACTCTGTGCCGGCTGTCCTGATCGCGGCAGTCATCCTGGGCGCGTCCTTCGTCGTCCAGCCTGACCCGCGGGGTTACGGGACCCACCAGCGGCTGCTGATGCCGCCCTGCCTGTTTCACCTGATCACCGGAGAGCCTTGTCCTTTTTGCGGCATGACGACTGGTTTCGCCCACATGGCGCGAGGTCAGCTCGTGGCCGCCGGGCGGGCCAACCTGATGGCGCCCGCGGGCTTTGTCCTGACTATCCTCGCGCTTCTGGGCGGCCTTTACGGCCTGTGCAGCGGTCGCGAGTGGCTCCCGGCGTGGGTGCGCGGCAAGGCACTGAGCCGCGCCCTGCCCTACATCGTGGGCGCCTTCTGGGCAGCAAACCTGACCCTGCAGCACCTGCTCTGACCATCCGAACCCATCCAATGACAGGCCCTGCGCCGCCGCGGAGATGATGTAGTTCGATGAAACTGAAGATGCCCTCAACTCTCACCGGTCTGCGTGTGCCTGCGCAGGCGCTCCGCTTCCTGATCATGCTCCTGGCTGTCGTGATTCTGGTCATTGCCATTGTGATGATGCGGCGGCCCGGCGCCGACTCGGGGGGCCCTGCCAGTGACACCACGGCCCGCAGCGACGTCACGCCGCTGCCCCAGGCTCAGGTTCCCGACCATGGGTCGGAGCCAACGGAGCCCGGCACTCTGGCTCTGGACGACTTCCGCGTGGTAGTGCCCGACACGTGGGAGCGCGTCAAGGAGATGGAGGACGAGGGGCCGGGAACCAAGCTCTTCCTGGTCGGCCCGGAAGTGGCCAAAGTCAGATTGGTGGTCGGGGTGGACGTCTACCCGCTGCCCGAAGGGGTCGGTTTGGACGAGTTCACCAAGTACTACGCCAAGTCATGGGAGGGCAAGCCCGGCCTCGCCAGAAGTGAAGCGACGCTGTGCGAGAACCCGGCGGAGATGATCTCCTTCAGCGAGAACGGCCAGGAGAAGGTATTCCTGATGATGGTGTGGCGCGGCAAGGGCTTCTGCGTCACCATGATCAGCCCGGAGGGTCAACGCAGCAAGTCGCTGCAGGAGTTCAAGGCCGTACTGGACACCTTCCAGGTCTATCAGTAGGGTGCACGGCGGCGCTGTAGGGTGGCCTTCGCTGCGGTATTGACGGCCGGAGCAGCCGTCGCCATAATGGACTTCCGCCTGCAGCGCAACAGGCCCTGGAGGCCCCATGGATTACGCCAACCTGTCCACGCTCTTTGCCAAACCGCCAGCGGCCTACCGGCCGATGGTCTTTTGGCTGTGGAATGGCGATATCACGGCCGAAGGCGTCCGCGAGGGTGTGGGTGAGTTCGCGGCCAAGGGCTGCGGCGGGTTCTTTCTCCACCCGATGGGCGAGGCTTTCCGCCTGGGGGATTTCCTGCAGGGCATCTCGCCCCCTTATCTCTCGGACGAGTACTTCGCACTGGTTCGGGTGGCAGCCGAGGCAGCCCGTGACCATGGTCTGCTGTGCTGGCTTTACGACGAGGGAGGGTGGCCAAGCGGCAGCGCCCAGGGACACGCGCTGGCCGGCCATCCAGAGCTGGCACGACTTCGCCTCGTAGCCCATCGCCTGCCCAATGGCGCCACTCACGTCCCGGCGCACCTCGTGGCCGCTTTGGGGCTGCCCGAGACCGGAATGCCGAAACCCATCGCCCCCCGGGACCTGGCCAGTGCGCTTACCCCCTATGGCGAGATTCTCGCCTTCACCCTGGAGGCTGATACCAGCTTCATTGACGTGATGAACCCTGCCGCCGTGCGACGGT
>JABLXH010000055.1 GCA_013178155.1 Armatimonadota bacterium | reverse complement strand
CTGTGTCGGGGTCGACGCTCGCCGCCACGTCGTAGACCTGCCCGGACAGCATGATGTCAATGGATATCGGGTCGTCGTGCTGAACGAGCGACTGTACGCTCCCGGTCAGGATGTAGTCCACGCCCAGAGCCTTGCCGATGGTCAGGCTGCTTCCCAGGTCGCGACTCTCATCCTCAATGTCGATCTGCCTCAAGCGCCCTTCGCTGACGGCTCGGCGCACCGTCGCGGAGGTAGTCGAGAACTGGACTGCCTCAAAGCCAGGGATGTCACTGATCGCGAGGGCCAGGGCCGTGGCCGCGCTGCGACCGACGTCCGCGGGTGCCCCTTCGGCAGCGTTGGTTAGCGGGAATACGAGCACTGACTTCTTGGCGCCATCGCCGAGGGCGGGCCCAAAGCTCACCGGCACAAGGGACAGTACCATGACTACAGCGATAGCCAGGCTCAACCTGCGCATGTGGCGGTGTGTCCGAATGGAGTTCATCACTGGTGTTCTCCTCGCGAAGTCTGGGCTTGGGCCCGCTTAGTGTTGTTGACTGGCATCTCCACCGGCGTACGCGGAGACCCGCTCAGCGCCGCACCTCGAGCGGAGCGATCACGCTGACGGCCTCGCCCGTCACGACGGACCGGGCCGTGATCTCGCACAGGTAACGACCGTTCGGCACAGCGCTGCCCCGGTCGCTCTGCCCGCTCCACAGTAAGGTGTTACTCCCTGCTGTCGCCAGCGCGCCCCGAGCGGGTGTGCTGATGATGACCCCGGCCATGTTGCGCACCCGGATGTCAACGGCTGCGTCGGCGCTCAGGGTGTAGGTGATCCCGACACTGCCCTGGCCCGCGGCGGCCGCGGTGACACCGCTGACTGTCAGTGCCCCGGCCGGTCGCGGCTGTACGACGATCTTGAGCACACGCTCGGTGGGTTCCGCCGAGGTCCGGAAAGTGTAGCTGCTGGTGGTGCGCATGTACTGCCGCTGTCCGGTTACCGGGTCCACCAGCGTCGCGATCATGTCACGAGGCAGTCCCTGCAGCGCCGGCCAGCTCACCGTGACCGGTTGGTTGGCCACGTTCGTCTTGATGACCAGATTCCAGGTCTGCTTGCCCGATACTGGCCCCCGGGTGTCCACCAGATAGGGCATACCCAGTGCGTTCTGCCCCGAGTAGAGCGCTGACTGCAGGTAGGTCTGATCCTGGCGCAGGGGCGACGGCGGCTTCACCACGTCATGGGGATCAAGGCCAGCGCTGGCTCCCGCGTGAACCGCCAGAGATTGCGCGGTGCTGGACAGCCCCGGTGTGCTCACAACGACCCCAAGGCGCCAATCACCGGGATTCGTGGCACTCTTCGCTGCAGTCGGCTCCGGACTGGCCTCTGCTGGAGTGGCCATGGTGGGCGGCGGGAACTGCAACGTACAGTCCTCGCGGATCAGGACCCAATACCCCACGTAGGGGTCGAGCCGCGTGTCTGACAGCTCGAGTTCCCAGACGTACTGGTTGCTGGCTGGATCATAGGAAAAGAGGGTGGGCTGCAGCACGTTGCGCGAGACGGCCTCCTGCAACGACCACTCACCGCCCGACGCCGGCAATACGCGGACCTGGTCGAAACGCATGCTGACCAGGAACGGGTTGCCGATCTGGTTCCAGCCGGCCTGCAAGTCAACGCTCACTGCCTCATCCAGTGGGGTTGCGTCGCTGGGCAGGTTGACAACTTCACGGTTGCGGTTGAGCAGCCAATAGCCCACGCCCGGCACGACATTCGCGCTGAACGCGTTGGGGAAGAACTTATAGCCCTCTTGCGGATGGTAGCGCACCAGGGTTGCCGGCCCGCCCGGTACCAATGAACCCAGACTCTGGAACACCCACTCAGCATCGGTGTTCGCGAACTCGTAGGGGATCGAGATCATCTCGAGACCGTTAATTGATCCCGGCAGCGGATTGAGGACTGGCAGCGCGGGGATGCTCACGTCGCGCTCCAGGACCTTGCCCCGCGGACCGGTGAACTTGACCGACGCGCGGCCGGGTCTGACAGCAGTCGCGCGCACGTTCCACGTCACACTATCGATCTCATTGCGCTGCAGTGTCCCCGCTGACTTCGTCAGGCTCTCGCCCGATACCAGCTCCAATCCCAGGGGCAGGCGCACCCGCACACTTGCGTCAAGCATTGAAGAGGTACCGAAGTTGTCCATGAACACCGACAGCGGGAACGGAGAACGGCCTTCCTGGTCGGTGTAGTAGTAGGACTCTACCGTGTCAGTGGTGGCCGGGTCGTCGCCCTCAGCGGACTTGAGCAAGAACGGCGCATAGGCCATCATAGCATAGGGCGGGTCGTAGTCGGCAGCGGAGGACCCCATGCCATAGAAGGTCACGAATCGGCGTGACTGCCCAGGGCCCAGTTCCACGGGCAGCCAGGTCACGGCGTAGCCCCAGTCCTCATTCACAAGACTGGCCTGCGGGTTCGGCTGGAAGAAGAACTGATTGGGCTGGCCGATGTTCCGCATCTGGCCCCAGGCGATGTTGCTCGGAAGTCCCGCGGACGCTCCTGCGGTGCCGGGGTTGGTCACTTCAAAGCCACTCACCACACCGCGCAGAACCACGTTGGGATTGCTGGGATCGTCATAGGCCAGCCACTGGGTGGGCAGGATCTGGTTACCGCCCTGGGGGTCGGGGATCATCGTCTCAGCGTCAATGGTCTGGCCATCGGGCAAGTAGATCGGCTGGCCGTCCTGTGGGCTGCCGCCGCCGAACTGAGCGTCCACGCAGACCCGCAGGCCCACCGTATGCTGCGCGGTTGAGGTGTTGTAGACGATCCACTCCAACTGCACGGTGTCGCCGATGACAGTGGTCACCTGGCGCACCCGAATGTACTCCGTGGGGTTGTCGTCGTCGTCGAAAGCGACTGGAAGCCGGAACTCGCCAGTGATGTCGCGTGACCCCGCTCGCAGCGGCACCGGCCAGTAGTTGATCAGGTTGGCCGGGTCAGCATCGTCGCCCTGAGCAGCCGCCAGCTCATCAACATCGTAGTAGTAGCCGAGCGCCGGATCCATCTCGTCCACGTCTACCGCAATGGTGACCTTGCTGGAGAAGCTGTTGTGGTTGTTGGCGTCTACCAGCGAGGCGATGTAGCGGTTCTCGTCACCAGAACGGGTAGGGTCGCCGCCCCGTGGAACCAGTGGGTCGGTCCATACCTGGAAGCGCCCCGCGGGGGGGTACTGATAGGTGACGCTGGTGCCGCTGCCGACAGTCTGCAGGTCGGAGGCCGCGACATGAAGCCTGATCAGAGCCCCCGGGAACAGGGGAACCGCCGCAGTGGTGACCGGAGCCTGAGCCAGTACGCCTGACGCGATTCCCGCGACCCCGCTCACCAGCAACGCCACCACCCAGGTTGTTACTCGCCGGGACCTAGTGTAACGGTGCACGTAGTTTCAGCTCCTCTCGGCGCTCGCACCCCTAACGGGCGATGGTGAATGGCCTGAGTGCCTGAGCCGTCTGTCCATCGGCGGCCCGGGCGGTAACGCGGGCAAAGTACTTGCCGGCCGGTACGCGAACTCCACGGTCGCTGACGCCGTTCCACACTGCCGTCTGCGTCGTGCCCGCCACGCCCCTCGTAGCTGGGAGTGCGCGAACCAGTACGCCCGAGATATTGCGGATCTCTACCGAAACATCCGCATCCCGGCTAAGGGTGTAGCTTAGACTGACGCCGTGGCCGGCGGGAACGGCCTGCAGGCTGTTCATGACCAGGACGGGAGCGGACTCTTTGCTCGCCACAACACGTAGCCGCCGCACCCCGGGCTCTGCCAGCTTGAACGTGTAGCCGGAACTCGTCCGCATGTGAACGGTGGTCCCAGTATCCACGTCCAGCAGTTTCAGGTCAACACCGCGTGGCACCGCCGCGTTGATGTTGGGCCAGGACACAGTGACCGGGACGTCCTTCAGTCGGCACGAGACCTCCACATCCCATTCCTGTGTGCTCGCCTGCCCACCCCTGACATCCTTGGCGTAGCTGCCAGAGTTCTCGCCCCAGTTCCGCTTGGGCAGGTACATGCGCAAAGTGTCTACCAGCGCCGGTGGCTCGGACACGTCGAGGCCCACATCAAAGCCGTCACTCGCCCGGGAGCTAACCCCCACATAGTTCACCGGATCCTCGTACTTCCCGGCCCGCGCTTCCAGTTGCAGCAGCCAGTTCCCCTCGGTCGTCGCGGCCGTAGCAGCGGCGGGTTTGGGATGAGCGGCGGTCTGGGTCCCGCCCGGGTTGTGCACGACGAGGGTGGCATCCCTCAGCACCCGAATCCAATAGCCCTGAAGCGGCAGGAGGGTCTCTTGTGTCGGGTCCTGTGAGAAGGCGTAGTAACCACCAGTGGACGTACTCACGAACCGGTACAGAACGCCATCGGTGACCGGGTTACCGCTAGGGTCAATCGCCTCGCGCAGATCCTGACGCCCCGAACTGCTGATGAACTCCACGCTACCCCAGTCAACAGGATTCTCATACGGGTTACCAATAAGGTTCCAGCCTTTGGGCGGGCTATCGCCGTAGGTGAGCGCGACCTCGTAGCTCTGGTCCGTTACACCTGCGCCAGTAGCGCTCAGGACGCCATCGCGTCCCAGCCTGAGGAAGTAGCCGAGCCCTGCAGGCGGCTGGCCGACTGGTTGGTCCGGCGGGTCGAAGGAGGCATACTCATCGGGATACACGTGGTACTTGCTGAAGCGGCTATCTCTCGGAACCCAGCGCGCCATCCCGATCTCGTCGGCTGGCACCCCGAACACTTCCTCCGGGGTCTGACTGGCCAACCCCGGGTAAGGGAGCGTAATCATCCGCAAGCCTGCCGCGATCACCGGCGTTGTGACCCGGAAGTTGGAGACCGCCACTTCCGAGGCATTCCCGTTGAGGTCTGAGACCTGAATGCTGAGTGAGTGCCGAGTACGAGACAGACCACTAAGTACAAAGGTGAGGGAGCCGTCATCTCCGTCGAAGCTGTAGTCCGTAACCTGACCTGGCTCGACGACGACACCATCCTCAACGACCTGGACGCTATCCAGCCAGACCTGCACCGTGTCAGGGTCCAGGGCACCGTCGTCCTCGACTTCAGCCACCACGCGCGGCGAGGCGATTGTGATGGTCTGGTTGTTGGCCGGGAAGGCGATCGTCACGACCGGCGCGTCACCATCGGTCTGCGAACCCACTCGCAGCCTGAGACGACCGCCGCCGTAGGCGTTCACGTCCTCAGGGGGCAGGGTGGGATACTTCAGTGCCAAACTGAGCAGCGCGTTCTCCAGCATCTCCGCCGTGCGCGAACGGTCCTCGCTGAGAAGCAGCGCGGCGGCACCGCCCACGTGAGCCGCCGCCGCAGACGTGCCCAGGAAGGGGTTCAGGTCGTCAACAGTACCAGTTCCCGCGGCCAAGCTGGTGGCGACGCTGTCGGGTGCCACCATGTTGGGCTTCGCGCTGCTGCCAACGGGGCCGCGCGAGCTGAAAGGCTCGATGGTGTCAATAGCGATGCCTGCCAGGGGACCCGTGGTGGGGTTGGCACTGCCGCGCGTGGCGCCGATCGCGAAGGCTCCTGAGGCCTCGGCCGGAATGGCCAGGCTGTTGGCGCTGACCCGGCTCGTCGCGTCCATGTCCACAGCCGGCGTGAACAACTGGAACCGCTCGGCTACCCTTGGCCCGCTGTCGACCCGTTGGATCTTCAGTCGGTAGAGCCCCGCCGTTGCGATGTAGGCGCGCAGCGGCTCGCGCGGCAGGTCATCGCCATTCTGAGTGATGGCTGACCGCGCGACCACGGCCCCGCCCGTGGTGTTCTGCGTAAGGACAAGATCGTAGTCTCGAGCCGTCGTCGAGCCGGACGTTTCGAACCAGGACAGAGTGGCATCGAACTGACCGGCCGGAAGATTCAGGACGATATGGTCCTTGCCGCCCGTCCCAAACTCGTGGTAGCCATCGCCGTTACTGTCCTGCCAGACCCCCTCGTAATGCCGCTGCGCGAAGTTGCCCGCGGCATTCACCCACAGAATCCCGGACTGTCGTGCCCGGTTCACAGCCTGTGACAGAGGGTGAGTTCCATCGAAGGGGCCCTCGATGGTCCCGAGGGCCATCACGACGACATCGAAGTCTTCCCTTATTACATAGTCAACGGCGTCCTCCGCGGAGAGCGCAGAGTCTACGGCGATGAGCGTCAGCAGGCAGTCGGGGGCCATGTCAGCGACGACTTCGGCCACGGCCGACCCGTGAGACGACGTGCCGGTACCGTAACTGGCAGGGAAACTGACGATGGACGCCGGATCCACGGGCACTTCGGTCGCGCTGAGGTTGGCATAGCCGACGTCAATGATGGCTACCTTCACGCCAGCGCCAGTGATACCCGCCAGGTGCATGGCGGTCGCAGACGTGAGCTGGACCCCCTCACTGGTGACGGCACCGAAACCCTGCATGGGGATCATGGCCCCGGGAGGGCGGACCAAAGCCACTTCGGGCAGCGCCGCCAAGGGCTCCAATGAGGTGATCGGCACGAACGCCTGGACCCGGTAATCGCGTCGCGTCTGCACCGCGGCACCGAACGGCGCCAGCGGTGTGCTGGCGGCAGCGCCGACGCTACGGAACTGGATCTCGACCTGGACAGCACCGCCGCGGACGTTAAGCCCGTCGTGTGCAGCCGCCGCGGCACTGACAGCGGCGCCTTGACGCGCTTGGAGGGCCAGGGACTTGAGGGGCCCCGCCAAGTCGGCCAGGCCGTCGGACTCGGCCCATGCACCCAGGCTGACGCCAACAAGCAGGGCCAAGATCAGACAGCCGCTCGCGAGCCAACTGCAGAGTTTCTGGCGTTCGAGGCTCACGTAATAACCTCCTCCCCGCCGGACGAGAACGTCCGGTGGTCGGTTGCGTCCCATTTGGTTGCGTGTCTTACCCCACCGCGCTCGTCTCTCGGATCGTCCCCAGCAGTTCGCTCCGCGCCCAGTCCCAGTAGTCGGTTAGAAATGTAGCCCACCCCGCTGTCCGCGGGAAACCTAACTGTCCGTTGTAGCTTGTCGGCACTTTCTCCAGCGATGGCGGGAAGAACACTCCGACGCCACTGGGTGGGTGTGCCATGTTCTCTGTGTCGAGCCCGCGCCCCATCCACCTCGCGACTACCATTGCTTCGAGTGCTTGAGCAGTGGCCTCAGCGGCTTCCTGCACAAGAGACGTGGGACCGTTGGCCGCCATCCCCGCCGCCCATTGCCCCATATCGCACAACTCGTCGCGCTCCCCCCAGTCCAGCGTGCGGCTCCGTACCAGAGCGACCACCGGACCGCATCTCCCCATGTCGTCCCGCAGCGCCGCGACAAGCCTCTTGGCGGCCGCAACTGCCTCCTCGGTCCGCCCCAGGTCCACGCCTACAAGCGCTCTCCGGTCGGCCCGGCCTCCATCCATGCCCTGACGAACCACCGCCCGCACAAGGGAGAGACCGCCGGCACCCGCAGACCCCTGCCGCTCGAATGCCTCTCGCCAGTTCAGCCCCGGGCTGTCCATGAGACCGGGGGCCGCAGTCAGGTAGCGGGCCACACCACGCAGTTCATAGGCTGTCTCGAGGCTAGCGCCGAAACAAGTGTCCAGCGCCACTACCTCGTACAGCCTCCCCGAGTCCCCGACCTCAGCCTCCAATGCCTGGCGAAGGGCTCGAATACCTGGGATGCCATCACGGCCCTGTTCTGCAGTCAGGCCCACCCCATGGCCGAGATACAGGAACAGTACGGGCCCTTCACCGGCCCCTTGCCCCGCCCATTCTACAAAGGTACGCAACGGCTCGGCCGTGCTCTCCCCTACTGGCAGCGGCTCTGGACGGTTCAGACCACTGTGCCCACCACCAGCGGTGACCTTCCAACGGACCACGCTAGCCGTTCCATCTGGTGCCTCTCGCACCATCTGTATGGCCAGGTTTGCGAGGTGCCCGCGAACTGCTGTGAGCTGCTCTGCATACCCTCTGGCAGCTTCGCACAGCCCACCCCGACCGTCCAGATGCGCAACGACGCTCCACGTGCCACCGGCATAGCCAGTAGCTGCAACCACCATCCAAAGTGCACCTGCTACGACCAGCGTCCTTCTACTCACGTACTATCGCTGACGACCTCTACTCCCGCCCCACCAACCGCGGTGCACATCCGGTACCTGCTTCGGCTGGGCGGTACTGGTCCCTGGCGGCTCCGGGGGCGCACCGGCCGTAATGAAGCTACGCATGGTGCTGTAAAGCCACCCCGAGCGCCCGACGAACTGGTTGAAGGGCGGTACCGGGTCCGTGGACTGCCGGGACCCAACGCGCCACCAGAATCGCGAGTTTGCGGCAAAGGGCCCGCGGATGGTCGCACTCATCAGTGCGCTCCCTGTGGCCCGCTGGACTGCACTCTGGTACAGCGGGGACAGCTTGCCCTGCGGGTCGTTGTCGCCGAAGACCTCCACCACATACGTGTCCGCCCCCGTCATCGGCTGCCAGGTGAAGGTGATGCTTTGGGTCGGCTGGTTGACAGCGCCATCAACCGGCGTTGACTGAACCGCGGGCAGGAAGAACGTCACTGGGCCGGCCGGCGGGCTTGGTTGGCTGATGATACGGGAGTCCGGCTCGGTCTCGATGCTGGGTTCTGTCAGTGTCACAGCCTGGGTGGTCCCGATCGGAGGATTGGTCCCGGGCGGGTAGAGTGGGTCTGTGATGCGGCAGACCTTGTAGTAGTAGCGACCGCCCTGCACCAACGCCGTGTGGTTGTACGTTGCCGTCAGTGAACCGTCTTCAAGATCGCCATCCTCATTGAAGTACTGGAAGGTAATCTCCGCCGGCGGGTCCTCAACTACGTACAGGCGGGAGGCCTCGTCCGTGTAAGTGTTGATCTTACCCGGCATCACGTCGATGAGGTTCAGGGCTATGGCCGGGAAGTCCGGGTTGTTGGCGGCCCGGAAGATCATGGTGCCATGGGTGTTCGTGTTGGCGATGTTACCCGTCTTGATGTTGAGCCTGACGATTGGGCTGTCGCCCGGAGCCGACTGCGTCAGCGTCGCCTGCACGCGGGACGGGGAGCTTGTCGTCGGTCCGCCCGCGACGCCAACGAGTCCCAACAGCAGGAGAACACCGGCCACCAGCTTCCCGGTCGCCTTGGTCTTGCGGCTGAGCTCCTCTTTCTGCATGACCGCGATCGGCTTATACATCCGGTAGACCTTGTCGCCGGTCGCCGGTATGCTGCCTTCGATGGTCTGGCAGAGGGCTGACTTCGCGTCTATGTCCTTGACTCGCAGCACACCCACCCGGCGCAGCAGCACCTTTTCCAGATCAGGCTGCCACTGAGGTCGCATCACCAACAGATCGGTGTCACGGGCCAGCCCGTCGCTGGTGCCGAGGTTGATGGTCGAGTAGCCCAGGTCATCCACCGCATCCACATTCCCACGCCGCACCCGGTTGCCCAGGACAGTCGCCACGGCCTGTTCTGCGGCAGCACGTACTGCTTCACTGATGGACTGGTCAACGTCTCCGCTCCAGCCCGGGATGGGATTGGTCCGCACGCTGACACTCGCGCCATCCAGGTACTCGGCGACCCCCACGTCGAGCATCATGATCCAGGCCCCAAGCGCACAGGCACCCGTTTTGGCGTCCACGGAGACCGAGGTGATGGCACCGGTGATGACCTTCTCCACCTGCAGGCGCTCGCCAACGCGGAGCTGTTGCTCTTTCGAAAGCGGGGGCTCCATCCCCAGGGCGGCCAATTCCCGCTCCAGGTCCGTCGTGGCGGTCACCGTGTACTCGCGCGTCGCCTCGAAGGCCAGAGCAGCCGCCGACGTCATTTCCCGGGCAATGAAGTCCTTGCCACTGCGGCTCTGGTCTTCGAAGGGGATCACCGCCGCGGCAGTGACCTGCTTTGCGGTCTGCGCTGAGGCTAGCGGCAGTGCGATGAACAGCTGGGGAGCAAGCAGTGCTATAGCCACGAAATAAGACATGAGCCTGCTCAGCGTGCTTCTGCGCAATTGCTGCATGGGGGTTGCTCTCCCTCCCATCGGTTGTGTGCGGAGCGGGTCAGGCCACGGCCCGCAGTATAGCACAGCCTCTCGCGCCTTGTAAACGAGCCCCCGTCGCCTCAATCAGGCTCGTGCCTGACAAAGCCTTGTGCATCCACAAACATCCTGACACCTAGCGCGATTGGTACAATACGGGTACCATCGCTCGGGCCGCCTGGCCCACCTGGGTCCGCGCCGTCAAGGTCACGAAGTAGCGCCCCCCGGGCACCCGGACGCCACCATCGCTACGGCCGTCCCACAAGATCTCGTGTCGCCCGGCGGTCTGGAGTTGGCCCGCACTGATCCGGCGCACGGTGCGACCCGCCAGGTTGGTGACCACCACATCAACCTGTGCTGCCTGCGACAGCACGTACCCTACACTCACGCCACCGCCGGTGTTGACCGCCCCTTGTGAGGTGATCACCAACTGCCCCGTCCCGGCCGGTTCCACGGTGATCTGCAGCCTCTGCTCCTCGCTGCGGGCCGTGAAGCTATAGCCCGAGGCGGTGCGCATGTAGACGCGCTCGCCGGTGTTCAGGTCCGTCAGCACCGGGCGCACACCGGCCGGCAGACCGGCGGTCTCAGGCCAGGTGAGTGCGATCCGCTGGCCAACGAGGTTGGTGCGCACGCGAACGTTCCAGACCGTGCCCTGGTTCAGCGCCCGCACATCAACGGCCCGGTCGTCCGAAGACCAGTCGTCGTCGGCAAACCCGGCATAGACATACGGGCCCATGGCCGGTACAGGCGGCTTGGCCTGGTCAAGGCCGTTGTCAGTACCCTTCGTCGCCTTCGGGGCGGCGCCCATGTAGGCCGAGGTGTCTTGCAGGCCGGCAGCCGAAGCTCGCAGTTGCAGCAGCCAGCCGCCCTCCGGGGTCAGGACACCGGGGCGTTCAGCCACCGGGCCAGCCCCGGCGCTTCCCGACTGCGAGGCGATGACCAGCGTGCAGGGCTCGTTGGCGCGCAACCAGTAGCCGATGTAGGGCGCCATGGTGCCCACGCTCTGGTAGCCGCCGAGCACATAAGCGAATAGCCCTGAGCCGATGACACCGGAGCTGGTTGCGTCCTGCATCGTCTGCAGCACGCTCTGACCCGAACGGCGAACGCGAATCTGGAAGAAGTCTATCCGCTCGTTGAACGGTGTGCCGATCAGGTTCCAGCCCGGCACCAAGTTGAGTTCGACGGGGTCGGCCACTGGCATGCCCTCGTCGGAGAGGTCCGCGGCCTGGCTAAGCCGCAGCCAGTACCCCGTGCCCACACGGAACCGGTCCGCAGGGGCGTTCGGGTATTCCTGATAGCGCTGGCGCGACGTCTCGTAGGTCGCCATCTTGAACTGGCTGCGTGCTACGCCGAGCAGGTCCGCAGGGTCAGTGTTGCTGTAATCCGCCGGGAACGAGATGAGCTGCAGTCCGCGTGGGAACGTATGCAGGCTGCTCATCGTGAAGTTGACGTCCTTGGTTGTCAGCCCGCTCTGCACCAGTACCGGAGGGTGCGGATCGGGGCTCGCCGTGAAGCCGGTCCGTGAGGCGCTGACAGTCACCGTCCCGGTGGGAACGTCGGTTACCTTGTAGTTGTTGCCGGCCGCGTCGATGGCCGACGCACTCGTAACGGCTTGCGCGATCTCGCGACTGCCAAACTTGACAACGATGAGGACGTCACCCACGTAGTTGCCGCTGGTGGAGACGACGCGGCCGGTGATCGCTCCCGGCGGCTCCCGCTTGAGGGCCACGGCAATGGCAGTCTCCTGCGCCGGCGAGATCTGGACGCTCTGCGCTGCTGACGCCTGGTAGCCGGGGCCGGCGACAACGACGGTATAGACCCCCGGGCTGAGAGCCTGGCTGGCCACGCCCTGTTCGTCGGTGAACGCTTCGAAGGTGACCCCCGCCTTGTCCTCGGCGGCGACACTGGCGTTCTCGATAGGCTGCCCCGTGTCCACGTCGGTTACCGTCGCCACCAGGGTCCCATCGGCGGCTGCCAATGCGAAGTCGGCGGTGACGGTGTCACCGGACACCACTGTGACGTCCGCATCGTCCTTGCCGTAGAGAATATCCGCACCGTCTGCCGTGACAATGTAGTCACCCGGCGGAACATACGGCAGAGTATAGGTCCCATCGGCGGCGGTTCGCACCGGGTTGGGCAGCCCGGGGACTGTCGGCACGTTGCCCTCGTCATCGGGCGCCGGTGCGATGGAGACTAGCACGTTCGCCAGCGGGGCCCCGTCGCTCAGCGCGGTAACAGTCCCGGTGACGGCTCCGGGCTGCAGCCCCTTGATGGCGAAGTCCTGTATTACCGGCACCTGCCCGCCGTGGATCTGTCCGCCCTCGGCGTGGTCAATCTCGTAGCCCGGCCGGGTCGCCCGCAGCGTGTAGAAGCCTGGCGGCAGCCCCTGCATGATGTAGCTGCCGTCTTTCTGGCACCGCACCGCGTAGACGACCTGACCGCCCTGCAGCGCCTGCACGATGGGGGCGGGATCGTTGACCGGTTGCCCACCATCGCTGATGGACACCACGCGGCCCTGGAAACCGCCCGTGCGCATCCAGCACAGCGCGTTGTGCACGAGGTGGCTGCGGTGGTTCTGACAGTGAGTGAAGTTGTCGACCGTGTGGTAGCCGCGGTGGATCTGCTCAAAGCCAAACGCCAGATAGACGACGCGGCCACCGTTGGCGATGGTGGTATCCTCGTAGCGGAGTCCTGCGACTTGGTCCGTGAAACTGGTGCTCTCGTCGGCGTTGTAGCCATAGATCTGAATGGCGTTCGACACGCCGATCAGGTCAGGCCGCTGCGACCACTCGGCACAGTCCATGTACCAGGGCTGGTTGGCCGGCCGCGTCCAGCGGCAGGTGTGCAGCTCATTGGGAGCGTCGTCGGAGTCATACCATCGTGGCCAGTTTCCCTCATGGCCTCCGCCCCAGGGGTCGACGGCCACCGGGTCACCCGCAGCACCGCCCAAGCCGAAGTCCGACCCAATCGCCACATCCCGAATGTACGTGGCGCGCAGCGTCTGGCTGAAGAACGAGTTGCTGCGCGTCCCGTCCATGGTAAGGGCGTACCCCAGGTTCTCGCCAGAGATCATCAGCCGACCGCCCCGACGGACGAACAGCGCCAGGTCGGCCTGGGTAGAGGCATCCAGCACCGACCCGTCGGCGATCCACACATCGCCACAGTGGGGGGCAGCCCAGATCACGGCGCGGTCCGCCACCGCCACCGGTCGCTCAGCCTTCAGGCTGGACGTGTCGCCGCTGTCGAGCTTGGCGGGGTCCAACTGGTACTCGATGGTCGGCAAATAGTACTGGTAAACATGGGCCGGTACCGGGCCACGACAGATGATGCGCCAGACGTCGTAACCGCCCTGCGTACCGCCCTGGATCGTGTCGAAGTCAATCGTCCCAAGCGCATCAGGCGCAAAGCCGGGATTGCTGGTGTAGTAGCTTTCGACCGGAAACGCAGCCGGGAAGTCGTTGTTGAAACCAAGCTGAGACAGGAAGAGCTGTCCCTCGCAGTAGTCGTTCACAAAGAGAACCGGATTCCGGGGGGCGAACTGGCGCGTGCTGAAGCCGTAGACATCGTCATACGTGATGGAGTTGCCGGCGTTGTCGGTCACGGAGATGTCAATGACGTAGTCATGGGGGGCCGAGGGAGTGGTCCAGGAGCCCGTGTAAACCCCATCGTTGTCATCGTCGGTGAGAACCACCGAGCCAACGGGCGCATAGTCAATCTCGAGATAACGGTCGCCGTCAATGCTGCTGTCAAAGGACGTCGTCGAGACAGCGTATTGCTTGTTATCTGGGTCCTTGAATATGGCCACAACGTTGGCCACGCCCGAGTCCTTGTCGTAGACGGGCGCCGACACGACTACATCGTCGCCGGGCGTGTGCAGCCGGTTGTCCACCGACGGGAGTGCGGTCAGGACCGGCGGGATCCAGTCACGGAGTTGCACACCCCAGATGTCGGGCTGGTCTCCCGCTCGGAAGGACTCAAAGACGATACGCGTCGGTGTTCGCTGAATCTCCTGGGTGTAGGTGGGATTGAGGTCGTCAGCGGTATCCGCCACATCCGTGTTCGAGACCAGGGTGGCCGTGGCACCGCCGGGCTCTCCGGCTGGTGCCATTCGCCAGATGTTGTAGTCATTGACTGTATCGCCGGCCTCGGTCAAGCGGTTTGAGGCAAAAGCGATCTCGGTGCCATTGAGGCGCCACGCCGGCATCGTGTCCGAGGCCGTCGCATCGCCCCCACCGTTGGTGATCGGCGTCAGATTGCCCCCCGTACCGTCTACGGTGTAGATCCGCTTGACGCCGCCACTGCTGCGGGTGAAAGCAATCACGTCACTGGTGGGCGAGTAGGCCGGGTCCGTGTCGTCGTCACTGCCGACCGTCAGTTGCACCGGGCTGCCAGCCCCGGTCGAGGCGATCTTGTAGATGTCCCAGTTGCCGTTTACATCGGACTGGAAAACGATGTAGTTCCGGTCTCGAGACCAGGTGGGGTGGCGCTTGTTGCCGGGGCCCGACGTGATCTGGCGGATGATCGAGGGATCGCGAATCTCTACCGTAAAGATCTGCCATACGTTGCTGACCTTCGCCGCAAAAGCCAGCAGGCGGCCACCGGGGTCGTAGGCCGGGTCGACCTCGTCCCCAGACATGCTGGTCACCTGGTACTGGGCCTGCCCATCCGACTGCATGATCCAGAGGTTCAGGTTGGCGTTGGGCGGCAGGACCGCGTCAATCTGACCGTCGTCATCACTATCGGTACCATTGCTGCTGAAGGCGATGCGGTTCTGCGTCGAGCCGGGCGACCCGTTGGGCTGGAGTTCTTCGCTGGCCGCGCCAGTGGGCGTGAGGTTGGAGTCGGGGTCCGGTCCCGAGCTCTGCTGCGTCTGCATCAGGACCGGCAAGGGTGGGAGCTCGTGGCCGATGATCGGCCGCGTGACCAGCCCGCGGTCAGCAGCAGTTGTCACAACAAGGGGAATAAGGGAGCTTGCAGCACCGTTCCCCGGGCCTGCAGAGCCGGTGGTTACGACGAATCCTAAGGCGAGGATGGTGACGAGCAGGACAGGCACCGTGCGCTGAAGGTGGCCCTTCTGCAACCGAATCACTCCCTTGGCGGGTGCTGCGAAGAAGTATGGCGGCGACTGCCGGGTGCAACGTCGTCTTCGGCCCTCAGTGAGCTGCGCTCAGGGCGGTTCGGTGTCCAGACCACGGGTCCATCCGGTGCGGCAAGCGCGAACGCAACACAGGCGCTCGGGGCTTGCCTCCCCGCCCGTGGCTTCAGCCTCGGTCGCCACATGCACATCCGCTCATGCCAGCGGCCGCGCCTCCCCAAACCGCAGGGGGCATCCCTGCCCAGTACAGGTCTCAGGAAGCGCCACTCGCACCATTACAATCCGCGGGATTATAGCAGCGTCCCTGGCCTTTGGCAAGACGCCCGGCATAGCCGCCCATGTCCCGCGCGGGGTAGTGGCGCTTTCCAGCTGACCCACGCTACCCGCCACTGCTTAGCCCTAATCAACAACCCGGCGCCAGAACTGTTCCACTTTCCTCGCCAGGTCGTCGAGAGTGCCGTCATTCACTATGATATCGTCAGCGGGCCAGTTATCCAGCCCCAGACGCTCGTGTAGTGCCAACCGATGGCGGACCTCAGCGCGGTCCAAGCTGTCTCGATCAACCAGCCGCTGTTCCCGACAGCAGGCCGGGGCAGTCACAAGCAGCACCCGGTCCACCATCCCCAACGCTCCCATCTGGGCCAGCACAGCGGCCTCCACGGCTGCCACTTTCACCCCCGACTGCCGCCACACCTCCAAGCGCTCCCGCAGAAGCTCCTTCATCGCGGGATGAACGATGGCTTCGAGCTTCGCGCGCGCCGCGTCATCGCGGAAGACCAGCTTCGCCAGTTCACGCCGCCTCAGCCGCCCGGACGAATCGAAGAAGTCAGGCCCAAAGGCGGCCCGAACCTGCTCCAGCGCGGGCTGGCCAGGGGCCAGGGCCTCGCGGTTCAGCTCATCGGCGGCCACGGTCGCCGCTCCGTTGGCGGCCAGCAGGCGCAGTACTTCGGTCTTCCCGGCGCCAATACCTCCCACGACACCAATGACGAGCACAGGGGGAGCCTCAGGCTTCAGTCGGTGACTGATCGCCACCCGCAGCATCCCCAGCGGCCGGCGGCGCCTCCGGAGCGTCCGCGCCCTCCTGCCCGTCAGCCCCGGACGCGGGCGTGTCCAGCTTCGCCGCTGCCTCTGTCTGTGGTTCAGCGTTGCCCACCTGTTTCAACAGTGCGCCGAACCTGTCGCCCAGCGTCACCGTGGCCCGCTCCTGAGTGGCCATGTAGTCCTGGTACTCCTGGCGCTCTCTCTCCTGCTCCGCAGCCTGCAGGCTCAGGGTCATACGGCGGGCCTCGATGCGGATATCCATGATCTTGAGGTCCACCTCCTGGCCTGGCTTCAGGAGCTCGCTGGGGTCGCTGATCCGTCGCGAGCTCATCTCGGAGACCGGGATAAAGCCTTCGATGTCGGCATCCTTCAGCAGGGCGAAGGCGCCCGTGCGCACCACGCGGGTGATGCGCGCCTGCACCAACTGGCCGGGGCGCAGCTTGCGCGCGGCCTCTTTCCATGGGTCGGGCAGTATCTGGCGCAGGGAGAGGCTTATCTTGTCCTTCTCGCGGTCAATCTCCAGGACGGTCACCTGGATCGTCTCCCCCACATGCAGCACCTCGCTGGGGTCCTTGATACGTGACCACGACATCTCCGAGACGTGCAGCAGGCCGTCCACCCCTCCCAGGTCAATGAAGGCTCCGTAGCTGGTCAGGTTGCGGACCTTTCCCTCCACGACGGCGCCTTCCTCAAGCTTGCTCAGAGTCTCCTCGCGCCGCCTCTCGCGTTCTTCCTCAACCACGACGCGATGCGACAGGATCACCTTCTTGGACCTGCGGTCCGCCTCCAGGACCTTCAGACGCAGGGAACGTCCCACGAAGCGCTCAAGGCTCCGCACATCCCGGGTGCCAACCTGAGAGGCCGGCACAAAGCCAGGAACACCCACATCAACGCGCAGCCCCCCCTTCACGCGGTCCGTCACCATCGCATCCACGATACCGCCGGTCCTGGCCTTCTCTTCCAGGTCATTCCATACCCGCTGGAAATCCGCCCGGCGCTTCGACAGCCGGACCACGCCGTTCTCCTCATCGATCCTCATCACGGCGACTTCCAGCTTGGAGTCAATCGCCGGCAGCTCCTCGGTGGCGGCGAACTCCGCACGGCTTACCAGCCCCTCGTACTTGGCACCGATGTCTATAGCTACGCCCTCGTTAGTGATGCCAACGACAACTCCCTCCACGATCTCCCCGGGGGTGAACGAGAAGGGCGCTGCTCCCTCCACCTCAGCCCAGTTCGCCATGGTTGCTTCGCCACGATCCTCCGCTTGCTGTCCCTCGTCGGCCACGTCCTGCTTCAAGTCGTTGTCGTTGACGTCCGCCATCATCGAAGTCCCTCCGGCCGCTCTGTAGCCGCGGACCTTGCCTGGTCGTGGTTGGCGCCGTCCCTGGCGCCAACGCAGATTGAGAAGTCCGTCTCGAGCGTCACGTTGATGGGGCCCCACACGGGGCCGGTACGCTATCTATATGGGTTGCATGTCTCGCCAGTTCTCGCCCCACGCAACATCTGCCACCAGGGGCACTGCCAGCTCGGTTACACTTTCCATGGTGCTTCCCACCAGTTTGCCTACCGCCACCGCCTGATCCCGGGGGGCCTCAAGCACCAGCTCGTCATGCACCTGCAGCAGCAAGGCTGCCTCAGGGTAGTGCTGCTGCAGTAGATTGGACACCCGCACCATCGCCACCTTCACGATATCTGCAGCACTCCCCTGCAAAGGTGTATTGGCCGCAGCGCGCTCCGCGTAGGCCTGGACCTGCCGGTCAGGGGAGTGCAGCTCCGGCAACGGGCGCCGCCGCCCCAGCAGGGTGGTGACGTAACCGTCCGCCTTGGCCGCGGCGACAACACTATCCAGATACTCACGGACCGAACTCAGCCTCGCGAAGTAGTCCTCGATAAACCTCTGCGCCTCCGTTCGCTTGATGCCCAACTGCTGCGCCAAAGCGGTGGACCCCATGCCGTAGAGCACCGCGAAGTTCACCGTCTTGGCCACGCGACGCATGTCAGGTGTCACGTCGCCGGGTGCCACGTCGAAGATCAAAGCGGCGGTGCGGCGGTGCACATCCTCGCCGCTATGGAAGGCCTGCAGGAGGTTCTCATCGCGACAGAAATGGGCCAGCAGGCGGAACTCGATCTGAGAGTAGTCGGCCTTCACCAGCATCATGCCGGGAGCCGCCACGAAGCAACTGCGGATCTCGCGCCCCAGCTCGGTCCGTATGGGGATGTTCTGCAGATTCGGGTTCCGGCTGGACAGCCGCCCGGTGGCCGTGACCGTCTGCTCCAGCGTGGTGTGGATCCGGTGTGTCTCCGGGTCAGCCGCCCGCAGCAGCCCCTCCACGTAGGTGGACCGCAGCTTGGCCAGCTCCCGGTGCTCCAGTATCCTCGCTGCTATCTCGTGCTCGACGGCGAGCTCCTCCAGCACGTCGGCATTGGTTGACCAACCGGTCTTGGTCCGCTTGCCCTTCGGGAGCTTCAGCACACCGAACAGCACCTCGCCGATCTGCTTGGGCGAATCCAGGTTGAACTCCTGCCCCGCCAGTTCATACACCCGGCTGGCGATCTCCGCCAGCGATGCCGACACCTGCTGCCCGAGTGCCTCCAGCTTGGCCACATCCACCGTGATGCCGCGCTCTTCCATATCGGCCAGCACGCCCACCAAAGGCATTTCCACTTCGCGGAAGATGCGGTCCAAATCAGCCTGACGCAGCTCCGCACGGAGAGCCTGCTCAACCTCCTCCAGGGCCAGAAGCTCTACGGCCGGTCGCACCTGCCAGGCCGGGCGTCCCGACTTCTGCTCCGCATCGCTGCCAACCCACCAACCGAGCTCGCGGGCCGCCAGGAGCATCACGCTGTGGTCCGACCGGCTGGGGTTCAGCAGGTAGTCAGCCACCTCGGCATCCAGTTCGTAACCAGCCAGGCGCACGCCGCAGGGGCGCAACATTCGCGAGACGTCCTTCAGCTTCAGGCCCCACTTGGGCAGTGCCCCGTCCGCCAATGCCTGCTTCAGGCATTCCGGGAGCCCGGGAGCACTGCTCGCAGCAAAGAGCCCTCCCATGTCCCCCCCATCGCCACCTTTCAGCTCCCAGAAAAGCACGCGTCCAGGCCCGGCACTGAGTGCCAGCGCCTGTTGCTCGCCGTCTTCGGTGGCCGCCGGTGCCAGCCCCAGATGACCATTGTCCCGGGCCCGCGCGCACAGAGCTGCCAGTTCGGCCTCTGTGGCGACCTCCAGTTCGCCGTCCCACGCGGATCCCCAGGCAGCGGTGCGCTCCAGGAGATTGCCAAACTCCAGCCGGGCGAACAGCCGACGCGCTTCGCGCACCTGCGGCTGCCGCCAGGATAGGTCAGGGTCGGGGTCAGGAAGAGGCACGTCACAGCGAATCCGGGCCAACTCCTTGCTGAGACGCGCCAGCTCCTGATGCTCGCGCAGCCGCTCGCGCAGACTCTCACGCTTGATGCCGTCCAGATGTGCCAGTACAGTCTCCAGGTCCCCGAACTCCCGGATGAGGTTGGCCGCCCCGACTGGCCCGATGCCCGGCACCCCCGGGATGTTGTCCGAAGGGTCGCCCGCCAGCGCCTTGACATCCGCAAGCTGCTCCGGACCAACACCGTACTCCTCCCGCACACTGGCCTCGTCGTAGGTCTTGGTCTCCTTGACCCCTCTCAGGGTGGCCAGGACTCGCACCCGAGGCCCCACGAGCTGCACAAGATCGCGGTCCCCGCTGACGATGAGTACCTCATCCCCGCGCTCGGCCGCCTGGCGAGCAACGGTTCCGATGACGTCATCCGCCTCATAACCGGCCACCTCCAGTCTCGCCAGCCCCAGGGCCTCTACCAGCTCGCGTGTGAGTTCCATCTGTGAGGCCAGTTCAGGCTCCATCTCGGCCCGGTTTGCCTTGTAGCTGGCGTCCATCTCGCTGCGGAAGGTGGGTCCTGGCGGGTCGAACGCCACAAGAACCTGGTCCGGCTTTTCGGCCTCCAGGAGGGGCAGAATCATCTGTACGAAGCCATACACCGCATTCGTCGGCTGGCCGTGGGAAGTCGACAACGGGGGAAGCGCGTGGTAACCGCGGTGGATCAGGCTGTGTCCATCAATGAGTACGAGCTTCTTGGCCAAGGCGTTTCGCCGCTCCGGAGTGATGGCCTGACCACCACCGCGCTGTACCCGCGCGGGGATCAGGGCTGGGCTGCACTGACTGCCGGCAGCATCTCGTAGACATAGGGCAGGACCAGCATCGGCCCATAGAGTCGCGGAGGCATGGACTCCAGGCCCGGCCAGCGGCGGCCCAGCATCGCGCCCAGGTGCTCCGATGCTGCCAGAACACCACCGAAAAGCCCTTCGGGTTGCCCCAGGTACTCGATCTTCGGTTCACCCTTGACGCCAGCCATCTCAGCAGCCAGCTTCACCGCATCGTAGAAGTTGCCGGTGTGGTCCACGAGGCCGACGGCCTTGGCCTGGGCGCCAGTGTAAATGCGCCCCTCGGCGAGTTTCCTGACCTGCGGCTCTTCCATGCCGCGGCCCTTGGCCACAGCGCTGATGAACTGGTCGTAGATGTCATTCAGCATCCCCTGCAGCAGGGCCTTCTCATCGGGTCGCATCGGACGCAGCGGCGAACCCGTATCTTTGTACTTCCCGGCGGTCTGGGTAGCGTTCCTGACCCCCACCTTCTCCATCAACCCGTAGTAGCTGACGCCCCCGAAGATGACCCCGATGCTACCCGTCAGCGTTCCCGCGCCAGCGACGATCTGGTCGCAGGCCGAGGCCACGTAGTACCCCCCTGAGGCAGCCACGTCCGTCATGCAGGCTACGACCTTCTTTTTCCTCCGCAGCTTCAGTATCTCCTGGTAAATGGCATGAGATGCTGAGGCACTGCCACCGGGGCTGTTAATGAGAATGACGATGGCGTCGAGACTGTCATCCTTCGCAGCAGCCCGGATATCCTGCATGATGGCCCGCGCCCCGGAGGAGCCAAAGAGCAGCCCGCCACGTCCCCCGTCCTGGATCAGTCCCTCGATGGGGATTACACCCACCCTTCCCCCTCCGAGGAGCGAGGCGCCCTCCTCGCCATCAGCGCCGGGGAACATGACCATCAGGGCCCCAATCGTCACCGCACCCAGCACGACCAGGACGAGCACCACCCACAGCGCCGACAGCCCACTGCGTTGCGCGCTGGCAGGCTGCGCCATGGCCACCGGCGTTTGCCAGCCCGGCGGCGGACTGTACCCGGGGATGCGTGGTGGTGGGGGTGGCGCGGGAGGCGGTGGGGGCGAAGTTGGCTCGCTTGCCTCTGGAGGCGACTGCAGGCCGTTGTTGTCCGTTTCCATGTCGGTTCGCACCTCTGTGCCCTGGGCGGCCGGTAACGTGGGACACAGCCCGTCGCTGCCTTGACAAGGCCCCGACAGGCCGCCTATACTCGCCCTGGGTGCCGGAGTGGTGGAATAGGTAGACGCACGGGACTCAAAATCCCGCGGGGATTACACCCCGTGCCGGTTCGAGTCCGGCCTCCGGCACCATCGCAAGGAACTCTATCGGCGGGACCTCACCCTCAGAGGTCCCGTTTTCCGTAAGCGGCTACTGCAGCCCAGTGTAGCACAAGCCTTCGTGTTCTCCAAGGGCCATCGCCCCTGTCTGATCAGGAGGTCACCAATGCTGGATTCTATCCCCCTTTTCCCCCGGATGGCAGACCTTGACATACAACACAAGCCAGTCCTGGACGCCCTGCTGCACGACCTGCAGCCCCAGACCTCTGAGTTGACCTTCACTAACCTTTACATCTGGCGTCACCCGTATGGAGCGAAGCTGACCCGCATGGCCGACGACGTCTTGGCCATCCTGGCTCTCCGCGCCGACCCTGACGACTCGTTTCTGTTGCCCCTTCTGGGTCCGGGAGCCGGAGCCGGGCACGTTCGCCAGTGTCTGGAGTTCATGGCGGCCGAGGGCCACAACGCCCGCTTGTGGCGCATTGACCGACCTCAGATCGAGCGCCTGGGCCTGAAAGACGGCGAGTTCAGCATCGAATCCGACCGTGACAACTGGGATTACGTCTACCGGACCCGCGACCTCATTGACCTGCCCGAAGATCGCTATGCCGACAAAGTGAAGCATATCCGGCAGTTCACCAGGCGCTTCACGGACTATGAGTACCGGCCGCTGACTCCCGACCTGGTCGAGGGGTGCATCTTCCTGCAGGACCTGTGGTGCGACGAGAAGCACTGCGACCTGTACACCAACATGCGGGCCGAGGCCCGGGCTGTGAAGGAGGTGCTGCTTAACTTCGAGACCCTGGGGGTCACCGGTGGCTGTATTCTGGTCCGAAACCGCGTGCAGGCCTTCTCTCTTGGCGAAATGCTGAATGCCGATACCGTCGTAATCCACATCGAAAAGGCCAGTCCCGATCTCCACGGCGCCTTCCAGGTCATCAATCAGCAGTTTCTCGCCCACGCCTGGTCCCATGTGCCTTACGTGAATCGCGAACAGGACGTCGGCGAACCAGGTCTGCGTCAGGCAAAGGAAAGCTACCTGCCGGTCCGCATGGTTGAGAAGTTCACCGTACGCTTGGCCTGATGGATCTGCCCGATTCGCTGCAGGATTTCGTCCTGACGGCGCGAACAAAGCGTCATACACCGACGTCCCCCGAGTATCAAGGGAAAGGAGACTCGCCCTATGCCTGACTTCCTGAACCCGTTCTCCGGCATGACACCCGACCGCAAGCTCACCCTGGCCGAGTTGACCCGAGCGATACGTCTGGCTATCGCGGCTGAACACGAGGCAGTTCACCTCTACGAGGCCCAGGCTGACGCCACGGACAACGCCCTGGCGGCCCAGGTGCTGCGCGACATCGCCAACGAGGAGAAGGTGCACGCCGGGGAGTTCCAGCGACTGCTGGCGATCCTCGCCCCTGACGAGCCGACCTATCTGGCCGAGGGCGCGGCGGAGGTGGACGCCATGGCGGCCGGTGTTCCCGCCCCGGCGGAGACACCGTCGGCCGAGGCTGGCACCACCGAGTCTGCACCCACACCGCCATCCATCGGCTCGCTCCGCGGGCAATAGGCCGTTGGTCGGCTCATCCCAGGTAAAGGAGGCTTACGATGGCTCTGGAGTTCTTGCAACGAGCAGACGCGCCCTTTGGTGCCGCAACCTGGGCGCGCATTGACGAGACAGTAGTGGCGGCTGCCCGGGTGCAGATGACGGCGCGGCGACTGCTCGACGTGGAGGGTCCCTACGGTCTGGGCCTCAAGGTTCTCACGGGCACGGACCTGGAGCAGGCTGGAGGCGTCGGACTCAGTGCCAGCATCCCCGTCCCCACCCTGCGCGAGAGCTTCGCGATCCCCATCCGGGACATTGCCAACTTCGAGCAGACGGGCATCCCCTTCCCGCTGGCGCCTGTGGCTCAGGCGGCGGTAGCCGCGGCAAGACGCGAGGACGAGCTGATCTTCCGCGGCTTGCCCGACCTGGGCATCCCCGGTCTGCTGACGGTGCCCGGCACGTCTCGGACACCGCTGAAGGCCTGGGCGGAGCCCGGCGCTGCCTTCGAGGACGTGCTCGCCGCCGTGAACAAGCTTGATGCCGCCGGCTTCCCGGGTCCCTATGCCCTGGCGCTGGCTCCGGCCCGGTACAACCAGCTCTTCCGCGTCTATGCCGGCAGCCAGCAGACCGAGTACCAGCAGCTCCAGATGCTGGTGACCGGCGGCATCGTGAAAGCTCCCGTCCTGGAGGACGGTGGTGTCCTGGTGGCCGTGGGGCCCCAGTTCCTTTCCATCGTCATCGGGCAGGACCTGGCGACTGGCTTTGTAGGGCCGGCGGGTGACGCCTATGAGTTCATCCTCATGGAGAGTCTGGTCTTGCGCGCGGCCCGGCCCGAAGCCGTTTGCATCATCGCGGCTTAACTCCCGTCCGGACACAACTGTGGGGTGTGACTCCTCCGGGTCACACCCCACCTGTCTGTCTGACGGCACGCTAAGTCACCGGCGGCTCGTAGATGCTGGCCCCCCGCGCCTTGAGCCGGGCACGCAGCTCACTCACCGCAATGCCCCGGATGTCGTGCTGGCCGGCAACGCACAGGGCGGCGGCAACTCCGGCAGCTTCTCCGTTGCACGCCGCAATCGGCATCACCCGGTGCGACGAGTGCGCCCCATGGTCGGAGCTGATGGGCCTGCCCGCCACCAGAAGGTTGTCAAACCCCACCGGACACAGGCACCGATAGGGAATGTCATAGGCCTCGCCTGCCGGCAGATGCTGGATCACCGTCCCTGTCCCGGCCGGGTTGTGGATGTCCACCGGATAGGCCCCCCGGGCGATGCCGTCCGGGAACTTGCGGGCTGACAGCACGTCCTCGGTGGTGAGAACGTAGTCGCCGACCACCCGCCGGCTTTCGCGGATCCCGATCTGCGTGGGGAGAGCCGACAGGTGGGCGTGCTCAAAGCCGGCGACGCGTGTGGTCAGGAAGCGCACCATCTCCCGCACCTGCTTTCGCCCCTCCAGCTCCGCCGCGGTCATATCCTCCGTGCGTGTCGCGTCCAGCTTCACAACCCGGGTGGTGTTGAAATGGATCTCTCCCGGCCGGGTGGTGAAGAACCACAGGCAGTTTTCGCGCGGGTTGTCTATCTCGCCCCGGGCCTTGGCGGCCAGGAAGAGTTCGGTGATGGTCTCGCGGGAGGGCAGCCGGTCCTCGTCCACGCCCGCCATGCGGAAGTTCATCGTCATCGGCTGGCAGAAACCGTCCTCAGGGCGGCCAAGCTCGTAACGAGCGCCAGCCAGCGCCGCCAGGTCAGCGTCGCCGCTGGCATCTATGAAGACTCTCGCCGCGATGCCCTGCAGGCCGCTCTTGCCCGCTGTCACCACCTTCTGGACCCGTCCGCCGGCACTCTCGGCCCCGACCAGGTAGCTGTGCAGCAGCAGCCGCACCCCGGCCTGCTGCACCATGAGATCCAGGGCCAGCTTGGCGACCTCGGGGTCAAAGGCCGTGGGAGCGTTCGGCCGATGGCTCCACCCACCAAGCTCCTCGAACCAGTCGATCATGCGCTGAAAGGCTCCCGCGTTCACCTGCTCCGACCCTGCCCGGTACGGCATGAAGGGGTTCACCAGTCCAGCCGTGGCCATGCCTCCCAGGAAACCGTACCGCTCCACCAGCAGCGTTTCGGCCCCCTCTTCGGCCGCTGCCACCGCCGCGCAGACGCCCGCCGGCCCGCCTCCAACAATGACCACATCCGCCTCGTGGACGACCGGTACATCGCCGCAGTCTGTCTGAACCATGGAGTCACCTGCTCTGTCTCTGATGCCGCCGTCACGGGCAATATGACACGCCCGCCCCGGCCGTGTGCGGCTACCCGGCAAGCGTATTGACCATGCTGTTGGCGCAAACCTGCGCTTCATAACCGGACAGGCGCGACCTCGTCGTCGCGCCCGTCTCACTCGTCCCGGTCAGCGTGCACCCGGCACGCCAGCAGCTACCCCCCTCAGGTTGGCACGGGGACGGTCTCGCGGGTCTCGATCCGCACCGTCCTCGTCGCACCGTCCCAGCTCACCCGGCAATCCAGAGCCTCTCCAACCATACGCAGCGGGATGAACATACTCCCGTTCACGATGAGGCCCTGGGTCTTGTTGACGACGGCGACCTTAGTACCGGAGGTGATGATCGCGCGGCTGTTGACGGCATCCCACTCCAGTGTGCCGCCGACCGCCGCCACACCCTGGCGCAGGGGCACGTAGCTCACGCCATCCCGGCTGAAGGCGGCGGGGTCGAACTCCTGCGGACAGCCGTTGACCAGCACCGCCACCTTCTGGTCCTCGGCCCAACCGGCCCGCGGTGACAGCATCAGTGCGGCCAGCGCCGCCAACAGCAGGCCAGCTACCAGGCACAGCCGGTCACCGGACCGGTCCGCGGCCAGGGCACGGACGCCCGGCATCTTCGCGGCTCGAACACAACACACCCATTCGCGTCTGGACATCGAGCAGTTTCCTTTCGGTTCGCTGGTGTCTTGACGCCCCGCAGCCCCGGAGGTTCAGGTCGGTGTCAGGACGTGCCGCATGACCGAACCCGGCTAGCGCGAAGGCCCAAGGACGGCGACCACTCACGGCCACAGACTGCCCAGCAGCCGCTTCCCTGCAGCCACCAGCGGCTCCCAACCCTGCGGCCCCACCTGGCTCCAGGGCCCCAGCCCCACCTCGTAGCCACCCTCCGCCCAGGCCTCCGGAGGCGCCAGGTACCCGGCGTAGCCGTTTGCGTAGCCGACGACGAGAGTCGTCGCGGCCGGCGATTCCTCCTGCAAGGCCAGGTTCAGGGCCATGAACGGCTCCCCGCCCACGCCGACGATAGCCGCCTCCCCCAGGCGCAGAGCCTGCACCTCCACTGGCACTGGCCCATGCCCCCACGAGACCCGCACTCTCTGCTCTTCCCACATGCGTCGTTCGCCGGGATCAGATGGTTCCTCGCCCAGTTCCTTCGGTGACGGGACCTCGCGCGAAGGCAAGTGCAGCAACTCCCGGGTTACCCGCAGCACGGGCTCCGATGGCGGCAGATCGCGATCGAGCAACGCGCCGACGGCTTCCAGAACGGCCCCGCCCAGCATGAGGCCGTACCGCATGACGTCCGCAAACCGCGTTGTCACCTTTGGCGGGTTGACGTCACCGTCGCACCCCTGCAGGAACAACGCCCCCTCGCAGCCCGGAATCGCTTCCGTGACGAGCTGCAGTGCGACTCCGGGAAAGTCGGCTGAGACCAGCGGCTGCACCTGCACGGTCACCGGGTGACACGCGTAGTGCGCCACCACGATATGGCTGTCGCGCTCGGCGTCGGTCAGCAGCAGGACGCGTGCCCGTCGGTCCAGAGGGTAGTCAGCTACCGCCTGAGCCTCCGAGATGCCCAGGGCGCGGGCCCTCAGCGGCGCCCGCCGGGGGTGACTGAGCCCGCTCACCTCGATGCTGCCCACACGGAGCTCGCGAGGCCGGCGAGCCCGCCAGGCCATCTTGGCCGCCGAGGCCAACTGGTCCAGCAGCGTATCCAGCCAGCAGGCGGCGCCCGGATGGTCCAGCAGACGCCGGAAGTGGATAGTCTCGGGCGTGGAGTGGGCATGCGTGCAGGCCAGCATCACCTGCGCGGCAGGCACCCCCGTCCGGTCTGCCACCCGCGACCGGACTTCGCTGGTGAAGTGGCGCCCCTCACCCAGGATGCGGTCATCAAAGCCGATGGCATCTGCCACGATGACCAGGGCCGCGCAGTCCTCTGTCTCCAGCGCGAGCGCGCGGGCGTAGAGCGGGTCGTGGATCCCCTCGAAGTACGCCTGGCGCGGCACAAAGCCCAGGTATGGGATTGTCAGTGGCGGCGTTATGTCCGTGCGAGCATAGCCCGCTTGCAGTTCGGCCATGGTCTAGCCTACTCTCCGCCTTCAGCATCGAGGACCTGGTTATCCGGCACGGCCAGGCGCGGGTTGCCGACCTGGCGGAGTGTGATGTCCTGATAGCTCTGCGGGTCCGGATGTCCGGTGCCTTCCATACGCCCAGCCACGTAGCCATCCAGCTTGCGCTTGAGCCGCTGCACCAACTCCGGCTGCTCGTCGGCGAGGTTGTGTTGCTCTTCGGGGTCGGCCTCCAGGTCGTATAGCTCGAAGGGCGGCCGATGGTGCAGTTCGTCATACAGGGACTCAAAGAACTTGTACTGCACCGTGCGGAAGCCGCGCTTCTTCATCCAGGCGTTCTCGGTGATGAAGACCTCCTCGCAGGTTCCCGCGTGGCTCTCTTCGTCCACGAGCGGTAGCAGGCTCGTGCCCATCATGCCGGTCTCCTCTGCTACCTCCCCCAGGCCCGCCAGGTCCAGGAGCGAGGGTGCCACATCCTGGTGGCGTGTCAGCCCGCCCAGCTCCAGGCCCCCGCACAGTCGCTCGGGGTGGTGCAGGATCATCGGCACGTGCAGGTTGGTCTCGTAGAGCCCGTGATGGTCGAACCACATCCGGTGCTCGTCCAGCTCCTCGCCGTGGTCGGAGGTGACGATGATCGCCGTGTCCTCGGCCCCCGGCAGCCCTCGCAGCCACTCCCACACATGCCGCAGCGCTGTGTCCACATAGGCGATCTCGGCGTCGTACTGGGCCTTCGGGAACTCCACATCCGTTAGCCCCGGCATCCACTCCTGGAAGTAGTACATGAACGCCGGGTACTCATGCATCATCTCGTAGGCGCTGTCGTACTTCGGGTCGGTCTCGTCGCCGCAGTAGAACATGCGGTCAAAGGGTGGCGGCGGCAGGTACGGCGTGTGCGGGTCCCAGTAATGCAGGAAGGCAAACCAGGGCTTGTCCTGGCCGGTACACGCCTTGAGCACTTCCCACGAGGCCTCGTTGACCGCCTCGGCCTTGCGCCAGGGCTGCTTCACGTCACAGTCCCAGTTGTACCCCTGCACCAGGTCGTACCCGCGCGTGAACCACCGCCCCAGGTTGTCGGCGGCAGCGGTGAAGTACCCGCGTTGTTGCAGCAGCTCGGCCAGCACCGGGATGCTGGGGTCCAGGTCCACGCGCCCGCCCTGGGTCACGATCTGGTGGTCAAAGACGTCCTTCCCGGTGAACAGGGTTGTGTACCCCGGATGGGTCGGGATATGAGGCGAGATGTGCTCATGGAACACGACGCCTCTTGAGGCCAGCTCGTCCAGGTGGGGGCTGGTGTTGCGCCACCACCCGTAGCAGCCCAGGTGGTCAGCCCGAAGGGTGTCAATGGCAATGAGAAGAAGGTTCATCGTGTCTTTGCATTGCTCCCATTAGTGATGTCCATGGGGTTAGTTGCAGTCTCAGACCACCGTCTCCGCCACCCGGTCCTCGCCCTCGGCGACGGCCCAGTCATCCTGGGCCACCTGAGCTGCATCGGCGCGGAAGCGGGCCTCGCTGAAGCTGAGCAGGAAGGCAATCCCGGCCAGCACCGTGATGACCACCGGCACCATAAAGATCGCGGTCCAGTTGTGATGGTCAGGGCCCACGAGGAAGTAATCATGCACCCGGCCGGAGACAACGTGGCCGACCAGCATGCCCAGGCCGTTGGTCGCGAACAGAATCAGTGACTGGGCACTGGCCCGGATGTCCTTGTGGCTGAGCTGTTCGACCGCGATCATGCCGCCGACGAAGAAGAAACTGTAGCAGATGCCATGCAAGCACTGGGCAGCCACCACCAGCCACGCCGGATGGCCCACAGCGAAGATGGCGTAGCGCACCGGCCACGCCAGGATTCCCAGGAAGATGGTCGCCCGCATCCCCAGGTGCCTCAGCGAAGGCCATAGCAGCAGCATCAGCACTACCTCGCCCACCTGCCCCAGCGACATCGCGAACTGCGCGGTACTCTCCGCCAGCCCCACCCCCCCGGCCTTCTCGGTCAGGAAAAGGAAGGTCAGGTTGTAGTAGAACGGTAGCTCAATGGCCACGATGAATGAGATGGTCAGCAGAACTGCGAAGTTGCGGTTGACCATCAGCTTGAGGGCTTCCAGGAAAGCGTAAGGGTTCTTGGCCTCGCGCGTGGGGGGTGTGTTAGGCAAGGTGAAGCTGTAAAGCCCCATCACCAGAGCGCAGATACCGGCAATCAGCAGCGCGTCGCCGGTATGGCTTACCCCGGGCTCACGCACCTCCCAGAAGCGCAGATACCCGGTCAGGAACCACTGCACAGCGATCCAGCCCAGCGTCCCCCAGACGCGGATGTTGCCGAACCTGTCCGAATCGCCCATGTGGTAGAAGGCTACCGCATTGGTCAGCGCCAGGGTCGGCATGTAAAGCACGGCGTAGACCAGCATGGCAGTCCACAGGGGCCAAAAGCTCGTCTGCTGCCAGGCCACGTAAAGCACCGCCGCGCCGAAAAGGTGCGAGAGCGCTGCAAAGCGCTGGGCCGGCATGAAGCGGTCGGCGATCCAGCCAGCGATCAGCGGTGAGATGATGGACCCAAAGGCGGTGGTCCCAAAGACATAGCTGATCTGCTTGCCGGTGAAACCCAGGTGACTCATGTGCCCGCCGATGGTCACCGACCAGGCCCCCCAGACCGCGAACTGCAGGAACATCATCCCTGACAGTCTGGAGTACAGTCCCAGCCCCGCCGCTGGCTTGGCCTCTACAGCCATCTCGTCCGTCTTCCCTCCTTCGCACAGGGCAAACGACCACTCTAGAGGCAGACCCGTCGCCCCTCGCGGGCGCTCTCGTAAGCGGCCAGGATCATCGCCGTGCTGACCCGCCCATCCCGGGCGGAGCACTGCACCTTCCCCGCCTTGTACTCATCCAGCATGTTGCGGATGACGTTTTGGATGCGCACCCCGTGCCCTGCCGGGATCGGAATGCCCAGGTCCTGCCACCCCTTCGCAGGGTCCTGGCTGTCAAAGTACTTGACATGCACCGGGTGAGGGGGCAGGAGGTGCGTGGACACTCCGTCACCATAGTTCTCGATGAGCACGCCCCGGTCTCCATAGATCTCGGTAGTGCTCTCACTGGCCCACATGGCGGAGCTGTTGAACAGGATAGCCATGGCCCCGCTCGGATAGCGGTAGATCGCCACGCCGGTCTCGTCGAAGACGACATCGGTCATGGTCTTATCAATCTCGGCCATGACGCTGACCGGCTCGCCAAGCATCCAGTAGAGGTAGTCAGCGGCGTGGGACGCGTCGTCCATCCACATCCCCATGTTCTGCTCCGGGTCCACGTGCCAGGCGGTTTTGCCGGTGAAGAAGTCCTTGTTGAACAGCAGGTTCAGACAATGCCGGCGGCGCAGGATGCCGATCTTGCCCAGCATACCATCATCGCACATCTGCTTCATCTTCAGGTTCGCCGCGTCGTAACGCATCTGGAACGCCATCGAGAACCACACGCCGTTGCGTTCCACGGCTTCGATGATGGCGTCGCAGCCCTCCAGGCTCAGCGCCATGGGCTTCTGCAGGATGATGTCCTTGCCCGCATTGGCTGCCGCGACGCAGACCTGCGGGTGCCGGTTGGTCTCGGCACCCACAATCACAAGCTGGACGTCGGGATTGTCCAGCACGTCTGCGGGGTCGGGGCTGTAACCGCCGCCAAAGTTCTGGGCACACGCCTGCCCTCGTTCCTCATCATGGTCCCAGGCCATGATCAGTTCCGCGTCGTCGAAGTCTTTGATAAGGCTGGCATAGGTCTGCACATGCCCATGCGCCCAACCGAGTACGCCAATGCCCAACTTTGCCATGATGGCCCTCCGTAAGCCGTATCGTCACTGCCTACAGTGATTCCAGT
>JABLXH010000054.1 GCA_013178155.1 Armatimonadota bacterium | reverse complement strand
GCACCTGGGGCCTGACGCGCCTGGAGGACCAAAGCCCGTCCTGGGTGCGCGACATCCGCTTTGTGGTCATCACCGGCCAGGACCGACAGCTTCTCCAGGACCTCGCGGGCCGGGTGGACCCCCGGCAGACCCTGCTGTACATCCCCGGGTGGCGCCGTCACGGCTATGACCGGATGTACCCCGACTACACGGCCAACGACGATTTTTCGGCCTTCGTGACCGACGCTCACGCGCTGGGCTTCCGGGTCATGCCCCATGTGAACTATTTCGGCTGCGACCCCAAGAGCCCCGAATACGCCCAGTTTGAGCCTTACCAGGTGCGCAACCCCGAGACTCATGAGAAGGAGTGGTGGCTTTGGGAACGCGCCGACCCGGTGATCAAGTTCGCCTATATCAACCCGGCCCACAAGCCCTGGCGAGACCTATTCGTCACTCGCATGAAGGAGCTGGTGGACCGCTACAAAGTGGATGCCCTGCACCTGGACCAGACCCTCTGCATCTACAACGATGACAACGGGCTCATGGACGGCATGACCATGCTGCAGGGCAATGTGGCTCTGCACCGGGAGCTTCGTGCCGCCTTGCCGCAGGTGGCGCTGTCAGGCGAGGGGCTGGACGAGGTGACCATGCGCTACGAGGCCTTCGCCCAGCGCCATGCCTGGGGCCTCGACTTCATCAATGGCACCTGGGACCGCAAGACTCTGGCGATGGCCCACCCCGTGTCGTCCTACCTGTTCCTGAACTTCACCCAGCCCTACGGCTACCTGGGCATGACCTCGCCGACCAAGGACCAGCTCTACGCCGCCTGGAGGGAGAACTACAAGCACTGGGGTGTGATCCCGACGCTCAGCAGCTATGGCGCCCTCCCCGCCGAGCCCCCGGGCTTTCTGGCCCAAGTCCTCGATGAGGCGGCAGCGTTCACCCAGCACCGGCTCAGCCCCGATCTGGAGGGCGACTGGCCGGAGGACGTGTTCTTCCCTTATCGGGGTGCCGATGGGGCGACGGCAGCATACCGCGACACCAGCGCGGGCACTGTCTTCACAGTCAGCGATGGGCAGGGCGAGCGCGAAGTCTCGCGCACTGTCTCGGGGGTGCGCGAGTTATCCATGCCGGGCAGTATCCCTGGCTGGCGCTGCTATGATGGCGAGCGCATCTTTGGCCTGGACCCGGAGCGCTGGTATGCCTACAGCCCGCAGCCGCGCGACCTGTCAGTCTTTCACGTCTCGGGCTTGCCCGAGGGTTTCACAGTCTCCCGGGTGGCCGTCACCGAGACCGCGGCGACGGTCGAGGTCACGCGCCCGGACGACGCCCTGGCCTGGATAGCGGACCTCCTGCCCGAAGCCACCTCGGGCTCCATCCCCGACGCAGGCCCCGCCTTCACCCAGACAGGCCCCCTTGACAGCTCCCCGGATGGCGCCAGCTTCACCGCGATGGGTCGGGACATCCACGCCCATCCGCCGTGGAAGGGGCAGGGCAGTGGCAGGGCCTATGCGACCATGGAGATAGATGTCCCGGCGCTGCAGGGCGCGGTCTGGTTCCGCGCCCAGGTGGCGATGGACAGCGCGGCCATTGGTCCGGAGAAGACCGATGGCGTCCTGTTTCGAGTCGCCGCCCAAGCCGAGGGGCAGGACCCGGTCGCTGCCGAAGTGCTCAATGCCACCGCCGACCGGCAGCCTCTGGACCTGGACCTGACTGCCCTGGCCGGCAAGCGAGTACGGTTGACGCTGAGCGTGGATCCCGGTCCGCGGCGCAGTCCCAGTTTCGATTGGGCGCGCTGGTATAGGCCGCGGATCGAGGTTGAACGGTCGGCGACCGGTGTGGTCGCGCTCGCTCACCCGCCACCCTATCGCGTGGCGGTCACTGGGGCGGGCGAACTACTGGTGGGTGAAGTTGCCGGGACAGTGACGCGGTTCACCCTGAACCTGCCCGGAGCCGTCATTCTCTTGCGGCAGGAACCCGCTGCGATCGCGCTGCCGCTGGATCTGACCCAGCAGCCCTTCGCTCTGAGCTTCGTCTCCGAAGCGGGCGAACAGCTCAACAGTCCGCAGTACGCCGGAGGAGCGCCCGCCGAGGCTACGGTGGGTGGTGTGACCCGCCGCAGCCTGGGCACCCATCCGCCGGACCATGGCACGACCTGTGCCGACTATGTTCTGCGCCTGCCCGAGTTGCCAGCGCAGTTCCAGTGCTTCGTGGGTCTGCGCGATGGCTCCAAGTCCGAGGGCTGCGGCTTCCGGGTCACAGTGAACGGCCAGACCGTGGCCTACCGGAAGATGCTGCCGGGCCAGTGGGAGGCGATGAGCGCCGACCTCTCCGCCTGGGCCGGCCAGCCGATCTTGCTGTCACTGGTGACTGACAGTGAGGGCGGGTTCGACTTTGACTGGGCGGCGTGGGGTGAGCCCAGGCTCGTGGCTCTGCCCTGACAGAAGGGCTTTGGCGCAACAGGGGCGAACCCCACCTCAACAGCTCGGGGAGCTGGCCCGACTACGCTGACAGGAGGAACCTGATGCCCTCAACTCTCGCTTTGGATGGTGGACAGCCGGTGGTGCCGAGCGGCATGGTGCAAAGCTGGCCGCCTTTGACGCAAGCCGACCGCGAGGCGGTTCTGGCCGTGTTTGACAGCGGCCACCTGCACGGCACCTCGGCGCCCAAGGCCCTGGAACTGCAGGAGAAGTGGGCGGCCTACGTGGGCACCAAGTATGCTCTGGTGACCAACAGCGGAACCGCCTCGATCCACATGGCTGTGGCCGCCGCTGGCCTGGGACCAGGGGACGAGGTGATCACCAGCGCCTTCACCTACTGGTCCACAGCCGCCGCGGTCCTGCACCACAATGCGGTGCCGGTGTTCGTGGACATTGATCCGCGCACCTACACCATGGACCCGGCGCTCATCGAGGAGCGGATTACCGGATACACCCGCGCCATCCTGCCGGTGCACATCCACGGCATGGTGGCCGACATGGACCCCATCAGGGAGATCGCCAGGAAGCACAATCTGGTGGTTATTGAGGATGCCTGCCAGGCCCACGGCGCCACCTATAAGGGCGTCAAGACCGGGGCTTTGGGAGACATCGGCTGCTTCTCCTGCAACCGCTCCAAGAACCTGTCGGGCGGCGAGGGCGGCCTGTGGACCACGGACAATGAGGAGTACCTGGCCCATGCGGCCAAACTGCGCGAGTTCGGCGAGGTCGTCCTGCCTGACCGCCAGCGCGAGTATAACGCCTATGGCCTGGGGTGGATGTACCGGCCGCATGAGTTCGTCAACGCCTTTATTCTGGCGCAACTGGAGCGGTTGGACGAGTACAACGCGCAACGGCGGCAGTTTGCCAACTACCTGACTAAGGCTCTGGCCGAGATTCCGGGCTTTGAGGGGCCCTACACCCCTGACTACGCCGACCCCTGCTACTTCAGCTATGTGGTCAGCTTCGAGCCGCAGCAGTTGGGGCTGGACGTGACGCCCGAGACCTGGAAACGGGCCGTCCAGAAGGCGGCCGCCGCCGAGGGCATCGGCCTCGGCCAATGGCAGACGCGTCCCGTGCCGTCCCAAGACGTGTTCCGTGACCGCGTGGGCTATGGCAAGGGCTGCCCCTGGACCTGCCCCTATGGCAGCGGGCAGGTGCGCTACGACGAGGAGTACCCCAGGACCCTGGACTTCATCGCGGGCCACGCCTATCTCAGCGGCGTCTACCCGCCGAACACCATGGAGCTGATGAAGCTCTACGTGGACGGCTTCCAGAAGCTCAGCGAGAATGCGGAGCGGGTACTGGAGCTGGCCCGGGACTGAAGGGGAGCAGTTGCCCCGGACCTGACCGACTGAAAGCAGGGTTATCTCCACGGCGAGGGCATGTGATGCAAGTCTTCATCTCAGCCGACATGGAAGGCATCAGCGGGATCGCTGACGCGGGCATGACCGAGACCAGCCACCGCCACTACGCTCGCGCCTGTGAGCTGATGACGCGCGATGTGAACGCCGCCATTGAGGGGGCCCTCGGGGCAGGGGCCACCGACATCGTGGTAAAGGACGCCCACGGTGACGCTCGCAACATCATCATTGAGAAGCTCCACCCCCGGGCAAGGCTGATCGCTGGCTGGACGCCCGATGTCTGCATGGCCGACGGTATCGGCCCGGACTTCGCTGCTCTGGTACTGGTGGGCTATCATGCTCGCGTGGGGACACCCGGCGGCACTATCTCTCACACCATGTCCGGCTCCCTGCGTGGGGTCTGGTACAACGGCGTCGCCGTGGGGGAAAGTGCCATCAGCGCTGCCCATGCCGGGGCCTATGGCGTGCCGCTGGTCTGTGTCACGGGCGATCAGGCTCTGGCCGCCGAAGTTGGTGAGGTGATCGGGCCAGAGGTCGCGGCCGTGGTGGTCAAAGAAGCCCTGCGGCGGGAGTGCGTGCGTCTGCGGCCGCCGGAGGAGACCTGGGGACTGATCCGCGACGGAGTGGCCGAAGCGCTGAGTTGCTCGGCGTGTGTCACTCCGTTTCACCCAACGCCGCCCATCGAGGTGCGCGTTGAGCTGCGTAGCGCCGATCAGGCGGCCTCCTGCGCCCGGGTGCCGACGGTGCAGCAAGTGGACGATCTCACTGTGGCTGCAACGGCCGCCGATGGCCACCAGGCCGCACGGCTAGTGTCGCTATTCATGGACCTGGCGGCGCGTCATTGAGCCGCGCCGCCGCTGCTCTTCTACCGGGAGGTCGTGATATGTCCGAGAAGGCCAAGATCTGGTGAATCCTCACCCAGCCGGGTCTCGATCGGGTGATGAGGCCCGAACATCAGGCCAAGCTGGCAGCGGACTTCGACGTGACCTTCAACAAGAAGGACAAGATGCCAGACACCGCCGCCATCGCCCGCCGGATTGCGGACTACGACGTGTTGCTGGGCGGATGGGGAACACCACCGCTGACGAGCAAGGTCTTCGAGCGAGCCAAGAAGCTGAAGCTCTACTGCCACTTGGCGGGCTCGGTGAAGCATATCCTGTCGCCCGAGGTGGTGGAGCAGTACCTGGTGCCCCGGGGGATTGTGACCTTCTCGGCCAACGAGGCCATCGCCTACAACGTGGCCGAGTCCGCCATCGGCATGATGCTGATGCTCAGTCACCACTGGGTCCCCTTCGTCAACGATTTCCGGGCCACCGGACGCTGGCGCAGCGCCCACATTCCATGGAACGGGCAGTTCCTCCAGGGCGCGACCGTGGGCATCATTGGGGCCAGCAAAGTCGGGCGGCACGTGATCAAGCTCCTGACGGGCTGGGACCTGAAGCTGCTCTGCTATGACCCTTACCTGGACGCACGGGAAGCCAGAAAGCTGGGCGTACGCAAGGCCAGTCTGGAGACCATTTTCCGCACTGCGGACTTCATTACCCTGCACACGCCGAGCATTCCCGAGACCGACCGGATGGTGAACGAGCGCCTGCTGAAGCTGATGAAGGACGGGGCCACCTTCATCAACACCGCCCGCGGCAACGCCGTGGACCACGAGGCTCTGTTGGCGGAGGCGCGGACGGGGCGCATCCTGGTGGGATTGGACGTCACCGACCCCGAGCCGCTCCCCCCGGACAGCCCCTTCCGGGAGCTGGAGAACGTCTACATCACGCCGCACGTGTCGGGAGCAGGCTTCTACGGGTACTACAAGATCGGCGAGACGGGGCTGAAGGCCATCCGCGACTGCCTCGCCGGCAAGCGCGTCAAGGGCGCCGTACCGTATGAGCGCTATGCCCAGCTAGCGTAGGGGCGTATGGGGAGTTCGGCCGCTGTCGGCAGGGGTGCATGGCGACGCGCCCGGCCTCTTGCCGACTACGGCAACCACAGCAGCGCCCTGCGGGGCGACACACGGACCATCAGGGGCGTCTCGCCCATCAGGTCGCCGTCAACGAGCACCGGGCAGGGCTGCGGGGTTGTCAGAGTGACCTCCCGGCCCTGCCACGTTCGCACCGCCGGGTGGGTCAGGTGGGCGCCCCGGAACACGCGGGGGAAAGACCGCGCGAACTCCAGCCTGCCGAACGCCTCCACCAACACCACATCCAGCAGCGAGTCATCTACGGACGCGAGCGGCGCAATCCGCATGCCACCACCATAAGACTGCGCGTTGGCGATGGCCACCAGCAGGGCTTGGCCCCGCCATATCTCGCCGTCAACGGCCAGCACGACCTCGGTCGCACGGTGGAAGGTCAGTTCCTGCACGACCGCCGTGACGTAGGCAAAGGCGCCGCCGGTCAGGCGCAGGCGCCGGTTCATGCGGGCGGCAACGGCAGCGTCGAAACCAACGCCCATGACGTTAAGGCTCCAGGCTACACCACCGTTTGCCTCCAGCAGGTCCACTGCTCGCGCATGACCGCCGAGTGCCTGGCGCGCCGCCTCCACCGGGTCGCGGGATAGGCCAACGGTCCGGGCGAAGTCATTGCCGGTGCCGGCCGGGATGAGGCCAGCGGGTATGCCGGTGTCAAGCAGCCCCGTCACCACCTGCGACAGGGTCCCGTCGCCGCCACAAGCGAAGACCGCGTCAAAGCCCTGCCGGGCTGCCTCCTGGGCCAGGCGCACGCCGTCACCCGGGCTGCCCGTTGCCCGGACCGTCACGTCCCAGCCTCCACTGGCCATTGCCCGGGCGGCCTTTTCCGCCGCACCTAGGCCACGGCTGCGCCCCGACCTCGGGTTAGCGATGACCAGCGTTCGCATCGGTCCTGCCCGCCCCATCACTCGGTGAGGTGCAGCACTCCGAACCGGTCCCAGGCATGGTAGCCCTGGTTCAGAGTGTCTGACCACGCCGACCACTCGATCCCGGTGGCATAGCGGTCACGGGCTACCTGCAGCCCCCAGGACCCCCCTGAGCGCTTGCCGGGGGCCAATGAGCCGAGGTCAAAGGCCATCTCAGCGGACCAGCCGCCGTCTCCGACCCACACTGCCGCGCGCCATGGGCCATCCCAGGCGCCATCAAGACGATGGCCGTCGTAGGGTACCCCGTGGGCACTTACGGCAAAGTGGTAGTAGTCATCAGGGGCGCGATCTGGTGGGCGAAGAAAGACTTCGACGCAATCGTCCTTGGTAGCCCGCGCCGAGTCCGGCGTCCGCACCGCACGCAAGATGCCTTCGGGTTTCGGTTCCACGCACTGAATGCCCATATACAGCCACCCGTTGTGCCTCACGCCTTGCCAGAAGGTGGACGCAGGGATCACGGCACCGAAGCGCACGCGTGCGAATCCGCCGGCTCGTTCCGCACTCTGCCAGCAGGGATCATCAAGCCTGCCGTCAACCACGGGTGCCACTGCCACCGACTTGCACGAGTACTCCGGCAACGCTGGCAGGTCGGCGGAAGGGGCCCCAGCGGCCGCGGTCAGCAGATACAGGCTTGCCAGCGCAACGCCCGCCAGGACTGAACTGCCGCAAGGACTCACTACTTTGCTGACACCTCCAGGCCCTCCCCGTCAATGATCACGTTGACACTGGCGCGGCAGTTGGCTGGATTGCGCACCCACGCCAGGTAGTGCTGCAGGCGCTCGGCGCAGTTGACGCTGTTGTGGGCGAGAACGATGCTCCCCGCCGGCATCTTGTCCCAGGCGGTCTGCAGGATGTCCAGGTAGATTCCCTTGCCCCGGGCCGCGTCGCCATCGGCATCGAGGTAAAGCACCTCGATGGGTCCCGGATGCTCGCGCACGACATCCACCGCATCGGCCGCCAGGACCCGGGCGATGCCCGTGGGGTCGAGGCGACGCACGTTGCGCTCGGCGCGCTCGGCTTCCTCCGGCTTGATCTCCACGCCAACGAGGTCCTTCGCCTCATAGCAGGCGCCAGGGCCCACCGCCGCCCCGGCGTTGGAGATGAAGGTGTTCCCGCAGAAGACGCCTGCCGCGATCATCACCTGGGGCTGCTTGATGGCGTTGATGGCATACAGCAGCCGCTGCATCCGTGGGGTGATGGCCGTCCAGGGGATCTCAAACCGCTCGGCCACGGCCTGGCGATGCTCTAGCAGCTTGTCATGGTCGTAGTCGGCATGCGGCAAGATGCCTGCCGCTACCAGGGCCTCGAGAGCCTTGCTGACCACCGCGATCTCCTGACCCAAGGGCTCCACCGCCTGATGCGGGTTGTGGTAGTCCATCCTGTAGCTGTCCCAGTCGCCAGCACGGTACTCGGTGAACATGCGTGTCTCCTGTTCGTGGTCGCTGTCCTCACCCCAAGGCCAGGAGGCCTGGCCGTGGCACCCGACTTCCCGTCATCATCGTTCGAGTTGACACTGCCAGCCCCGCTGGCAGTTTCCGGTCGCCTATCGCTGTGCGAACTCCAGCAGTACGGTCTCCCCCCGCCGCATCTCGACGGTCACGTTACCACCGTCCATCTGAAGCGGCTTCCCGCTAACCAGCTCGCGGGCTCTGGCCGGTCGCGGCAGGCGAATAGTCTTGATGCCGTCGCCGCTGGCGTGCAGGCCAAGGTAGCGACCGTCGGTGTATACGGCATCGTCGCTGTCCACCCAGATGTGTACCCCCGCCTCACGGGCGAGGTTCCGCACGACCGTTGGAGGCAAGTCGAAGGCGGCTGAGTAGTAGCACGTCCACCCGTCACCGCGCTTGCTGACCAGACCCGGCCTGCCATTGGCAAGGCGGCCGTGTACGGTCACCGACGGGTCGTCCACCCAGAACGAGGGCTGCACCGGGACACCTTGGCCCACGGGCTCGCCCGGGTCCCATCCCTGCGCCAGCGGCGAACCCGCATCCAGCGTGACCTGCGGCTTGCCCTCGGCCATCTCAAAATGCGTCATAAAGCCCAGCAGCGCGTACATCGACTCCGGTGGGCTGGCCTCGGAGCCGAAGAAACGGGGGGCATAGATGAACAGCGCCGTGGCGCCACTCCCCCGGAGCTTCTCGAGGATCGCCTGCCGCGCGTCCTCGTCGAGGTGAAAGGCGTTCAGGAAGATGTAGAGCTTGTAGTCGGGCATCCACTGCTGGCCGATGTCCGACAGCAGGCAGTAGTCGAAGGGCGCCCCTGCCTCGGGCATGTGCACCAGTTGGCTCAGGACGAGCCAGAGCTGCGCCTCAGTGGGCCGCATCCAGGAGAAGCTCCTGGGGTCCACGAAGACACCGACTTCCGGCGTGAAGGGCTGCCGCTCGCGGAGGCTGTCCTGATAGATCTGGCGCGCCCAACCCATCGCCTTCAGGATCTCGGGGTCGGAGAACCAGCCCCCGGCCATGTCGAAGAAGCTGCCCCCCGCGCGCTTGCACAATACCTCGGCGAACTCACGCCAGAAGACCCCGAGAGTGTCAGGCATGTTGTCAGCGCGACTATAGCCGGAGGAAGGGTCGCTGAGGACCGTGCGGTGGTCCGACTCATCCAGCCACAGCTTGCCGCGCATCCGGAAGGAATCAGTGGCTGACATGAACGTGCTGGTCTCGCCCGGCCCCCGGTAGTAGTAGTTCGGCGGGCTCATCAGGAAGTCAATGTCTGGCGACTCGAAGACCTGCGCCGCCGCATTGTGCCCGGAGTCCTGCTGGTTGACGTTGTGGGCGCTCAGGTAGCCGTAATAGGTGCCCACCAGCAGCTTACCGGCGGTGGCCTCGCGGGTCACCCTGGCGAAGTACAGGATGGCGTCGGCAGTCATGCGGCTGATGAAGTCATAGAAGTCAATGCAATGGCGTTCGGTCTGCGGATCACGCAGCATCTGGGGTCCACCAGGACGGCGCTGGGCCATGGTCGGTATAGCGGCGGTTGCCAGGGTCACTCGCGGGTCGCCCCAGGCCACTTGGAGGCGTTCATCGGTTCCGTAGCGACGCTTCAGGAAGGCGCGGAAGGCCCTTAGCGCCGGTGCGCTGTAGTCGTCCTTCTGTTCGGCCCACGTCCCCCACATCTGCCACTCGGCAGTGTAGCCCCCGTAGAAGGCGATGCCGATGAGGCGACTGGCGTAGGGGGCCTTGCGTAGATAGGCGATGAGCTTTCGCAGATCCTCGCCCGTGTCGCGCTTCCACAGCTCCGAGGCGAAGGAGGGCGGCCCCCGGCGCCCATCGGCATACTGGGCCATCTCGTCCGGGTGGGCTTGCTGCCACCAGACCGGCGCCGAGAGGCCGATGTGGGGCAGGAAGTAGGCTTGCGGGTCCACCTCGAGGATGGACGCGAAGTAGCGATCGTATTCAGAGTAGTCGTACGTGTTGGGAGCCACGTGGCCCAGGTCCGACCAGATGGAAGTGCCGAACCAGTCCGCGTAGAGATGGATGCCCGCCTGTGCCATCTCGCGGTGTTGGTCCAGCAGTAGTCCGCCGTGGCTGGTGAAGAAGAACGGGGCGGTACGTTTGCCGTTCAGCATCAAACAGGGATCGCCGCCCAGCTTCCAGAGCTGTACCCGCGGGAAATCGACAGTCTGGACGGCCGGATTCTGCAGCCGCACCGCGACCCGGTTGGGCTTGCCGCCCGGCGCGAGGTCCAGCTCATGGATGCCTACCTCTACGTCCAGCGCTCCGGCGTACCAGTACGGCGATAGCTCGAAGTCGGCTTCCAGAGTTACGGGGCCGTTGCGGAGCGCGACCGGTTGCTCGTGCACCCGCAGGAAGGAGTTGCCGCGGCGCAGGCGGACGTAGCCCGCGCCGTGGGTCAGGCCTGCCGGCACGCGGCAGTCGAACCGCGCCGCTACCCGCAGGGGCTGCCCGGCGTGGGGCGTCGCCGGGACCCGCAGCTCGGTCAGCCGCGCCGTCCCGCGGTGCTCCACCGTCATGCCCTCCTCCAGGCCTGGCTCGGGCCCGGACAGCCGCACGTAGTCAAGCATCACCCAGCGGTTGGCCTCGTTGCCCGGGTCCAGCCGGAAGGAAATCAGGTTGCGCTCCGGCCCGCCCCACTGCCGCGACGCATCGCCGGTGTCGGTCTCGCGCCAGGCGTTGCGGGTCAGGTCCATGCGGTAGGTCGCCCAGCCTCGCACCACCTTGAGTGTTCCGCCCAGGCACCACCGACCATCGGCGCTCTTGTAATAGATGTCCAGCAAGTCAGCAGGGGCCGAGGAGTAGAGCCGCACCGTCAGCCAGGACAGCTCGCTGACGTCGGTCGGGATGCGGGGCAAGGTCAGGTAGATGTACGGGTCCCACCCCGTCCACCCAGACACGCATCCGCGCGCCACCTCTCCCGGGTCCATGTTCGGCGCGCTGGCGATGTCGGCGGACTGGTCGAAGGTCCACTCAATGGGCTCCGCCGCCGAGACCGGCACGATCGCACAAAGTGAGAGCAAGGCCGTCGGCAGAACGCGTCCAGTCATCGAGTTGCCTCCCAGGCCGTACTTGTCTGGAGAGGCCGGGCGGCGGACCCTATCGTCCGCAAGCCGGCCTGCCGTCTGGAGGGGCTTGGCTTCATTCGGCCCCGGCTGTTCGGCCCTTGGGCCGGAACGGCCCGGCCCATACGAATGGCCTCAAGTCAGCAGCACCGTCGCGATCTCCCAGGGTCGCAGGTTCAGCCGCAGCTCATTGCCCTCCAAGCGCACTTCGCCTTCCATCGGCTCCAGGTTCAGGTCTGTCTTTGAAGCCGTCCCGAAGGCGGAAGGCAGCTTCACCGTCACCTCTGCCGCCTCGCCCACCGACTCGTACAGCCGCAGGACGTAGCCCCCCTCGTCGCGATAGAAGGCTGACAGGCGCACGCCGTCGGGCGCGATGGACAGATGGTCCACGCCGCTGACGCCCCCCTCCTGCGCCGGTCCCAACGGCTTGACAGCCACCAGGGGCATTCGCAAGCGGTCGGACTCGCCGCAGATGTCGGCCGCCCGCCAGTTCCCCTCATGAAAGACGACACGATGGCGGAACTCGTGCCAGCCCAGGGCCATGCGCGACTTGGTGACCCAGCGCTCCCAGTCCTGGTCGTCGTCGTCCAGTGGGGTGAACAGGATGTGCCGCAGGCGGCGCGTGGCGCCCTCGTAGGTCCAGTACTTGTCGCCGTCGGCGGTGATGACGCTCAGGCCGAAGCGCTCGTTGCTGAAGCTGGCGAAGCTCCGGGCCCAGAACTGGTTGCGGCGATGGCGCTCAATGTTCTGGTAGCTGAAGGGCAGCGTATCGGCATAGACCTCTGCATCGGGGTTGCGCGGCTCCACCCCGAAGGGAACGTCCACGTGCAGCGCGCCATGGAAAGGCAGGTCGAAGATCAGCCCGAAGAAGCCGTTGGCGCCGGTACAGCACACCCGCGTGATGAAATCCAGGTGCCGCGCCCCGTCGTCCAGGATGACGTCCTGGCGCACGCGCTGGCCGTGGAACTCCGTCTCCCAGCGGTAGACCCAGCGCAGTGGCCCGGTGCAGACCCATTGTCCCTTTCCCGCCATGCCGCCGATCTCGGCGGTGATGGGCCCCACGTGCAGGATGCCGTCAGCCATCTCGTGCAGCTTGCAGTCACCGATGGCCCCACCCGCCGGAGCCCGCCACAGCAGGCCACTCTCAAGGTCCTCGACCTCCTGCAGGCCGCGCCCGCTCAGCCGCAGCCGCAGCCGTCCATTGCTGAGCGCGTCGCCCTCCGGGGCGACCGGCTCGGTCCAGCGGTCCCCCTCGCCAACCCGGTAGACCGCGCAGCCCATGGCCGGAACCTGCGCCCGGAAGACCAGCGGAGTCTCCCACACCATCCGCCCCACCCACGGCGCCACCGGCTCGCCGAGTTGCGTCGGCACCGGGTTGCCCTCGGCGTCCAGCACCTGGGTCTGCACGCTCTCCTGGCGCGGCTGCACCCACGGCACCTGGACGATCTCCTCCCGGGGATAGGGGAGCGGGTTGAAAAGCACGATGGGCCGCTGGTCCTGCCACTGCCGACCCACGCCGGACAATGCCGTCACCGCCTTCACGGTCTCCTCCCGCACTTCGCGGAACAGGTACCGCCCGCGGGAGGTCAGCCAGGTCCAATCGTTCTCGAAGACCCACTGCAACGCATGGGAAGCCAGGCGGATGGTCTCGACCCAGAGATCAGTAAGGCGGTCGGACGGGACCGCCGGCGGGGTACAAGCCCCTGCCCTAGAGTCGTTCCTGCCCTCTCCGCTGAGCTTGCTCACAAGCTGCTGTGGTGAGGGGGCCGGGGGGTGAGGTACCAGGAGCCCCACCAAGGCCCACGCGCGTTCGGCGATGACCATCTCCCGCTCCAGGTCCTGTCGCAGGCGCCAAAGCCCCGGCTGGCCGTGCCAGCCGCTGTTGTAGGCCACATCCACTTCGTCAATGACACCCTCCCACACCGGCAGTTGCTCCTGGGCGAGCATGGCCGCAAACTCGTTGGGCGTGGCAAAGACCATGCGGCTGTTTTCCCGCTCATTCCACAACTGCACCAGCTCGAACCATGGCAGCAGCCGATCGCCCTCGAAAGTGCGTAAGGGGCGCGCGTCGTCCATCCCCTGAGCGACCCACCAGGTCTTGTTGTGGGCATGGTCCAGCGCCGGGGCCAGGTCGGTGCCGTAGAGCCGCTCCAGGGCCTGCTCCCAGTTGTCCGCCAGGGGCTCGGGCAGGTCACTCAGCATCCCCCCATAGCAGCCCCGGGAGGTCATCATCTCGGTGCCGTCCAGCCCGCGCCAGACGAAGTTGCGCGGCACGTCCTTGTAGCTGAACACGCTGTCCGAGCGCCAGCCCCGGTACATCCTGGCTCCTGCGAGCTTGCACACTTGCGGCATCTGGCTGTGGCCGATGCCCACATCGGGGCAGGCCATGACTGACAGGTCACAGTCTGGCGCGAAGGCACGGTACCAGCGGCGGCCGATAATCATGTTGCGCAGGAAGGTCTCATCGCCACAGGTCGAGGGCCGGGGGCTGGTCAGGGTGAAGGCCTTGACCCCCATCTGACCGCTGTTCAGACGCTCTCGCAGCTCCTCGATCCGGTCAGGGCAACGCTCCAGGAAGGGGATGATCTGGTCAATCCAGGGTTCCATGCAGAAGCGGAACTCCGGGTGCTGGCGCATCAGGTCCAGGGCCTCGGCCGTGCTGACCGCGTAGCGCTCCTCGTGCCACTCGCGGCTGTGACACCAGGCGAAGTCGGGGTGATTGTACGGCACGATGCAGAAGGTCCCACCCGCGGCTTGTTCACGAAGCTTCTTGAGTTGCTCAGACATGAGGGGGCTCCCAGGTTCGCAGTTGTGCACCGCGGACAGTTCCACACCGTGCACGTCGCTTCCTGCGGCGCTGGCTCAGGGGGTGACTCGGGCGCCGTTTGCTGGTATGGTTAGCAAGGCTGCTAACATTTGCGGAGGCTGCTTATGTCCAACGCCCCGGCCCGGCTCCTCGGTCTGACGATCTGTCTTGTGGTCATCCCTGTGTATGCGGAGACGGTGCTGGAGGATCGCACCGCCGACCTGGGACTCGCTCTCGGGAACGGTCAGGCCTGTTGGGCTGACCTGAACAGCGACGGCTGGAGCGACCTGTGCGCCGGCGGCACAGCATGGCTGAACCAGGGCGGGGAGTCCTTCGCGCGCTTGGCCGATGGCCTCGGCACGATTGTAGCCGCGGACTTCGACAACGATGGTTTCGTGGACCTGTTCTCCTGGTCGAGCTTGCAGGTGTTTCGCAATACAGGCGGCACGGGTTTTTCGCCCGTGCCCCTGCCGGAGCTGCCGCGCTCTGTGTCACGCGGCGCCTGCTGGGGTGACTTCAACGGTGACGGCTTCGTTGACCTGTATGTCGGCGGATATGAAGACTGGGACGCGGGTATCACCTATCCTGATATGATTCTGATGAATGAGCGGGGCACGGGCTTCCGTCTCGCGTGGAGCGAGGTGCGTTACCGCGCTCGTGGGGTGACGGCCTGTGACTTCGACCAAGATGGCGACCTTGACATCTACGTGTCCAACTACCGACTGCAACCGAATGTGCTGTGGCTGAATGACGGCAGCGGGCAGTTCCGCGACGCGGCGGCTGAGCACAACGCCCTGGCGACATCCGAGGGCTTCGAGGGCGGGCACTCCATTGGCGCCGCCTGGGGCGACTTCGATGGCGATGGGCTAATGGACCTTTTCGCCGGCAACTTTGCGCACGTGGACAGTCGCGGCGACCAGCCCAAATCGCGGTTCCTGCGCAACCTCGGTCCCGAGCAGGGGTACCACTTCCAGGATCTGGGAACCTGCGGCGTTTTCTACCAGGAGTCCTACGCCAGTCCGGCGGCCGGGGACTACGACAACGACGGCGACCTGGACCTTTACTTCACCACGGTCTACGGCGTAGCTTCCTTCGGGCGGCACAACTATCCGGTGCTGTACCGTAACGATGGCGGCTTCACCTTTGGGGATGCCACGGCCGCAGCCGGTGTCGCCGAACAGCCGCCCACTTATCAGGCTGCCTGGGCCGATTTCGACCAGGATGGGGACCTCGACCTGGTGACCGCCGGAAAGCTCTTCGTAAACCAGGGCACTGAGGGTCACTGGCTGGGTGTTCGGCTGTATGGAGACGGGCAGACGGTGAACTGGTGTGCCGTGGGCGCTCAGGTGCGTATCCGGCTGCCCGACCGCACCCTGACCCGGCAGGTTGAAGCCGGCACCGGCGAGGGGAACCAGAACGACCTGACCCTGCACTTCGGTCTGGGATACCACTCCGAGCCGGTCACGCTCGAGATTCTGTGGCCGGGTGGCGGGATGCAGACCATACCGGACGTGCCCGTGGACAGGATCGTAGCGGTCCGGCGCGGCGGGCAGTGAGGGGCACAGGCACGTCGTTCGACACCTCCGTTCGTTCTGCTGTATAATCCTGTGTCCATGGACCTCGAAGCCAAGCTCCAGATCGTGCCCCATGACCCCGGTGTCTACATTTTCAGAGATGAAGCCGGGAGAGCTCTTTACGTCGGCAAGGCCGGCGACCTGCGCAAGCGTCTGCAGCAGCACTGGCGGGGCGATAGCCTCGGAACCTGGGCCGAGCATATGCGCGACAAGGCCCGTGACATTGACTACATCGTCACCCGCAGCGAGACCGAGGCTCTGCTGCTGGAGAGCAACCTGATCAAGCAATACAAGCCGCCCTTCAACGTGCGGCTGATGGACGACAAGAGCTATCCGTACCTGAAGTTCACCGACGAGATGTACCCGCGGCTGCTGGTGGTGCGGGACCTGCCGGCGGAGGCGCAGGTGCGGATTCCCGGGGGCCGGGGCCGGCTGCGCCGAGGTCTCCATGACCCTAAGCGGCGCGAGGTCTACCGTCTGGGAAGTGGGCTGGTCTTCGGTCCTTACCCCAATGCGCGCGTGATGTGGCGCATGCGCGACATCATCAGCCAGTGCTTCGGGCTGCGGCACTGCCGGCGGACACTGGACGGCACCCCCAATGGCCGCCCCTGCCTCAACTACCACATCAAGCGCTGCGTCGGTCCTTGCACCGGCCAGGTGTCGGCCGAGGAATACGGCAAACTGGTGGCCCAGGCAGTGATGCTGCTGGAAGGACGGTCCGACGAGGTCGTCAGGCAGTTCCAGGAGCGCATGCAGCAGGCCGCCGAGGAGCTGGAGTTCGAGCGCGCGGCGGTCTTTCGGGACCGCATTGAGGCCATCCGCAGCGCCTCGCAGGACCAGTTGGTCAACGCGGCCGAGGAGCGTGACCAGGATGTGCTGGGCGTGGCCGTAGACGACGACTGGGCCACTGTGGACGTCTTCCCGGTGCGCCAGGGGCGCATGCTGGAGCCGGTTCATTACCATTTCACTCATGTGCGCGGCCGCACACGGGAGGAGATCCTGGAGGCGGGTCTGACGAGACACTATGGCGAATGTTCCGTACCGCCCCGGTACGTGCTGCTGCCCGAGACACTGGGCGAGGCTGCGGAATGGGAGCAGATGCTCAGCGAGCTGCGCTCCGATGCCGAAGGCCGGGCCAGTCGGGTGGAACTGCTGGTTCCTCGGCGCGGCGAGCGGCGCAAGCTGGTTGAACTGGCCGAGCGTAACGCGGCCGTCAACCTGGCTCGCCTGCTGGAAGAGCGCAGCCGGCGGCGCCATGAGAACATGGCTGCCGTGCGTGACCTGGCAGAGGCGCTGGAGCTGCCCGACGCTCCAGTGCGTATCGAGTGCTACGACGTCTCCAACCTGCAGGGTCAGGAGGCCGTGGGCTCGATGGTCGTCTTCACCGACGGCCTGCCCGACAAGCGCAACTACCGGCGGTTCAAGATCCGCCTCTCTGGCCAGCCCAATGACTACGCCATGCTGGCCGAGATGCTCACCCGCCGCTTGCAGCGGGGCCTGGAGGGCCATGCCAAGTTCTTGCCCCTGCCGGACCTGATCGTCATGGATGGCGGCAAGGGACAGGTCAGCACGGCGGCGAAGGTCCTGCGTGAGTTGGGGCTGCAGCACCTGGCCCTGTGCGGCCTGGCGAAGCGCGAGGAGGAGGTCTTCGTGCCGGGCCGTGCCGACCCCGTGGACATGCGCGACCATCCGCGAGGCTGGTTCCTGCTGCAGCGGATACGAGACGAGGCCCACCGCTTTGCGATCAGCTACCACCACGGCCTGCGCAGCAAGACCGTGACCAAGTCGCAACTGGACCAGGTGCCCGGCATTGGGCCCGTCCGGCGCGCGGCGCTGTTTCGGGCCTTCCCGTCCATCCAGGCCATGACCGACGCCTCGGTGGAGGAGTTGGCGGCGGTGGAGGGCATGAACTTCTCGGCTGCCCGCAAGCTCCAGCAGTTCCTGATGGCAGAGGGGTGCGCGGACACCGAAACGGAGATGGACGCCGAAGGCGCCACTGCCAGCCCTGCTGAGGGTGCCGGGGGACCCGAGCAGCACGAGGACGATACAGATGCCTGAGTTGCTACCCACGGTGAAGTTAGGGGAGTACGAAGTCACACGGCTCATCATCGGCGGAAACCCCTTCTCGGGCGGGTCACACACCTCCCGCGAGATGGACCAGGCCTTCCTGGACTACTACACCACCGAGAACATCAAGGCCGCCTTGCGAGAGTGCGAGGCCCAGGGGCTGAATGCCATGCAGAGCCGGGGCGACCGTCACATCATGCGCATGCTGCGAGAGTATCGCAATGAGGGCGGGACACTGCAGTGGATCGCCCAGACGGCCTCGGAGTTCCGTGACCTGCCCGGCAACGTGCGCCAGATCGCCGACGCCGGAGCCATCGCCATCTACCATCACGGAACGCGCACTGACGGGCTGTGGCGGGAGGGACAGATTGACGAGGTTCGCGAGCTGACGCAGGTCATGCGCGACTGCGGGGTCGCGGTCGGGGTCGGCACCCACCTGCCGGAGGTGGTGGAGTACATCGAGGAGCGCGGCTGGGATATAGACTTCTATATGACCTGCTTCTACACCCTGGGAATTCCCCGGCCCATCAATGGCAACCTGGGGCAGTTCCTGGCCGGGGAGGTCTACGATGACGCCGACCGCGAGCGCATGGCCGGGGTCATCCGAGCCTGCAGCAAGACCTGTCTGGCCTTCAAGATCCTGGCCGCCAGCCGCAAGTGTGAGACGTCCGAGACCGTACGCGAGGCCTTCCGGTGGGCGTTTGAGCACATCAAGCCCCAGGATGCGGTGGTCGTGGGGATGTTCCAGCGCGACTGCAACCAGGTGGCCATGAATGCGGGCTTCGTGCGCGAAATACTGGCGAGCCAATGACAGGAGACCTCGATGGCTACAGCAATGACGTCGCGGGAGCGCATGATCGCCGCCATACGCCGTGAGCCCGTGGACTATGTGCCCTGCTGTGGCTCTTTCAACCCTCTGTACCCGGTGCAGCGGCGCGGTCACACCTGGAACTTCCCGTGGGCTGAGGACGCCTCGCTGGAAGAGAGCGTGGCCTATCAGGTGGGCGAGCTGGGGCTTGATGAGCTGGTCCACATCAGCGTGGACCCGACGGCACCCGCCGATGGCGTCAGTTCACGTAGCTGGGTAGAAGACAGTGTGCTGCACAAGGTGTACACCACTCCGGCCGGGGAACTGCGCGCCGCCGTCCGCTATGACGACAAGTGGCCCCACGGCGAAGACATTCCCTTCTACAGCGACTTCAACGTCGGGCACTTCGTCAGGCCCTGGTTGCAGACTGAGGCCGACCTGGAGTGCCTGAAGCTGGTGCAGTCGCCACGCACGGTGGGGCAGATTGTGGACGCGGCCCGAGACGGCGTGGCAGAGGCAACCAGCGTCGCGCGAAGATACGGCTTGGCCCTGTGCTCGCGCGGCGGTTTGGGCCTGACCGGCGCTCAGCATCTCTTCGGCGCCCGCGAGCTGTGTCTGGCAGCCATCGAGCAGCCCGAGCTGGTGGAGGCTTACCTGGAACACGACCACCAGACCAACCTCCGAACGATCGCGGCCCTCGGCGAGTTGGGCTGCGACATTGCCATCCGCAACGGCTTCTACGAGACGGCCGACTTCTACAGCCCGGCAATGCTTGAGAGGTACTTGGCGCGGCGGCTCAACGCTGAGGCCGAGGCGATTCGCGATGCCGGTATGGTCAGCGCCTACACGGTCCATACCGGCGTCATGCCAATACTGGATCACCTTGCGGCCCTCAGAATGGACTCCCTGAATGGCATTGACCTGGCCTTCCACGGTGTGGACCCGGTCCAGGTGCGGGACAAGCTGAGCCCCACCAAGGCTCTCTGGACGGGCCCCAGCAGCACCTACCACATCTGGCAGGGCCCGGAGGCCACACGACAGGCGGTCCGCCAGGTGTTCGAGACGTTCGGGCGCACGGGTCTCATCCTGACCCAGTGTGTCTCTTCCCACAGCATCATGCCCTGGGAGAGCACGCTTGCAATGGTGGAGGAATGGAAGCGGCTGAGGTGAGGTGGGGGAGGGCCACGAGGGCGCACTGCCACACGCTCCTACGCGCTGCCGCCCGGCCCCGTTGGGGCCGCACATCACACATGGAGGTCACCATGCGGCGACTCCTGGCCCTGATCGGCAGCCTCACACCCCTGGTCCTGGGGCTTGCGGCTCATGCGGCTCCATATTGCATCGTGACCGCCCATCGGGTCGTGCTCGGCAACTCCCAGATCCGCCGCGAATGGGTCCGGCAGGGCGATAGCTGGGTCACGTCGTCCCTGGCAAGGGGGGATGGGAGCCAGGCGATGGCCCTCAGCCCGACCGATGAGTTCGTCGTCAAGCTCCTCGAGGGCCCGACCGTTTCCGGGTCAGAATGTCAGTGGTCGCCGCCGGCCAAGAGCATCGAACACAGTGAGGCGGGCCTCACTTTCCGCACAGACCACGCCGGCTCGGGCCTTTCCATCCTCGTCCGGTACTGGCTCCGGGGAGACGACCCCTGGATGCGCAAGTCATTGGCCATCTCTGGCCCACCAGACATGGTCGTGGATGAGGTCGAGGTGGATCGCCTCCGGACTTCCCGTCCTGCGACGCGCGGCGGGTACGGCCAGCCGATCTTCCTGGACGAAGCCTGGTACCTGGGTCTGGAGTACCCCGCCGGCTACAACGACCTGCTGGAGACGGCCGAGGCGCGCCTGCTGGTCCTGCACCACTATCCGGGCCGACCCATCGGTGAGGGGCTCAACACCAAGACCGCTGTCATCGGGGTCGCCCCGCGCGGCCTCTCGCGCGAGCTGGCCTTCAGCGACTACCTGGATACTGTCCGTATCCATACACGCAGCTTCCTGCAGTACAACTCGTGGTACGACCTGCAGGGCGCTGAACTCAGTCCCGACAATGTCCTGGCGGCGTACCGGCAGTTCAAGCAGCACCTGCTGGAACCCTACGGCCTGCGCATGGACGCCTTCGTCCCCGACGATGGCTGGCAGGACCCGAACTCGATCTGGACGCCGCGGAAGGACCTCTATCCCGGAGAGTTTGCCCCCCTGGCTCGCGCCCTGGAAGCCGAGGGCTCGCGACTGGGCCTGTGGATGCCGCTGAACGGTTTCAACCTGAACCCGGACTGGGGGCACCAGCAGGGCTACGAGGTCTCCGACCAGGGGCGGTACTACTGCATCGTCGGCCCCCGGTACAACGCCGAGATCCGCCGAGTGACCGAACACCGGATTCGCGAGGGCAACCTGGCGTACTACAAGCACGACTTCAACCAGATGCGGTGCACGGCGCCAGGGCATGGCCACCTGCCTGACCAGCGCCACGGTCACGAGGCCAGCCTGGATGCCGAAATCGGCCTGCTGGCCTGGGAACGCCAGGTCAACCCGGACATTTTCCTGAACGTGACCTCCAACGTCTGGCTGTCCCCCTGGTGGCTGATGCATGCCGACAGCATCTGGATGTGCGCCTCGGACTTCGGTTACGAGAAGACTTTTCCCCAGCTCAGCCCCCGCGAGTGGGACATGAGCTATCGCGACGCCCACTTCTTCCAGGTCTACCGCCAGCAGGGCAACCTGGTGCCGCTCTCGGCGCTGATGACCCATGGTATCATCCACGGCCGCCACTGCCGTCTCGGCGGTGATCGGGAGACGCTGCGGGAGTTTTCGGACATGGTGGTCCTGTACTATGCCCGCGGGGTTCAGCTCAAGGAGCTCTACATCACCCCGGCGATGATGGACGAGCCCCGCTGGCAGGTCCTGGGCGAGGCAACCCGCTGGGCAGTGGACAACGCCGCTGACCTGCGGCACACGGCGATGGTCGGGGGAGACCCGCGCCGGGGCGAGCCGTACGGCTATGTGCACTGGAATGGCGACCACGGCACCGTGGTGCTGCGCAATCCGGCGCCTTTCGGGCAGACCATCCGGGTGCCCTTCGACCAGAGCGTGCTCTACCGGGGCCAGCAAGAGCGCGAGTTCGCAGCGAGGGTCATTTATCCCTACCATGAAGGTATGACAACTGCCTGGCGCTCCGGAGAACCCCATGACTGGTTGGTGCCCGCTTGCAGTGTGCTTCTGATCGAGGTCCGGCCGGGAAAGGCCAACCGCATAGCACCGGCCGTGCCCTCGGGCGACCTGGTGACAGAGCCTGCGCGGACCCTCGATGCCCGGGCCGAGGGAAGCACGATAGACCTGTCATTCCGTCTCGCAGCGGAGAAGATGGCGCGCTGCGACCTCTATCTGGTCGTGCGCGGACCGGGCCAGACGGACTTCACAGATGTGGCAGTGAACGGTGAAAGGCCCGAGCCACGGACCGCCGACGGCCCTGGCTGGCGGCTTCACAGCTTCGATCTGCGAGACCTGGCGGGGCAGTTGGTGCAGGTACGAGCCACCCTGCCGGGCGTGGGCGACCGTCCATTCAGCCCCGCCAGCGCACACTTGCAGGCGTTCCTTGTGGCCGATCGGCCCGTGACTGAGCCGCTGGACATCTCTCCCGGCCGGACGCCTCTGCCTGTTGGCCAGGGCTTTCGGCGTGCCAGTGTCAAGCTGCTGGACGCGAACCTGCGACGACACGCGACGGAGCACCTCACCGAGGCCGACCTCGCTGGCATCCAGGCCGGGAAGCTGCGCCTTGAGGTATTCGATGTGAATGGCGAGCCGCAGTACGCCGACAAGTGGGTCCTGCTGAATGGCGAGCGGGTCGCGCGCGTCCCCGCCAACCAGGGCGAGCTGTCCGCCTGGCAGGAGGTCTTCCTGGACCTGTCGCCGTCGCAGTTGGCGACACTCAAGCGTGACAACACCGTCGTGCTCACCAACGCTGGCGGCGACTGCTACAAGTTCCGCGGCGTGGCGTTGTCACTGCAGAAGGCTGATGGTCGCTGGGTAGCGACACCGCTGGATGAAGGGACATACTCCAGTGTGGGCGCCTGGCAGTATGCTGAGGGAGAGGTGTTCCGGGGTGATCGGTCACCGGAAGTCCGGATACGGATCCCGTGAAACGCGAGGGATTGAGCATGATCCACTGGCTGCTGCTGGCGCTCCTCGTCGGAGTGGTGATGTTGAGCTGGATGGGCACCAGTCTGGCTGCTGAGCCGTTGCCCCTGGAGGACGCCATCTCGTTGCCTGACCAGAGCATCGGCTATGGGAAGTCGGTGGAGCTGGGGCTTCCTGCGCTGCCGGCTCGGGCGGGCAAGGTGCTGGTGCTGAGCTTCCGGGCGTTCGTCAAGACCGCCGGTTCAGGCGGGTGTAACTGGAACGCCACCGTCAGCGTCAATGGCGCGACCCCCGGCCGCTTCACGGCAAGCGGTACCGAGCGACTGGTGGGGCGCAGCGCCCTGCTGAAGCTGCTGCCCGACCGCCGGCCCTTCAGCGTCTTTGGCGGCGACAAGCTCATGATCATCTACGCCAACACCGCGGACCAGGCCGACGCCGTCACTGCCGACGGACTGGGCGGCACCTTCAACCTGGACATCAGCGACCTGGCGCGGGGCGTGGACCAAAACACCCTGCGCTTCACCAACCACTACATGGGGCCTCAGCCTGAAGGTCTGGGCGATCTGGTCGTTCAGGACCTGCGAGTCGGGTGGCTGGACCGGGCGAAACTGCCCACGGTCGGGCACCAGGCACCCCGGCGCGGCCCCGTGGGCGAGTGGCAGACTGTCGGCGAAGTGCGGTTGGGCCAAAGCGCCCAGGGCGGATTCGTGGTCGCCGCCAACGACGGACCGGACCTGCTGGTGGAGACGGTCCTGAGCATGGACCACGAGGCGGCGTCGGCGCTTGTGGCCGATGACAGTGCCGAGGTCAAGGAGGGCCCGGAGCTGACGACGAGCCGCCTGGGCGACGCCGGCTTTCGGCTGGAGGCCCGATGGCCGCAGGTGACGCTGACCCGAGAGCTCGCGGTCCATGATGGGCTAGTCGTCTGGCGCGAGACCTGGACCAATACGGGGGCGGAGACCACAGGTGTCCCCATCCGCCATCGTCTGTTCCTGCGCGAGGTGCCGTCCCGCTTCCATGTCGCCGGCTCTCTAGACAACGTTGCCGTGGCGAGCACACCGGCCAACCCGACCCTCTTCATGGAACCGACGTCCGGCGATGGGCCCGGCTATGGGCTGACCGTGGAGAGCGACTGGTGGCGCCTGCTGCACGCTCAGCGGGTGTCCGGTGACGTGGCCGAGGTCTACACCAACTGTCTGGCCCTGGCCGCTGGCAAGAGCCTCGAACTGGAGATGACCATCACCCCGGTGGGCGCAGGCGGTGGGTACTGGGCCTTCATCAACTCGGTCCGACGCCGTTGGGGTGTCAACGGCCTGACCATGCAGCGCCCGATGTTCTGGGGCTGGACCCGCAAGCAGGGCCTCGACGATCCCGTGGAGGCCATCAAGGCGTCGCTGGGGCATCTCGGCCCAGTGGCGGTTGTCGTGGGACCGTGGCAGCGGTTGCAGCCTGACTGCTATGTCGTCAGAGACGAGCGCTACCCTAAGCTCCCGGAGGGCGCCCCCCGGACCGTTGGCCAGTGCCCCGACCTCGACCTGGATGCCTTCCTGACCTTCGCGCACCGCGAGGCCTACTGGACGCAAGTCACCAAGGACACCGCCATGCTGCATGAGGCCGTCCCGGGCATCCAGGTCATCCACATGACTCATCCGGCCATGGAGTGCATCTACCGGCCCCTGGAGGACCGTTGGCCTATCGCCGCTGACGCCATCAAGACTCCCGAGGGCAAGACCTTCGAGGATGCGGGCTACAGCAAGGCCTGGCTTGGCAGCTATACGGAGAAAGACTGGGGCGTGCTGTACTATGTGCCCCGGCCCGGCTCCGCCCAGATGCAGGCCTACATCGCCGGCGCCGAGCGCGCTATGGACGAGTGCGGCGCCGACGGCATGTACTCCGACGAGTTCTCCTGGGCCTTCATGAGCCGGGGCTACAGCCGATACGACTACAGCCGCTGGGACGGCTACTCCGCGGACCTGGACGAGAACGGCAAGGTACTGCGCCTCAAGGCGGATGGCGGAGCAGTGACGGAGGCGTGCCAGCAGGCCATGCTGCAGGCCTGCCGCTCGCGCGGCAAGTTCTTCCTGGGCAACGGCGGCTCCGCCCTGCGCAGCATCAACAACATTCCGCACCACCGGTTCATCGAGGGCGGCAACGGCCCCTCCTGGTACGGGCAAGGCCACCTCTCGGCAGTGCCGCTGATCCTGGGGAACATGGGTGACGAGACCACGACGGCGGGCATCTTCGCCAGCGTTCGCCTGTGCCTGGCCTATGGGGCCGTCTATGTTCCTGTAGGGTGCAATCTGCTGTTGGAGGGCACGGACAACTTCGTCAGCAAGCTGTACCCGATCACGGTGCAGGAGATTGGGCCCGGCTTCGTCGTGGGCCAGGAGCGCCTGATCACCACCGTGAGCCGCTTCTTTGACTGGCCGGGCGTCGCCGGCAAGGTGAAGCTATACCGCTATGACAGGGACGGCACGCGCATAGACGCCGAGGCGGAGGTCGAGGCCAGGGCGGGGGAGCCCCTGCCGATCCAGGTGCCCGAGGAGGGGTTGGTGGTGGCGGAGCGCGAGTAGTGCCTGTGCAGGGCGGGGGCGGTCCAGAGCAAACACTCGTTGGCGCGGAGGAGCGATCATGTCTGACATCACCGTAGTTCTCGGCTTCGACATGGAGACTGACATCGGTAGCTGGGGCATAGACTACCGCGGCATCCGCGAGGGCACCCCCAAGATACTGGAGCTCTATGGTCAGAAGGGCATCACCGGGACGTTCTTTTTCACGGGCGAGTCGGCGCGCCTGCACCCTGAGGTGGTCCGCCGCATTGCCGCCGCTGGGCATGAGGTGGGCTGCCATTCGCTGTACCACGAGACCGTTGGCGACCCCATCTTCGAGATTCCGGGGGTGCGACCGCTGCTGGTGGAGGAGGTGCCCTTCCGGCTCAAAGTGGCCACCGAGTGGGTAGCCGAGGCGCTGGGCGAGCAGCCGGTGTCCTTTCGCTCGCCGCGACTGTGGGGAAGTACGGCCGTCTGCAATGCTTTGGAGGAGTTGGGCTACGTCGCGGATGCCTCATACCCGCTGTACTACTACGAGCGACAGCTCACGCCCTACCACCCCAGCCGCGACGACTGGACCGAACGCGGGGACCTCAAGCTTATCGAGATCCCCAACTTCTGCGACATGACCATCGAGAGCACCGACGAGTACCACCGTGATCGTGACCAGTGGCCGATGTTCCGCACTCAAAGCGCGGTGGCGCTGATGCGCCACATAGACAACTTCATCGGCTATGTCCGCGCTCGCAGCTTGCCAGTGGTGTTGTGCTTCTACTTCCACCCGTGGGAGTTCATGCCCATGCCCACGCGGCTGCACTATGGTGAGGGCGCGGTGGAGCCCGACTACTTCCTGGTCGAGAACTGCGGCGACTATGCCCTGGAGCAGTTTGGGCTGCTCATGGACCTGCTCCTGGATCGCGGTGCGCGCTTCGCCACGGCAAAGCAGGTCGCGGCAGAGTGGGCCTAGCGATCTCCTCGCAGCACGAAGACCCGCGTCTGGTTGGCCTCAAAGGCGGCCTCAAAGGACGTGCACTTTCGCGAGACCTCCTCGCCAGAATACAGGTCGCTGACCGCGGCGGCCCGCGGCAGGCGCACCGTGCGCCGCCCCGCCGCTTTGGCGCACACCCCGATCAGGTCGCGGCTCGCCCAGAGCTGGTCCTCGGTGTCGAGATAGCAGTGTACCCCCGCCAGTTGTGCCAGGCGGCGTAGCAGAACCGCAGGCATCATCGGCGCCGACGAATGCACGGCTGTCCAGCCCTGATGCGGCTTGACTACGAGACCTGGCTTGCCATCCGCCAGCGTGCCCAGCACCTCTGCCTCCGGGTCGTCGGCGTAGGCCACAGGGAAGGTCACGTGGTCCTGACCGTAACCGGCCAGGTCCAACCCGTCGGTCAGTTCGTGGCTCCCCTGAAGTGTCACCCGCAGCAGTGTCGGGGTCCGCGACAGGCGCAATCGGATGCCGGTGAACTCCGCCATGGCGGTCTCGTCCAACTGCCCCCCGCGGTACAGCCCTGGCGTATGGAAAAAGACGAGCACGTTCCCGTCGCGCTTCAGCGCATCCACCGCCCGGCGGTCGGCTGCGGTGGGGGCGAAGCTGGTCATGATGAGGAAGAGCCGATGGCGCTGAAGGCGCGGCAGGTCGGTCACCAGGTAGTGCCCGATCGGTGCTCCGATGCGGTGTAGTGCCGGCAGTTGGCTCACCAGCAACCACGCTCCCAGCGGGTCACCCACCCGCAGGTAGCACAAGCTTCGCTCGTCTACCACCATCGCCACCTCGTCGGCCGGTGTCCGGTCTGCCGCCTGGGCCGCCGTGGCGCACTGCGCCAGCTTGCCGATGCGCCCCATGAGTGCCGGGTCGTTGTACCTGTTGCCGCCCACGTCAAACCACCACTGGGCGACACCGTTAACGATGACGTTGGCCAGCTCCTTGTCCTGCTGAATGAGGTCGCCGGCGATGTCGGCCGGGCGACCCCACTCGCCGGTCTGCCCGCCGGAGAGTGAGGTGCGGATGTCGTTCTCGTCGAACCACAGCTTCCCGTGCTCCCGCACGCTGCCCAGCAGGGACATGAAGTGGCTGGTGCCCTCGCCACCCAGTTGCCGGAAGGCATAGCTGGTGGGGCTGCAGACAAAGTCTATGTCGGGCGAGGCCAGGACCTTGGCGAGGGCCAGGTGGCCCGCGTTCTGCTGGCGCTGCTCGCCACAAAGCTGCAGCAGGTAGCCGTAGAAAACCCCCACGGTCTTCCGGCGGCGCGTGATATCCTTGACAGCCCGGGCGAGTACGTTGATGGTGTCCGCAACCAGATCGGAGTTGTACTCGTAGAAGTCTATGACCGCTTGCTCCTGCGCCGGGTCGCGGAGGTTGCCCAGCTCCGTGCGCTGGCGCTGGGCCTTGGTGGGGATGGCGGCCGTCGCCAGGGTCACCTGCGGGTCATTCCAGGCTCTCTTCAGCGCGGCATCGGTGTGATAGCGCTCCGCAAGCCACTGCCGGAAGCGCGCCACGTTCACCGGCGAGTAGTCCACCCACTCATCCTCGTTGGCCCCCCACATCATCCACTCCTCGGTGGTTCCCGAGGCGATATGGTAGCCCACGACCCGGTCAGCGTACGGCGAGGCCTCGACGTGGGCGATGAGCCGCCGCAGGCCCTCGATCGTGTCGCGTCGCCACTGCTCGGAGGCCCAACTGGGGGCGGGCTTGCCACCGGCGTGGATGAGCGGCACCGGCTTTCCGTCGCCCGGGTCCATGAGGACGATGTCTTGGGGGTGCTGCTCGCTCCACCATTTGGGCGCATGGACATAGAGGCGCGGGAAAAAGTAGGCGTCCGGACACTCTTGCAGTAACATCAGGGCGCGCTGGTCAAGCTGCGAGAAGTCGTAGGTATCCGGCGCTGTCCACGATGTCTGCGAAAGACCGTAGCCCGCCTCGGTCGGCGTGGCTGAGAAAGTGTACAGACGGATCCCTGCGCGGGCGAAATCCGCAAACACCTCCGGCGAGGGGCCATAGCACGCCCAGGCCATCCCGTTGTGGGGCTCCCCGTTGATAAACAGCGTCGGCGCGCCGTGATAGCGCCGCACCTCCGCCACCGTCTGACCAGACTCCCGGGGTGTGACTGTCACGGTCGCTACCTCCTCCAGAGGCTGCTGATCAGGGCCGACCACTCGTGCTTCGCCCAGCCGCAGGATAACAGAAGCCTGGCCGCCGAAGGCATAGCGGGGGATGCGGACCCGAGCACCGGACACCGATACCGTCTCGCCGGGTGCCAGTTCGGACAGTCGCCGGGGCAGCCGCAATGGCATCCTCACCATCTCAGTGGTGCCGCGTCGCAACGCCAGGTAGGCTGCGTCGTCGGCGCAAGGCTTGTTGAGATTGAAGGTCAGGGTGAGCGGGTATGACTTCCCGGCTTCCAGGCGTTGCGGCAGATCGAGGCGCGTCAACGTGGCCAGGGGTGCATCCGGGCGCACGGCCTCGATGCGGCTGACCCGGAGGTCGTAGGTGACATCCGGCCGTAACTCGAACGCGATGAGGGTCACGAAGCCGAGGGGGAAATCGAGGCTGCCATCGGCGTCCTTCGACCAGGAGGCCACATGCCAGGCCTCACGGGGGAACTCCAGCCACTGCCAGTCTGCCCCCGCCGGCAGCGGCACCGGCTCCACCGTCCACTCGGCCGCATCGGCGCCGCCGACCTTGAGCGCGAACTTGAGCGGGGCCCCTTCGTTCTGCACCCGCACTCTCAGGGCCGCGAAGGGCCGGTCGACGGGGCGCATGAGAAAGATGTCGTTGAAGGTGACCCCTCGCGAGACGAACCGCCAGTGCAGTGCCGGGGGCTCGCCGGAGATCGCCAAGTCACTCAGACTGAACTCACGGTGGAGGCGCGTGGCGTCCCGGCTTGTGGTCCAGTCGTCAGCGCTCTGACCGTCGAAAAGCACCTCGGTTTCGAGTGCCCAGCCGGCCCCTGCTGTCAGGATGACGACCCAGGCTAACCAGGCATAGCGCAACGTGAAGTCCCCCTCTCCGGGCCTACTGCCCGCCGGTCTTCAGTCGTTCCCGAACCCCTTCGATCCAGGCGCGGATATCTCCACCTTCGCAGTAGTAGGTGACCGCGTTGGCCTCCACTACCCGCGCGAACTCCTCCAGCAGCGCCGGGGCGTCGGTGGATGCGAGGCCGTAGCGGTCAGGAAAGGCGAGCTGCATGTACCACAGCGGCAGCAGGGCCTTCTCGACGCGGCTGCGAGCCTCGGCGGTACCGGCACTGTCACGGGCACGGGCCAGCACCGCCAGGGCCTCAGCCACGAACTCTGGCCGCGTGGTGGTCTGGGGATCCCAGGCGGCAAAGGCATGCACGTCCGGGCGCTCTGCCTCACGGTCGGCTAATGCCAGGTAGGTCAGAAGATCGTCGGCCGCCCGGCCGTAGTACCCCCGGCAGAACTCCTTGCGCAGCGCCATCGGGTCTCGCGCCGGGTCCCACATGAGCTGGGCTGCCAGGTACTGCCGCAACTCTGCCAGCTCGCCGCCGGGGCCCTGGTAGTTCCCCTGGACCATGAGGCCGTTGACCCCATGAGCGGCGTAGTACTTGATGTCCTTTGCCAGGCCCAGGAGGTTGGGGTTGGGGGCCAGGTAGTGGGCGAAGTTGGTGGTGTAGTGCCAGATGAAGATGCGGCGGGTGCGCTGCTGCCATTCCTGCAGGTAGGCGCTCAGGTTGGCTCCGAGGCCGCACACCTCGAAGCCGTGGAAGTAGCAGCCCGCATGGCAGAGCCGGATGATGACATTGGGCAGAGGGCGCGTGATGGCCCCGGGCTTGGTGGCATAGGCGTAAGCCAAGGTCTCGACCCAGCGGTCCGGGTACTTCCTGGCCACTTCAGCGGCGATGGCGTTGACGAAGCGCATGATCGGGCCGTGTTGCGAACCCTCCTCGTTGACCACGGCCATGCAGTTTTCGCACTCACAGGCCCCGTTGCCGTCGTTTTGGGAGACGTCAAGGATCGTGGCCTCGGGGTGCTCCGCAGCCCACTGCAACACTCGCTCGGTGGCGATACGCAGCACGTCGGGATTGGTCAGACAGAGCTGCCCGTGGATGATCTCCTTGGTACGCTGTCCGCCGACGAGGCTGAAGTACTCTGGGTGAGTGTCATAGAACTCCGCCGGTGGCACCAGTTGCGAGAAGCTGTGCACATACGGGTAGAAGACCATCTTGCCACCAGTACTGGAGTCGGCCTGACACCACGGGCCGTTCAGCCGCTGGCGGGCCGCGATCTCGCGAGGGAAGCTGTCGAAGTACAGCGTCTCGCGGTACATGAAGGGCGGGGCGTAGCGGTGGTCCAGGGCCGTCAGGCGTACTGTGGCCCGGCGTGGGACGACGGTGCAGTCGCGGGCCAGGAAGCGCACCCCCAGGAAGCGCTCCAGCAGCTCATAGACAGCGTACAATGGCCCCCGCGTCCCCTGGCCTGTCAGCACCAGGTCCTGCCCGGCAGCGCGGAGGATGACGCCGTCTTCCTCCAGGTCGCGCAGTTCACGCCGGGGGACGACCTGCCGCCCGCGTCGGGTAGCGCCCAGGAACAGGCCAGGGCTGGCGTAGCCGCTCTCGGCCACCACCGGCAGTGTCGCGCCGGACATCTGCCGCAGGAAGTGCTGTAGCTCCTGCGCGGCGTACTGCTCTACCGGCGAGGGGGCATCGGGTACAACGATGGCGTAGGCGCTATGGCCGCCGGAGGCGAGCACGAGGTCCGCCGAGGCCGTGGTCGCCACGGAGCCGACGGCCACGCACAAGGCCACGAGACAGATTGCACCGCAGATCGCCTGCATGGGTATGACACACTCCTGTGTTCGTCGTCTCATAGCAGGTTAGGCACCGGAATGGTGGGAACCTGCCCGCGCGAAAGCATTCCGGGGGAACTTCGGCGGCAACGGAGGGTTAGAACAGCCGACGATGCCGGGTCGCGAGCACGGGCTGGGGGTCTACCATGGCGCGCGTCATCTGGCCGTCAGCGGTCGTCATCCTCCTCACGGTGCGGGCTGCTGCCGACGGCATGTTTGCCGGACGGGCAACGTTTCTCCAGGGACGACAACCCTCGTCGTCGGCCCAGAAGGCGGTGCTGATACGGGATGGGCCCGAGGAGGTGCTGCTGCTGCAGACCACCTACCATGGTCCGGCGGCGCAGTTTGCGTGGGTGATCCCGGTGCCTGCCCGTCCGAGCTCCGTTACGCCCGCCGACGCCAGGTTCATCGCCGAGGTGTTCCCCCGCACCGAGCCTGTGCTCACCACGTACCTAGGGCAGTTACGCCGTTCGCTGGTAGCCAGGCTCTCGGGCTTG
>JABLXH010000053.1 GCA_013178155.1 Armatimonadota bacterium | reverse complement strand
TGCTGGGAGGAGACCAGGTAGCCGCGCCGGGCCTCGGCCGCCGTCGGCGCCAGCGGCGGGTTCGGCGCGGGCGACAGGTCGCCCACGCGCACGCTATCGTCCTCCACCAGGCTTACGTCATCGTACAGGATCGCCCCGGCACCGTAGCGCCGCCCCAAGTACAGGCCGATCTCGGTCTGCTCCCCGGTGCGGAAGGCCAGGGCGCACTCGCCCCACTGTGCGGTCGCGTAGGCGTCCTTGCAGACGAAGAAGACACCGTTGGCGTTGACGATGCCGAAAGTGTGGTGCGCCGCGCCATCGCTGCGCATCCGGTAACGAGCGATGTAGCCGGTCCGCGGCTTCACCTTGATGCCCATCAGACGGACCGCCGACGCCCTATCCGCCTCGACCGGGCCACAGCGCACGAAACTGCCCTCCGCTCCGGCCTCGACGCTGCATCCCGGGTCGAAAACCCAGCCGGCGGCCTCCGCGGCGGCCTGGCCGCTCTCGAAGCCCTCCGTGGGCAGAACCGGCATCTCGGCTGCCCATGCCTCCAGAGCCACACCGATCAGCAGCGCCGTAGCGACCAACCTGCGACCCATGGCTGAGCCTCCGAGACTGGGCCATCTATGTGCCTTCCGCCGTGGGCGCCACGTCCCACGCACCTCCCTGGCGCACGATGAGGGCGCGGTGCAGACCAGATGCGGCGACGTCTGGCAGGCCTTGCAGGGTGAACTCCTCCGCGCCCCATACGTAGACCCATCGCGCACCACCCCCGCGATCACGGCAGACCACCAGCGCCTGCGCCACGGCCCGCGCGCCGCCATCGGCGAGGGGCCCGGGCTGGGGCCGGGCCTGAGCGGTCAGCGTCCAGTTGCCGGTGCGCGCCTCCAGGTGCTGTATGACACCCTCCTGGCGGGTCGTCACTGTCACTTCCTCCTGACTCGGGCGCTGGGCGTGCAGCGCCGACACCAGGCAGTTCGGGCCCTCGATGAACCAGCGCGCGCCGAAGGCCACATTGGGCTCCAGGGCCTCGGTCGTGGGCAGCCACTGGCTGGGTATACGCTCCAGTTGCACCGGCCCGGCGAAGTGGGCCCAGGCCTGGACCTCGGTCGCCTGCTGGCGGCTCATATCCCAGCCCGGCCAGCGGAGCTGTCGCGCCCCCACGCGAACGCCGGGCGCTTCCAGCGGCAAGGGTGTATGCAACTGGTAGAGGTACTCATGCGGGCCCTCGCCCCGCAGGAAGTCCATGACCAACAGCACGCGCTTCTCGGCGAACAGGAAGAGACGCTGGACCTTCACCCCGGCGTATTCCGTCTCGATGGTGCAGGCATCGGCCTGCGGTGTCATCACCGCGTGACGCAACTCGGCCCGTGTGTCTTGCCCGGGGCCGGCCCCATCCACCAGCACCAGGTTGTGGTACTCCGGCCCGTAGCCGTCGGTGTAGTTGCGCCAGTGCGGGTAGCCCGAGTCCCCCACCAACCACGAGCGATGGCTGTAGAACAGGAAGCTGGTGGCATCGGCGTGGCTGTAGGTCTGGTAGCGATGCTCCAGCCAGCCACTGTCTTTGCCGGTCACCCAGACGCCGGTCAGGTCGTCACCCCAACCGTCCTTCATCACCATCATCTCTGAGATGGGGAAGACCGCCGAGGGCGGGTACTGGTCGGGCGCCGGGGTGATGGTGTCATCGAACCAGGCGATGGCCGCTGCATGGAGCCACGGATGTACCCGCCAGTCCGTGGTTCGACGGGCCGCCCAGGCGTACAGGCCCACCATGTCGCCGCCGAACTCACGATTGACGAAGGGCGCGAACAGGCTGTTCCCGCCGCTGACATGGTTGGTGGTGCCGAAGTTGGGGTTGTGACCGTCGGGCAGCAGGAAGTAGGCATGCCAGCGCAGCATCGCCCGCAGCGCCGGATCGTCCAGCAGGTTCTGTCCTGTGTTGCGGTAGTAGGCCACGGTAAAGGGCGTGAGCAGGCAGCCCATGTAGGTGGTGTAGCCGTAGCCCTCGACGAAGGAACCGTCGGGCCGGAAGAACCAGTAGTTCTCGGGACGCCGGATCTCCAGCAAGGCCCGGTCCAGCCATTGTTGCGGGGTGTGCGCCGACCCCTCGTAGTCGGCCAGCACCATCGCGCACATGCCCAGGGCCGAGGCGCCCAGCGTGCGCTGGTTGCCGAAGTTGCAGCCACCGGGCACGGCATCCATGGTCTTGAGGTAGAACTCCGCCTCGGCGGCCAGCTTGTCGCGGATGAGCCGATGATCTTCGCGGCTGAGGCCCCCCCAGGAGTAGAGCAGGTCATAGGCCGCGGCGGCCAGGTACAGGTGATGCGAGCTGGGCTCGATGTACTGGTGGACCGGTTCGCGCCAGATGGGCTTGTCTACCAGTTCACGGCGGGCGACCGCGGCCTGTGCTTCATCACCGGTCAGGGCCCAGACGAGCGCCGGCCCCAGGGGAAGGTAGGAGCCGCGCGACCGGTCCAGCCAGAGCCTGTAAGGCTCCCGCTGTACGCGCTGCCGCAGGCGGGGGAGGTCCTCGACGCCGAAGAAGAGACACGGGTGGGTCTCGGCGGCGGGGAGCTGGCCGTCCCAGGGTGGCCCGAGCGGCGCGGCCTCGTCAGCGTGACTGACCCCCAGCGCCACCGCGCCGGCGATGGTCGCCATCATGATGCCAAGGCCCATCAAGCTTGCCTCCCCTCAGACGGCGGGCTATGGCCGCGTCTCGACCTTGCCTACCCACAGCCTCGGCTGGACCCGCAGGTCGAGGGTCTGCTGGATGACGTTCAGGACCGGCATGGGGTCCCCGGTCACCTGGTCGGCAAAGGTCACGAAGTGTGAGGTCGCGGGGCTGGACTCGATGCCCACACCGCCCCAGCCGCCGCCGGGCCCGGTCATGTGGACCGTCTTTTGGCTAGGCGTGATGTTGGCCAGCACCAGGCCGTCAGCGCGCACCTTGGCGCCCCAGTAGACGTCGCTGGCAACGCTGTGGACCTGCTCATCCGAGCGGCAGACGGGCTCGCGCTTGCCATCCGAAAACAGCGCCGTACCCGGATTGCCGTTGTCGGCGGCGAAGTTGCTCACGTTGTCGTAGTCCCAGTAGAAGCCGACGGGCCGGGCGAGCATCACCTCGACATAGGGCTTGCCGGCCTGGATCAGGAGGACCTTCTCATTGCTGCCGGTGTTGGAAACGCCGCGGATGCGGACCTGCACCGGCCCGGCGGCTTCCAGGGTGAGAGCGAAGTCGGCGTCCCGGTCCTCAAAGCCGCTGTCCGCGAAGCCGAAGTAGCTCCAGCGTCCCGGTTCCGTGATCTCCAGGTCGCCGAGAGCCTTTACGAACCACTCGTAGACATGCGCTCCCTGGCGGCCGATGAGCACTCGCAGGCGGTCGTTCTCGACCCAGAACGCGCCGCCCTCCGCCCACACCTTCAGGTCGCTGTCCGGCTGCGGGGGCTTGGCAGGGCTGCCGGGGGCATCGAAGTAGACCGCGAGGCTGCGCGTGGCCTGCGGGGCCGTGGCGCCGGGTAAGATGAACACAATGCGGCCCGTGTTGCCCTCGCCCGGCTCGTATTGGGTCAACAGCGGCATGGCCGTGCCGCCCGTGTGCTCCACCACTCGCACCGACGCCGGGTCCACGGCCTGTTCGCCGAAGTTGACCGCCACCGATACCGGGTAGTCCATGAGCGGGTTATCCGCCGCCTGCACCCGCAGCGGCAAGCGGTGGGGCCAGCGGGCGTCCCACCAGGCGGTGTCGGGAGGCAACAGGGGCTCCGCCGCAGGGACGGCCTGGAGACTGCGCTTGCCGGTCTCGACCAACTGCAGGCCGACGGTTGCCGGGTCGGGCGGGACCCCGGTCCCAGCCAGTTCCGCCTGTGCGTCCACAATGCCCTGGTGGTAAGCCCGCAGGTCCTTGAGCAGTGCCTCGTACTTGCCCGCCATCTCCTTGAGCCACCAGGGCCGGTTCTCCAGCAGCCACAGCCGCCGGTACTCGGCCAGCAGCCCCTCGACTGTCGTCACCATCTCGTCGGCGCCCCGGGTCGCGGCCGCCAGGGCCTCGGCGGCGGGTTGGGTCTCGGGGAACCGCAGCAGCGCCTCGGAGTACTGCCGGGCGGAAGCGAAGTGGATCTGCCGCATGCGGCCGATGAAGTGCAGCCGACGGGCGGCGAAGAGCAGGTAATCCAGGTCCTGGGCGTTGAGCTTGACATGCGGGCGCGCCGCCTCGATGAGCTGGATGGCCTCCGCAGTGGTGTCGCACAGGGCGTTGGCCTGCTTCATGACACCCTCGTAGGTTGTCGCCAGGACCGTGGTGGGTCGCACCCAGAAGGCGGGGTCGAAGTTGCGCTGGGTCAGCGGGTTGTTGGCGCAGCCGGCCAGCAGCTTGATGGCCCGGGTGATGCGGGTGTCCAGGGTGCCGTAGTTGGTGGCGGCAAAGGCGTCGTCGTACCGTTCCCGGTCTGAGTCCAGGGGCCTCCAGGCACAGGCCGCACCCCAGTTGGTGCCGTAGAAGTTCCAGGAAAACAGGTTCTCGCCATCGTCATCCCAGGTAGTATTGAGCATCCCCAGGGCGCCGAAGCGCGCGCCGTCCCGGACGTAGTTCTGGATGTTGATCATGGCGTTTTCGTACTGGGGGAAAATCTGCGACCAGCATGACACGCCTGGGCAGACCATGAACTCCAACCCGGCCCGCACGAAGGGCTGGATGGCTGCGTCATAGTTGGGCGCCGCCCCATAGCCCCAGGACAGCAGGATGGTGTCCCGCGCCAACTGCGGCACGATGTCCGGGTGCTGCAGGGCGATGTCGCCCCACATCATCATGCGCTTGCCGTACTTGTCGCGCAGCAGATCATGGATTCGGTTCATGTGGCGCAGGTAGACCCCACCGACGCCAATCTGGGCCGCCAACTCCTTGCTCGGCCCCTCTCCCAGTCCATAGGTCTCATCGCAGTTCACGTTGAACAGCGGCGAGTCGTAGGCCGTGGCGATCTCGCTGTAGACGTCATCCAGGAACTGGTAGGTCTCCTCCTTGGCCGGGGTGACCACGCTCATGGTCTCGCGGAGATGGGCATACTCCTCATGGCGCAGGATGTTGTAGAAATGCCCGAAGGACTGGAAGTTGCCCACCAGTTCCACGTGGTAGCGTCGGGCATAGGCCGAGAGCTCTTTGACTTCCTCGGCAGTGATACCATCCGGCGGTGCGATGATCGGGTGCTTCTTGAGCTTGAACACATGCTCCGTGTAGAAGGTGAGCATGTTCATCTTGTGTTCGGCCATGGTGCGGATCTGGCGCTTGAAGAAGTCCATGGTGGGGATAGGGCCGCGGCTGATGTCGTCAGAGTAGCCGCGCCAGCGCAGGCCCGGCCAGTCCAACACCCGAACGCAAGGGATGGTCTGGCCCTTGCGGTTGGCTCGAATGAGCTGCTTCAGCGTCTGGACACCGTAGAAGGTCCCGGCCGGGCCGACTCCCGCAACGATGATGCGCTCGGGCCGCACCAGGAGAAAGTACGCCTCGGGGCCACGCTCGCGCAGGTCCCCCAGGCTCTCGCCCTGCAGCAAGCGGCCCATGGGTGCATCCCCTACCTGACCCAGATAGACCGGGCGCCGGGGCGTGCCGGGAGTCAGGGCCACCCGCATGGTGGTCTGGAGCTCCTCGGCAAGCTGCTGGGCGGCGAAGCGGTCGTCGGCTCGGGCCGGAGCAGTCAGCACCACCCCCGCTGCCTCCGACCAGGAGAACTCACCGGGCACGAGCTGCAGCTTCTGTGGCATGGGGATCAGGCGCAGGTCAGCAGCGTGCGTTGCCAGCGCCAGGGACAGCAGCAGGCAGACCGCAACGAGGATACGCATGGGGGAGCCTCCGTGTCGGGCGTTCCGACGATCGCTACCCCACGAACTTCGCTATCGCCTCGGCCACTCCCTCCTCCGCGCTCTGCGGCACGAAGTCGGCCGCGGCGCGCACCAACTCCTCGGCCTCCGGCATGGCCACGCCGATCCCCGCCCACTCGATCATTGGCAGGTCGTTGAGCATGTCGCCCATGGCCATCACCTGCTCCCGCTCCAATCCCAGGTGCCCCGCGAGCCAGCGCAGGGCCGCCCCCTTGGAGGCCTCCGGGTTCAGAAACTCGATGTACTCGGGCATGGAGCGCGTCACATAGAGACGATCCCCGTACCGGGCCTGCTCCTTGGCCAGCAGGGCGGGGACGTCCTCGGGCTTGGCGGCGATGAGCAGCTTGGTCGGTGTCCGGCCAGCGAACCGGCGCAGGTCGCCCGCCAGCACCGGGAAGTTGCCGGTCCGGCGGTGGTAGAGCCACGACCAGTGGTCCATATGCGACACGTAGAGCACATCGTCCAGGAAGTAGTTGAGGTGGTACCACTCCTCCACGGCGTGCTGCACGATCTCGGCGGCGAGGTCCGCCGGGACGGGCACATGCAGCAGGGGCTGAGGGTCTCCCGGCACCCGCACCATGGCCCCGTTGTAGGAGATGAGTGGAGTGCCCTCGAGCCCCAGGCGGCTGACAAAGCTCTCGGCGCTGCTGTGCATGCGTCCGGTGGCAATAGCCACCATCACCCCCCGGTCCATGGCCTGGCGGACGGCCTGCAGGTTGGCCTCGGGGATGTGGGTGGCGTCATGGACCAGGGTGCCATCCAGGTCCAGAGCGATGAGCTTGATACTGGTGGACAACGGCCAGACCCCTCTCGGAGCAACAGGCTACGGCCCGCCGGTGACGCGGGCCGTAGGCGCATTATGCCCCAAACGGGCTGACGACACAACCGGGCAACAGCGGAGAACGCAGGAAGCGCCGCCAGGCACAGGGAAGGGGGCAGCCAGTCCGTCCGGCGCTGTGCCGGACTGTTGCGGAGGGATGCCGGATGCGAGCCCTGCTTGCTCTGCTGGCGCTGCTGGCTCTGACCGCTGGCGGGGCCCATGCCCGCGCCATCGTGGTGAAGAAGGCCCTGGACGCTTCCATGGCCAGCAAGGAGCTGCTCGCCAACGGCGATCTGGAGGACGTGCGCGATGGGCAAGCGCTGGAACTGCAGCCCTGGGGCCTGGGCTATGTACTGGACGCGGACGCCCGTAGTGGGCAGGTGGCGGCCAAGTGCGCCATCACCGACGTCGCGGCCGGCGAGATGGGCCTGACCTACGTGGTCCCGCTCAACCAGACCACACCGCTGCCTTTCATCGCGGAGCTATGGAGCAAGGCGGTGGATGTCTCCGGCAGTCCCGATGCCGACTACTCCCTCTATGTGGACCTGACCTACACCGACGGCACACCGCTGTGGGGCAATGTCATCCCCTTCTCGACCGGCACCCACGACTGGGAGAAGCGCACCATCACCGTGGTGCCCGAGAAACCCATTCGCGAGGTGCAGTTTCACGGCATCTTCCGTCGCCATACCGGCGTCGCGTGGTTTGACGACTTCTCGCTCAAAGCTCTGCAACTCCCCGAGGGCACGGCCACCTTTGACGGCTTGCCGGTCGTGGCGCCGAGGCCGGTGGCGGAGCCGGGCTTCGCCACTGACGAGCAGGCCTTTTCCCTGGGTTCCGGCATCTCCGACAAGGTGATCCTCCTGGACCGCGCGACGGGCCAATGGCGCACGGTCTCGGGACGGGTCGGCGGGCTGTTTCTGCGTGACGCCCGGCGGCGCTCGGACTTCCGCCAGCCGCTCGGCAAGGTGACACTGGTCAACGGTTTCCCGCACTGGGAGGCCACCGACGAGGAGTTGGGCCTGAAGCTGACCGCTGATTACCGCACAGATCCGGCCACCGGCGCGGTGCGGGTGGAGGGGGTCGTCGAGGACCTGACCGGCGAGGACCGTGGGGTGAGCGTCTATGCGGCGCTACCGGTGCCGGGCGCCGAGGTCTGGCATGATGACGTGCGCAACACCCGGACCATCGAGACGGGCCAGAGTTACGGACACTACGCCTCGGTGGGCTGCGGCGCCAATGGCCGCATGTCGCTGTACCCCTTCGGCTGTGTGACCCGCGATGGCTACGGCTTCTGTCTCGGCGCGCCGCTGGACCCGCCACGGCTCTTCCGGTTCGCCTACGACGAGCCCAGCGGCGAGCTGTACGCTGTGCAGGACTTCGGCCTGAGCCGGGACTTCACTCATGCCCCGGGTAAGGCCCCCTTCTCCTTCGTGCTCTACCAGGTGACCGCCCCCGGTGACTTCCGCCACGCGCTGGACCACTACTACCGGCTGTTCCCGGAGTACTTCGTCAAGCGGCTGAAGCAGGAGGGCCTGTGGGTGGCCTTCGACGACATCGCCGGTGTCCAGGGCTTCCAGGACTTCGGCCTTGCCTTCAAGGAGGGCACCAACAACCCGGCCTTCGACGAGGCCCACGGCATCCTGACCTACACCTATGTGGAGCCGACCAGCTACTGGATGGCCATGGGCGATCTGCCCCGGACACTGCAGGCCGCCCAGGAGCTGTTCGCCAGGCAGCTCGCGGAGAAGCAGACGCGAGCCGTGGCGACCGAGGTTTCGGGGATCCGTGACAGCGACGGTCAACTGGTGGTGGCCATTACCAACGCGCCGTGGTGCGACGGCGCGCTGTTCACCAACAACCCTGACCCGGACATCCCGACCACCGACGAGCTTCCCTTGAACCAGGGGCAGCTTCTCTGGAAGGCCATCCGCACCGATCTAGATACCCCGCCGACCATTGCACCGGGCTGGCGGTTCTGGGGTGACGGGTACGAGGCCGTGCCCGGCGAGGGGCGCAACGGCTCGCAAGGGGCCGTGTGCGACATGCCGGTCATCGGTCAGGCGCACGGTCTGTCGCAGAGTGTCATGGTGGACCAGGCCGCTCCCGGCAAGATCACGGTCAGCGCCTGGAGCAAGGCCGAGGGGGTGACCGGCAACCCGGATGCCGACTACTCCCTGTACTGCGACATTGCGCTGAAGAATGGGAAGACGGCGGTCCTGGTCGCACCCTTCACACCCGGCACCCACGACTGGGAGCGGCAGGAAGTGGTCATTGACCTGCCGGCGCCCGTCCTGGTCGTCTATGTCTACGGGCTGTTCCGTTTGAACCATTCCGGCAAGGTGTGGTTCGACGACTTCTCGGTGCGGGTCGCCGGGCAGGACCGGGAGTATGTCCTCAACCCGGGACTGGAGCCCACTGAGGACCTCAAGGTCTGGGTGGATGGCACCTACTTCGACTCCCTGGAAATGGGTGCCTCAATGCTGGACTTCGACCGACGGCACTGGGGCGCGGCGCAGACTCCTCTCGTCTACACCACTATGGAGGGGCTTCCGGCCGAACTGCTGATGTTCGCCTCCTGCGAGTTCGTCAAAGACGTCAGCCAGCAGATGCATGCCGAGGGTCGCACCGCGTTCGCCAACTCGGTCCTCCTGCGCTTCCCCCACCCAGCGGCGATGCTGGACCTGATGGGGGTGGAAACCAACTGGTACCCGGGTGGCACCTGGAGGCCGATGACCGACCAGGAGTGCAACCTGAAGCGCGCGCTGTGCTACCAGCGGCCCTACCTGCTACTCCAAAACACCGACTTCGCCGCCTTCACTCCCGACCTGGTGGAGAAGTACATGAAGCGGGCGGTCTTCTATGGCATGGCCCCCAGCTTCTTCTCCCACAACGCCGCCAGCGCCACGTACTGGAGCCGACCGGAGATCTACAACCGTGACCGGCATCTGTTCAAACGCTATGTGCCACTGCACCAGAAGCTTAGCGCCGCCGGGTGGGAGCCGCTGACCCACGCCACCACCGGCAATCCGCAGGTCTGGATCGAGCGCTACGGTCGGGGCGAAGAGCTCTACTTGGCCCTCTTCAACCCCACGGACCAGCCGCAGGATTACCGGCTGGCAGTGGACCTGAAGGCCCTCAAAGTCGAGGCGAACCGTCTGCACGATGTGCTAGCGGACACTGATGCCGGGGCGAGTCGGGTGGGGGACAAGCTGCAGCTCATCGGCACACTCGGCCCCGAGGATCTGCGGGTGGTAAAGGTAGGGCGGTAGCGGGGTTAGCGGGAGGGGCCGGAGGGGGCCTCCAACGTCCCCCATTCGGCCCCTGCGAACCTTCAGTGAAAGATCTGGTACCCCTGAATGTTGAGGACCGGGCTGAGCACCGCCCAGACCGACCCGATGAAGTAGTCGCCCAGGACCAGGCCGAGGAAGAAGGGGATCGCCCGGCGGTAGGCGCCCTGGCCGCCGTAGCGGACGATCACGGACTTCAATACCCAGGCGATCAGGAAGGGGCACCAGACCCAGATCATGCCCGGCCCGGCGCAGTAGCCCAGCGGGTGTAGCCACAGCCAGGCGCAGCGCGACTGCTGGACCCACAGCAGCAGCGTGAACAGAGAAGAGAGCACCACTGCCGCCAGCCGCGGCCACTCGAAGCTGTGCCCGGCCACCAGCATCGAGTTCATGCTGCTGAACATCTCGATGCCCGTCCACCGGGCAAAGCCAATGCAGCGAGTGGCCAGGCCCTGGTCATAGCCCACCTGCAGGCAGGCCCACTGCCCGGCCACGCACGAGGCGACCGTGGCCACCACCAGCGGCACCAGCAGGCTGCGGGGGCTTAGGCCAAGGTCATGCCACATCTTCAGAGCCTCAAGCTGCGTCGGCATGGCGTGGCTGCGGTTCAGGCGCCAGAACCAGTGGCTCATGCCCGCGCCGATGATGTTGCCGCGCCCCAGCAGGCGGCTGTCCACCAGGCGGAAGAGGTTGGAGGGTTCCAGGTCCCAGACCGTGTGCTGGCTGCCCGCCTCGGCCCGTACGCGGGTGATGGACAGCGCGAGCAGGAAGTACACGGCCACCACCAGGATCGCCGGGAACACAGTCATCCCCACGACGCGCCAGAACACCACCAGCGCCGCCATGCCCGCCATGGCCCCCCAGAACGCCACGCGATGGGGCAGCAACTCATCGGCGTCGCTGAGGTCACTGCGGTTCCACAGAGCACCAAGTACGCGCTGCCAGTGGCTCCGCGTGATGTACAGTAGCAGGACCCCGTAGGTCGTCCAGGCGCCAATGCCCTGCTCCATGACATAGGGGAACCCCGGCAGCCGCAGGCCGGCGTAGTGGCCCACGACCATCTGGGCCTTGATGAAGAGATAGAAGAACCAGCAGGAGAACAGCACGTCCAGCGGCACGAAGTACCCCAGGCCGATGGCGAAGGGGTAGAACGACCGAGGCGCGCCCAGGCTGTTCCAGGGCGGATTCCGGAAGCTGGGGAAGACGGCGCGGGTGTTGACGAAGGGCACGGTCGGGCAGAGCTTGTTGAGGCCGCTAAGGGTGCCGTTGATGAGCGGAAAGGCGGCGCCCAGCCACATGGCCCACGAGCGGAACAGCCCCGGCGTGTCCAGGCCCACCATGGCCAGCGGCAGGCGCACCACCGGGAAGCTGAGCTTGGTCTCCTCGATCCAGGCCTTGCGCACCAGGACGTTCAGGCACAGCATGGTGCCGAACATGACCAGCATGAAGGCCAGCCAGATGCTCAGAGGCAGCAACCACGGCATCAGCACATCGGCCTGATACAGGCCCCCGCCGCCGTCGTAGTAGCCCCGCAGGGCCGATGTATCCCATACGTAGGCCCAGCGGGGCATGTAGGGCAGGATGTTGTCGGCCCACTTGTTCTCCGGCGTGGCGAACCAGGCCCCCCACCCCAATGTGTTCATCAGGTTGATGATGTAGTCGTGGGTGGCAACCGTGCAGGAGATGGCCAACATGACGTAGACGGTGAGCAGCTCGGCTACGGTGAACCTGGCAGCAGGGCGCACCACGACCAGCAGACGGTTCAACGCGACGAGGGCGAGCAGGAAGAAGACCGGGGTGACGAACAAGGGGTTCAGGGTCAGGATCTGGTACCAACGCATCTCCGCCATGATGACCCAGTAGGCGTTGAGCGGGATCAGCACCAGCCCTAGCACCAGCGCACGCCCTGTCACCGGGCGCTGCGGTGCGGTATCACCGGCTAGCAGGGGTCTGCTGTCACCCATGTGGACACACTGAAACGGTGCGGGGTTGCAAGTCTTACCTTGGACGGTTCCCTCGGTCGCGTGCTGTGACCTGCCGGCAGGACACCGGGGCAACCGCAAGGAAGGGGTCCATCGGCAACGCCGTCCAGGAGCGTCCGTCCGATGATCACCTCGCGTCTGGCCGCACTCACGCTGTTTGCCTCCTGGCTGCCAAGTCACGGCCATGGTGCCCTCAGGGAGGCCAGAAGCATGAAGCTGCACAGCCCACGTGGTCAGTACCGCCTGTCTGGTCCGCTCGGGGAGCGCGTCGCGGCCAACACGCAGAACTGGCTCCTCCCCGCACCCCAGGCCAACCCGGGGATGCTGGAGATGTTCCGCCTCCGCGACCGCCAGCCGCCGCCGGACCTGGTGCCCTGGGCCGGGGAGTTCGTGGGGAAGTACCTCACCTCGGCCATCGGCGCCCTGCGCCTGACCGACGACCCGCGTCTCCGCGAGCATGTGGCCGCCGTCATCGTCGAACTCATCGGCACCCAGGCCGAGGACGGCTACCTGGGGCCCTTCCCCAAGCAGGAGCGCCTCCTGGGCCACTGGGACCTGTGGGGGCATTACCATTGCCTGGTGGCCCTGCTCCTGTGGCATGAGGAGACCGGTGACGAGGCGGCGCTGGCCTGCGCCCGGCGCGTCGCCGACCTGGTCTGTGCCATTTATCTCGACACTGGCCGGCGTATGGTGGAGGCCGGGTCCACCGAGATGAACCTCTCCATCATCCATGCCCTGGGCTGGCTCTACCGGACGACCGGCGAGGACCGCTACCTCCGCCTGGTGCGACAGATCGAGAAGGAGTGGGAGGACCCGGCAGCGGGCGACTATCTGCGCAGCGCTCTCGCCGGCACCGACTTCTACCGCACGCCCAAGCCCCGCTGGGAAAGCTTGCATGGCCTGCAGGGCCTGGTGGAGCTGTGGCGCATCACTGGCGACGAGCGCTACCGGCGGGCCTTCATCCAGCACTGGACCAGCATCCGCAACTACGACCGCCACCCGACCGGCGGCTTCACCACCGGCGAGCAAGCAGTGGGTAACCCTTACAGTCAGGGGGCTATCGAGACCTGTTGCACCATTGCCTGGATGGTGCTGAGCACCGATATGCTGCGCCTGACGGGCGACTCGACGGTGGCCGATGAGCTGGAGCTGTCCACCTGGAACGCCCTGCTGGGCGCCCAGCACCCCTCGGGCCGCTGGTGGACCTACGACACGCCCCCAGACGGCGTGCGTGCCGCCAGCGCCCACGCCATCGTCTTCCAGGCACGCTTCGGCACACCGGAGCTCAACTGCTGCTCGGTCAACGGTCCGCGCGGGCTGGGGATGCTGCCGGAGTGGGCCGTGATGGTGGACGAGGCGGGGCCGGTGGTGAACTTCTACGGGGCGGGCACGACAGACATCAAGCTGGCCGACGGGTCCAGTCTGCGCCTGACCCAGGAGACGGAGTACCCCGCCGAGGGTGTGGTTCGGCTGCAAGTGGGACTCGACCAGCCCCGGCGGCTGAACCTGCGCCTCCGTATCCCCGCGTGGTCCCACCGAACTGGAGTGGCCGTCAACGGTGAGGTAGTCTCTGAGGTGTCGGCAGGGCAGTACCTGGCCCTGGAGCGCGACTGGGCCGACGGCGACACGGTGGTCCTGCGGCTGGACATGACGCCCCGGTACTGGACTGGCGAACTCGGTCGCCAGGGTCAGGCGGCCATCTACCGCGGACCGCTGCTGCTGGCCTGGGACCAGCACTTCAGCGACCTGGACGAGTCGGAGTTGCCGGCCCTGGACCTGGGCAGTCTGCGCCTCCGGGAGGTCCGCGCACCGCAGACGCGCTTCGCGCCCCTGGTTCTGGTGGCCGCGAGGGCGACGGACGGGCGCGAGGTGACACTCTGTGACTTTGCGACTGCCGGCGCGCATGGCACCCACTACCGCTCGTGGCTCCCGGCGACCGGCGGGGTGCCGGCACCCTTCTACCTGAAGCACCCGCGCGATGGTGAAGCCATCGCCGCCGGCCCGACGGCTTTCGAGTGGACCGGCTACCGGCGCTCGGCCCAGACCGGGCGGCGCTTCCGGCTGGTCATTGCTCCCGATGGCCCGGACGCCGGGCCGGTCGTCGTCCGCGAGGGTCTGGAGGGCACCCGGGTGGTGTTGTCCGAAGGGCTGCAGGCGAACGGGACCTATCGCTGGCATGTCGTCGCGGTCAACGAGCACGGGGAGACCCTCGCCGCGAATGGACCATGGCGCTTCACGGTGGACGCCTCGTTGCCCAACACCGTGCCACCGGAGGCTGAGCCGCCGGTGCGTGGCCCGGGAGAGGTCGTCGTCGCCAGTCCCCTGGATGGCGACGGCACACCCAGCTACGGGACGCTGGACACTCAGCGCGATATCACCGCCGCCATGGACCGGAAGGGCAATCCCACCGGAGCCATCGCCTGTAACGGCGCCACGAGCAAGCTGACCTATGAGGTGGGGGAGTTCCCTGGCGAGGACTACACGGTCTGTATCTGGGCCTGTCCCGAGGGCCTGCCCACCGACCGCAACCAGCAAATCTTCTCAGCCTGGGCGGTTCCGGTTGACGACCCCCTGCGGATCGTGGTCAACGACCACGCCGTCTTCGCGCGCATCGAGGGCTCGACGGGAGCCGGCAGCGAGGGCATACGGCTGGAGAACGGACAGTGGGTACACCTGGCGGCGGTAAAGGAGGGAGCCGTGCTCACGCTCTACGTCAATGGCGAGGCGCGGGCCACCTGCGCCGCACCCGCTCAGCTCTTCTCCGCCGCCCACAATGTCGGCGTGGGCTGCAACCCCAACTTCACCGGCGGCAATGAGTGCTTCCTGGGCAGGCTCGATGACTTCGCGCTCTACGCCCGCGCACTGACCGCCGACGAGATCCGTCGGTTGGCTGCAACCGGCGGGCTGGAGTAGACCGGTCGGGAACAGTCAGCGCTCGTGCACCCGCCACACCGCAATGGCATCCACGGCCAGCGACGCCGCGTCGGACCATAGAACCCGGCTCTCGAAAGGCCCGCCGGGATGGGTGAAGGGGACAGCCACCCACCGGAACTGGCCCTCGGGGAGTTCGTCGGACCGGACATCACGCAAGCCGGTCTGCGGCGACCCTCCCCCGACGCAGGTGTCCACCTGCGCCAGCAGCCCATCGCCCGGGTCATCGCGCCGTAGGCGAAACAGGGCCAGGTAGCTGCCCGCCTCGAGCGGCTGGTAGGGCCCATACACGATATACCCCGGCTCTGCTTGCCCTTTTTGTGCCGACCAGAACTTGCCGCCACTGGCCGCCGCGTCCCCTGCCTCGCGACCCGAGCGGTGCGCCAGCGCCTCCGCCTCCAGGTACAGCGCCGGGCTGAGTGCGCCGAGTGTCCCGACCTCGCCAATGATGTCGCTGGCCGCGATGGGAGTCAGTTGCAGTTCGGTCGTGCGCGTCCCGAAGAGGCCGCTGCACGCGATGGTAGCGAGCTTCTCTGTGGGTACCCCCCCGACGATCACCGACGTCTCCTCCGCCGGGCCCAACTCCACCTGCTCCGGCGCGATGGTCGCCGCCTCTCCCGCGCCCTGCAGGGTAAGCGAGACCGAGAGCGCCTGGTCGGTCAGATTGCGGAGCGTGCCCTGCAGGCGCAAGGGCTGTCCTTCCAGGTAGGCGGCTGTCGGCGGCAGGGTGAGGTCCACCTGTCGCTGCCGCGCATCCTCGTGCCATAGCTGGGCCAGGTGGTCCGGGCGAACGGCGACGTAGTCAGGCCCCAGCCTCTGCAGCACCTCCTGCAGCAGCGGCAAGTCGGCGAACCAGTTGAGGACGAAGAAGTGCAGGAAGGCCGGGCGCTGGCGGGGGGTCATCTCCTGGATCTCGGCCACCAGGTTGGCGATCTGCTGTTCGCGCTTGAGGCCCTCCGCCCACCGGCCGATGGCGTGGAAGACGGGCACGTTGCGGGCCGTCGCGTGGGTTGCCTCGGCGCCCGAGAGCACCCGCCGGCCGTAGTCCGGAAAGAGCGCGTCCAGTTCCGGGATGCGCTCAGCGAAACGGGCAATGACCTCCGGGCGGGTCGCGTTCATGATCCAGAGCTCCCGCAGGTCGCTGCGACGCATGTACTCCGCTGTCTGGTCCAGGAAACCATCGTAGACCCGCTGGCGGTCACCGTCGCGGAAGCGCTTGCCGTAGAGGTCGGGGTAAGTGTAGCCCACGCCCGACACCGCGCCCAGGAAGGCGTCTTGCGGCGTAGCGGTGCGGAAGTAGTAGTCCACCAGGTCCGGCAGCAGCACATGGGCCGCCGGGCAGAGCGTCCAGCCGATCGGGAACTGACCGCGCAACGGGTCCTGCCAGAGTTGCGGGAAGTTGTTGACCTTCAGCACCGGCAGGTTGTCGCCGTCGGAGATGATGACCGACAGGTAGACCTTGGTCGGGTCCAGGGCCGGGGCCGGCGGCGCGGGTTGCTGGCGGGGCTCCGGTAGGCGCAGGCCCGAATGGACACTCAGATTGGTCGTGTCAATGGAGCCCACGAGGTACTTGCCGAACTCGGCGAACAGGCTGACCCCCGGCCCCTCCCCGATGCCGACATCCTTGCCCGCCCACGGGTAGCTCATCACCGGGATGTTTGCGGGCATCTGGGCCAGCAGTTCCTCCATCAGCCGGACCTCGGCATCGGGAGAGGCGTACTTGCGGGCGCCATCCAGCGGCCCCGAAAGCCAGAAGATGAAGACCTTGTGCTGCACCAGATAGTCCCGCAGGCCCAGGTGATCAGGCCAAGAGCAGGCGACTACGAAGTGGTTCAGTTCGGGCCAGAGGTGGTCGAAGGCCCAGCGGTAGGCCTCGGCGCTGGTCGTCCAACGCCCTCGCAGATCCTCAAGTACCGGCAAATCCAGCTCCCGCGCCAGCCTGGGAGAGACCGCCAGGCCATCGCGGACGCTCGCCAGCATCGTCGCGACGTTCTTGCTGGCTGGGAGCGCCGGATCGGTGATGATTAGGCCCTGATAGACGTCGCGGAACTGCTGCAGCAGGTCGCGCGGCTGGGCCATCGGCTTGGTGCGGGCAACAAAGCCGCGCTGCGTCATCTGCTCCAGCCAGAAGGCGTCCATGTCGTGGGAGATGCAGTACAGCCGGGGCTGGGAGCGGTTCACGAGGCCCTGCAGGCAGTACATCAGCAGCCGCATGTCCTGACGCTCGGACCGCAGGTCGGCGATCAGCAACTCCTCGGCCGGGGGCCCGGAGCGTGGAAAGACATCGGGAAAGGGGCGTTCGACAGGAATGTAGGCCAGGTCCCTGGGCAGGCCGCTGGGCTTGGCCTCCGGCACTCGCCAGCCCGTCCGGGTGAAGTCACCGCCCGTCACCCGGTAGAGGCTGACCCGGTCTGCTCGCAGCGCCGCCTCGCCAGGCCACGTGGCGCGACACTCCAGCTTGCCGCCAGGGTACTGGAAGCCCACCGCCAGTTCAGCGTACCTGCCGACCACCAGGTCAGGGGCGGCCAACTCGCGCGCCCCCAGGAACTGCTGGGCATACTCGACACAGGCATCGAGGCGCAGGGCCACCCCGTCTTCCAGGGGCTCCAGCAGCTTCACACGAAAGAAGGCGACGTAGTTGCCGGGCTCCAGCTCGAGGTACGGGCCGAAGAGCAATGTGTCCGGCTTGTCGCGCCCCGGCGTCGCCTCCAGGGCGTTGCCGCCGCTGGCCTCCAGGTCCTGGACGACGCGCCCGGTGAGATGGGGGGCCACCTCGGCCTCCCAGCTCTGGGCAGGGGTGTAGTCACCCTGAGGCAGGGCCGCTCGTTCGTCGGCAGTCAGGTCCGGCAGTTCGGGCAGGCCCTGCGCACAGCCGGGTGCTGCCAGGGCGACACCGGCCAGTACCACCAACAGCGAGAGCGTGATCTGACGCATCGTAACACACCCCTTTGCCGGTAAGCGCTGGTGGCTGTTTCGCGTCCGGCTGTGGCCGAACCTGCCGCCAGGGGCAGGTCTCGGGGCGCGACCGGCGAAGGCTGCCGGTCACCGCCTGGCCCCAGAGGAGGTCTGCCGATGTTTCCCCGGGTCATGCCGTTGCGTGAGCGTGCCGAGGTCATGCGCGCGGTCTTGCGTGACCGCCTGGACAATCTGCTCCCCGATCTGATGACGGAGAGCGGGCTGGACATGTGGATTGTGCTCTGCCAGGAGGACGACCTCGATCCGGTGTTCCGGACCATGGTGCCGATGGACTCCTGGTGCCCCATCCTGCAGATGCTCGTGTTCCATCGCACACCGGCGGGGCTGGAGCGCCTCAACCTGTCCATGACCGACACCGGCGACCTGTACGACCGGCCGTGGCGCGGTCGCGAGCCGGCTGAACAGTGGCGGCTCCTGGCCGAACTGGTCCGTGAACGCGATCCGCAGCGCATCGGCATCAACACCGGCTCGGTGCAGTGGGCCGCCGGCGGCCTGACGCACAACCTGTACCGGCAGTTGGTGGGTGCTTTGGGGCCGGAGCTGGCCGCAAGATTGGAATCGGCAGAGCCGCTGGCCACCCGCTGGCTGGCCACCCTGACCGAGACCCAGATCGGCCTCATGGAGCACGTGGTGAACGTGGCCCACGCCCTGCTGCGTGAGTGTTACAGCCGCGCTGCCATCATCCCGGGCCTGACCACCACACGCGACCTGGAATGGTGCTACTGGCAGCGCGTGGCCGACCTGGGTCTGGAGCCCTCCTTCAAGCCCTTCTTCGTGCTGGTTCGCAGTGAGCAGCAGCGGGAGCGTCACGGGCCTGACGACCTGACCATCCGGCCAGGCGACGTCGTGCACTCCGATGTGGGGATTCGCTACCTGGGCCTGTGCAGCGACCACCAGCAGCCGGCGTACATCCTGGGACCCGGCGAGACCGGGGCGCCAGCCGGCTGGCAGGAGCTCCTGGCGCAAGGCAACCGCCTGCAAGACATCTACCTGGGCGAGTTCCGCGCGGGGCTCACGGGCAACGAGTTGCTGCACAACATCCTGTCTCGGGCCCGGCAGGAGGGCGTGCCCAACCCGCGAGTCTACTCGCACTCCCTGGGCCACCTGCTGCACGAGCCGGGCCCGCTGATCGGTCTGCCCTGGGAGCAGGAGGCCTGTCCCGGCCGCGGTGATGTGGTCCTCCATCCTGGCTATGCCTTCACAATGGAGCTGTCGGTGTCAGGACCGGTCGCCGAGTGCGGGGGTCAGGAGATGACGCTGGGGCTGGAGGAGGACGTGGTTTTCACGGAGGCGGGTTGCCGGGTGCTCGACGGGCGTCTGACGGAGTTTCACCTGGTATGAGGTCCATGCGCCAACTGCTTCCTGGAGGAGCTATCATGGCCTTACTGGTCTCGTGCGCTGCGGCGGCGGATCTACCCACGTCCGTTGACCTGCGGCCGCAGTTCGCCCGCTTCGGCTTGATCCCCAAACGCCAGGGTGCTCGCGGCACGTGCTCGGTGTTCGCCATGACGGGGGTGTTGGAGTACGAATACGCGCTGGCGGGAGCCAGGGCAGCCAAGCTGTCCGAGGAGTACCTGAACTGGGCTTCGCACCAAAGCAATGGCCGCGACACTGATGGCACCTTTTTCGCCGACGGCCTGCGCGGGCTGTGGATGCTCGGGGTCTGTCGCTCGACGCTCCTGCCCTACCGTAAGGACTTCGATCCGGACCTGGTTCCCCCTGCGGCAGCCATTGCGGAGGCCGCCTCACGCCGCGACATCTCGGGCCGATGGATCAAGCGCTGGAATCCGCGCACCGGCATGACCGACCGTATGCTGCGGCTCATGAAGCAGAGCCTGGCCGAGGGCCATCCGGTGGCCATCGGCCTGCGCTGGCCCAAACAGGAGGAGTACGCGGCCGGCGATGTGCTGGTCGTCCCGCGGGCAAGCGAGGTGTTCGACGGCCACAGCGTCATTCTGGTGGGCTATGACGACGACACAGCCCAGCCCGGCGGCGGGACCTTCATTTTCCGCAACCACGCCGGTCCGACATGGCGACAGCAAGGCCACGCCCGCCTGCCCTACGCCTACGTGCGGGCCTTCGGAAACGACGCTTTGGGCCTGCGGATCGGCGGCGGGACCGTCTTGCCCAGCAACCGCACCGCAGCGCACCCGCGGGAAGCCGAGGAGCTGGAGGCGCTGGCGCACGACGGCTGCAGCAGTGCGATGCAGGACATGAAGCCCTGGGGCGCAAGGCTCTGGAGCGCGGGTCGGCAGCTCTTCTGCAGCGGCGGCGAGGGAGCCCGGCTGGCGCTGGCCCTGCCCATCGAGCGTCCTGGCCACTACAGACTGAACCTGTACGCCACCCGCGCGCCGGACTTCGGCACCGTGCAGGTCAGCCTTGACGGGAAGCCGCTGGGGGAGCCGCTCGACCTGTATGGCCGCGAGGTGCTCCCCACCGGGCAGATAGGCCTGGGCGACGTCCGGCTGCAGCCAGGCAGGCATGAGCTGGCGATACGCGTCGTGGGTAAGGCGGCGAGATCCCGCGGCTGGGCCTTCGGCGTGGACTGCGTGGAGCTTGTTCCCAAGGAGGACTGAGATGCGCGCTATGGCAACGCGACTGGCCGGGTGGGGGACAGCCGCCGCACTGATGGCCGCTGTTCAGGCGGCAAGCGTGAGCCCCTACCCGATGACCCCGCCACGGGTGTACGAGGGCGCAAACCTGGAGTACGTGGCCATGCCCATCGGGGGCATTGGCACAGGGACCATCTGGCTGGATGGCCAGGGGCGGCTGGGCGTCTGGCAGGTGTTCAACAACTCCGGTGAGCCGCGCCTTCCCGGGAGCTTCTTCGCCGTGCGGGTGCAGCCCGACGGCGGCAGCGCCGTCACCCGGGTACTACAGACGGAGGCGGAGAGCGGCTTCGCGCCGATGCAGTCGCTGCGCTACGAGGGCGGCTACCCCATCGCCCGCCTGGACTTCGCCGACGCGGGCCTGCCCGTGAGCGTCCGCCTGGAGGCCTTCAGCCCCATGATCCCGCTGGACGTGGATCGCTCGTCCATGCCCTGCGCCATCTTCCGCTTCAGCGTCACCAACACCGGGGCGCGGCCGGCGCGAGTGGACCTGCTGGGCAGCCTGCAGAACGCGGTGGGCTTCCGCACCGGCCTGGCCGTGGAGGGGGTGCGGTCCGCGGCCTACGGCAGCAACCGCAACCGCTTGACACGCGGCCTCGGATACACGGCCATCGCCATGGACCGCGTGGGCGGCCACGAGCTGCCGGGCACGTTCCGCATCGCGCGGCGGGGTGGCACCTTCACCGCCGAGCCCGGCGTCTGCTGGCAGGACTGGGGCGGCGGCGCGAACGAAGAGCTGGTGAGCCGTGCCCTGGACGGCAAGGGCGGGTTGCTGCTGACCGGGCTGACGGCGAGGGACCTGGCCGCAGCGGTGGACCTTGCCGATAAGCGCGCCACCGCCGCTGAGCGGACTATCGTGCTGGCTGACTTCGAGGGCGACTCCTACGCGGGGTGGACGGTCCGAGGTGACTGCTTTGGCGACCGGCCAGCCCGGGGCACGCTGCCCCATCAGCAGGCCGTCAGCGGGTTCCAGGGCCAGGGGCTGGTCAACACCTTCAGTGACGGCGACGGGCCGCAGGGTGAGCTCATATCAGATCCCTTCACGCTGGACCGGGGCTTCATCTCCTTTCTCATCGGCGGCGGCAACCACCCGGGCGAGACGTGCATCAACCTGCGGGTAAACGGCAAAGTCGTCCGCACCGCCACCGGCAAGGACCGGGAACTGCTGGAGCCGATGAGCTGGGATGTGCGCGAGTTCGCCGGCCAGCAGGCGGTGCTGGAGATCGTGGACCATAGCTCCGGGCCATGGGGGCACATCAACATTGACCAGGTCACACTGGCCGATGTGCCAGTGCTGGCGGCGCCGACGCCCCTGGAGCGGGTCGCCACCGGCTTTGGACTGACCCGCGAGAACGTCCATCAGCGCGCCAGCGGCCCGGCGTTCTTGCGGCAGACGGTGGGCCAGTGCCGCGTGGTGCTGCGTCTGGGCAGGCCCGAGTGGCCAGAGACCGCTCGCCTCCTGCGCGCGGCGGCCAACCGTCCGCTGGCGGATGGCGAACTCCTGGTGTCCGAGGTCAATGGAACCGGCACACTGGCCCTGAGCGTGTTCGCTGAGGGCGCTACGGCCGCGAACTGGACGGATCCGGCGACGCTGGCGGCGCGGTTTGGCGAGCAGGGCGTGCTGGGGCCGGACCTGCCCGACAGCCGCAGTCCGGCGGGACAGACCCTCAACGGTGCGCTCTCCGTGCCGGTGCGTCTGCGTCCCGGAGAGCGGCGGACCGTCACCTTCGCCATCACGTGGCATTTCCCGTATGTGGACCGGCTGGGTCATCTGGGCAACTACTACTGCACGCGGTGGCAAGACGCCCTGGCCGTGGCGCGGGAACTGGCCGGCAGCCATACGGACCTCTGGGCCGCGACGAAGCTCTACCACGACACGGTGTACCAGTCCAACCTGCCGGAGGAATTCCTGGACGCGATGACCTCGCAGAGCGTCATCGTCCGCGGCCCCACGTGCTTCCGGTCGGCGGACGGGTACTTCGCAGGCTTCGAGGGTTGCTATGGCTGCTGCCCGCTGAACTGCACCCACGTCTGGAACTACGCCCAGACCCACGCGCGGCTGTTCCCGGCCCTGGGCCGCAACATGCGCGTGTCGGACTTCGTGACCTACCTGCATCCCGACGGGGAGACATCGCATCGGCAGTTCCCCGGGACCGGCGCTTTCATAGACGGTCACTGCGCCTGCATCGAGGGGGCCTACCGGGAGCACCTGCTGTCTCCGGACCTGTCCTTTCTGAGACAGGTCTGGCCGGGCGTGAAGAAGGCGACCGACTGGATGATCGCCCGGTTCGACGAGGACCAGGACGGCATTCCGACCGGGCACCAGTGGAACACCTATGACTGTGCCGTGTCCGGAGCCAATACGTTCATCGGGTCACAATACCTGGCAGCGCTGGCGGCCGCGGAGCAGATGGCGCTGGCCATGGATGAGCCAGAGACGGCCGGGCGGTGGCGACGGCTGCGCCTGACCGGCCAGCGCAACCAGGACCGGGAGTTGTGGAATGGGCAGTACTACATCCAGCGTCCTGGCGACCCGCCGGCGAATGACTACAACGCCGGCTGTCACTCCGACCAGCTCCTCGGCCAGTGGTGGGCCCACCAGTTGGGCCTGGGGTACCTCTACCCGGAGCGCAAGGTGCGCCGGGCCATGGAAGCAGTCATGCGCTACAACTACCGCGACCAGTTCGCCGGGTTTGTGCAGGCGCCACGGCGCTATGTGCTGGACGATGAGGGCGGTCTCCTGATGTGCACCTGGCCCCACGGCGGCCGGCCGGACCCCTTCATCATCTATGCGGACGAGGTCTGGACCGGCATTGAGTACGCCACCGCCGGTCTGATGGCGGCGGAGGGGATGTGGGACGAGGCGCGCCAGGTCGTGCGCACGGCCCGCAGCCGCTACGATGGGCGCAAGCGCGACGGTCTCAACTCCGGGCCCGGCGGAAACCCCTTCAACGAGCTGGAGTGCGGCAAGTTCTACGCCCGGGCCATGAGCTCCTGGGGCCTGCTGCTGGTCTCGCAGGGGCAGGTTCTGGACGGGCCGCGGGGTGTCCTGGGCTTCAAGCCGCGTTGGCAACCCGCCGACCATCGCTCCTTCTTCACCGCGCCCGAGGGGTGGGGGCTGTTCGTCCAGCACCAGGCGGCAGACCGCCAGACGGAGCGCCTGGAGGTCCGCTGGGGGCGGGTCAAGGTGCGCGAGCTGGTGTTCGCGGTCCCTGAGGGACGCCGGGTTCAGGCCGTCGAGGTCCGGTCAGCCGGGGCCCTCCTGCCTGCGCGATGGCGGCAGGTCGGTGACGAGGTGCGGACCGTGATGGACGACAGCGTAGTCGTACGGGCCGGCGACACGCTCTCAGTAGTACTCAACTCCGGCCAGTAGTGAGCCACGGCTGAGCGGTCGGCCCCGCCAGTACCCGTGGCTCTGACCGCGCGATGACTCGGGAGGGAACGGGTTCCATGCCACTGACTGAGATCAGCTTGAACGGTCGCGACTGGCAGGTTCTGCCGCTCATGCCGCGGGAGTGGGAATGGCGGCGGGTGTGGGAGAATCCCACGGCCCTGACGCCAGTGCTGTGGATACCCGCGCAAGTCCCGGGCACCGTCCAGGAGGACGCCGTGGAGGCCGGGCTCATCCCGGACCCGGACTTCGGCCTCAACAGCCGGGCCTGCGAGTGGACCAGCGAGCGTGACTGGGTCTACGTGAAGCGGTTTGCGACGCCAGACCTGCCGCCAGGCGGTCTCGTGCGGCTCCACTTTGAGGGCGTGGACTATGCGTGCCACGTCTTTCTCAACGGGCAGCACGTCGGCGACCACGAGGGCATGTACGATGCCTTTGAGTTCGACGTGACCGGTGTGCTGGCCGCTGACGGCATGAACGAGCTGGTGGTCGTCGTTGAGCATGCGCCGCGCGAGGTGGGGCAGATCGGGCGCACCAGCGAGGTCAAGCTGTGGAAGGCGCGGTTCGCCTACGACTGGGACTGGTGTACGCGGCTGGTGCCCATCGGCATCTTCGACTCCGTCAGCCTCCTGGTCACCGGCCGCGCCTACCTGGCCGACGTCCAGGTGACACCGCGACTGAGTGATGACCTGGGCGCAGCGGAGGTAGAGGTGACCGTCAGTCCTGGTGGCTCGTGCCGGGGCGCGGCGCACGTTCGGGTCGAGGTCGGCTTCCAGGGGGAGAGCCTCGCCAGCAGCGAGGCGGCGGTGCGCAGCGCCGATGGCTGTCGCCTGTCCCTGCCTGTCGCGGATCCGCGCCTCTGGTGGCCCAACGGCTACGGCGAGCAGCCGCTCTACCAGGCACGTGTGACCCTGCTGAGCGAAGACGGGCGGTTGCTGGATGGCAGGACCGTCACCTTCGGCTTCCGCCGGGTGCGAGCCGTCCCCAACGATGGCGCCCCCGAGGGCGCCCTGCCCTATGTCCTGGAGGTCAACGGCCAGCGCGTCTTCATCAAGGGCTGGAACTGGGCGCCTATCAGCCAGCTCTACGGCCGCACACCGCGTGCGCGCTATGAGCGCTGGCTGGGACTGGCGCGGCACGCGCACTGCAGCCTGCTGCGCGTCTGGGGCGGCGGGCTGCTGGAGAAGCGTGACTTCTACGAGTTGTGCGATGCCCATGGCATCATGGTCTGGCAGGAGTTCATCCAGTCGTCGTCGGGGATAGACAACCGGCCCAGCACCGATCCGGAGTACCTGTCGTACATCCGCGGGCAGGCGGAGAAGATGATCCCCCGGCGGCGCAACCACCCCTCGCTGGTGCTCTGGTGCGGCGGCAATGAGTTGATGCACGACGACTGGCGGCCACTGGATGACAGCCACCCGGCGCTGGCGGTGCTCAAGGACTGTGTGCAGCGGCTCGACCCCGGGCGGCTATGGCTGCCGACCTCGGCGTCGGGGCCGGTAGAGAACGCCTCGCTGGACCATGTGGGCAACATGCACGATGTGCACGGTCCCTGGCAGTACCAGGGCCCGGAGGAGCAGTACCGTCTGTACAACGGCATTGACCCGCTGCTCCACGCCGAGTTCGGCGTCGAGGGGGCTGCCAACCTGGCGTCCATGCGACGGTGCAACCCGCCCGAGCAACTCTGGCCCCCCGATGACACCAACCCGCTGTGGCTGCACCGCGGTTCCTGGTGGATCCAGCGGCCGATGATGAGGCGCGTCTTTGGCGAGATAGAGGACCTGGAGACCTACGTCTGGGCCAGCCAGTTCCTGCAGGCCGAAGGGCTGCGCTATGCCATCGAAAGCAATCGCCGCCGCAAGTGGCGCTGCGCCGGCACCAGCCCCTGGCAGTTCAACGAGTCCTGGCCCAACCTGTCCTGCACCAATGTCGTGGACTACTTCGGTCAGCCTCGTCCCGCGTACTGGTGGTGCCGCAACGCCTATGAGCCGCTGCATGTCAGCGCCCGCTATGACAGGCTCGGCTGGCAGCAGGGGGACACCTTCACGGCTGAGGTGTGGGTCAACAACTCGCTCGGGGAGACGGACTGCACCGTCACGTGGGAGGTACTGGACCTGCGCGGCGAGGTACTGGCGCGCGGAGAGACGGCAGCATCCGTCCGCGCGGGGAGCGCACAGCGCATCACCGGCGTCGCGTGGCCGGTTCGCGATCTGCCCGACGGCGTCTTCATCCTACGCCTGCGGGCCGCCACATCGAACGACCAGCAGTCGGCAAACGACTACGTCTTCTCAACCCGCCCCGAGCCCATCTTCGCCGCCCTGCTGAGCGCTCCACGGACCAGCCTGCAGGCGGTCCGCGACCAGGAGTGTCTCACAGTGACCAACGTCGGCGACGTGGTTGCCCTGTTTGCTCACCTCCAGCCTGCCGACGGTGAGGCCTGGCTGGAGGCGGGCCGGAACTATCTGCTATTGGCTCCGGGCGAGTCCGTGCAGACTCATGTGACCCCGGTTAGCGCCAGGGTCCTGGTGAGCGGGGCCAACTTCGACGCCGTGACCGCGGGAGGGGGCTAGCCATGCAGCCGTACAGAGCCGCCGCGTACGGCCTCGCGCTGCTGATGGTCTGCGGCGCAGCGCCGGCCGACGAGGGTTACTGGTGGCAGCGCTATCCGACCTTCGCCCAGATTGATGACAACGCCACCTTCGCCCGGTCTCTGGCGAAGATGAACCTGCACGGCCCCGCCAGCGACCCCACCTGGGGGCCGTACGCCCAGCGCTTGACCGAGTTGGACCAGGTCACCACCTACCCCGCGCTGCGCGCCACCGGCGCCCGCGTCATCACCTGGATCGAGGCCTTCGGGGACTGCATGCTCTATGCCGCGACCCTCGACCAGCAGGACGATGGGAGCTTCGCGCGCCGCGAGGACGACCCGCGAGTGGCGCGGCTGTGTCGCACCCACTGGTGCTGGGCCAACAAGGAGATCCCGCCGGGCAACGTCTTCCGCTGGGTCGGCGTGCACAACACCACCTCCAACGAGGACTTCGTGCTGCCCGACTACGGGCTGGCACAGTGGGGCCTGCCTGCGCCGACCTATCCCGATGGCCGCCCGGCAACGGGCTGGTTGCCGACGGGGCAGTACCCACTGACCGCCGAGGTCTACGACGCCTGCGGCTCCAAGGACCTCAATGGCCGCCTTGCGGCCGCCTATGAGGTGCCCGAGGGCGTGAACGACCTGGACCCGGCGACGGGCCTGCCCCGCGGGCCTGTGGAGGGGCTCTTCCCGGCGGTCACCGGCATGGTGGAGGTCCCGCGCCTGCCAGGCCTGAAGGACGGCGACCCGGTCTATTGCGGCGTCATCAGTGTTCACAAGGACCTCAGCGCACCGTTCTGGCTGGAGTATGCGCGGCTGTCGGTGCGCGAGATCCTGAAACAGAGCCTGGACGGTCTGTGGTGTGACAACTACTCGCCCTGGGACAACTTCGGCTACGACCCGGCCCTGCGGGCCTTCGGCGACTGGTCGGTGTACCGTTTCCACCAGTATCTGCGCCAGGACTGCACCCCGGAGACGCGGGCACAACTGGGCATCAAGGACCTCGCTACCTTTGACGTGCGGGAGCACCTGAAGCGCAAGGCCGCCGAGTTCGGTGCGGCCGACCCGACGAACCTGGACGATGCGGCGTGGCGCGATGTCCGCTGGCTCGATGAGCCGGTGTGGAATGCGTTCAAGGCCTTCCGCCAGCGCCGCGCTCAGGAGGACCTGGCGGCCTACTACGCCGTCATCCACGAGGAGGCGGTCCGCGCCGGTCGTCCGGACTTCTGCGTGAGCGGCAATGATGTGCCGTTCTACGGACTCGGCTGGACCCGGGACGGCTGGCTGGACATGATCAATACCGAGATCAACCCCGGCTGGCACATGGGCACCGGATCGCGCGGCATCCTGGTCCCGCCGGTGGGGAAGATGGCGGTGGTGTACCGGGTGGCCCGGGAGCACCAGAAGGGCCCCTTCAGCGCCGCCTGGTATTACCTGGATGGGCCCAACGAGAAGTATCAGCGCAAGCCTGAGATGGGGAAGGTGCTCGTCGCCGAGGCTTTCGCCAACGGGGCCTTCCTGATGTGCTGCCCCGATAACCCGCGCTTCTGCGGCACGCTGGAAAGCCACGCGTGGTGGAATGGCTTCGTGCGCGACCACGAGGCCGACTTCGGGGAGCGGGTGCCGCGAGCTGACGTGGGCGTGCTCTTCTCGCCCGACAACCAGCTCGCCCTGCTGACCCCGCGCGGTTACCCCGACATGGACCGCCAGCCCCACATCTTCGGCCACTATGGCTGGGCGACGGCGCTGGTGGACGCCCACGTGCCCTACCGCGCCGTGACTGACTGGAGGCTGGACGCGGCGCACCTGGCGGGGTTGCGAGTGTTCATCGTGCCCGATGCCGAGTGTCTGGACAAGAGCGCGGCGGAGGCGCTGGGAGTGTGGGTCCGGGGCGGTGGGCGGCTCATCGTGACGGGGCCTTCGGGAGTGCGCTGCGGGCCGTCCGGGGACTTCGCCCGGCGGCCGCGACCGGTGCTGGAGGACCTGCTGGGCGCTGACGTCCGCCTGTCCGAGGCCGCGCCGGTACGACGTGATGTGGGCCGGGGCGAGGTCTACTGGACGCCGCGACCGCTGGGGATGGACTACTATCTGCAGGCGAGTGAGCGCCCGCGCCTGCTGGCGGACCTGACGCGTCTCGTCGGCGGGTCGGGCGTGGTACGGGCCGAGCGCCTGCCGACGACCGTGGGTGTGTTCACGTGGCAGTCACCTTCCGGCCAGGCGGTCTTCAGTGACCTGGTGAACTACGACATCAGCGAAACCGGAGACACGGTGCGCCCGGCGGAGAGGCTGGAGTGGCGCGTGCGGGTTCCGCCCGAGTGGCAAGGCGTCAAGGTGTTGACACTGTCGCCGGATGCTGACCCGCCTGCCGAGGCCCGCGTGGAGCGTGGGTGGGCGACGGTGCGCCTGCCGTACCTGAGGCATTTTGCCAGCGTGCGGCTGACCCGGGCGGGAGAGCAGGGATAGCCGCGCGACGCGCGAACCTGGCAGCGGGGGAGAGCAGCACATGACGGAGGGCCGCCGATGGGTCGCACTGCCCTGATGATGACAGTACTGCTGGCCCTGGTCGCCACAGGGCGGCTTGCGGCCGAGGAGCCACTGGCCAACATCGCCGGACCTGACTTCGGCACGCGAATCGTGGCCGACACGGAGTTCGCGCCGGAGTACGCGGGGGCGAAGGTCGCTGACGGCAGCCTGGAGGCAGGAACTGGCTGCTGGTACTCGCGGGACCAAAGCCCCCTGCCGCTGGCGCTCACCTTCGAGTTCGCCCGGGAGGCCGACCTCCGCCGGATCGGGCTGGTGCAGGCGGTCTGGACCGGAAACATGTACCACACCAGGGAGTTCGCGGTCGAGGTCTCCGGCGATGGACGCGACTGGCAGCGCGTGGCGACCGGCGAGTTGCCGGACGAGAGCGCGGCACGCCGCGAGGTGGAGTTGCCGACGACGCGGGCCCGCTGGCTGCGCATCGTGGTTCTGAGCTCGTACAACGACTTCCAGACCTGCGGCCTGGCCGAGGTGGAGATCATGGCCGCGGGCCTGCCGTCCCTCGGCCCTGCCAGCTTGACCCTCAACGGGACCCTCGCCACTGGCCTGTCGCTGTCGCACTGCGGCCTCTCGTTGGTGACTCCCGCCGAGGGCCCGCAGGTGGCCCTCGTGGAGCGCCCCGCCGAGCTCGCCATGGCCCTGCGGGGCGACGAATGGGTCGGCCTGTCGTTTGACGCCGCGGGCTTTGCCGAGCCGGTGACATTCGTCGCCCAGGTGCGCGTGGACGTCGGTCCAGTGACCGTCTGGACGGGGGTGCGCGGCGGCGACCGCCGGTCGCGCCAGCTACGGCCGGGCCGGCACGAGGTGCGCTTCGACGTCGGGGAGCTGCAGAACGCTCACACCCTCTGGCTCTCGGCCCATGCCGAGGGTCCGGAGACCCTGGTGTGGTGGCGGGGGTTACGACTGGAGGGGCCTGGGCTCGGCCTGGATATTCCACTGCGTCCTGGGTTGCCCCGTGAGACCTCCCTGCCGTCGCCGGAACTGCCGCCGCTGCGTCCGACGATGGAGCGGGCGCTGATCGAGTGGGACTGGCGGATGCAGGATGGCATCGGCACGCCACGCCAGCCCAGCACGCTTGCTGAGGCTACGGCCCGGCTGTTGCAGCGCGGAGAGGCCCTGATCGCGGACCTGCGGGCCAGTGGCGTGTCACTGGCCGGCGAGGAGCGCGCATGGCGGGGGCTCAAAGGCCAGGCTCCGAGCGATGAGGCGGCGGCTGAGGAGCTGTGGCGTGAACTGCACTGGCTCAAGCGTCGCATTGCCCTGCGCAACCCCCTGGCTGACACCGGACCGCTGGTCTTCGCCAAGCAGGTGCCAGGCGCCTTTAGCCACCAACTGACCCAGTACTACGGCCGCTACGCTCGCCCCGGCGGTGGTATCTTCGTGCTGGAGGAGCCGGGGCGATCCTTCCGCACCCGGTCGCTGACCGGCGGCAAGCTGCCCGCCGGGAGCTACCAGCACCCCGAGGTCACCTTCGATGCCGACCGGATACTGTTCTCCTACTGCCAGGCCGAGACACCCCCGGAGGACACACGGAACGGCCACGCGGGTCGGTTCTTCCACCTGTACGAGGTACGCCCGGACGGCTCAGGCCTGCGGCAGATGACCGAGGGGCCCTTCGATGACTTCTCGCCCCGCGAACTGCCCGACGGGCGAGTCCTGATGGTGTCCACGCGCCGACTGGGCTGGCACCGCTGCGGCAGCCCCGGGTGCGAGAACTACACCCTGGCGGTGGCGCAAGCCGACGGCTCCGGGGCGAGGCCCATCTCGTACCACGAGACGCAGGAATGGGACGCCGCGCTGCTCAACGACGGGCGCATCATCTACACGCGTTGGGACTACGTGGACCGCAACGCGGTCTTCTTCGAGCAGCTCTGGACGACTACCCCCGACGGTTCGCGCCCGGCCATCTATTACGGGAACAACACCTTCAACCCGGTGGGTATCTGGGAGCCTCGGGCCGTGCCTGGCTCCAGGCGCGTGATGGCCACGGCCGCGGCGCACCACGCCATGACCGCCGGGTCCATCATCCTGGTGGACGTGGCGGCGGGCGTGGACGGCAAGGACCCGATCACGCGCCTCACCCCGGAAGTGGTTTTCCCGGAGGGCGAGTGCCTGGTGCCCCCGGTCTGGTTCTCGGCGGCCCGGGAGCCCCGCACCACGCCGGAACAGGAGCGCTGGCCGGGCCACTGCTACCGCAGCCCCTTCCCGCTCTCGGAGGACTGCTTCCTGGCTGCCTACAGCTTCGACAGCCTGGTTGGCGAGCCCCAGGCGAACCAGCCCAATATGTTCGGTCTGTACCTGGTGGACCGCTTCGGCAACAAGGAGCTGCTCTACCGCGACCTGAACATCGCCAGCGCCTGGCCTGTGCCGCTGCGACCGCGGCAGCGCCCCCCACTGCTGCCCCTGCCGGGCGAGACGCCGCGGCCCGCCGAGGGTACTTTCGTAGTGCAGAACGTCTACCAGAGCGACCCGCCGCTGCCGGCCGGAGTCATCAGGGCGTTGCGCGTCCTGCAGGTGCTGCCCAAGTCCACGCCGGGCATTGACAACCCGCCGGTGGGCATCCCTCGGGGCGCGCCGGGCAAGCAGGTGCTGGGGACCGTACCGGTGGAGGCGGACGGTTCGGCTCATTTCCGCGCTCCGGCGGGCGTGCCACTGGCCTTCCAGGTTCTGGATGAACGCGGGCAGGCGGTGCAGGTCATGCGCAGTCTGACCTACCTGCAGCCCGGCGAGACCACATCCTGTGTCGGCTGCCACGAGCCTCGCGTGGCCGCGCCGCTGGCGCAGCGCCCCCTGGCGCTGCGACGGACCGCCTCGGCTATCCGGCCGGCGCCGGAGGGAGCCAGGCCCTTCAGCTATCCGCGGCTGGTGCAGCCGGTGCTGGACCGCCGTTGTGTGAGCTGCCACGGGGCCGACGACCCCGCCGGCGGCGTGCGGCTGACGGGAGAGCCGGAGGGCCACTACACCTACTCCTACAACGCTCTCGCGCCCCGGGTGCCCTACTCGGACCAGAGCAGCATGGAGTCCCTCAGCCGCCCCGACCAGTACGGGGCGCGCGGCAGCGGACTGATGAAGATGCTGCTGGCCGGTCACCATGGCGTGCAGCTCGACGACGACGACATCGAGCGCCTGGTGACCTGGATGGACGCCAACGTGCTCTTCTACGGCACCTTCGAC
>JABLXH010000052.1 GCA_013178155.1 Armatimonadota bacterium | reverse complement strand
GTATGCTAACGCCCGCGAAGCTCTCAGGAGTGCCGATGACCATGCCGGCAGAGCCCTGACGCGGGTTATCGGGGGTGACGTCCTCCAGCAGAAACCACCGCTCGCGATCCAGGTTGAGCTGCACGGTCTGGCCAACGGTAGCCGTCCCCGAAGCCGTGGTGACGGCCCGATTACGCGGCAGGTCGAAGCCCCCGGGATAGCTGGAGAACCGCAACCGAGCGCGCTGCACGGCGACTTTGGGCTCGTAGTGGCCGAACATGAGCAGCTTGTCGTTGCCTGTCACCATGGCAAACCGGATGACGGCGCGCACCTTCGGCGTGTCCCAGGCGAACTCGACCATGCCATCGGGACCGCTCGATCGGATCACCCGGAAGGTTGCGGGTCGGTTGGCCAGGTTTTCGTCATCGAACTCCCAGGTGAAGAAGGCCTGCCAGTACCAGTTGCAGCCGCTGGGGTCGGTCATACCGATCGGGACGAAGCCTGCGGTCCAGCCCCACCAAGTTGAGGAGGCTTCGCCTGGCTTCGCGGCCTCGGTCTGGTAGTCGTATGTGAGGGCGTAATAGGCCAGCTCGTTGGCGAAGGTCACCTTCTGGATGGTGCGCGTCAGGTCCCCCTGCGGGATCACCTGGGGGGGCGGAGCAGTGACATCCACAGCCGCCGCCGCGGCGCCGCCCACCAGGGCCAGGACACCCAAGGCTAATGCTCCCAGCATCTGGTCACCTCCACGCGATCGGGGGCAATCCGTCATCGCGGTGTTCCACGTCCCCAAGAGACAGGCTCTTGACTTCTCCCCGGTTCTGCGCGCTCCCTCCTGTCTGGTCCCCCTCGGCCGGGAAGGATGGGTGTGGGCCACGGCGAACCTGACGGCCAGCGCTGCCCCCGGAGTCGGCAAGTCCAGGCCGCAGACAGCAGGGGCGGCGCCCGCGGAAAGGAGTCCCGATCTTGCTGAGACTGCAGTTGCTGGCATTGTGCCTCGGCGGCGCCTGTCTCCTGACGGCGGCCTGGGGCAAGACCGGGCGCCGGTACTACACCGCAGAGCGACTGGCCCACCTGCAGGAGAACCTGCAGCAGTACGAGTGGGCACGGCAGGAGCGCGATCGCATTGTCAGGGAGGCGGACCGCTGGCTCTCCGTGGACGATCAGCGCTTGTGCGACCTCGTGCCCCCGCCCCAGGTACCTCGAGCCGGCATCGTCAACACCAATCAGTGCCCGGTACACGGGCAGGAGGTCCTCAAGGTCGCCAGCATGTATGGCTGGAAGATGGACTTCGAGCACCCTTACAAAGTGACATGCCCCGTCGGGGGTGAGACCTACCCCAGCAACGACTTCTATGCCTACCTCAAGAGCGGTATGCAGGACCGATCGCTCCTGACCGGCGAGTACGTGGACGACGGCTGGGGGTACGAGAAGGCACCGGGCGACAAGTTCCGCTACTGGTTTGTCGGGTACTACGCTCACTGGCTGGTCCGCAACTACCTGCATCCTGCATTGGACAACCTGTCCCGAGCTTACCTCATCACCGGCGACCCGCGTTACGCCCACAAGTGCGCCGTGCTGCTGTGGCAACTGGCGGTCTACTACCCCGACTATCAGTATGAGACCCAGTCCAGCTACGGCAAGGAGGTGGACCCCAGCTACAAGGGCCGCCTGCTGTATCATACCTGGGAGACGTGGACAGTCGAGGCAGCCGCGCGGGCCTATGACGCTGTCTTCCCCGCGCTGGCACAGGACACGGACTTGCAGCGGCTGGCGGGCCTTGACGGCGCCGGGCTACAAGCCCACATCGAGGAACGGCTTCTGCGGGTCATGGCCCGGGATATTACGGACGGCTCTCATCGCATCCAGGGCAACTGGGGGATGCACCAGAAGGCCGCCCTGCTGGCCGCCTTGGCCCTGGACACTGAGACCGGTCAGCCCACTTCGTCACAGATCGTGGACTGGGTGCTGGATAACCGCGTTCCTTCGGCAACGTACACGGACACCAGCTTCCGTGACATGCTCATCAACTTGCTACACCGCGACGGCATCCCCTTTGAGTCCCCGTCCTATAACTGCGGCTGGATGACGGACTTGGCCGATATCGCCGACCTGCTGCTGGCCAACGGGGTCAACCTGTGGCAGGAGGCCCGCCTGCGGAGTGTGTATACGGCGCCGCTGGAGATGCTTGTACTCGGCCGGCACACCACACCGCTGGGCGACTCCAACAACATGTTCTCCGGCGGCCTGGGCACGACCGCTCCCTATCAGGAGCGGGCCTGGGCCCACATGCGCCTGCCGGCGCAAGCCAAAGCCATGGTGCAGACCGGAGGCACCACCGAGTTCGGCCGCGACCTGTTCGATGTCTACCGGGGCGACGAAATCATCGCCGCAGCCGCCGATACCGCAGAGGAGATGGGTGTCAGCAGCAGCCTGCTGCCGGGGTTGGGGTTCCTGACACTGCAGACCGGCGTCGACAAGAGCCGTTTCGGCCTGTCACTGTATTATGGTCACTACGTTGGACACACCCACTTCGACCTGCTGAACCTCGATCTGTATGGCTACAACCAGCCCCTGACACCCGACCTGGGCTATCCGGAGACCGCCGACACCTACGACCCCCGGCGCTTTGGCTTCCTGGCCCACACCGTGGTGCACAATACCTGCATGGTGGACGCCAGGCGGTCCGAGCTGGGGCGGGGCCAACTCGTGGCCTTCCACCCGGGCCCCTTCGCGCAGATGGCCGAGGTCACCGACGTGGCCGCGTACCCCGGGCGCGTGCGCGACTATCGGCGCACCGTGTTCCTGGTCGAGGCCGACCCCGACCACGCCTATACGGTGGACATCTTCCGGGTGGACGGCGGGACACAACATGACTGGCTGGTACATGGGACGGAGGCCGAGTTCAGTGCGAGCCTGCCGCTAAGTCCGCCACGGGAGCAGGGGACGCTGGCGGGGCCCGACGTGCCCTACGGCATCTTCTATGACGACGAGGAGATGAGGGACGGCAAGTACGGCCACTATTACGGCAACTACCGCGGCAGTGCCTTCCAGTGGCTCTACAACGTACAGGAGGCGGCGCAAGAAGACGGTTTCGGCCCAGCCCCGTGGGTGCAGTGGGTCATGAACCGCGATGCCGACCTGTTCCCGAAGGACTACCCGCGCGGAGCGACGTTGCGCTCGCATCTCGTGCCGCAAGACGAGACAGTCTTCGCCTGCGACGGCACGCCGCAGCGCCGGCCGCAGTTCCCGGAGAAGCTCAAGTGGGTAGTCCGCCGCCGCACAGGCAACGACCTGAGCAGCGCCTTCGTGACCGTGCACGAAAGCTTCCTCGGCGCCCCGTACGTCACCAGCGTGCGTCGGCTTCCCGTCGAGCCCGCGGAGGGCGCCGTGGCGGTAGAGGTGCGTCTCGGCGACCGCCGCCACATCATCTTCTCAGCCACCAACCTGGATCAGGAATACCGGGTGGACGGCACGCTGCGGGTGCAGGGCCGTGCCGCCTGCGCCGCCCTGGACGCCGCGGGCGCCCTTGTCAGGGCCCGGCTCTTTGACGGACGTCTGCTCGCGGTAGGGAATACCGCCGTGACGGGCCCGGGGCTGCGCCGGGCGACTGTCCGGAGTGTGGACTACGGCCAGGGGATCGTCACCCTCGAGGAGCCGTGCCTCACATCCGCCAACGAGGGGCGTTGGGTCCCGGTGCAGAGCGCCACGCATGAGGCCTCGGTGCGCATCGAGCGAGTGCTGGCGCCCGACCGCTTCTCCTGCGCCGGCCAGGACCTGCGGACAGGGCGTGGCACCATCGTCACGGCCAACGGCGACGCCATCACCACGAACGCGCCGCTGTACTTCGTGGAGCCCGGGATGGCGGTGGTTGACGAGACGGGCCGGCCGCTGGCTCGGGTAGTCCAGTCGAGGGGTCTGGACCTGCAGTGCGACCAACCGCTGCCTGAGACCTTGCCCGACGCTGACAGTGACGGGGTAGGCCGGTTTGTCGTCATGGCCATCGGACCCGGTGACACGGCGAACATCGGTAGCGTGGTCCAGGTTCCGGAGGGCTAACCGGCCGAAGGTCCGTTCTCGGTCAGCACAGGTTAGCCTGGTCTGCCATGAGCGGTCCGCCGCCCCTGGCACCGCGGACGGCTCCCGCACTAGCGCAAGTCGAGGCAGGTCATTGCCGCGGTGTTGCGGACGATGAGACGGCCGTCGGCGAGGATCGGTGCCGTCCAGCTTTGCCCCCCCAGCGGCGTGATACGTCCCAGTTCCTCGTATCCCGCAGGGTCTGCCTTGGCCATGATGAGTTCACCAGTGTTGCCCGACAGGGCGGGAATGACCCCATCGGCGATGAGCAGGCCGCCTTTCTCAAAACCGCCCTGCTTCCAGGCTACCGCGCCGTTCTCCGGAGCCATGCACACCAAGTTGCCAGGGTCGCTGTTGCTGTAGATGTAGCCGTTGTAGTAGATCGGCGAGCTGAAGTGGGCGGAGATGTCCCTGTTGCGCCAGCGCTGGACGGGGCCGTTTTCGGTGATATCGTACATCGCGCAGCCGATGCCATAGCCGCTGGTGATGAACACCGAGTTGCCGATGACGATGGGCAGGGAGGCGTTCACCTCGGCCTGATTCCTCCAAGGGATGGACCAGAGCAGCCCGCCATCGTCGGCCCTGACGCCGATGATGCCGGGGCCGGTGCAGATGACATACTGCTTCACGCCCAGGATTTCGGCCGGAACAGCCGTGGCGTACCCGGGCATGTCGCCGTTGCCGCCGCGCCAGATCAGCTCACCGGTCTTCCGGTCGAGGGCGATGACATTGCGGTCGGCCGCGCCGGTGCAGATCACGACCCGGTCGCCGTCCACCAGCACCGACTCCGCGAACAGCCATCCCGGCGCCCGTGCGCCAAACTCCTTGGTCATGCTCCGCGACCAGAGCTGGCTACCATCCGCGGCGTTCAAGCAACGGATCGTCCCCAGCCGGCTGCAGACGTACAGGAGGCCCTCGGCATACACCGGGGTGGCCTCGGTGAAACCGAAGTTCGCCTCGGTCAGGTCGGGATAGGCGAACTCCCAGACCTGTTCCCCGGTCTCCAGGCGCAAGGCCCTCACGATGTCGTTGGCGCCCTGGTGGTCAACGATGAAGACCTTCCCGTCAGCGACTGACGGCCCGGCATATCCGCCGTCAGACAGCGTGACGCGCCAAAGCTCCCTTGGCGGCCGCGTCGCCCAGTCCTTGTTGAGCCCAGTGTCTGGCGCCAGGCCGTTGCGCGTGGGCCCAAAGAAGTTGGGCCAATCCGCAGCATGGGCCGCCGTCATCGATCCCAGCAGCGCGAGCGCTGCGACCGCCGTGAGTATCTGCCGCATCTGCTTTACCCTTTCTGTCCGCGGACCCTTGGCGCCCATGGCAGCGCGAGCCCGTCAGGTCAGTCCGTAATGGGCTGACGCCTCCGTCACCGCGTCCTCGATCAGCCCCAGCATCAGGTCGCACTCCTCGCGGGTGATGATTAGCGAGGGAGCCAGGACCAGGATGTCACCGTTGTTCCGCAGGATCATGCCATGCTCATGGCACCAGTCGCGAATCCACGTACCAACGCCCAGGGCCGGGTCTACGTCCAGTTGTAGCGCCCAGAGCAGCCCGATCCCGCTCGCCCCACCGACGATGGCATGCCGCGCCCGCATCTCGTCCATACGGGCCTTCAGGTACTCGCCCTGTACCCGCGCGTTCTCCAGCAGTCCCTCACGCTCGATGATGCCGATGTTCGCCAGGGTCGCGGCGCAGGCAACCGTGTGTCCTCCGTAGGTGCTGCCGGAGCGCAGTTCGGTTCCCGGACCGCGGCGAAAGACCTCAGCAACCTGCGGCTTGGTGACCGCCGCTCCCAGGGGAATGAACCCGCCGGTGAAGCCCTTGCCGATGGTCATGATGTCGGGCGTGACGCCATAGTGCTCGCAGAAGAACCACCGGCCGGTATGCCCGAACCCGGTCTGAACTTCGTCGAAGATCAGCAGGATGCCGTACCGGTCACAGATCTCGCGCACCCCCTGCAGGTAGCCCTCCGGGGGCAAGGGGTAGCCGGTGTTGGAGCCGGGGAGAGGGTCCATGATGAACCCGGCGATAGTCTCAGACCCCTCATCGGCGATGAGTCTCTCGATCTCGTCCAGACACTGCTGGCCATATTCGGCAGAGGTCATCCCCGCGGGCTTGTCCCGTTCACGGGCCGCCCGGACAAAGAGCGCGCCAGGCATCAGCGGCTCAAAGTACTCCCGGAACCATCGCAGCCCGGTCACCGCGCCGGCTCCCAGTGTCGTCGCGTGGTAGGAGTCGCGTCGCGCAATGAACTTGAAGCGGTGCTTCTCGCCCCGTTCCACGTGGTACTGCCGTGCCATCTTCAGCGCCGTCTCATTGGCCTCCGAGCCGCTATTGACAAAGAAGCTGACGCTAAGGTCACCGGGCATGATCTCCGCCAGCTTGCGCGCCAACTCGATGAGGGGGACGGTGAACGCATCTACATAGTTGGGGAAGAACTCCAGCGTCTGCATCTGTTGCCTGACCGCCTCGGTGACTTCAGGACGGACGTGTCCGGTTACGGTGGTCAGCAGCGTGGCAAAGGAGTCAAAGTACTTGCGCCCCTCCAGGTCCCAGACATAGCACCCCTCGCCGCGGACGAAGATCTTCGGCCCCTTGGCCAACTCCGCATTGCTGGCGAAGTGGGGGATGATGTAGCGCAGCGCATCCTCGCGCAGTGCCGCTCTCTCGGCGTCGTTCCACTGGTGCTCAGGCATGTGTCTCACTCCCGGGAGTGACTGCTCGCTACCGGCTTTGAGTGATTCTGCCGATGAACAGGTAGGGCGAACGGATCTTGTACAGCAGTTCGCCGCCGACCCCGTAGAGGTCGTTCCCCCGGCGAACGATCCCGATGGTCGTAAGCGCTCGCGGCATCGGCTGCAGCGGCTTGTAGGTGTCGGTCACGGTGTCATACAGCAGCACCGCGCCGCTGACTCCAAAGTCCTGGCCGTGGACCGCCACGTCCTCCGCCGAGGCGAGGTAGGGGCCAAAGAGCAGCACGTAGCGGTCATCGTAGCCTATGGCGGTCAGGCAGCGGGCGGCCCAGGGCAGTCGCCTCACGGCCGTCCAGGCGTCGCTCGCCGGGTCGTAGCAGTAGGCGTCGGCAACGTTGTAGGGCGTCTCGCGGTCCGCCCGGTAGCCGCCGAAAGCGTAGAGCTTACCTCCGCAGGCCGCGAAGCCCGGGTATGCCGTGGGCGGGCCCGGCATCGCCGCCAGCTTCCGCCACTGCCCCTTGCCAGCTCGCAGGTCGAGGGCGTACAGGTCATTGCTGATGCTCTTGAGGTCGTAGTCACGGCCTCCCGCCAACAGGTAGAAAGTGCTCCCGACCCGGTCGCCGACGCCGAAGACCAGGGGTTCAGGCAGAGCGGGTCCTGCGGTCCAGGCAAAGGTCGGATGTCCTCGCGCATCGGTTCCGGTGCGCGACAGCACAAAGCTCTCCGCCGTCGGCTGGCGGTCCGGGCCGCAGCCACCGAACAGGTACAGCCGGCCGTCGTAGCTCGTGTAGGCCGCATAGGCCAGTTCCCGCGGCAGGTCCGGGCCCATGCTCCACTCACCTGTGCGCAGGTTGTAGAGCTGCGTCCAGGCGAAATAGCGCTTGAAGTCCGTTGTGGGCCAGTGCGTGCCGCCGGCCACTACGAGGTGCTCGCCGATCAGCCCCACCGCGGCGCCCGCCTGCGCCTGCGGGGGCTGTGGGCCCTGAGACCAGTCGAGGACCAGCGGCCCTGTAGCGGAGGCAATCCCAACGACAGCCAGCAGCATGCCACCTGCCACGCAGGCTCGCATCATGTCTTGCTCACCTCACGGAGGTGTTCGCCACTAAGCCCTCCAGGCCCTGCCCCCGGCGCCACCCCGGGGGGAAGGAGCTCAAGGCCCGGCTCGCGAAGGCAGTACTCGGGACTGCCGGTCTCATTCCCCGGGATGTCGTGGAGGTGGCACGATGCGCGGTTCACGACTGCTTCTCGTGCTGATGCTGACACCGGCTCTGGCTGCCGATAAGGACTCGCTGACTCCCGCCGACCGCCAGGCGGTAGAGGAGTATATGGCGGCCTGGAGAGCCTACCTGGAGCCGGGTCTAACCACTTGTCTGGATGACGCCAACACCGACGTCCCCTTCCTGGACGACTTCCGGCCACCTGGCTTCTGGCCCCTGGCGGAGATGCCACGCGTCCGCGGCTACGGCTATGTGCTGCCCGTCCCCGGCTGCTTTGAGATGGACGCCGCTACCTTTTGCCTGCGCGCCGGATCATACGGGCCGGGAGGCGGCGACGGCTATGCCCTGGCGCGTTTGCGGGGGAAGACGGCGGCGTTAGTGCACGAAGTGCTGTGGAACTGGACCGAGCACCCCGACATTCCCCAGACTGCTGTGCAAGTGATCATCTGGGCGCTCGCCGAGCGTGAGGCCATCTCGAAGCTGTCTGCTGATCGCCAGGCCGTCGCCCTGTCGCTTCTGGGCGCAGACGGCGTCGCAGCCGCCAATGCGGCCGCTCGTGGCCCCCAGCCGAGGCTACCGGGGCTCGATGATCCCACGCTCTTTGAGTCTCTGCAAGCCTTCGATGCCACCCCGGAGGAGATGTTCGCTGTTCATCAGGCTGAGTTGGAGCAGGCCCAGACGCAGCTTGAGGCCGTGGGCCAGCGGATGGAGCGTGGCGAGCAGGTCCCTATGGAGGAGTTCCAGGTGGCGCTGGACCGGCTCGTGACCGTCCAGACTGCGATGTTTGAGCGCCTGGGGCCCGCCCTGCAGCAAGCTGCCGAGGCGATGGCACGTTTTGACAAGCTCATGGTCATGGAAGAGGTGGCGTTTGAGGCCCTTGAGCGCGAAGCCGTCCTGTCCGGGAATCCAGCGCCGCCCGTGGGCAGTCGCCCGATACCCGAAGAGCGCTGGAGCTACCATCCCGGTGGGCTCTTCGTTCGGTACTTCCCGAGCGCCTACCCCCGCTCACGTATCGAGGTTTCAGTTCCCCCGGCAGTGACCCTGGACCGGGATGCTCAAGGCCGGATCGTGGCCATCGCGGATGAACGTGGCAACCGCCTGCAGGTTGCCTACGCCGATGGCCCTCCCGTGGCGGTGGGAGGCGACCCGGGCCTGACGGCCTCCGTCGTGCGCGAGCTAAGCCTGACGCCGGGCGTCGCAGAAACGCTGGCCGTTGCTGGTGGCTGGGCCTTCAGCGGCGTCCCCCAGGGCGGCGGCACACCCGAGGGGACGCAGTTCGAGGGAGCGACCGCACGCTACCTCAAGGCGCAGGAGCATGTACGGGAGGTCAGCCGCCTGGTGGCGGCCCTGTCGGCGCCCGACGGCAGACCGGCCCCCAATGCCCCCGTGCCCACCGAGATCGCAGACCTGGTGGACCTGGCCCACCTGGCCGACGCCCTGCGTCCCAGCGTCCCCGACGGGGATGAAACGGCTCCTGAAACCATGGCGCTCACGTTTCTCCAGGAGGCGTGGCAAGGTGTGTTCTGTCGGCGAGTGGCCGCCCTGCCAGGCGCCAAGGCGACGGGGATGGCCTCCGGCACCGTTGATGGTCTCCGTCTCGCCGCCATGGGCCTGCCTCGGGCCCTGCTGGCCCAGGCGGAGAGCGGCGACCTCCCGGTGCTCGACCCCGGCTGGGACGGCATGAACCCGGGCAACCGCGCGCGGCAGCGCCTGGGCACCGCTCCCATGCAACACCCGGCGTCCGACGGCAAGCGGGCGCTGCGGAGGGCAATGGAGGCCTGTGAGTTCCTCACGGCAGCCCTCGACGTGTTCAACGGGCTGACCGACCCGGTAACGTGGCTCACGGAGAAGCTGGGTCTGGGCGCCGGGGGGATGCCCGGGATGATGCTTAGCGAGATGGTCCAGGCCATGTTTGACGCCGGGGCGGCCATCTCCCAGGCCCTCGGCGGTGATCCGCCACGGGACGATTTCCGCGAGTTCACCCTCGCCCCCGTGCCCGAACTGCCCCGGGTCGAACCCGGCGGGGGGACGTCGGCCGAGCGTGCCGAGGCCGCCAACACCGCTGCCCTAAAGCTGCGTGACCTCTACGTCTCGCTGCGGGCGGCGCAGACCAGCCTCGACCGTCTCGGCGGGGCCCTGCAGGCTGGCGACGTAGGCTGGGCGCGACGCCAGGCCCTCGCCTTCGTGTACCACAAGCGTCAGGCCGGGGAGGACATGCTCGCCGTTGCCGAGCGTTACGAGGCGCTGCTGAAGGTCCTGCGGGACGTGGGCGCAAGGGCCGAGGGCATGTCGCTGGCTCAGCTGCAGGCCCACCAGCAGAAGCTGCGTGAACAGGGCCTGCGGTCAGCCACCGTGGCGGCGCTGCAGCAACTCGGAATGAGCGACGCGGAGATCGAGGCCACACGACAGCGTCGTCTGGCCTTCGCGCCCGAGGGCAACCTGGAGGATCCGCTGACACTGGCCCGCGAGGCCACCCGTGCCCTCCGGGACCTGGGTCAGTACTGGCTGCGGCTGCCTGACGTCCCGTCGCCGACGCCCTGAGGTCAGTCGGCCAGGGCCGCCCGCAGCTCGTCCAGGCTCATGTCTGTGACTCCTGTCCCGAGGGCCTGCAGTTCGGCCGGGAGCTGTGCATACAGCTCCCGAAAGCGGCGCGCACAGTCGTCGCGGGCGCAGAAAGTGCGCAGGCCGCGGCGCACGTCGGCCATCTCCGCCTCAGGGAAGTCGAGACGGTTGAGCGTCACCTGACTCCCGTCGCGCACAACCCTCTGGGGATGCCTTTCGCGTCCCAGGTAACGGTGCATGAGGCGTTCCAGCTTGGCCGCGCTTAGCTGCTCCGGCCCCCAGTTCCGCGCTGCTGCCCAACCCAGGAAGTCGCCCTTGTCGGGGTTGACGAAGTACTTCAGGTGCCCAACCTGTGGCTCGATGGGCCCCTCGTCCAGGACTGCCAGCGTGAAACGCCTGGTCGGGCTGAAGGGCACCTTGATGGTTGCCGGGCGAGGGCCCTCGGGCTCCCCGGTCCACCCCAGCTTCGGCGTGTCCGTCGGCACGGTCAGCCGGACAAGGTGCACGTCCTCTGCAGGGACGCTGCCCAGGAAGGTGAGCTGGGCCTTGGGGCGCGTGATGAAGTCATCCAGCGCGATGCGGAACCCTCTCGGGAAGAGCGTCTCGTCGAAGTCCTGGGCCAGGTCAGCAGCATACTGGTTGATCGGCACCAGCAGGTCGGCGGTGCTGACCGCAATCAGGGTGGGGCAGGTGATCTCCGCAATACGGGTCACGGGCGAGGCATTCAGCCAGGCTTCGGAGCTGTAGTCCGGCCCATAGACCTCGGTTGCCCCCTCGCCGATGGGCGCGACGGCGTTCAGCACCGGCATGTTCTGATGCTCTTGCCCCTCCGGCTGGGCCTCGGCCAGCGGCTTGTTCCGCGTGATATACCCGCAGTTGTAGCCAAGGTTCACCGGTGGCACATCAGGCTGTGAGCCGGCCAGCGGGAAGGTCTCGGCAGCCAGCATGAGCGTCATGTAGCCACCCGCGCTGCCACCGGCGATCAGCACCCGCGCGTCGTCAACACAGGACAGCGCCCGCATGCGGTGAAGGATGGCCACATCCAGGTTCTCGCCGCGGACGATCGGGTTGGGTTCCTCTCCGTGCGGGGTGGACAGGATCATTCCCAGGCCGACCATGGCCTCCCCCATGTTGCGGTCGGCCTCATACCCGGCCACATGAAGCAGTGGCAGCCTGGCCTCGGGGTCGGTAGCCAGCAGCGAGGGCAGGTACAGCTTCACCTGCCCCGTCACCGTCTCACCGCTCATCCCCGGGTAGTGCAACCTGGCGATGACCTCCACGCCACCCTTGACCGCCTCGGTCGCGGTGACCACCAGAGCTGTCCGCCCGTGGCCGGCCAGCAGCTTCCTCACCCACGCGTGCTCCGGGCTGACCTGTCCCAGCGAGGCCAGCGCGATCCCAGCGAGTAGCATCATGTCTCGTGTTGCTCCTTGCCCGTGCTGTATGCAGTTGCGGCAGGTTCGTGCCGTCGCCACCGCTGCCCTTCCTGAGGAGGTGCCATGGAGGAGTCCGGGCGATGTTGGCGAAGGGACCCTCTCCCGCGCGCCCTCGCACCGGGGGCGTCTGAGTGTCGCGCAAGGAGCCGAACGATGCAACGTGTCTGTGTCATCGGCCTGGGGCCCATAGGGAACCGCCATGCCGATCTGTACCAGGAGAACCCGCAGGCTGAGCTGGTCGGGGTCTGTGACCTCATTCCCGAGCGTGCCGATGCCGCGGCAGCGCGGCTGGGCGTGCCCGGCTTTTACGACGCGCCGACGATGCTGGCGGCCCTCAAGCCGGACATCTGCAGCATCGCCACCGGCGGGGAGGAGTATGGCAGCGACCACTACCTCCCCACCATGCAGGCCCTGGAGGCGGGCTGCCATGTGCTGGGGGAGAAGCCGATCTCCAACAACATTGCAGAAGCGGAGGAGATGGTCGCCAGAGCGCGGGAACTGGGCCGCTGCTATGGCATCAACCTTAACCATCGCTTCAACCACGCCCATCGGCTGGCGAAGCAGTGGGTGGAGCAGGGACGCCTGGGGCACCTGCTCTTCGTCAACATGAGTATGTGGATTCTAAACCCGCGAGAAAGTTCGCCGTGGTTTCAGATCAAAGCCCTTCATCCCCACACCGTGGACATCATGCGCTACTTCTGCGGTGACGTCGAGGCCGTGCACTGCTTCGCCACGAAGGCCCCTGGGCGCACCATCTGGTCCACCGCGCAGTTCAACCTCCGCTTCGTCAATGGTGTCGTGGGCTCATTGACGGGTAGCTACGACGTGGGACGGGGCCACCCCATGGAGCGCTGCGAGGTGGCAGGTACCGGCGGGCGTTTCGTTATCGAGGACATGTTCCAGCAGGTCACTCTTTACCCCGCCGACAGTCTGGAGAAGACTGTCTATACCAACCCCAGCCTCTGGGGCGGGATGCGCGACTTCACCGACACCTTCCGCGAGCGGCTGGCATGCTTCGTGAGACAGGTGGACGAGGGCGCCAAGCCCGAGGAGATAGACGGTTCCGGGGCCGATGCCTTGGCGGCGCAGAAGGTCCTGGCCGCCGCAATCGAGTCCATCGAGACCGAGAGCGTGGTCTATGTGAAGTAGGCCTCAGCCCTCGTTGACCCACAGCTCCAGTCGTGCATGGGTGCTGGCGACGTTGTTCCAGTTGGCCCCGAACACGCTGAGGCGGCCCTCACCCTCAACGTCGCCAAGAGCGATGTTGTGCGACCCCGTCGTTGCCAGTTCCTGGCGCGCCCAGCCCGCTGCACCCCGGTTGTAGAACACAGCCACACTCTGGGGGGCTGAGGCCTGGTGCATCTTGGCGGTCACCACGTCCAGCCGCCCGTCGCCGTCCAGATCACCCAGGGCCAGGGCGTGGCTATGGTCCGTCGCCGCGATGACGTGTTCCTGCCAATCGGCCTCGCGCGGGTCCGCCGGTGGCGCGAACCACGACAGGTGCCCCTGGCCCTCCGACGGCGACAGCACGATCTCCGTCCGCCCGTCGCCGTTGATGTCCGCCACACGGACCATGACGTCGCCGTTGGTCCATCCCGTCGCGAAGCGCGCCTCCGGCATGTAACGGTGTTCCGTCCACTCCCCACCCAACGGGTCCTCGGGGTTGCGGTACCACCGCCCCCCAATGATGACGTCAGGCCGTCCGTCCCCGTCCACGTCGGCGACCGCCAGACCCTCCCCGTGGGGACAGGGGAAAGTGCGGTGATGGAAGCGCGTCGGTGTCTCCTGGATCCACAGGTGTATCTGGTTACCCAGCAGGTGTCCGAAGCCGGATTGGTGGCGGGTCACGATGTCGAGGCGCCCGTCGCCGTTGAGGTCAGCGACCTCGACATTGTGCATCCGCGCTCCGGCGGAACCGATGTTCGCCGCCATCCAGGGCCCGGTCGGGTCTGCGCCCCTTCCAGACGGTTTGCGGTACCACATCAACCCCTCGTTGCTGGGGATGATGATGTCCAGGGCTCCGTCACCGTCCACATCACCCAGGGCCATGTCGGTGGTGTAGACGCCATCGCCCACGAAGTGCTTCGTCCAGTCAGGGGCACGGTACCAGAATAGCCCGCCAGCCCCCGCACTAGCCGCCACCAGATCAGCCCGACCATCGCCGTCGAGGTCGCCCGCTGCCTTGCAGTGGGGATGCTCGGGATTGTCCTCGTCCACGATCACGTGTCGGAAGCGCACTCCCTGGGTGCTCGTGACAGCATCCCAAACCGGCTCCAGGCTGGTGCCCATGGCCTGAATCCTCCCGTTTACGCTGGCGTCAGAACGTAGCTTGCTCCCGGTCGCGTGGCGAAGACGAGCCTGTCTCCGTCGCGTCTCGCCGCCACGTCCTGACCGTCATCGGTGCGCACGGTCAGCCGCCCCGGTGGGTCGTACACCGTGCAGTCCCGCTCGCTCAGGGACCGCACCTCGGCCCGTGTCAGTGCGCCGTCCTTCCAGGCAAAGTCCACCGTGAACCCACCCCTGGCGCGCATGCCGCGCACCTGTCCCGACGGCCAGCGCGACGGCAATGCCGGCAGCAGGCGCAGCACCTCGCCCTGGCTCTGCAGCAGCATCTCGACGATAGCCATGGCCCCACCGAAGTTGCCGTCAATCTGAAAGAAGCGCGGTGGGTGCATGTCCAGCAGCGAGTTGGTGGTGAACTTGGACATCAGCTTGTCCAGGATGGCCAGCGCCCGGTCGCCGTCGCCAAGACGCGCATAGCAGCAGGCATACCACGCCAGGCACCAGCCGGTGTCACCCGCCCCGGTGGCCTCCTGGGCGGCCACGCGGGCGTCGAGAGACTTGCGCGCCGCGGCAAACAGCTCCGGCGTACCCTCGGCGGTGATCTGCTCGCCCGGAAACAGACCCACCAGGTGGCTGATGTGGCGGTGCTGGGGTTCGCGCTCGGTGAACTCCTGGTTCCACTCCATCAGCCGCCCATCGGCGCCGATCCGCAGCGGCGGTAGTCTGCGGAGCATCTCCTGCCACTGCACCTGCTTGTCGGCATCCACACCCAGGATCTGGGCCGCCTTGACCGCATGGGTCAGGCAGTCCCAGGCCAGCATCACATCCATCGTCGCTGACACGCAGAGCGACACCGGGAAGCGGGCATCGCACTCGATGAAATGGTTCTCAGGCGACTGGGAGGGGACGAACTGCAAGGTGCCGGTTTCGTCCTCGACGACGTAGCTCTCGTAGAAGGCCGCGACCTCCTTGAGAAACGGATAGGCCCGGTCACGCAGAAAGTCCTGATCCAGGCCGTACTCGTAGTGCCACCACAGGTGCTGGGCGTACCACGCCGCGGCACCGATCCACACGGCCCAGCCGTAGGACTCCGGTGTGGCCCGGCCCCACGGATCGGACTGTATCGGTAACCAGATGCCCTCGCAGCCGTACAGCTTGCGTGCCGCCTCGCGCCCATGGGGCACGAAACGCTCGAAGAGCTGAAACAGCGCGTCAGTGTAGCGCTGCAGGCCTGTGGGCTCGGCAATCCAATAGTTCATCTCCAGGTTGATGTCGGCGTGATAGTCGCTGTCCCAGGGTGGACAGAGGTCCTCATTCCACTTGCCCTGCAGGCTGGCGGGGAGGCTGCCGCGCGCCGAGGAGGAGCACAGCAGGTACCGCCCCTGGCTGAAGTACAGCTCCGCCAGGGTATCATCGGCGCCACCCGCCCGCACCCGCTCCAGCCGCTGATCGGTCGGCAGGTCCACCCCCGGCATGCCCAGGCTGAAGGACATGGAACCAAAGTGCCGCTGGTATTCGGCAATGTGCTCAGCCAGCAATTCCGGCCAGTCACGCGGAGCAAAGTCTGGCACCATAGCTTCGGCCACCGGGTCGCGCCCGTCGAAGCCAACCCCGATGTTGGCCACCACCAGGGCCGAAGTGGCGCCGGCAAAGCCCAGCTTGGCGTCGTCAACACGGCACAGCTCGCCGCCCTCCACGAAGACCCGGGCGTTAACCACGAAGGGGATGTCACCGGGCACCACCCCGGTCATGCGGAGGCCATCGCCGGTAGTCCGACGGCCCAGCGGACACGCCGGGCTGAAGAGCCGGTCGAGAGTGATCGCCCCGGTCAGGGGCTGGCCCTCGGCGCCCAGATGCACCATGATGACATCCCGGGTCAGATGGACGATGCTGGTGCGCGTGAAGCGTCGTGCGCCGTCCTTGCCCTGATAGGCAGTGAAGCTGACCGTGGTGACGGCAGTGAAGAGGTCCAGTTCCCGGCGGTAGTCCCAGTGCTGGCCGTGATCGAGCTCAAGGTAGAGGTCGCCTGCCGGCTGGTACGGGTCCACACGGTTCGGCGTGCCGCTGGTCCCGCCGGGCCCGCCAAAGGCCTCGTTAGCCAGACGGGTTCCCTCCGAATAGTCGCCCGCCAGCAGCAGTTCCCGCACCCGCGGCAGCAAGTGCGCTGCCTCCTGCACGTCGCGGAAGCGGTTGGTCCCCTCCCACAGCCATTCATGGTTCAGCGCCAGACGCTCGCGCTTGCAGGTTCCCATAACCATCGCCGCCAGGCGGCCATTGCCGATGGGATAGCCTTCTGCCCATTCGGCGGCCGGGGTGCGCATCCAGAGCTTGGTGTCCATGGGCGGGAAACTCCTTCAGTAGTTCGCCGGGTCTGGCACCGGGGTTTGGCTGGTAATGTCGAACGGTTCCGTCTTGACGTCGCGGAAGTGGCGCGCCCAGCCCGCGTACTCCGGGTCCAGCCAGCCGAAGTTGTGCACGGGCTGGTACAGGGGCGAACCATCAGGGTTCTGGCTGAGCAGATACCTTGCGAACGCCGCTCGGCCCGCCCGCAGGAAGCGCAGGTCGCCGGTCAGGTCGTAGGCCATGTGAAACAGGATAGCCATCTGGGTGTAGTACCATGAGCCGCGGCTGTAGCGCACGTAGAACAAGAAGCTCCCCAGTCCCTCCTCCTGGGGCAGCATCGACTCCGCATAGACTGAGTCTGCGACCGCCACCACGAGCTGTGCCGCATCCACATCACCGGTGAGCCGGTAGTACTCGTAGATGTTCATGGCGTACATCGAGTCCAGCCCCGCCGACACGCAGCGCCAGTTCTCGTAGGTCGGCTGGATATACGCACCACGCCGCCAGTCAATGACCTTCTCGATCTGGTAACGGAGGTCCAGGTACCGCCGCGCCGCGTCGCGGTAGCGGGTGTCACCGGTGGCCTCCCACGCCCGCAGCAGCGTCAGCATGGGCCGGGCCTGGCTGCGGGCCTCCGACGACCCCAGCCCGGCGGTGTTGCGGATGATCCATTCGGCGTTGGCCAAAGCTGCCGCACGGCTGTCCGGATCGCCGGTCACCCAGTGATGCAACATGAGCGACTCGCCAATCTGGAAGGCGGCCCAGCGGGACAGGCCGTCGTGCACCGAGTGGTCGGTTCCCAGCGCACAGGTCATGCCATCCCACTGCTCCCAGTCGGGGTGATCCCGGGGCAGGTGCACGGTATCCACATCGGCGATGTGGCGAGCGATCTCAAAGGAGCGCTCCACCCACGCCTGCCGCCCCGAGGCCAGGCCCCAGTTGAGCGTTCCCTGCACCATGGCCCAGTAGCCGTTGAGCCACTGCGGCGGGTCCGCCTTATACGGCGCGTCACCGAAGTTGCGCAGACCGTAATGTCCCGGGAACTTGTCGCTGGGGAAGTCTCCATACTGGCGCTCGATTTGCGCCCACAGCTGAGGGTGGCTCTCCGGCCATTGCGGGTCCATAAGGCTGATGGCCGCGCTGCCGCAGAACCAGGGGCCGTCGAAGAGCCGCGGTGGCTCATCAGCCAGCCTTCCCAGAGTCGCTGCCTCGGGCTCGGGGAAGGGGTCGCGGGCGAAGGTCAGCCAGATGTCATGGCGCTTGGCCTCACCGAAGCGCGGGCGGTAGAACCGGTCGTCACCCGCGGCCGCGAAGAGCCCCACCTCCAGGCGTCCTTGACCCAGTGCCAGCCGCTTGGGGTACTGCTGCCAGAAGCGCCAGACCGCCACGTGCACGCCACCATTGGTGACCCAGTTCGGCGGTCGGCGGCCCGGGGCAACGGTCGTGGCATCGGCAGAGACAGTGTGCTTGCCGCTGACGCCCGGCGCCTCGGCCACCAGCCGCAGGTCGGCCACGTCCAGTGGCGCGTCATTCAGCGTCCCCTCGTAAGGCACGGGCTTAAGGTCGTTGTACGTCCGAAACTGCACCTGCACCGTTGGCAGCCCGGCGTAGGCCAGCAGCCGACAGGTGAAACGGCCCAGGACCTCATTACCGGCGCGCAGGGTCCCATGAAGCTCCACCCGCGCCCGGACCGGTCCGCGTTCCAGCACCTGCACGCGTTGCCAGCGCGCCTCCACGGGCACCCGTCGTCTCTCCAGCGCCACCGTCATTCGTGGACGCAGGCCCTCCAGGCACGTCGTTCCGTCGGGTCGCCTCACGCGATCCACCAGCACCCGCTCACTCCCGCCCAGGTCCAGTTGGAGGGCGCCGGTGTCAACCTGCACGGAGCCGCTGGTCTCGGTCACCCGCAGGGGGCTTGCACCGTGCCCGCGCCCGTCGGCATGGACCGTGACCTCCCCCGCCCGCATCGTACCCGGGGGCAGGAGGGTGTGCACCGTTACCCAGCGCAGACTGCGGTCCGGCCACCAAGCGGTGGGCTCGGTCTGTACCGGAAGCTCCTGGCCCCCCGGTCCCCGCAGCCCAAGCTTACCCGCATCGCGCAGCAGTCCTGGAGGAAACGGCAGGCCGCAGGTCAGCGGGAAGCCGGTGGCCGGGATATCAGCCGGGGCAATCAGGCGCAGCTTCACCGGAAGCGACAGGTCGTCAGACAGAGGCCTTAGAGGCCAGCGTTCGGCGTGGCGAGCGGCCACGACGGCTTCATGCGGGCGTCTCCCGGCTGGAGCCGCGCGCACCGCCGCCGACTCGCCCACCACCGGATCAACGAACCACACTGCGGTGTGGAAGCGCGGCGGCTGCTCCGTCTTGCCGTCGCCAGGCGCATACCAGGTGCCACCGATGAACCACACATCGCGCTCATTGCGCTCTGCTGTCGTCACCTTGTCCCAAACGCGCAGAGTCAGCCGGAAGGGCACCCCAGGTTGTACGTGCGGTGTCAGGTCCACTGTGAAGGTCGTCGGCGAGCCGTGCGTGTTCTCATCGGCGAAATCGGCCTCCCAGACCACCGTGTCATCCACCAGCACCTGCTTGTACCGGTGGCCGAAGAAGCTCTCGACGCCGACCATGCCAGGCTTATGCTTCTCCGCGTCGGCGAAGTAGTCGTCAGCGCAGAAGAAGCGGAGGGCGAAGGGCGGTCGCCAGTCAGCGGGGATGGTCACCATCGTGGTCGCCCCGGCGGCCCTGCCGGTCTCCGAGATACTGTAAGGGTGGAAGCAGTTGAGCATATGGCGGAGGTCCACGAGCGCCCACCACGGCGCATCGGCCGTCACCTGCCAGGCCTGCCCACCCCCAAAGCCCAAGTCGAGGGTCCGGGGCGCGGCGGAGGCGACCCCCACAGCCAGCAGCACTACCATCAGCAGACAGGGCATCAGGTCACTCATCGGTTCACGCTTTCGGTCAGCGCCCGCTCCCGGCCCGCGAGCTGGATGGTCCCACCGGTGCGACCCCTGGTGAAGGCAATGGCTGTGTCCCCAACACGCACGCGGAGGAAGCCAGCGGTCTCCTCCAGCGTCGCATTGGGCACCGTGCCCACCTCGGGGTCGGTGGCGGTCAGCACATGCACAAAGTAGTCCTCAGCGGCTGGCTCGGCCGGGGACACCTCGACACGACATTCCGGAGCCGGGCCCGTGTCGCGTGCGGGCGGGTAGGCCTGCCCTCCGTACTTGTACAGCTCCTCACCGCTCGCCAGTCGCACCTGTGGCTCACGTGGGAGCAGTGTCTGCACGAACAGACGCCCCTCGCCGTTGGTGATGACCAGGTGCTCCCCCTGACGATCCGGCGTCTTCATCGCCTGCAAAAGCCACGTCTTGCGAAAGCCCGGATCGGTGGCTACCACACGGTCGCAGATGATGAAGGTGCCGGGGCGGAGGAAAACGATCTGCCGGGTAAAGGCTTGGAGCTTTTTGGGAGAATACGAGCGCGTGCAGTCGCCGGCGACATAGACATAGTCACCAGTGTCCTCGAAGGCGGTGATGTCAGCGATGTCGTAGAGCTGCTTGCCGGCCTGCCAGTCCTGCGGGTCCACGACCGCCCCGTTGTGATGCGGCCAGTTGTGGTGTTGCCCCCCGTCGTTGCCCGTCACCTCACCGGCCCGGATGTCAGGCCAGGTCTCAGCCGGGTCACGGATCAGCAGGGTGCTGTGGGCGATGGTCCGCAGGTGGTAGTTCACATCATGCGGGTCACCGAAGTAGTAGTACTGACCCCCGTCGCCAGCCAGTTCGGCGCCCTTGTAGATGACAAAGTGCCCGTTGTCCAGGTGCTGGTGCGCGGTGAAGCGGTCGCCGCACTTGAAGAAGAAGTACGTGGCATCCTCATCCCACGAGCTACGCGCGTAGACATAGCCGGGTCCCGGGCTGAGATGCGAGAGCCTGAACGCCCCCAGATCCTCCCGCGGGATGGTGCGGTCTCGCCACAGGAAGTCCTTGTAGGCGTTGTTACCCACCGAGGAGCGCGGGGTCTGCAGGTTGAAGGTGTTGACGGCCTGGTGGGCGGGGTCGTCGCGGTACCGGTCCACCAGAATGCAGCGGGCGAACAGCGCCTTGTCGCGGTCTCCCCCGAAGAGCCGTCCGCCGCCGTCGCCCATCGGTACGGGGCGTCGCGACCCGTACTGGCCCAGGCCCGGGTACGCCTCGAACATGCTGGCGATGGCGCGCTGGCGGTAGAAGCCGGGCGCCGCGGCGTAGTAGTCAACCCCTTCGCACAGGCGCGCCACCTCGCAGAAGAAGAGCCACTCATACAGGAAGTAGTTGATGTAGTAGCCCTCCGCCCAGCCGCCTCCCGCACCAGCCAGCTCCAACGCCGGGGCCGCGCGGGTGCGGTAGTCCTCTTCCAGTGCCTGCAAGGTCGCCTCGGCCCGGTCGTTGTCGTAGTAGGTGGCATAGCACGCCAGCCCGATGCCCCAGTTCTTGTAGCCCCACCAGCCGTTGTGGAACACGTGGGTCTCAGACTGCACGTTGGCCTCTACGGTCTTATTCATGTACTCAATGCAGGCCGCACGCTCCTCGGGCGTCCAGTGCTCGTAGCACAGGTCATAGACCATGGCACACAGGGCCAGGTCATGACCGAAGGTCTCGTGGCCGACCCGGATGGGGCCGGTGTAGACTCGCTTCGCGATCTCAATGGCATCCCGCCCCAAGCGCGCCTCCTCCTCGATGGCGCACACCAGCGACAGCGACATCGCCTTGGCCCACGGCTCGGCCTGTGCCTCGCGGGCCACTGCCACCACCCGCTGATAGTCCTCAGCCCGTTCGCGGGCCAGTTGCTGCAGCCGGGCTCGCGAACCCAGCAGCCGAGGATGCTCCCGGGGCACAGGACGCTCGCCCGTGCCGGCCGGCGGCGGCCCTGCGATGGCGCCCAGGACCGTCTCGGCCGCCAGTTGGTGGCCTGCAGGCCCCAGGTGAACGGTATCACTGGAATACAGGTTCATGCGCGCTGCCTCCTCCGCTCCGGCCTTGTGGAAGGCCGCGGCCACGTCCGCCAGGCCGGTTCTCTTCTCCACCGCGACGGTCCGGGCCGCGGCAGCCAGCTCTTCCATCTCGGTCCACCGCGGGATGGCCGGGCACGTCGTCATCAGCAGGATCTCGCTTCGGCCTCTGGTCAGGCGGCGGATGCGGTCCACAGCGAAGCCCAGCATCTGCTTGTACTGCTCGCCACGCATGCCGCTGTCCCAATCGTTGAAACCGAACCAGACGGTCACCAGGTCAGGGGCCGGCGTGTCGCGCAGCCACTGGGGCATCAGCACCAGATTCGGATTGAGCCCCGTGCCGCCGATGGCCGGGTTGACCAACGTGACCTCGCTGCCATACTGGGCCTTCAGCCTCGCCGCCAGCAGTTCAGACCATAGCACCTCGCGGTTGGCCCAGTGACGCTTGTCGCTCAGGGAATCGCCCATGGTCACGATGGTCACGGGCTGTCCGGCCTGCAGCTTCGCCAACAGCCGTGGCGTCCCCCCCTGCTCCGGGGTGTAGTCTGTCGTGTCCACCGGGATGCTGGACTCCAGGGCCACCTCGTCAATGGTGTACTCGTGCGCCGGATAGTCGCGCCAGTAGAACCACTTCCCAAACCACAGGTTGCCAAAGCTCGCGGGCGCGTAACCGTCCGGCACTCCCACCGGCTCCCCGGCCGGCAGTTCGGGCACCAGGTCACACCACGGCACCTCAATCTTTCGCCACTCCGTGGAGTCCAGGGGGAAGCAGTAGCCATAGCGCAGCGCATAGTCGCTGGCATCTATCAGTTCCAGGCCGCCCCAGTTGGCGGAACCGTCGCCTCTGACCCAGAAGCTGAGCCCCGCCGCCTGGTTCCATTCCGGCCCGGCCTTGACGCTGGCCGAGAAGAAGCCGGGCTTGCCGGTCTCGATGAACCGGAACTGGCAGGCGTTGCCCACCTTCCCCGGAACGACCTCGACGGTCCCGATGGGTTTGCGCTCGTCGCCCACGACCATAGGCTGATGGCGGATGGTCTCCATGTCGAATATGACCTGGGATCGGGCCGCTGGAGCGAGAACCAGACCGGCCGCGAGCGCCGCGCCGAGTACGTCGCGCATGATGCGGGAGTAGGCCATGTGGTTCACCTCACGGGCGGAGTTGCCGTGCGCGCCGCCTTTCACCCTCGCTGCCCCGAAGTCCTCTCTCATCGTCTCGCCTGCAGGGGTCGTGGCAACGCGCCCACCCCCGGAAGGATCCCCCGGCCCTGGCGACGAACCCACCCGCAGACTGTCTGCCGGAATGACGGCGAAGGAGCCAACTGCATGAGTTTCCGCGATGTCGGCTGGTGCTGGGAAGGCCAGGGACTGGATCCTGGCGTGGACCCCTCCATTCTCGGCGTAGGCGACGGCTGCCGCTTCTTCGGGCTGACCCGTGCCAACTACATGTTCCATCCCAACACCGAGTTCGCCATGCAGCACATGGCCTGGCTCGATGAGGTGACCTGCGACATCGCCAAGTGGGGCTACAAGGACACCGAGCACGGCGGCTCTGACCACACCGTGGACGCGCGCCCGGAACGGGTGAAGAGCGAAGCGGCGCTGGTCAGCCAGCTCTCCCTCAAGTACCCCAACATCACCGGCGCCTTCCATGATGACATGCTCGGCCTGGCCCGCCGTGAGGGCATGACCCCCGAGCAGTATGGCGAGGTCTATGCCGCCGTCAAGAGCGCCAACCCGAACCTCAAGCTTTGGGTAGTAGTCTACACCCACGAGCTATCCGGGCCGGAGTGGGCCGACTTTGCGCCTTACATGGACGTCATCAACCTCTGGATCTGGCGATCCGAGGAGGTAGACCGGCAGGCGGAGGGGATTCTCCGCTGCCAGGACGTCTTCCCGGGCAAACCCATCATCATGGGCGCCTACCTGCGCGACTACACCCTGCGGGCACCGGTGCCGATGGATCGCGTCAAGATCCAATGGGAGGGCATTCTGCGCGGGGTGGGGGAGGGGAGCCTGGCGGGGTATTCCATCCTCTCGGGCAACCTCATTGACGGCCAGCTCGAGCAGGCCACGTGGATCCGTGACTTCATCGCCGCCAACTCTTGACGGTGACCGCACCATGGCCCCGCAGCGTCTGTATCGCCAACTCGTCGTCGCCCTTGCGCCGGCCCTGCTGGCCGTGCCAGGGATACTCACCGCCGCTGCCCCGGCAAGGAGTGCGCCAATGGACTGGCAAGTCGGCCTCGCCCGTCGCGTCATCACCCCGCAGACCCCCGTGTGGCTGGCCGGGTACGGGACGAAACGCGTCCCCGACGGCAAGATCCACGACCTGTGGGCCAAGGTGATCGCCTTCGCGGCTCCGGACGGCAAACGGGCCGTGCTGGTTACCACCGACCACATGGGCATGTCCAAGACGGTCTACGAGGCTCTTCTTGCCGATGTCCAGCGGCGCACTGGCCTGGACCGCTCCGAGTTTATGCTCACGTTCTCCCACAACCACTGCGGCCCTATTCTGAAGGACGACCTGGTGGACTACTACCCACTGGACGACGAGCAGCGTCACCTCGTGGACGAGTACTCCGCCTGGATGTCGGCAGAGATCGCGGACGCCGTCGAGGAGGCGCTGGCCAACCTGCAGCCCGCCCAGTTGCTGATGGGCGAGGGCAAGTGCACCTTCGCTGTCAACCGCCGCGAGAATACCGAGGCCGAGGTGCCGGCCATGCTTGCGGCGGGCACACCCCTGCGCGGCGTGGTGGACCATTACGTCCCGGTCCTGGTCATCAAGGGAGCTGACGACTCGCTACGCGCCGTGCTGTTCGGCTATGCCTGCCATCCCACCACACTGTCCTTCAACACCTGGTGCGGTGACTACCCGGGTTTCGCCCAAGTGAACCTTGAGGCTGGCCACCCGGGAACGATGGCGGCCTTCTTCAACGCCTGCGGCGCCGACCAGAACCCTATTCCCCGGCGCGAGCTTGGCCTCTGCGTGAAGTATGGGCAGATACTGTCCGACGCTGTGGAGCAGGTCCTGGCAGGCCCCCTGCAGCCGGTCAGCGGCGGCCTGAGGACGGCTTTCGAGTTCGTGGACCTGCAGTATGATGAGCTGGTCACCCGCGAGACGCTGCAGCCAGTCGCCAACGGCCCCTCGGAACTCCACGCCCGCTGGGCGAAGCGCATGCTGGCTCAGATCGACGCCGGCGTCGTCTTCCCGACCTCCTATCCCTATCCGGTACAAGCGTGGCAGTTCGGCAACGAGCTGCTGTTCATCGGCATCGGCGGGGAGGCGGTGGTAGACTACTCCTTGCGCTTCAAGCGGGAGTTCGGGCCGGGGACCTGGGTCTGCGGCTATGCCAACGACATGGTGGCATACATACCATCCCGTCGCGTCTGGGAGGAGGGCGGCTATGAAGGGGGGCCCCACCTGGACGAGTACGGCCGCCCCGCCTGGCGCTGGGCAGGGGACGTGGAGGAGCGCATTGCGGGCGCGGTGCACCGGGTCGTGGGCGCGGTGCGAGGGCAGTAGCCGCTAGGCTCCGCCCCCAAAGTCATGGCTGATGCGCTCCTGAACCGCCGCGATCTGGGCAAGCGCCTGGTTCAGCAGCGTCTCCTCAGTCGTCGTCAGCCGCCGGCGACTGATGGTGTTGTCAGGCGGTTGTCCCGTATCGAGGGCGGTGGCCTGGTGCTCCAGTCGCAGGCGCGTGAGGGTCACGTAGGCTGCCAGCGTCTCGTCATGGCTGCTTTGGCTCAACACCCCGGTTTCCAGCAACTCGGCCAGCCGCTCCACCGTGTTGGTAGAGTCAACGCCCCCCCGCAGGGCGTAAAGCCTTGTTGAGGCTACCAGTGGCGCCAGCGCGTCCTTGATGTTGAACTGCCCGCCCGCCTCACCGGCTCTCAGGATACGGCCGAAAAGGCCCACGGGCGGCTTGTACGCCAGCACCTCCTGACTCAGGTACAGGAAGAACGCTGGCCTGTGCGAGAGCAGAGCGGTCACGTGGGTGCGCAGCTCCCGGGCCAACTCGCTGGCACCAGCGACGGGACGGAAGTCGAAGAAGATGCTGAACTCCAGCAACTGCTGAGGTTCGGCACGCTGTACCCAGTCGGCAAAGTACTGGCGCCAGACCGTCAGAGGCTGGCACCAGCGCGGGTTCTGGGCCATCACCTCTCCGGGACAGTACGGATAGCCCGCCTCGTCCAGCCCTCGGCAGATCATGGTGGCCAGTTCCCGGAAGTAACCCTGGGCCGCGGCGGCGTCCGACGCACCATCCGCATATACCAGGGCATTGTCCTGGTCGCTGGAAAACACCAGCTCCTCGCGCCCTAGGCTGCCCAGGCCCAGGAAGACGTAGGGCACCGGAGGCGGACCCAACTCCGCCTCAGCCAGTGCCGCCAGGCGCTCGATCGCCGCATCGCAGACCGCACTGAGCATGCGGGTGACTCGCTGCGGTTGGGCGCCGCTGTCCAGCAGTGCCTTCGCCAGGTCGGGAGCCCGGCGGCAGTTGGCCGCGACGTCGGCCGCGCTAGCCGCCTGTGAGACCTCGCGCGTCAGTACCAGCGGCCCGTAGTTGGGGAACTGCACCAGGTCGCGGCTCCGGACGATGCCTGTCACGCGGCCGTTGTGGTCGGTCACGACCAGATGCTGCAGGGCCCTGTTCTCCATCGCCAGCAGGGCTTCGTAGACCTGGGCGTGCTCCGGGACCGTCACCAGCGGCGCGCTCATGACGCGGTGCACCGGTGTCTGCAGGTCCAGCCCCGCGGCGATGACCCGTTGGCGGAGATCCCCGTCAGTGAAGATGCCTACCGCTTGCCCCGACTCCGATGTCACCAGCGCCGCACTGGCATGGGCGGCCGCCATCGCCGCGACCACCGCCTGCACCGGAGTGTCCAGGCGCACCACGACGTCAGCGGCGCTCAGTGGCCCCACTGGCTCGTGCAGGAACAGCACCGAGGCCTGGAGCCGTCGGAGGAGTGCGTCGCGGCGCATCGTGCGCCGGTCTGAGGCCGTAACGTCCTCAATGCTGCCCTCGATGAGCGCCGGCAGCCCGTCGCCGTCCCGCGCCAGGACCGCCTGGATGGCAACGGTGCGCGCCTCGCCTTCGCGGTCAGAGACGTGCAGATGTCGTTCGGCGTGGCCCTCGTGCAGCAACTCCTGCCGGAAATCCTCGTAGGCCGCGCCGTCGCGGAAGAGCGCGGCCAGCGTCAGTGGCGCCCCTGGCCCGCCGGTTGCGCTGGCGCGCAGCAGCCTGGCCGCTCCAGGACTGCACTCGACCACCGTCCCCTGTGGTGATACCCTGGCCCGGAACAGTCCGACTGCCAGAGCAGCCGCGGCAGGGCTCTGTTGCGGCAGGACCGGCTCTCCCATTCGCCGGGCTTCCCCACTCGTGGGCGAGACTACGCCCAGGGGTCGCGCCAGGAGGATGACGCCAGCGCGCCCAGCGAAGTCCATACGACTCACCGCCAGGACACATTCCACTTCCGAACCGTCGCGTCGTCGCAGGGCGCACTCCGCCGTCTGGGTGGCGCTGTCGCCAGCCGCGACCCGCTGCACCATCTCGCGCACTTCGGCGTTCGCCGGCCCGGGCGGCAGTACGTCGTCCAGGTCCAGAAGACCCAACTCGCGCTCATCGGCCCGGAGGAGTGTCAGCATGTAAGGATTGGCATACCGGCAGCGTCCGTCCACCACCAGCAGTGCGCCCTCGGTGGTGGCCTCGACCAGTGACCGATAGCGCTCCGTCCACTCCCGCAGCCCCTCCTCAGCCCCGGAGCGTTCCCGCTCCAGGCGAAGTGTCTGGGTAACCACGTGCAGAAGCAACAGGGCCACCACCACGATGATGCCCAGCGAGGTGTAGACGAGGCTGCGTTCCAGGCGCCCTATCTCGCGCTGCACATCCTCAATGTAGATGCCTGTGCCGATGATCCAGCCCCAGGGCGCAAAGCCCTTGACATAAGACTCTTTGGGCGCCAGTCTGCTCGGGTCATCCTTCCACTGCCAGACGTAGTCTACGTACCCTTCCTGCTGCCGCCGGACCAGATCGGCGAACTCCACGAAGATGCGGACGCCCCGGGGGTCGCGGTAGTCCGACAGGTCCTGCCCGTCCAGGTCCGGGCGGTAAGGATGCATCACCATTCGCGGCTGCATGTCCTGCAGCCAGAAGTAGTCCTTGCCCTCGCGCCCGTAACGCAACTGCGCCACACGTTCTCGCGCCAGGCGCTGCGCCTCAGCCCGCGAGAGCAGGCCCTTGCGCTCTTCGCGCTCATATCCGGCGAGGATGCTCCACGCGCTGTTGGTCAGTTCCCGGATCATCTCCCGCTTACGGTCCAGCAGCGAGCGTTCGTAGGTGGGCAGGAAGATGGCGAAGATGACCGCCACGAAAAGACCCATCGCCAGCGCGGTGGGCAGAAACACGTGGTACAGCAGGTGTCGCCGCTTCAGCCGCACGCGTGGGGAAGAGCCCCGAGCGCCCGACGCTCCAGGAACCGTCTGAGGGTTGGCGCAGACCGCATCCCGAAACCGCTTCCAGCGGGCTGTCGGCATCTCCACGCCCAGGGGCCGCCCCCCGGCCAGCCGGCGGTCGTGGGCGTCACTCCCCGCGCTGACCAGCAGCCCCAGCTCGTCGGCCAGCCTCTGAAGGCGCTCCTGCTCGGCCGCGGCGTACGGCTCATACACCGCCTCGATCCCGTCCAGACCCAGCCCCTGGAGGACAACCAGCAGTTCACGGAGCCGCTCCGGCTCAGCCTCCGTAACCAGCGGATGCGCCAGGAAAGCTCGCCCGCCGGCCTCGTGGATCAGGCTGATCGCGCTCTCTACGCTCAGGCGGCTCCCGTTGGCCACGGCCGTCGCTGCAGCGCTGGAGGGGGTGGCCGTGGCAAGCGCCCGCTCGCGCACGGCATCGTGCACCGTAGCGTTCGCCAGCAGGTCGCGCTGTCGCAGCGCCCGCAGCACCTCCTGCAGCTTGGCATGATCCGGGTCGAAGCCATAGCCGAGGAGATGCAGCTCCTGGGCCTCGTGCCAGGCCGTAACCTCCACCCCGGTCACGACGCCGACTTCGTGCCGGGCCAAAGCCTGCTCAAAGGCTGGCAGTCCCTCCACTGTGTTGTGGTCGGTGAGGGCCGCGAAGGCCACGCCGTCGGCCGCCAACTGCTCTGCCAGCTCCCGCGGCGAGACGGCGCCGTCGCTGTAGGTCGAGTGGCAATGAAAGTCAACTCGTGTGGTTTGACTCATCGCTCCGTGCACCATGCGCTGCGCGGTGGCTCTCTGGCGGCGGACTCACCACCGGAAGAAGCGGTAGGGGTCGTCCATCTCCGTCGGCGCGTCCAGGTACAGCCCGCTGAGCCAACGACCTTCTGTCGGCGGCGCGCAGGGCTCCAGACGCAAGTCAGAGAGCCACAACTCTCCCGCATTGCCATGCCAGATCTGCAGGCGCGTATTGGTCGGCTCCGTGCCCGTCGCCTGGAGCCAGTACTCGAACCTCTGCCACTCGGTACCCGGGTAGAAGCGTCGGTACTCCAGCAACGCCGTCCAGCTCCGCGTATGGTTGACGGCGACCAGCACCTCTGACCCGGCCATCCCCTCCGCCCGGGCCCGGAACGACAGATGGTACCACTGCCTTTCTGCCAGCGGCACCCCCATCTGGGCCAGCATCGCGCTGGGCCTCTGGGCCCCGTCCTGCGGCGCACTGGTAATGACCTGCGCCCAGCGTCCCTCCTCGCCGGCCAGCGGCTCGCGTCGCGCCTGCACGCGGGCCCCATCGCCCGAGACGCTCCATTCGTCCGCCACCCCGTCGCCATCGGCGTCGAGGGCGAAGTCACCATTGCGACTCACCGGCTCCTGCCCCGTCACGTCTGCCGACACCGGGCGCGCGAAACGGTCCAGGAGGGGCGTCTGGGCCCTGGCGCCCTGATTGCCCAGCAGCCTCGCCAGGAGGCAGCTCGTCCGCCGGTACGTGCGCTTCAGGTTGAACTGCTCCGCGTAGGCGAAATCCCACGGCGCCACCTGACACACGACCACGCGACCTTCGTTAGTCGTCGCCAGTACTCCGTCCCCCAGCGGCGCAGCACCGGCGGTAACCAGGGGCAGTTGCCGGGGCTCGCGCAGGTTCACCTCCGCGGGACTGACCCCGGCGAAAGGGGATGCGCTGGGCGGCGGAGCGAAGGTGCAGGCAATGTGTTCGGCCTCCTGTGTCCTGATTGGCTCTGGCAGCAAGGCGCTGAGCGCCTCGCCGTTCAGACCTACCGCCAGCATCCGCCCACCGTTGGCCAACCACTGGCCCAGGGCCGCCTTCTGCGCCGCCAGGCTCTCCGCACCCCCTGGCGTGACCACCAGCACGTCTGCGTCACCCAGATCACCGACCACCGCCTCCTCCGGCGCATAGCCGGCCTGCGTCAGATGGTCGCGTCCAGCCGGGGCCCCCGCATACACCACGCGGCGGTCCGGAGTCGCAGTGTAGTTCAACACATAGCGCAGGATATTGCCCAGCAGTTGCTGCGCCGCCGGCTCCTCCTCCGTCCGCCCGGTCACGTCCATCTGGCAGAACAGCACCAGACCCTGGCCCTCATGGTACTCCAGTAGCGGGCTGTACTCCAGGCCGTACCCGCCATCTACGACGGGCAGGAAATCACCTCGCGCCGGCTTCTCGATGACCACTGACGCCACATTGCCCTGGGTACCGCAGCGCCAAGGGCGGGTAACACGAATACCACACCACATGATGAATGGCGAATCGTGAGGGTCAAACTGGTACTCCAGCCGCGGTGGCACCAGCGTGGCTTGGCCTCGCCAGTCCCGCAGGTGCTCGGCCGCAAGGCCGGCCAGGGCCGGGTGGTCCGGAACGCGTGGGAACACCTGTCGCAGGCCGTACTCCTGCACACGGAACCCCAGACGCTGCTCGAGCACCTGGCGCTCTTGCTCAAACACGAGCACCTTCAGCCCCTCACGCACCCGGCTCAGTTCCGGCCCGGCGCCGTCGAGCGTCAGTGCGCCCCGGCCGATGATCAGGACGTCGTAGCCCGCGAGGTCTGCGTCAGCCCCCACTTCGTCGAACCGGAGGCCCTGGGTGGCCAGCAGGTTGCGTGTGTCACCGAGAGGGTCAAACAGAGCAACCCGGCCGCTCAGTCGCGGCGCGGCCGGGGCAGGCATGACGGTGAGGTCCAGGCGGTCGGTCTGCACCTGGCCCGTGCTAAACGTCGCAGTCAGTGAGAGCACATATTTCCCTGCCGGGGTATCGTCGGGCAGCGCCAGTCCAATGGTGACACGGGCCTGACTGCCTGTTTCGACCGTCACCTCCCCGCCGCCGGTCAGTGGCTCCGGCAGGTCCAGCGACCACTGACACCGGCAGGTGACACTCTCACGACTGTTGTTGATGACGATGGCCTGCTTCTCAACCCGTTCACCTGGCACGAACAGATGGTCCTTGGAGGTGAACCGTGCGGGCTTGCCCGCCAGGTACGCCAGGAGGGGCTGATTGAGACGCAGGAAGGCTTCGGCCGCTGGCGTGGCCTCCCAGTCCTCGTACTCGTAGGCCACCTCGATGCCCTCATATTGCGTCTCCAGGAAATCCGGGCTGAATCCAGGACGCTGCAGGTTCTCCCAGTCCACGTCGAAGGTCACCGGGCGGGGCGTGAAGCCGGGGCGCTTGTGCCAGAGCTGTCGGTGTGACCACAGGTTGAAGGCCGACAGGCCCCATGTCCGGAAGGCGGGCCAGTTGTCCCGGATGTACATGGCCTGCACGTCAAGCATGTTGGGGGCATCGAAGTCGGATTCGTGCATCTCGAAGGGGTAGTCCCACCGGTACCAGGTGCCCCCCTCCCGCCACTTCCGGGCCTCAAAGCGCAGGTTCTGACGCTCCTTGTCCGTCAGGTCGAAGGCGGCGTCCCCACGGAACTGGGCACCCCACTCGGCGCAGCAGAACTCGTGCTGAATACGCCCGTTGGTGAAGGACCGCTCGCCCTTGTACCAGCCGCGGTGCATGGTCCAGCTCATCCCAAGGGGGGCTCCGTACTCACAGAAGAACACCGGCTTGACGCCTTGCGTCGCCCAACTCTCGAGCCAGTCCGAGCGCTCCTGGATCGGCACGAAGTTCAGGTAGCAGTTGCTGGTGTAGAGCTGCCCGCAGTTGCCGGACGAGTGGTGGTAGATGACGCGAGTGCCGTCCAGCCGGCGAACGATGTCCTCGGTGCGCTTTGCCAACCGCGCATTGCCATCATTGCGCTCACCCAGCCGCCCCAGGTTGTCATGTCGGCCGTCCATCAGGTCGGGGTTCATATCCTGCGCGTAGCCCATCATGTTGTGGTTCAGGGCATACATGACCACGGCCGGGTGGTTCTGAGCCACGCGCACGTAGAACGCCGCCAGATCAGCGTAGCCGTTGCTAATATCGGCGTCCGGTGCGTCCCACTGGTAGGCGCTGGCGTGAGGCTGCGACAGCGACACCAGCATCCCGACATCATCGGCCGCCCGCAGGATCTCACTGAAGCTCAGGTGCGCTCCCGGTTCGCAGCCGTAGTTGTGGGTGTAGACCAGGTTCACGCCCAGGCGCTTCAACCGCACCAGAGTCTCCCTGGCTCCCTCGTACGTGGCCGAGGCCGTGGCCATCTGGGCGTTGTCCAGCGGCACGGCGAAGCAGTACAGCCGTGTGCCGTTCAGCATGAAGTCACGGCCCTCGATCCACAACTCCCGGAAGCCGAAGCGCGTCGGCGGCAGTTCATCGAGTACAGCGCCTCGCCCGTCGAGCAAGCTGAGCTTGAGGTCATACTGGTTCTGCGGGGTGTGCAGGTCCCACAGGCGCGGGTCGGGCCAGGAGGCGCTGAGAGTCACGGGTGCCGCGCTCGTCTGGACAGCCCCGAACTGCTCGCTGTCAAAGGCCAGGACCTCGGCGCCTCCGTCCATCACCTGCGCGCGCAGGACGTAAGGGCCCTCGGCCAGCCCCGTGCACCTCACGCGGCAGGTGATCCGTTGCTCGCGCACCGAAGTCTCGATCTTGAGGTCCGTCAGGCGCGGGCCGGGAGGGGTGCTGCAGAGGAAGACATCACCGCAGAGGCCCCGCCGCTCGACGCGGCTGCGGCTTCGCTGCGCGGCCTCGGCGGCGGCGTAGCTCACAAGCTCCTCGTTCAGGGGGAGCGCGGCTACGAATAGCGACAGCACGTGCGTCCGCCCTGGCTGTACTGCCGGCGTCAGGTCCAGCTCACCGCCGGGGAAGGCGATCTCACCCACTTTGGCGCCGTCCACGTGTACCACAGCCAGGGAGTTGAGGTACTCGGCATACAGGGTGATGCGCCTTCCGCCCCAACCGGCGGGCACGGTGAACTCTCGCTGGTACCAGGCCATATCTACATCGGCCAGGCGCTTGTCGGCCCACGCCGGATGGACATAGCAGCGCTGGGACTCGCGGTACATGTAGAACCCCAGGCCGGGCCACGGGCCGGGCACCTTG
>JABLXH010000051.1 GCA_013178155.1 Armatimonadota bacterium | reverse complement strand
TCGTCCAGCGGACCGGCCCCAGCCACCTCCTGCCGCGCACGCTCGCCGTCGGCGAACAGGATGAGTATGTCAGCCAGGGCGTAGCGGTGCACCGGATTATCGGGAGCGATGGCCGCGGCGCGCTCCAGGCTGCGCAGGGCCGGTTCCCAGCGTTCCTGCCGCACGTAGGCGGCCCCCAGCCGGGCAAAGTAGAAGTCATCCACAGGAGAGCATTGCACCGCCGCCTCATACTCGCTGACGGCGGCCGTGAAGTCCATGGTCCGCATATGGAGCTCGGCCAGCTTGTAGTGGTAGTAACCTTCGCGCGGCTCCAGGCTCACCGCCTTCTCATAGAGCCGCCGCGCATCGTCCAGCCGGCTGAGGAACAGATACATGTCACCCAGTCGGCAGGCGTAGTAGTGTCGTTTCGGGTCGCAGGCTACCGCCTTCTCCATGGCCGCCAGAGCGTGCCGCACGAAGCCGTGATTGTACAGGAACTCGCCGAGACAGAAGTTGGCTTCGGCATGTCGGGGGTGGATGTTGAGTGCCTTGCGGTAGGCCTGATAAGCTTTGCGAGGCATCTCGGCCTCGAAGTAGGCGTCCCCCAGCTTCACCCGCGTGTCGGCGTTGTGTCCCTCAAGTTCGACAGCGCGTTCGTAGTGAACGATTGCCTCTTCGGCGAATCCTCGCTCAGCGAGATGGTCCGCAAGACGCACCCGGGCCTGAGCGACGCGGCGACGGCGAAGCGAGCGACTGGAGCGGCGGCGTTGGCGAGCCATCAGGTTTCTTCTACCATTCAGGTTACGGACTGTCCAGGATGAGAGTGACCGGACCGTCGTTTAGCAGGGACACGCGCATGTGGGCACCGAAAACGCCGCGCTGGGGGGGAAACCCGGCGTTGGCGCAGCGGGCACAGAACTCGTCGAAGAGCCGGCTCGCCTGAGCCGGCTCCAGGGCGCCATCGAAGCCCGGACGCCGTCCCTTGCGACAGTCGCCATACAAGGTGAACTGGGGCACCAGGAGGAGTTCGCCGCCAACGTCGCTGAGGCCGAGGTTCATCTTGCCAGCCTCATCTTCAAACACCCGGAGGCTGGTGAGTTTCTGAGCCATCCAGCCCAGCGCCGTATCCCCGTCGCCCTGACGGAACGCAACCAGGGCCAGGAGACCCGGCCCGATCTGACCTACCGTGGACCCCTCGACCTCGACGCTGGCATGAGCCACACGTTGCAGCACGACTCTCAAGGCTAACAGTCCCTTCTCGGCTGGATTATAGGGGGGCGTCGAAACGGAAGTCAAGCTGACGCGGACGTGGTTGCGGTAACCCTGAGCCACGCAATGAAACGCCTTGAACCCCAAAGTTAGCTGTGCTATATTGTCTTCCACAATCTGGGCGCGATGGCGATGACAGGGACGAGTAACCTTCGGGTCTGCCCAGGGTCGGGACGGTATGAAGACCCGTGGAGCGAGCCGGGACGGTGGGAGCCGGCGGGTAAGCCGGAGGCGAATATCACCCTCGAGCCGCGGACCGAAAGGGCGTAGCCCCGAGTAGGCTCCGCCGGTTCCTCCCCCGTTACCGGGAGGACGGTATCGGTGACTTGGTGTCACCCGCACCGGGTAAGCGGGCAGGGTCTTCCTGCCAATCAGAGTGGTACCGCGGGACCTTGACGGCCCGTCTCTGAATGAGGCGGGCCGTGCTCGTTTTTCGGTGACCGGGCCGCCGTCAGCGCCAGGCTCAGGGAGGTCGGAACATGCCGGACGTGCTGATCTACGACACGACTCTCCGCGATGGCTGTCAGGCCGAAGGGATCGCTTTCAGCGTCGAGGACAAGCTGCTGGTCGCCCGGCGCCTGGACGACTTTGGTGTCGCCTACATTGAGGGCGGCTGGCCTAACCCCACGAGTCCGAAAGACCGTGAGTTCTTCCAGCGCGCCGCTGACCTGGAGTGGTCCACCGCGAAGTTGGCGGCCTTCGGCAGTACACGGCGGCCGGGCATCGCGCCCGAAGACGACCCGCAACTCCAGGACCTGGTGGCCAGCCGGGCTCCGGTGATCACCATCTTCGGCAAGTCGTGGGACCTGCATGTGACCGAGATCCTGCGGACCACCCGTGACGAGAATCTGCGGATGATTGAGGACTCGGTGGCCTGGCTCAAGACCCAGGTGGCCGAGGTCATCTTCGACGCGGAGCACTTCTTCGACGGCTACCGTGCCGATGCGGAGTACGCTCTGGAGTGCCTGCGAGCGGCCGCGCACGGGGGAGCCGACTGTCTCGTGCTGTGCGACACCAACGGAGGAATGCTCCCGCATCAGATCCACGAGATCGTCACCCGCAGCAGAGCCGAACTCGCCACTCCCCTGGGCATCCACTGCCACAACGATGCGGGGACGGCCGTAGGTAATACCTTGACGGCAGTGATCGCGGGCTGCACGCAGGTTCAGGGGACAATGAACGGCTACGGGGAGCGCACGGGCAACGCCAACCTTTGCACCATCATCCCCAATCTCGAACTCAAACTCGGGGTGCAGTGTCTGCTACCAGGCAAGCTGAGCGAGCTTACGTCGGTCAGCCACTACGTCTCTGAGATCGCCAATGTGATGCCTGACCACCGGGCGCCCTATGTGGGGCACTCCTCCTTCGCGCACAAGGGCGGTATGCATGTGAACGCGGTCATGAAGGACCCGTCCTCCTTTGAGCATGTGCCCCCGGAGACCGTCGGCAACGAGCGCCGCATCCTGGTCAGCGACTATTCAGGAAGCTCCACGATCCAGGGCAAACTGCGCCAGCTGTGGCCTAACCTGGACCGCAACGACCCGATCGTTGCTGAAGTGCTCAACCGGGTCAAGGAGCTGGAGAACGAGGGGTACCAGTTTGAGGCCGCGGAGGGGTCGCTGCAGCTTCTGGCCCGCCGCCTGCGAGGCGAACTGGAGAACCCCTTCGACCTGCACGGGTACCGGGTATCCGTGCTGAAGGCAGACGAGAAGTCCGAGCCCTACAGCGAGGCGACAGTCAAGGTCAGCATCGGCGACCGCGAGGTGCATACCGCAGCGGATGGCGATGGTCCAGTCAATGCGCTGGATAACGCCCTGCGCAAAGCGCTGACTGAGCTCTTCCCGCGTCTGCAGCAGGTGCAGTTGGTGGACTACAAGGTGCGGGTGCTGACCGCAGATGAGGGCACCGCCACAAAGGTGCGCGTGCTCATTGAAACCACCGATGGTCAAGAGACGTGGGGGACCGTCGGGGTCCACGCGAACATCATCGAGGCCAGTTGGCAGGCGCTAGTCGACGCCATCGTGTTTGGTCTGCTGCGCAACGGGGACTGAGGCCATGCCGGAGTTGCCGGAAGTTGAGACGATGCGGCGCGACCTGCAGAAAGCAGTGGGCCGCAAGGTTATCACCGCTGTTGAGGTTCTGGACCCCAAAGCGGTTGCCGGTGGCCCTGACAGTCTTACCACCGGCCTCGCCGGTCGCCACGTCCGCTCATACGACCGCCGGGGGAAGGTGCTGATCCTGCGCCTGGACGATGGCCGCACTCTGCTTCTGCACCCGCGGATGACCGGGAGATTCCAGTTGTTGCGGCCCCATGATGAACTCCCCCGGCACGCCCGGGTGGTCTTCCACCTGTCCGGCGGACAGCGGCTGGTCTTTGAGGACCCGCGGCGTTTCGGGCGTGTTGAGCTCCGCCCGGCGGGGGAGGAGGAGGCCGGGACGCTGCTGTGTCGCATCGGTCCCGACGCCACGCGCTGCGATGCCGACCGGTTGCGCGAAGCGCTGAGACGGCGGCGGACGCCGATAAAGGCATTGCTCCTGGACCAGACCATCCTGGCCGGCATCGGGAACATCTATGCCTCGGAGATCTGCTACCGCTGCGGCCTGGACCCTCGGACACCCAGTCATGCGCTGCGACTGCCCGAAGTGCGGCAACTGGCAGCGGCGACCGAGGCGGTTCTGAGCGAAGGGATCGCGCTGCGCGGAACGACCATCTCTGACTACCGCACCGTTGGGGGAAGGTCCGGTGGCTTCCAGAAGCGCCTTGCGGTCTACGGGCGCGAGGGCGAGATCTGCCTGCGGGCGGGTTGCCCGGGGCGTATCCAGCGGGTGGTGCTGGCCGGCCGCAGTACCTACTTCTGCAGTCACTGCCAGCGCAAGGGACGAAGACGCAAGTAGCGGCGAGAGCTGCCCCTGAGGCCATAAACCCGGAGCGCGGCCTGTGGCCGCGCTCCGGTTGCTAGACCCTAAGGCAGCATGCAGATTACTTGATCTCGACCTTGCGGCCCACTTTCTTCTCCACGGCCTTCGGCGCCGTCACGGTCAATACGCCATTTTCGTAGGAGGCCTTGAGCTCCTCCTCCTTGACCTCGACCGGAAGCGGAACCGCGCGGAAGAAGCTACCCGTGCGCAGCTCGCGGCGATAGTAGCTCTCCTCCTTGACCTCGCTCTCCTCGCGGGTCTGGGCCCGGATCGTGAGAGTGTTGTCCTGGATGTTAACGTCGAGGTCCTCCTTCTTGACGCCGGGCAGTTCCGCCTTCACAACGACCTCTTTGTCGGTCTCGTAGACGTTGACCGGGATGCCGAAGGGGCGGTCTTCACCCTCCTCCTGCCATGGTATCAGACGCGACATTTCACGAGCCATCTGCTCCATCTGGTCCCACACAGTGGGCAAGTTGCGGGTGCGATACCAACGGATCAGCGACATGGGTGTCAACTCCCTTCTGACTGAGGTATGCTACTGTCGCCATTATATGGATTGAGTGCATGACTGTCAAGCATTTTTATGAAGAATTTTCATGTCGGATTGGGAGCGCTGTTTGGACATAGACACGCCCCGTGTTCTGTCAGGCATGTGGCGACGCCGAAACAGGCGGAACCCGAGCTCTGCGAGATGGTCTAAGGTACGCGTAGAGACAGGCAAGCTGGGGCTCAACGGTCGGTCAAGAATTGTGGGGTAGGGGGTTGTCTTGAGGGGGCTTCAAGGTTATACTATATACGGTGTTACTGGCGACGATAGATGGATGGCGCAAGCTGCATGGCGGCCTGGGGAACATTCCCGGCGCTTGCGGCCACTAAGCTATCGGTGCCAACTCGGTGTCCAGGTATTGCGGCGCAGGTCGAAAATGATCACTGCCAACACCGTCACAGCAAAGAAAAGGACTATGAGACTACTCCGCCTGGCTTTAGTCATCGCCGTCTTTGTCACAGCCGCGGCCGCGGAGGAGTTCGACCGCAGCAAGTTCTACCTCAATGAGGTCAGAGGTACGGTGCTGCGGCTGCGGGGGCTTGATACGGATACCTCGGCGCCACTCTCCCTGCGTGATCTGGCTGCCGGTGGTGCCTTGCGCGCTGCTGACAGCTACACCATCCATTTGACGCCCGGCCGCTCTAACTCCATCACCTACAAGTACAACCCGACGGTGGTGGATGACAAGTCCCAGGCGCTGTTTGTGGCCTTCCAGGAGGACTCGGGGCTCGAGACCGCTTTCGGGCTGTCCGACCGGACGCGTCTTAGCTTCTCCGAAACCACCACCACCCGCACCAACGTGCTGGGCACGTTCCTGTCAGGCAGCCGGGTGCGAACGATGGGCATGGTGCAGGACTTTGGCAGCGGTACGGCGGCCAGCACCCTGAAGTTCTCCCGCACGCAGACCAAGACGATGGTCGCGGGAGCGCGCGACGTCAACCGTACCGATGACTCCCTGGAGTTGGCCACGGGCTTCGCCGAGGGCTGGACGATGAACCTGAAGGCCGCTCAGTTTGAGACCGATGAAGGCCTGACAGGGATCACGGGCAGCAGCTTTGCCACAGGGCTGACCACGCCGTTCTCGGGTGGGCCGGCTACCTGGAGCTACGCCACCTCGCAGCAGGAGGGCAACGGTCTGGACCTGCGCACGGAGAGCTTCAGCGCTGCGTTGCCTGTGGCCATCCGCGGTAACCGGGCTGACATTGCTTTCGGCAACACCTTCCAGGAGCGCAACGGCGTCCGGGCTCGGTCGGAGAACCTCTCGGTCGCCCTCCCTCTAAAGATCAGCGGCAAGGACACCAAGTGGGCCTTCGCCAACACGTACAACAACAACTTCGGGGCGGTGTCCAAGTCTCGCACGTGGGACCTGGCCCTGCCCCTGCGGATCTCCGGTGAGGACGTTACCTGGGCCTACTCGTCGCTGTATCAGACCGATGTGGGCCAACTGACCAAGTCGCAGAATGTGGCCATGCGTTTGCCGCTGCGTTTCCTGGGCGAGGGCAGCGTCATCGAGCATGGGTACCAGTTCAACTACGCCAAGGGCGTGCACACCGAGACACGCAAGACGGCCTTCGCCACGCCGGTGAAGCTGCTGGGCAAAGCGTATAAGCTGAACTACGTGATCGACGGCAGCGATGTGGGCCAGGGCGTATTCGAGTCGCGCACGACCACAGTTGAGATTCCCTTCCAGGTGGATGGACAGGCGATGCCAACCACCTGGTCGCTGGTGCGCTCGACCGGACCGGTGAAGGGTGTGGCGACGCGGAGCCAGAAGTTGGACCTGGCGATGCCCCTGGAGATCGGTCCGTTCCTGGTGAGGGCCGAGCATCACTCCAACTACACCTACCTCAACGGCACGCATACTGAGGTCCGTGACACGACCTTCGCGATGCCGCTGAAGCTGTTTGGCAAGCAGGCGTCCTTCCAGCATACCATCCATGGGCAGGATACTGGCGGTGGTATGTCCGAGGCGCGCACAACCTACATCAACAACCCGTTCCGCCTCTTTGACAAGGACTTTGGTGCCGAAGAGACCATAGTCACGGTGCGGCAGGGCGGCGTCTATACGAAGACGACCACGGGCAAGCTGACGGCGCCCGTGGCGGAGGGTGCGACCGTCCAGCGGCAGGTGGTTGAGACCTTCTCGCCCGGCGGCCGGGGCGAGCAGCGGCAGATGGCCGTTACGCTTCCCAAGGTGAAGCTGAGCAAGAAGCTGCTGCTGAGTGGGCAGCACGTGAGCACCGACACCAAGGGTGTCGGCAGTTCCGATGTCACGAACCTCTCGCTGCAGGCGCAGCCACTGCGACCGTTCACCGTCGAGGCGAAGTACACCATCAATGATGCCGGCATGACGGTTCCGACCCTGACCCAGACCCAGATGCTGGGTAAATGGTCGGTGTCCGACAGCCTGTCAGTGCAGGGGCAGTACAACTCGGCTGATGTGCTGGGAGGAGTGGCCAACAGTCTGCGTGTCCTGGAGTTGGTGCGTGAGCGTGGTGACTCCGGGATCGGTCTGCGCGCGGGCCTGGTCTCCTTCGGCAACTCGTTGCCCGACGTGGACAACGCTCGGCGCGTCGAGCTAAGCCTGGGAGATCCAAAGGGCATCGCCGTTACGGCCGCTTATTCGGAATACGATCCGGCGAAGATGGTCAGCCTGAATGACGACGGCATAGTGGCTCTGGCGGTGGAGCATGGCACGCCGGACAAGATGGCCGTGCGATGGCGCTACGAAGACCAGCCGGGGCGAATCGCGCCGGCCAAAGCCTTCGACTTTGCCATGCCGGCGCTGGGTGGCACCTTCCAATTGACCTACGCGGCCAATCAGTTGGCGGCCGATGGAAAGACCATTCGCCAGGCCTCCCAGATCGACGCCTCACTGGCTCGCTCCATCGGGGATTCGCTGCAGTTGCAGTTGGGGTATCGGTATCTGGATTCCCGGGTCCCAGACGTGGTGGACCAGTTCGTTCGGATCCAGCTCGATGGTGGCAGCGAGGAGGGGTCGGGGAAGATCGCTTTGGCTTACCTGACAGGGGACTTCTGCCAGCCTGACCCCGGTCAGAAAGTGCCTCCGGGTTCTGCTCTGGACCTGTCCTACATCAGGTCGTGGGGCGAGAACGGCCGGATGGTGCTTTCGGTGACGCGTCGCACGGCGCCGATGTACACGGTAGCGGACGGCACCACGGAAGGGCGTTTGGAGCTCAGAAAGCTCTTCTGGTAGTTCTTCGCTGGATAGTGGGGGTTTGGCACCGCGAAGGCGGTGCCAAACCTGTTCTTGGGGGTGTTTCTTGGGTTTTTTTGGCATGTTGGATGGTTGACAGGTCTTGCGTCCGTGGTGTATATTGAGCCCATGCCGGTAGTCAGCTAGTGGGTTTGTGGCCTCGAACGCGCCCCCCATCGTAGCCCGCGTCCAGGACCCGACCTCCTTACAGCTCTTTTGCGTGGAGTGGTCTGCTGCTACGGCAACAGGTGCAGGTGACAGCCCGTTGAGGCGGTTCGCTAGATGACCTGGCCCGACTTCATCGTCATCGTTCTCTGCATCCTGATCGGCATTGCAGAAGCCCAGCGCGGCTTTGTTGTGGCTTTCCTCGATATGCTAGGCGTCCTCCTGACAGTGGAGATTGCGCCTGCCGTCTACCTGAACCTCACTGCTTCCGGCACCCTGTCCCCGTGCACCGCGTACCTTATCTGTATCGGCGTCGGAACGGCCATCACGGCGACGGCAACCACCCTGCTGAAGCGGCAGACTCAGTTTGACATCGGCTCCTTTGACAGTTCACTGGGCGGCCTGTTTGGGATTGTCGTGGCCCTGATCCTGTCGCACGCCATGTACGGGGCGGTGGTGCTGGCCTACGGCATGGGCAGTTACGTCTACGCCCGGTCAGCCTTCGCGGGGCAGATTTACGAGTTGCGGGCTGTACACGGTTTTCTGGGTTTCATGGGCAAGATTGGCACGACGGAGATCGCCAAGTAAGACGTGAGTGCGGTCGCTGGGAGTCTGCGGTTGATACACGATCTGAGCGCTGTGGACACCCTGCGGGAGCGCATGGGCGTTGGGTACGAGGCGGCGGTGGAGGCGCTGGATGCCGCGCAGGGCGATGTGGTGAGGGCGCTTAGCTATCTGGAGAAGCGGCAAAGGGAGAGCCTGGCCCGGCTGACCGCACAGGTCAAGGAAGGAGTGACGCGCAGCCTACAAGGGGACACCATCGGGGCGATCAGGTGGCGGGTGCAGGACCAGGTCGTGGTGGAAGCGCCGGTAGCGCTGGCGGGTGTGATGGCGGCCGTAGTGGAGATACTGTCCATCCTGATCTCAAGCAGTGCTATCGAGACCGCTTACACCGGCGGCCGCAGTGACGGACCGGCCGGCAGCTAACCCCTATCAGTCAGTGGCCGAGGTGACCAATGGTTAATGCAGCGGAGTTCTTCAGAGAAGCCGCGGGACGTCTCGGTGGCTCCTCGCACGACCCGCTATCGGACGAAGAATTGGTTCGGCGGGCCCAGCAGTTCCGGGACCGCGAGGCGACGGAGTATCTTCTGTACAAGTACCGCAACCTCGTGCGAGCCAAGGTGAAGTCGTATTTCCTGGTCGGTGCCGAACGCGATGATCTGCTGCAGATCGGCATGATTGGGCTCTGGGAAGCGATCACTGACTTCAAGGCCGACCGCCATACGTCGTTTGCCTGCTTTGCCAAGGTCTGCATCCAGCGCCAGATGATATCGGCGATCAAGGCCGCCACCCGGCAGAAGCAAGCCCCGCTGAACTCGTCAGTGTCCCTGGAGGCCCCTCCGGGCGGCGACAACGACGATCGCTCTCTCTCCGATGTCCTGACCTCCAAGCCCGAGGTGGACCCGGAGACGATTGTGCTCGGCAAAGAGGGGGAGCGACTGCTGCAGGAAACCCTGCGACAGGAGCTCTCGCCGTTTGAGTGGAAAGTCCTCAGCGAGTACCGCACCGGCAAGTCGTACAAGGAGATGGCCGACGAACTGCGGTGCAAGATCAAGTCCATAGACAATGCGCTGTCGCGGATTCGGCGCAAGCTGCCACAGGTGGCGCCGGAACAGGTCCAGCGCCTGCGTCAGCACGCCGCGACGTGAAGCTATAGCCGTTAGCAGGACACCGCAGGCGCGGATAGCCGCCGACGGTGTAGCCTGTTGCGTATCCCCCGGGCGGGTCAGCTACTGGCCCGCCTGATTGCGTGCGTCGTAGGCTCTCCATGCCATGCTCCGACGCAAAGAGGAAGACCATGACCTTTCAGCAGATCATCCGCAGACTTGACGACTTCTGGGCCGCTCGGGGTTGTATTCTGGCGCAGCCCTATGACGTGGAGGTCGGCGCCGGGACCATGACGCCGGACACCTTCCTGCGGGCGCTGGGGCCCGAGCCCTGGAATGTGGCCTATGTTCAGGGCTCCCGGCGCCCCAACGATGGGCGGTATGGCGAGAACCCGAACCGCATGCAGAAGTACTACCAGTACCAGGTCATCCTCAAGCCTTCCCCCGACGATGTACAGGAGACCTACCTGGAGAGCGTTGCGTCCCTGGGGATCGACCCGGTGCTGCACGACTTCCGGTTTGTGGAGGACGACTGGGAGGCGCCGACCCTCGGGGCCTCGGGGGTGGGATGGGAGGTCTGGCTAGATGGTATGGAGATCACACAGTTCACCTACTTCCAGAAGGCAGGCGGCATGCCCTGTGACCCCGTTTCCGTGGAGCTCACCTATGGCATTGAGCGCTTGGCCATGTACATGCAGGACGTTGATCACTATCGGCACCTGCTGTGGAATGACGACATCAACTTCGGGGAACTGCGAAAGGAAGAGGAGCGCCAGTTTTCCACCTACAACTTCGAGGTGGCCGACATTGACATGCTCTGGCAGCTCTTCCGGCTATATGAGGCCGAAGCCGCTCGCCTGGTGCAGAGCGACCTCCATCTGCCAGCCTATGACTACGTGCTTAAGTGCTCTCATGTCTTCAACCTGCTGGACGCGCGTGGAGCGGTGAGCATTACGGAACGTCCGGCCATGATCGGGCGGATCCGCAATCTTGCCGGCCAGGTAGCCCAGGCTCATGTTGCGATGCGCGCCGCCCTGGGCTACCCCCTGTGCCACCGATAGGGGCGACCAGGCCCGTGGCGGCGGCGAGACGACCGGCAGGGCGCAATCAGAAACTGGAGTTCCGTCATGCCTGACTTGCTTGTCGAGATCGGTGTTGAGGAGATCCCGGCGCCCGTTGTTCTGCCGGCTCTGGAGCAACTGCGCCAAGCAGTGGACGAGGGCCTTACCGCCCGGCGGCTGGAGCACGGTCCGGTGCGCGTATTCGGCACTCCGCGCCGTCTGGCAGTGCTCGTGACGGATGTCGCAGCTTGCCAGCCAGACGAAGTCAAGGAGGTCAAGGGGCCACCCGCTGCCGCCGCCTTCGATGCCGACGGGAAGCCCACGCCGGCGGCGCTGGGCTTTGCTGCCAGCCGCGGTGTCGCGATGGACCAGTTGCGCGTCGTGGAGACTGACAAGGGCAGCTTCGTTTTCGCCACCGTCGCCGAACGCGGACAGCCCGCCAGCGTCGTCATTCCGGCGCTGCTGACCGACGTGCTCAACGACCTTTCGTTCCCCAAGACCATGCGATGGGGCGATGTGGACACACGTTTCTGCCGGCCCGTGCGCTGGCTGGTGGCGCTGCTGGACGAGGAGGTCCTGGAGTGGACCTATGCCGGGCTGAAGGCTGGTCGGACTACGCGCGGCCACCGCTTTCTGGGCCCTGGCAGTGGCGACATCGCCCGTCCCTCGGCCTACGTGGAGACCCTGCGGGATCTGTTCGTGATTGTGGACCACGAGGAGCGAGAGAACCTGATCGCGGCGAAGGCGCGCGAGGTCGCAGCCACGGTCAATGCGCGACCACGCCTGGACCCGGACCTCCTGACCGAGAACAACTTCCTCGTGGAGTACCCCACCTGCGTACTGGGCAGCTTCCCTGAGCGGTACCTGGCTTTGCCCGAGCGCGTTCCCGTGACGGTCATGGAGAAGCACCAGCGGTACTTTGCCGTGGAGGATGAACACGGGGCGCTTCTGCCGTACTTCGTCATCGTTCGCAACGGCAGCGAGGCCGGTAGTGACATCGTGCGGCGAGGCAACGAGAAGGTCATTGTTCCGCGTCTTGAGGATGCCGAGTTCTACCTTACCGAAGACCTGAAGACACCGCTGCCTGAGCGCCTGGAGACCCTCCGGCGGGTCACCTACATGGAGTCGCTGGGCTCTCTGTATGACAAGACCAAGCGGCTGGAGGCCTGGGTGTCGTGGCTCAACGAACGGCTCCCGGGGCTGAGCGAAGATGAACGACAAGCGGCCTTGCGGGCGGCGATGCTCAGCAAGTGCGATCAGGTCACGCTCATGGTAGGCGATGGGAAACTGGCCGCGCTCCAGGGGTACATCGGAGGGCATTACGCACGTTGCGCCGGAGAACCCGAGGCAGTGGCAGTCGCCCTGGCGGAGCAATACCTCCCCGTCCGGCAGGACGACCCGTTGCCCGCCACGGCGGCGGGGAGGCTGCTGGCTGTCGCCGACCGCTTTGACAACCTCTGCGCCGCGTTCACCCTGGGGCTTGTTCCCCGGGGCACCCGCGACCCGCAGGGGCTACGACGACAGACGCAGGGGCTCATTGCCATCTTGCTGGAGGCGGGCTACCGATTGGATCTGTTGTCGGCGCTGAGCTTCGGCCTGGCCCAGATTCCGCGTCCCGACCCGGCACCGAAGGGCGCCTTGGAGCCCACGGAGGCCAGGGACGCCTTGTGGGAGTTCATAGCCAGCCGGCTCCAGGCGATGCTCGAAGACGAGGGGCTCAGCTACGACACGGTCCGATCGGCGCTGGGGTCGCACTGGACGGACGTGGTGGATGTGATCGAGCGTGCCCGCGCTCTGGGCTTCCTTCGTCGCTCAGCCGCCGACTTCGAGGCACAGGTGGATACCGCGACCCGGCCGGCCAACATCTGGCGCGGCACCGATCTGCCCGCCGAGACGGTGGTGGACCCGGCGCTGTTCGCCGATCCCACGGAACAGAGCCTGTGGACTGTCTGGGGCGTTGCGCGCGAACGCATCGCCGCCCTGAAGCAGACGGCGCCAGTGGACTACCGGGCGGTATGGGAGACGCTCAGCCAGTTGCAGCAGCCCATCGCGGCCCTGTTCGATGCGGTCATGGTCAACGCGGAGGACATGAACCTGCGCCGCAACCGGTTGGCGATGATGCGAGAGCTGGACCGATTGTATCTTGAACTGGCTGACTTCCGGGAGATTGTGCAGTAGGCCAGGGGGCCGGTCTGAGTGGCCGCCAGTCATGACCATCCGTGAACGTATCGAGGCGATGGAGGAATCCAGTCTCAGCCCCTACGCGGCGCTGAGTTCGCGCTCGCGTGGCCGTCAGGTTGCGGAGAGCCAGGACCCCGTTCGCACCGTCTACCAGCGGGACCGGGACCGCATCATCCACCTCTGCAAGGCCTTCCGGCGTCTCGCCCACAAGACGCAGGTCTTCATCTCACCACGGGAAGACCACCTGCGGACTCGTCTAAGCCACACGCTTGAGGTGGCGCAGATCGGCCGTACCATCGCCAAGGCCTTGCGGCTCAACGAGGAGCTCACCGAGGCCATCGCCCTGGGCCACGACGTCGGCCACACACCCTTTGGCCACTCCGGTGAGGCTGCCCTGGACGAGGCCTACCGCCGCCATGACCCGGCCGGAGGTTTCGCCCACAACGTACACAGCTTGCGCGTGCTCGACGAGCTGGAACGCGACGGCGCAGGGCTGAACCTCACTTACGAGACGCGCATGGGTGTCCTGGGTCACCGCAAGTCGGAGCGTGACCTGGCGGAGGTCCTGGCGGAGGGCGAGAGCACCCTGGAAGCAATGGTCATCCGGGTGGCTGACCGCATCGCCTACCTGAACCACGATCTGGACGACTGCCTGCACGCCCGGGTGCTCACGCAGGAGGAGCTACCGACGGAATGCATGAACGTCCTCGGTTGGCGGCATAGCCAGCGGGTGGGGCGGATGGTGACCGACGTGATTGAGGCCAGCCTCGAGCAGCCGCGTATCGCCATGGGGGAGGAGGTGCTCACGGCCACCGATACGCTCAAACGCTTCATGTTTGACCACGTCTATCAACGCCCTGAACTCCTGGCCGAGTGCGCCAAGGTCAAGGGGATCATCGGCGGCCTGTTCGACGTGTACATGGAGGATGACCGCGCGCTCTTTGAGGCCGTTGGCTTTGTGCCCGAGGAGGTCCGCCGTCGGGCAAGGATCGTGTGCGACTACATCGCCGGGATGACCGACCGGTTCGCCCGCGCGCAGTATGTGAAGCACTTCCTGCCCTCCGGTTACCCCTTCTGAGAGCCAGGTGAGGTGACAGCCATGGTCCGCTGGTGCCACGCTCTTGTTGCGCTGGTCGCACTGGGGATGGCAGTTCCCACCGAGGCCCAGATCCCCCCACGACCCAAGAAACTGATCCACTACGGCTGGTCCACCCGGGACACTATCTACCTGCGCGACCACTGGCAGGAGATGCAGGAGATGCCGTTTGACGGCCTCGCGGTCTCCGTGGCGCTGGACCGTGACAAGCCCACCGTCGGCGATGGCGCGACCGCGAACCTGCTCGGCTGGAACACCTTCGGGGCCACTGCGTACCCCGCGGCGCAGTTCGCGCAGCAGATCGCCGATCTGCAGAGCGTCCCCCGGGACCGCCTCCGGGAGCTTTTCCTGCCCGTCTGCATTGCCTCCAGCGGACAGGACCAGGGGTATGACTGGTTCGATGACCAACGCTGGGCGACGCTTCTAGCGAACTGGCGGTCACTGGTAACCATCGCCCGCGAGGGGGGCTGCCAGGGCCTGCTGCTGGATGTGGAGCACTATGACTACGGCTGCGAGCTGTTCTGTTACCGCCACCACCGACAGCAGCGCACCAACCGGCCCTTCGCCGACTGCCGGGCGCAGGTGCGACGGCGCGGGCGCGAGTTGATGCAGCAGACGTGCGCCTTGTACCCCGACATCACCGTGCTGATGCTGTATGGGTGGACGCTGGTACAGTACGACCGAGCCGGGTTTGCCGGCCAACCACCTGAGGAGACCCGGTACTCCCTGCTGGCGGACTTCCTGGACGGGATGCTGGAAGGCTCGGCCCCACAGACGCGGTTTGTGGACCTGTGGGAGTTCTCCTACGGCTACCGCGAGCGGACCCAGTTTCTCGAAGGCTACCACACGGTGCTCAACAAGGCCCTGGCCGTCACCAGCCTGCCGGAGAGGTACCGGGCGCAGGTGAGCTGCGGCTTCGGTCTCTATCTCGACAACGGCTCTCACTGGGACGCGCAGGACTTCGCCGCAAACTACTTCAGTCCGGAGCAGTTCCGCGACAGCCTGAAGTTGGCCCTGGAATTGAGTGATGAGTACGTGTGGATCTACCAGCAGACGCCGGGCTTCTTCCCGCCCTCCAACCTGCCGGAGGCGTACCTGGAGGCCATCCGCAATGCCCGGCAGCCAGCGGTGGGGGGATAGCGCCCGCTACTCCATGCCAAGCTCATGTTTGGCGTAGAGGGTCATGATGTCGCTGATCGGCTGGGCCGGGACGGGGGCCTGGGCCAGCATCTCGCCAATGGTGGCAGGACGCAAGCCGCGCGCCTCCAGCCCCTCGAGAATGTAAGCCAGCGCCCTTGCGCTTTCAGCCTCGCCCTGATGCATCAAGATGATGTCGCCGGGCCGCAGGTCGCGCAGAGCGTTCTCGGCAATCTCCTCCGCTGAGGGCTTAAGCCAGTCATTGGTGTTGTGCGTCCAGAGGATGACCGAGCAGTTGGCGGCGGTTGCCGCGCGCAGGACCTGCGCGCTGATCCCGCCCCCCGGCGGACGCAGCAGATGCATGCGCTGGCCGCACACCCGCCCCACGACCTCGCCACAGGCCCGGATCTGGGTCAGTGCCTCCACCGGGGAGACATGGGCCAGCCGGGGGTGGCTGTAGGTGTGATTGCCAAGCTCGTGCCCGTCCTCAGCCAGCCGGCGCAGCAGTTCGGGGCACTCCTCGACCTTCTCTCCAACAACGAAGAACGTCGCCTTCACGCGGTACTGCCGCAAGGTCTCCAGGAACAGCGAAGTGATCAGCGGATGGGGGCCATCATCAATGGTCAGGCCAACGCTATTATCGCTGACCGGGATGCGGACAACGACCCGCGCCACGCTGGCCTCGCTGAGCCGGGGGTCCGAGCTGGACGCCTTGGTGAGCTGTTCCCAGCTATCAGCGAGGGGCCTGACGCTGTAGGCCGTCCGGGGCAACTGGGCGGCCACGGCCTGCAGCTCCTCGCCCCCCGCATAGCGCAGGTACTCAGGGGCAAAGCGCACCAGGCCGAGTTCGCCGAGGATGTCCTTGGACGCTTTGGGGGCGTTACAGGCCGCCAGGAATGGTCGGCGGTTGGCAGCCACGGAAAAGACAGGACGATGCACGGAGTCCTTACCGTTGCGCTCCGGGATGACTGACCACAGGTCCACTTCGTCGAGGTCCAAAGGCAGCGCGAAGGCCACCCGGAGCGCACTGACCGCATCGTCCTGCAGGTCGTCGAGACGGAAGCGTCGGGACTCGAAATCGCCGGCCTGCAACTTGATGAGCCCCAGGCGCTTGTCGTTGGCCCCGGCCACAGCCACCTTCAGCACTCGCTGTCGCAGGGGCAAGGCGAGCAGAGCCGCGGCCATCAGGCGCTCGTCCTCCGGATTCAGCCCCTTGATCACGTCCTCGCCGTCGGCCCGCAAGGGTTCCAGCAGACTGTCGGGGACCGGTGGCAACTCAGCACTGTCGGGCGAGGCGGCCAGATGCGGGAAAATGTGAGGTACGAGGTGTGACAGACCGCGTTCCAGGAGTTGCATCGGCAGGTCTGGCGCCTCGGCCCTTGCTGTTACGGGTGAGCAGGCCCAGGCGACAGCGAGCAGCAGCGGAATCAGGAAGGGGTGACGCATGGTTCGTAGTGGACTTCCGTGTTGCCCTATTGTACCACGGCCAGCCAGTCGAGAGCAACCGGCTGGCCGTCGGTCCCTCTCATCGGCAAAGGCTCAGGGAGCCGCTTCAGCTCTCAGGTTGTCCACCCAGAAGGTGCCACTGGCAGCGTTTTGGGGCGCGATCATAGCCAGGCCCAGGTGGTTGATGGCGCGCCAGTCAATCCTCCCTCCCTTTTCGCGGGGCCGGAAAGCGGCAAAGGGGGCCTCGAACCGCTGCCATTCGGGCTTGACGCCCTTGAGGACGAACTCGGCGATACCTCGCGGCGCGTCGGGGTCCACGGCGGTCTGGTCTTTGACCACCAGGGTCAGTGTGGGGACCGTGCCGCGGACATAGAGGACGAACCGGTCGTAGGCCGTGAGGTCTACGGCGCCATCCCCGGAGGTGATCCACAGGGAGAAGCTGTGGGGCTCAGCCTTGATGGTGTAGTCCACTTTGATGCTGCCGCCCTGACCGCCCTCGGCGTCCTCAGAGACGAAGGTGGCCTCGCCGCGGCAATCCTCCTGCTGCGGCCACAACCCCCACTCGCCGCCGAACTCGGGACCGGCGTCCTGGGCGGCGAAGGTGAAGATCGTCAGGGGCGGCGGCGGGGGGTTGGTGGCGCGGTTGCTGGCGACATCATAGGGACCAGCAGGCAAGGGGTTCTTGGCGCCCCGGGGGGCCAGCCACAAGTATGGCCAGCGGTCCGTCGCAGTATTCCAGGTGAGCCTGATCGGCGTCCCCTTGGGGCTCCAGTTGTCCAGCTCCTGAAGGTAGACCTCATAGTCGCTGGTCGAGTGGTCGTGCTGGCCGGGAGATGCGCCATACATCAGCCAGCGATTGTCCGCAGAGACAGTGGGGAAGTACGTATAGTTGTAAGGCTCGACAGCCGGCGTCCCCAGCATCTGCTGCTCTGTGTCCGCTTCCATGTCCCAGACACGGAAGTCCTTGGGGCCCTGGACCCAGTACATGTAGCGTCCGTCAGCGGTCAAGCGGACCTCGCAGCCACCGGTGGTCTTGATCGTCTTGCCCTCGGCAAACACGAAGTACTCGTTGGCTCGGGGGGTGCGCAGGGCTACTGACTTCAGCGAGGGATGTATCGAGCCAACCGTGCTTCCCGCTCGTCCCTCCGTCGGGGCCTTGACGTCACTGACCAACGACTCCTCACCGCTGGCCAGCACGTGAGCAACGACCAGCGAGTCGCGCAGGACATAGATTGTCTTGCCATCGGCCGACCAGTTGAGAGGCAGCCCATCACACACTTTGTGGGCATCATTACCCTTCAGCGAGACGATCCACGCTTCTACGGCGTTGTCGTGTTGGCCATAGCCGAACATGATGCTCTTGCCGTCGGGCGAGACCTGGGGGCGCATGTAGGCCTGGTAGGCCGTTCGGGCCGTATCCCCCAGGTGGGTGAGCTGCCGCGCGCCCGTGCCGTCGGCGTTCATCACAAACAGCTCCCAGTAACCCGTACGGTTGGACTCCCAGACGATGAGGCCAATCAGCTTGCCCTTCAGCCCATTCAGGGCCGTCTGCTCGTCGTCGGTGGGACTACCTCCGGCGGCCCACCCAGTGGCGCCGAGGCTCAGGGCCAAGGCCACAACTGCCGTCAGACGCAACACTCTACAACTACTCACTATGACCATCCCTTCGGCGGCGGAGCGCCGGCGGCTACTCCGCCGTGTACGAAACCACCCAGTAGGGCGTCAAGCTGTACTCATTGGTATCATCCGCCTGCATCACGCGAGCGAGCTCCTCGTGCTCGGAGAAGGGCTCGATGGTTAGACGGTGGGTCTGACCGACCCGGAAGCTGGCTGCAGGCTGCAACTTGCCCTTGCGGAGGCCCCAGAAGACGGCCAACAGGCTGTCGCCATCGTAGCTCCCGCTCACGACCTTGTTGACCTTGTACTTGATGAAGGTCACACACGTGTCGTATGGCAGCGTGGACGGGTCCGGTATCTTTGAGACCAGCTCGATGGTGCCGATGACCACCGTGCCCTCGCTCTTGGCCGCGGTGGCCGTCTGCTTGGTGGCAGTTGACTGCGACTTCGACGGCGGGGGAGTCGTCTTGGCCGGTGCGGCCTTGCTGGCCGGGCTCGCCTTGGCCGGCGAGGGCTGTGGCGTGGCGGGTGTGACTGCGGCCGTCTTCTGCGGCGCCACAGGCGGAGTGGGGGGCAGCTTGGACGCCTCCATCCCCACATTCGTCGCCGGAGCAGCGGCTGGTGGAGACGCCGCTGTCGGCTTGGCTGGGGCCATGGGCAGGTCCTGGGCCATCGGCTGCGGCGGCTTGGGCCCACAGCCGGCTGCCAGCGCGCAGGCGATGGCCGCCACTATAAGCCCTACGATCAAGCCAGGACGCTGACTCACGGAGTGCTCACTCCTTGCTCTTCCGGCCGATCGCGATGGTCTCCCAATCGCCATTCGAGACCACCAGGTCACGGGCCGCAAACTGCCAGATCACGACGCGCTTGCCGCGCAGTGGGTCGCCGCGGCGGGCGAAGGCGACACGCGCACGGTTCACGCCGCCATCGTTCATCGCCACGATGTCCAGCCGACACCCGAGGCGATAGGCAAGCTGTTCTCCCAGCCCGGCATGATCGCCCCAGCCCATCTCGGGCACCGAATAGATATTCGTGAAGCTGTCGCCCAGGAGCACCACTGGCGCCCCGTCGTCAGGTTCCACCGGATCCCCCGAGGCTACATGAACCACGCGCTCAATGCGGACACGCTGAGGGAGCAGCGGCGTGGGCAAGTCGGGTAGTTGAAGCATTTCATAGAGGTCCCCGTACGCGACAACCTCGGCCTCCTGCAGCGCGAACTCCTGCCGCCGGCCGATGGGCCTCGGCACGTGGCGGGCCACCTCGTCGGCGACCAGTCGCATGCCCAGGGGTGACCAGTGGGTATCCTGATGCAGGTAGAGCTCGCCCTGGTGCTTCTGTGACCATAGCAGGTCGGTGGGCTCGATGACCGTGACCCCGCGCTGGCGGAGTGTCGCCACAAAGTGGTCCAGGTCGGGGTTCACTGCGGGGCCGCGGCTGAGATCGTAGCCGGGGTCAAGCCACTCCGGATAGATAGCCTCCTTGCCCGGACAGGCCAGCACCACCAGCTTCACACCAGCGGCAGCCAAAGCCTCATGCCATGCGACAATGGCTGGCAGCGGGTGCCCCTGTGCCTGGGGGGCAGCCATGAACCCTGGACGCACGGCGGCCTCAAGGCTGGGCTTGTAGAACAGCACCCCCGTTGGGCCAACTAACGCCTTCTGGTTGCCGGTGCGGAGCGTTACGAGACCGAGCCATTGCAGGAACCGTCGAACCGGGGCCGCGACCACCGACCGCTTCTCCAGTTGCCGCTCGTAGGCCGTCAGTGCTTCCACGGTCGGCACCTGGCGAAACACATCGAATACCTGGACTGACTCCCCGGTGCGGAGTTCAGCGTACACCTGGGCCAGCGGGACGATCCCGATCACCAGTAGGAAATAGGCAATGAGGAGGCGCTGCAGGCGGAGCGGCACGCCGGCAATCGCCGTCTCGGCTGCCCGGATCAGTTCGCCTGTTGACTCGCTGGTAGCAGTCTCGGAACTCATGGTCGTCAGAACCTGAAGTAGAGGAAGGGGTTGTAACTCTGAGTAAACAGCACGGCGACAGAGCAAGTGAGAGCAGCGGCGGCCCCCACCAGTCGCACCGGCTTGAGGTCATAGGCGATGTCCCACGTGTCCCACTTGAGCCAGTGGACCAGTACGCAGACAGCGAAGATCAGCAAGTACTGGGGTGCAAACAGCACCGCGTCCAGGAGCTGCGTGGCAGCCGGCCTGGGCCCCAAGCCGAACATAGAACCCAGATACTGGAGGGCAGCCGGCAGACTCTCGGCGCGGAAGAAGACCCAGGTGATCAGCACCAGACCAAAGGTTAGCAGCGTGGGCAAGGGCCGTGGCAGCCGGGCGTAGAGGGTCGTCTTGCCATGCCACCGCTCCAGCGCCAACAGGGCTCCGTGGATGGCGCCCCAGATAACGAAGGTCCACTGGGCCCCGTGCCAAAGGCCTCCCAGCAACATGACCGCCGCGAGGTTGATGTAGGTGCGCCGGGGGCCCAGACGATTGCCGCCCAGGGGTATGTAGAGGTTGTCGCGCAGCCAGGTAGACAGTGAGATGTGCCAGCGCCGCCAGAACTCGGTGATGCTCTGGGAAATGTAGGGCAGGTCGAAGTTGCGCTTGAAACGGAAGCCCAGCATCAGGCCCAGGCCGATGGCCATGTCCGAGTAGCCGCTGAAGTCAAAGTAGATCTGGAAGGCGTAACCCAAGACCCCGGTCCAGGCCTGCAACGGCGTGAGGGCGCTGGCGCCGAAGGCGGCGTCGGCCACCTCACCCATCGGGTTGGCCAGCAGGATCTTCTTGGCCAGGCCGAAGGCCAGGAAAAGCACGCCCTGGGCGAACTGGCCCACGGTGTGCTGGCGCTCCACCAACTGGTCGGCCAGGTCCTGGTAGCGCACAATGGGACCAGCCACAAGCTGCGGGTAAAGCGAGACGTAGCAGGCGAAGTCCAGGAAGTCCCGGGCCGGTTTGGCGTGTCCCCGGTAAAGGTCAATGGCATAGCTCATGGACTGGAACGTGTAGAAGGAGATGCCCACTGGCAGCACGACCTCAAACACGCGTACGCCCTCGTGTCCGAACAGGTGCAGCAGGTAGTTGAGGTTGGTCTGGGCAAAACCCAGGTACTTGAAGAAACCCAAGAGGCTGAGATTGCTCACCATCGAGGCAACCAGGGCCGTCTTGCGCTGGCGGGCGGAAGGCAGGCCGGGGCCGGCGGGCTCCTCGCCCCGGCACCACGGGATGGTCCAGCGGCCACAGATGAACTGTCCGGCGCAGTAGTCAATGGCCGTGGATACGAGCATCAGGAAGACGAACCACGGGTTGGCCCAGCCGTAGAAGATGTAGCTGAGCACGGTCAGCAGCAGCGACCGCCAGCGCCATGGGCAGGTGTAGTACAGCGCCAGCGCCGTAGGCAGGAAGTAGAAGAGGAACAGGTGTGAGGAGAAAACCATCTACGGTATCCTTATCAGTTCCCAGGGGGCCCAGTAGTTGTAGAGATCCCGCGCCGCCACCGTCCAGACCACCAGCTTCTTCTGCCCGATAGCGTCATGTCCCTGGCGAGCGAACTGGCCCCGTATCCGTGGCCCACTGCCCTGCGCCATGATCAAGTCCACTGGCATCCCCAGCTCCCGCGCCACGTGAGCCGACAGGCCGGCGTGCTTGCAGTCCTCAAGCTGGAAAACCCCGGTGAAGCTGTCGCCCAGCATCACCAGCGGGCTGGCCGGGTCGTCCACGTACTCGCTGCCGTCGGGGTTGAGGACTTGCTGCGCCTTCAGTTGCATGGGGCGGTAGTTCAGGGCCTCTTCGTCCGTCAGCATGGGGCAGATGTCACCCAGACGCGTGCACGTCACCTCGCGAGTGGTGTACGCCGCGGAACCCAGCGGCAGGGCCTCCTTCACCGGGCGCTGCTTGATTGTCTCGGCGATCAGCTTCGCCGCCAGCCTCACCCCGCGGTTGGTCCAGTGGGTGTCCTGGGTCATGTAGAGGGGCTCATCGCCGTCGCGAGCCGCCAGGAAGTGGGGCAGGAGGTCAACCACGCCCACGCCCGCCGCGGCCAGCTCTCCCAGCAGCTTGCGGCAGTACGGCGCCACATAGGGCTTACCGCCAGCCGGCGCCTGGTCCGACAGCTTCTCGGGATAGACCTCCGTCTTGGTCGGGATCACCACGAGCAGCACGTCAATCCCTCGCGCCTTCATCTGCTCGTTGAAGTCGGTGATGGCCGGGTAGGGGTCGCGACCGTCGGCCTGCTGCCGCAGGTCGTCCGATAGCAGGAAGGTCAGGTCGCCGCGGAAGAACAGCCAGCCATCCTTGCCGATGAGACCCCGCAGCTCCTCCGGACGCGCCTCGAGCTGCTGCCGGACATCGCCGTGAAAGCCGGCCAACGCCGCCTTCCAGGCCTCCCAGGTGCCACCGAACTGCTCCAACTCGGCCGCCCAGTCCGTGGGCTGCAGTCCGTCCCCGTCTGTGGCCAGCAGAAAGACGTTGTACACTTCCTGCCCATAGGGCTCACCGCGGATGACCACAAAGGGGTTGGTAAACTGCTTTCCGCCCAGCTCTGCCGAGATCCCGGGGTCAGTGTCCGCATTGGGCCACGGCCGGGTCTCCTCGGGCTTCAGCGTCACGGTCTGCAGCGCCTGGTACCACTGCGAGGAGAGCGTGAAGAAGTAGTCGGTGAGCTCCTGGGGACTCAGCGGCTTGGTGAGGTAGTCGCCGCGCAGGTATGCCAGCAGGTCCGCCGTGACGGCCTGCGGGGAGAACTGCCCGTACAGCTCCCGGTAGCCGTCACCGTCCTCGTCATCGGCCGGGATCCAGGTCAGCTCCGGGCGGAACTCGATTTTGACCCACATCTCGTCGCCGTGCAGGTAGGCCGTGCTGATCTGCTGCAGCGGCCGCACCATGCCGGTGTTGCCCCACTTCTCGCCACTGACGCGACTGGCCGCAGCCAGCAGCGGGGCCGCAGCGTCGTAGTTCCACTCCGTCAGCAGCTTGGTCACCGGTGCCCAGGCCAGGGGACGCGCCATCTCTTCGGCCGTCAGAGGGGTCTCAGCCAGCTTGTCACAGAAGGTGCCCGCTACCAGCGTCCCGCCGAAGCCCAGGTCGCGCAGCGACGGCGCCGCGGCGGGGGCCTTCAGGCCCTGGGGCGAGGGGTAATGGAACAGGCAGTTGCGGTCATGGGTCAGGTAATCGAGGCTGGCGCGCTCGGTCCGCTCGATGATCCGCACCATGACCCGGCTGGTAGCCCGGTTGTAGTTGGCCTGCAGCGCTTGTCCCAGGTCCAGGTCAGCGTCGGGCCAGGCTACCCCGGCAAGCACCAGGGTTACAGTCGCGCCGAGTAGTGTCGAACGCAATGAGACATGCATCTGTGGGCTCCCGGTACAGTGTCGCATCGTGGTCGCCGTCCCCCCGACCTCGGTCAAACCCCTTGGTAACGTGAGTGCAGTGAATGGTTCCTCTCGGGCGCAACTTGACGAATCGCCCTTCCGGGCGGTACCTTGGGGCCGTAACGGCAGCGAAAGGCAACGGGCTCCGCCTACCGCATCGAGGTGAAACGACATGAACCTGTATGATGTCATCGTCTGCGGGGGTGGAACAGCCGGTGCCTGTGCGGCTATCGCGGCCGGGCGGCGCGGCAAGCGGGTGCTGCTCATCGAGCAGCTTGGCTTCCTGGGCGGGTCGCAGACGGGAGCGCTGGTGCTGCCTTACATGAACTATCGCACCCCTACCCAGCAGCTCATCGCCGGGCTGCACCAGGAGATCATTGACCGTCTGGCGGCGTGGCCTGGCGGCGCCGACACGGCCTTCTTCAACTACGAGTTGCTGAAGTATGTCCTGGAAGAGATGGCCGTGGAGGCCGGTGTGGAACTGCGCTACCACACCTTCGTCAGCGACGCCATCACGGAAGGCAGCCGCATTGCCGGGGTCGTCACCTGCAGCAAGTCGGGGCGGCAAGAATTCGCGGCCCGGCAGGTCATTGACTGTACCGGCGACGCCGACGTGGCCTTCCGCGCCGGCGTGCCCTGTGAGAGCGGCCGCCAGGAGGACGGTCTGAACCAGTCGGCCTCGCTGCGGTTTGTGGTGGGCAACGTAGACCTGCAGGCCCTCTCGGCGCGCCTGGAGGAGCTGGACCGGCCGAGTGCGCCGCCAGAGCTGCACATGGGCTTCGCCAAAGGGCATACCGACGCCCCCAAGATTGAAGAGCTCATTGACCGTGGCGTCGCCGAGGGCGTCTGGACCGAGGCCGAGGCGGTCTACATCCAGTTCTTCAGCATCCCGGGGCGGCCTGGCGAGGTCGCCTTCAACTGCCCGCGGGTGACCTACATCAATGGCGCCCGAGCCGAGGACCTGACCCGGGTGCAGATCGAGGGCCGCCGGATGATCCCGCGGATCATCGCCTGGTGCCAGCGGTACCTGCGTGGGTTTGATGACTGCTACCTGCTCACCACGGCCGTCCTGCCCGGCATCCGTGAGAGTCGCCGCATCGTCGGTGAGCACGTTCTGACCGCCGAGGAGTGCACCCAGCCGACCCGCTTCCCGGACCGGGTCGCCAAAAGCAACTACCCCATTGACATCCACAGTCCCACCGGCAGCGGCGTCACGCTCAAGGGGTTGGCGCCGGGGGAGTACCACGATATCCCCTACCGCTGCCTCGTCCCGCTGAAGGTGGACGATCTGCTGGTAGCGGGGCGCTGCATCTCGGCCACTTTCGAGGCCCAGGCTGCGATTCGCATCGAGCCCACCTGCCGCGCCCTGGGCGAGGCCGCAGGCACGGCCGCGGCGCTGTGCCTGGAGCAAGGCTGCCGGCCGAGAGATCTCTCCCCGAACGTCCTGCTGGCGGCCCTCGGCGACGCTGGGGCGAACGTCTGGGCATAGAGGACGATGGCTGACTTGGCGGTCCCCAACAGCACCCGGCTTACCTTCCACGATGGTAGTTGCTACCGCTGTGGCGCAACGGGCGACCTGCTGCGCTTCACCGAGTTTGGGAAGGCTGTATGCCCGACCTGCTATCCGTCGTTCTTCCGTCGGCGCGTGGCTCGCACCCTCAGCCGCTACCAGATGGCGCGGAAGAAGGAGACCATCGGCGTGGCCGTGTCGGGGGGGAAGGACAGCAGCGCGCTGCTGCATGCCCTGGCGACCATGCGCCATGACCTGGGCGTCTGGGTGGCCGCGGTCCATGTGCACATGGGCCTGGGCGAGTACAGCGACCGCTCCCTGGCAAGCGCCGAGGAACTGGCCGGGCGCCTGGGCGTGCGGCTCGTGGTCGAACGGACCAGCGACCTCGGCATCGAGCTGGCCCCGGTCGGGACCTTCGCCATGTGCTCGGTCTGTGGCGCCGTGCGCCGGGCGTTGCTGGACCGCGTGGGCCTCCGCGAGGGCTGGAGCGCGGTCGCCACCGGCCATACGCTCGATGACCGCCTGCAGCAGATGCTCAAGCGGCTGCTGACGGGCCGCCTGGACGCCCCGCGGCCGGTTCTTCCCGGCGATGCCGCTCACCCCCGGAAGATAAAGCCTCTGTGTCTCATCCCCGACCGGGCCGTGGAGGCGTATGCCCGGCTCGAAAGTCTCCCTATCTGCCCCGAGAGCTGCCCACAGTTCGACCCGCAGACCCATCGGTTCCGCGCCGTCTTCGACCTGCTGGAGAGTCTGGCGCCGATGGCGAAAGTGCAGCTCGTGCAGTCGCTGGGGCGGGCCATGAACCGACCATCGCCCGGCGGCCCGGACTTGCCCTGTCCGGACTGTGGCAACCCCACCGCCAGCGGCGTGTGCCCGATCTGCCGTCTGCGTCGCCTGGCGGCCTGGGAGGAACCTCACGGCGAGCGAGAGAAACGCACTCCTTAGCCTCATGCTGGGGGAGTGGGCCATGGACACGCTGCGCGCCGTTGTCATCGGAGCCGGGAACCTGGGGACCGTCCACGCCCGAAACTGGGCGCAGATCCGGGGGGTGGAAGTGGTAGCGGTAGCCGACCCCATAGCCCTGCGCGCCGAGGGGCTGGCGAAGGAGCTAGGGCTGCCTAACTTCTTCGCCGACTACCGGGAGGCCCTGGCCCTTCCCGACCTGCACCTGGCCTCCGTAGCGACTCCCACGTGTTTCCACCACGAGTGCACGCTCGCGGCCCTGGACGCGGGCTGCCATGTGCTGTGCGAGAAGCCGCTGGCGCTGACCTTGGCCGAGGGTCGAGAGATGCGGAAGCGGGCGGAGACGGCGGGCCGAAAGCTGGCCGTGGGTTTCTGCAAGCGGTTCATGGGGCAGGTTGAGACGGTTGCTAACCTGGTGCACAGCGGACGTCTCGGACGGCCTGTCATGTACCGGCATGTCAGCGGGTGGGAGATCCGCCCCAAGCCCTGGATCATGGACGGGCACATGGGCGGCGGCCCGCTCATTGACATCGCCTGCCACTACGTGGACCAGTGCCGCGTCATCTTTGGCGCCGAGCCGCTGCGTGTCAAAGCAGCCGGCATGCTCTTCTCGCGCGGCGCGCCCGAGTTGCCAGGCGCTGACCCGCAACTGGACACTTTCACCCTCACCGTCGAGTACCAGAGCGGCGATGTCCTGGCGCTGTCCATGAGCTGGGGTCTGCCCCTGGGGGTGGGCAGTGACAGCCTGGAGGACTGCCTGGGCCCACGGGGGCTGCTGAAGATCACGGCTGACACCGTCACCCTGCTCACCAGGGGGGGCACAGCCGAGGTCTTCGGCAACCTGGGTACGGACATGTACCTGCGACAGCAGCAGGCCTTCGCCGACGCCGTGCGCGGCGATCTACCGGTCGCCGCCGATGCGCGGGACGGGCTGATCGCGCTCCAGGTGTCGCTGGCGGCGATCGAGTCCATCGAAACTGGCGAGGCGGTTGCCCTGGAGGCGATGTGATGGCTTACTGGTGGCGTGCCAGCATCTTGGTGGCTCTCGTGGGCCTGCCGGCAGCCGCGCAGGAGCTGGCCGACCCGCGACAGGACCCCTATTTCAGCAACCCCACCCTCCGGGGCCTTATGGACTGGGTCACGCTGCGCTTCACCTTCGACGCCGGTAACCTCCTGCCCGACATGGCCGCCGGCGATTTCGCGCCGCAATGGGGGAAGGCGCCCCAGTTCCGCCCTGGAGTGCGCGGACAAGCTCTCCTGGCCGGGGATGGTAGCGCCGCGGAGCTTTTCGCTCGCGGCCCCAACGCCACGCTGGGCAGCCGGGGAGCCATCTCGCTTTGGGTTTGTCCACTGGACTGGAAGCACGACAACGGGGGCAACACCACTCTGGTGATGAGCTCCAACGCGACCTTCTACCTCCAGCGTCAAGGACCCATGCAGAACACCGACGGTAGCTGGGCGCGGCTGGAAGGCCTGCAGTTCCTGATGCTGGTGCCGGAGAAGGGACCGGGCACCCTGATGGTGGGCACCGGAGACTGGCCCAACGGCCGTTGGCGCTTTGTGGTGGCCAACTGGAGCTGGCCGGTGATGCAGCTCTCACTGGACGGTGGTGAGTTCGCGGTCTTCACGGTAAAGACCGCACCCGCTGATGCCGACTTCGGGGGGTTGTTGATTGGGGCCGATGGCGGCGACCCGACGCTGATGGACGAGCTCTGTTTCTACCGTCGGCCCCTGTCTCTGGCCGAGGTTCGTCTGCTGTACGAGACCCTCAAGCCCAAGGAGGCCGTCCCATGACTGCTCGTGGCCGCTTCCGGGGGACGTACCTGACTGTGCTTGTTCTGTCGGTGGCGCTGTGGGGCATGCTGCACCCATCGTCGGCTGACCGCGCCGTACCGCAGGTCATGCTGCCGCTGATGGTCGCCGCGCCCACGATAGATGGTGCCATAGACGAGGCTGAGTGGGCCGGTGCTGTGCGCCAGGTGGGCCTCGTAAGCCAACACAACGGCCTTCTGGGCCCGCGCGAGGCCGTCTTCTGGGTAGGAAGCGACGGGCAGAGCCTGTTCATAGCCCTGAAGACCGAGCTTCCGCCCGGCGGTGACCTCTTGACCCGGGCCGTGCCCGACGGCGACCGCGACATCACCGCCGCCCTGCATGACGACACGGTCGAGTTGATCCTTCACCCTCACCTGACTCTGACCGCCGGTGACCAACGTTTCTTCCACATCATCGTCAACGCCCGCGGCGCGATGTTCGACCGGGCTTTGGACCCGGCCAATGCGCAGAACCCGGTAAGCACGGCCTGGCGGCTCAAGGACTGGCAGTTCGCTAACCAGACCGTTGGCGGCTACTGGCATGTAGAGGCCGCCATACCCTTTGCCGCCATCGGCGCGACGGCTGACGACCTGAAGCATCCGTGGGGCCTGCGGGTGTGCCGCAACTGGCAGCGTCCCTGGGACCAGAGCCGCTGGGAGAGCGTCATCACCGCCTACGAGGACCTGCCGAGCATCCCGCAGGTGACCTTCGCCGCCGGGGCGCCGGTGGTGCAGGTGCTCGGTCTGCGAGGGCCGGAGAAGCCACGTATCGAGCTGGCCATCCACAACCCCGGCGGCGAGGCCCTGCCGGTGAGCGTTTTCGTGTCGGACACCTGGAGCCGTAACCCGCCCAACGAGACCACGCGGGAGCTGACCATTGCGCCCGGGGCCAGAGAGGTCGTCGCTGTCGAGCCGCCTCACGGTGGGGCCGAGGGCGCCCACCAGACCATCCTGCGGGTGACCTCCCCGGATGGGCAGCGGACGTACTATCTGCGAGACTTCGGCTGGTACTACGAGGTGCCGGCGGAACGCTGGGAGACCGTCAAGGAGGACCAGCAGGCCATCGCCCTGCAGTACAAGGTCTACCCCTACTACCGCAAGCTCAAGGCGCGGGTGAGCATCAACGCGCTGGCCGCCCGGGACGCCGTGACGGGGGTGCAGGTGGCCTTCGTACGCAAGGGAGGGGAGAAACCCCTGGCCACCATGGACCTGAAGTTCGCCGACTATGTGGCCGAGGGGATTTTGGACCTGCCTGAGCTCGGGGCGGGAGAGTACCTCGTGCAGGCCACCTTGCAGGGCGGGGCCGGCGTTCCGGATGAGCCGGCAACCGGGGAGTATGAGCGCAAGGTCTTCCCGTGGGAGCACAACGACCTGGGCAAGTCAACCATCGTCATCCCCCCCTTCACGCCCATAGCGGTGCAAGGGCGGACCGTCTGGACGGTGCTCCGCGAGCACATCCTGGGAGGCAACGGGGTGTGGGAGCAGGTCACCAGTCTGCAGGAGCCGCTGCTGACCGGACCCATGCAGTGGACTGTCAGCGCCGGGGGGCAGACCGTCACCGTGCAGGCGGACCAGCTCAAGGTCGTCAGCGCGCAACCCCATGCCGCTGTCACTCAGGGCGGCTTTGCAGCCGGGCCGCTGCGGGCCACGGTGCGGACCGACTGGGACTACGACGGGATGGCGAAGGTCACGCTCAAGCTGCAGAGCGAGGGCGCACGCCAGGTGGACCGCCTCAGCCTGGAGATCCCTCTGGCTGACCTGCTCTGCCGTTACATGCATGCCTGCGGTGACGGTCTGCGCTTCAACTACGCGGGACGCACGCCATCAGGCCAGGGGCCGATCTGGGACTCCTCCCAGGCCAATAAGCAGAACATAGTGGGCACCTTCTACCCGTACCTCTGGCTGGGAGGGGGCGAACGCGGGCTGGCCTGGTTTGCCGACAGCGACCGCGGGTGGAGTCTGGACGACACGACGCCCGTGCTGCAGTTGGAGCGCAACGGCGCCACGCTGCTGCTACGGGTCAACTTCATTACCCGGCCCACCGACCTGACCGAGCCACGGGAGATCGTCTTCGGACTGCAGGCCACGCCGGTCAAACCCATGCCGGAACAGCCTGTCAACTGGCGGCGCTGGCTCTGCCACAACTACGAGGACATTGACGTGCAGCCCTTCTCCATCGTGGGCGCCTCGTACTACTACGGCTGCCTGAGCTACGATTTCTACCCCCGCGAGCATGACCTGTCCATCTATGAAGCACTCTCCCGGGCCCGGGACACGGGCGAGTACGACCAGGAGTTCGTGGACCAGTGGATGGAGGGCTACAAGCCCTATGCAGAGCCCGGGTCGGAGCAATGGGAGTTCTTCCTGGCCCATATCCGCAGTGGCATGAGCAGCGCCGCCGGCACCAAGCGGTCCGAGGGATGGCTCTGGACGCCCTACACCAACCCCCGTGGCCTTGGCTTTCACCTGGAGGAGTGGCCAACCTTCCAGGACGAGTGGGTGCAACTGCCCTACCTGGAGCGCTCGCGGAAGGGCGCTATAGACTACGAAATCTGCCCGGTCGAAAGCCTGCAGGACGCCTGGATGTGGTACTACAAGGAGATGATGCAGGTCTTCGATGGCATCTACTGGGACAACCTCTACCTGAGCGCCAACAATGACACGGTCGCGGGCGGCGCCTGGGTAGACGAGCAGGGCCGGGTCCATCCCAGCATGGGCCTGTGGGCCATGCGCGACCTGGTGAAGCGGACGGCCGTTCTGTTCAATGAGCAGGGCCGCCCGGTCTTCAGCAACGTGGTGCACATGACCAACGCCAATCTGGTCCCGATCATGGCCTTCGCTAATGTCAATCTGGACTGGGAATGGCAATACGGCAAGCGCGACTTCCAGGACCGCTTCACGCCCGAGATGGCGGTGGCCGAGACCATCGGGCGGCAGTGCGGCAACATCCCCCTGATTCTGGCAGGCGGTTTCTACGATGACAAGGACCCGCTGTACCCGTGGGTGATGCGCACGCGGACCGGCGTCTGCCTGGTGCACGAGCTAAAGGTCTGGGACTGGCAGCCGGCGGCGCACTACGACCTGCTGCACAAGCTGTACCAGTGGGGCTACGGCGAGTCCGACTGCCAGGTGTACAATTACTGGGACCCGGGCTTCCCGCTGACCACCACCGGCTCAGACCTGAAGGGGCTGGTCATGGTACGGGGGGGGAAGGCGCTGGTGGTCGTAACGGACTACGGCGAGGGCGGCGACTGCACCGTGCAACTGGATCTGGTGCGGCTGCAGCTCCCGGAGCTGACGAAGGTGAGTGACTTCGAGAGCGGCGAGGCGGTGACCAGTGCCGCACCGGGACAGGCCAGTTTCAGCCTCAAGAAGCATGACTTCAAGGTACTGGCCTTCGAGTAGGTTCTGCCTAGTCCCAGAAGCTGTAAGCTCGAACATCGGCCAAGACGCCGTAGAGATTCCAGAAGCTGCCGATGGCGAAATCGCCCAGCACGAGGCCGAAAGCGAAGGGGACGACTCGCAGATAGGCCTTGCCCCCGTAGCGGGCCAGGAGAGCCTTAGCCGCCCAGGCGATGAGCAGGGGGCACCAGAGCCGCTCCATGGCCCAGGAGCTGGAAACCGCGAAGCCCACCGGGTGCAGCGGCCACCAGAACAGCCGCGTGCGGAGCATCATGCCGCCGAAGGTCACCGCGACCCCGACCAGGGTCGCCAGCAGCGAGGGTGCGCGGAAGGATGTCGGAGCGGAGAGCCTGGCTCCCAGTTCGATCCACGGCTCCCAGGCCTTGACTAGCGGTGCATGTGGCGGCCAGGTGCCCGCAGCGGCACCCACGTCGAAATACGCCGCAAGCTGGGTCACAAAGGACAGCAGCGTTCCCACCGCCATGGCGGCGACCATGGCCCCAGTCAGACCGCGCAGCGCCCCCCCGGCCGCGCCGACCAGCTTCATGCCCTCGGCCGCGTGGGGCATGGCGTGTGAGCGATAGGCGCGGTTGAACCAGTAGTAGGTGGCGCCGACGATGCAGTTGGCTCTACCGAGGGCGCGGCTGCCCAGGATGCGCTCCAGGGACTGATGGGGTCCCGAGTGGTGCAGGTCGTGGGCCATCAGGCCCATCTCCGCCCGGATGCGGGTGACCGCCAGGGAGAGCAGTAGGTAGATGACAAAGAAGGCCACCGAGTAACCCCAGGAAGCGCCAATCCGCAGGCTGAAGAGCAGCAGGAAGGCCAGTCCACCACCGAGCATGAGGTAGCCGCGCCGCCATTCGCCACCGGGGTCGTCCCCGCGTGGACCCAGTGCCCGCCGGAAGGTCTCCGCGAGATAGGCTCGTCCGATCCACAGTGCGAAGAACGCCAGGCCGATGAAGCCCCCGAAGCTTTGCTCCAGCACCCACGGCGAGCCAGGCGTGGTGACCCCCAGCCACGCAGCGGCTACGCGCTCGAGCTTGAACACCCAGAGGAAGAACCAGCACGAGAAGCTCAGTTCCAGGGGCAGTAGCATCCCCAGACCGATGGCAAAGGGATAGAAGGCCACTCCCACAAAGCCCATGGCGTTCCACGGCCGGCCGGTGAGGAAACGCATCAGGTTGTGGCTGGGGGTAGCCAGCAGACGCGTGTGGAGAGCAGGGACGGCGGGGTAGAGCGCGTTGAGGCCATTGAGCAGCTCCACGCCCACGGCCAGGGCCATGCCGGCGTAGAAGCCCCGGTTTCGCCATAGCACTGTGTCAGGGCTGACCAGTTCGAGCGGCAGCCGGATGATCGGGAAGGTGAGTCGCTCGGTCTCCACCCAGCGACGGCGGAAGAGGCTGTTGATCCCCAACTCGGTCAGGAACAGGGCCACGGCGAAGGCGGTCCACCAGGCCGTGGGGCCCAGCCACGGCCGGTACATCGGGGGCTCCAGCAGGCTGCGTCCGCCCTCCCACATGGCCCGGGCCGAGGGCCCCTGGACCAGCAGCCATTCCGGAAGATCGGCGTGGAAGAGCTGAGCCCACCCGTTCTCCGGTGTGGCGAAGTGGTACGGGTAGGCGATGGCGGGGACCAGCACCTGGCCGAAGTCCAGGCCGCCGGCGGCGGAGGCGACCGAGAGCAAGACATACGTGCTGGCCAGTTCGGCCGGACTCAGGGCCCAAGCCGGCCGCAACGCATCCAGGAAGCGATTCGCGCCCACCAGCACGAGGAGGGAGACGACGACATTGTAGAAGAGCGAAGCGGTGGTTGGGAACGCGGCCCAGCGCACACATTCGGACTGGGTGATCCAGTAGAGGTTGAAGGGGATGAGCACCGCGCAGACGGCAGCGACGCGCCAGGTGACCGCCGCCCGGTGGCCCCGGTCGGCGACCGCGTGGACCATCCAGAGCGACCGCTGGCGGGCGTCCCCGTCGGTGCCGGAGATCAACGGTGTGCCTCCAGCGGCAGGATCGCACTCCCGCCTGGGGGCAGGGAGCCGGTTAGGCGCGGTGAGCCGCCGACCGTCACCGTGAACTCCAACCGCTCGCGTTCCAGGCGCAGGGCCGGCGCGCCGTGCGCTGTGGCGGCGAGAGCAAGCGTGCCGGGGTTGTCCAGGAGCGGGTCTGAGGCGATCAGGCGGTACTCCCCGGGCGCGGCGTCACCGTCAAGGGTGAGCCACATGCGCTGGCCGTCGGCCAGTTGGCTAAGCCAGGTGCGTCGGAGGTCCTCCCAGCCGCCGAGGATGCGTTGCTGAAGGGTCAGCGTGAGTCCGGTGCGTCCGTTTCCTGTAGGCGGTTCGCGACGTACGGTGACGCCAACCCGGTTGAAGGACTGGTCGGCACGAAAGACGCGCGCGAGAGGGGTACACAGGAGGGCTTTGCCTGTCGCCGGCTCTTCGAGGATCAGCGTCCGCCGTGCCTCGACACGGATGTCCAGCAGAGCGCCGCGGTAGCCGAGGCCTGTGACCTGCAGCGCCGTGTGAGCCGAGGGCAGGCGCGGGCGCAGGCGCAGGCCCTGCGCTGTGGGCTCAAGACCCAGGTAAGCGGGCAGGTGCACGGCCGCCAGCAGGCCCTCCTGGGGGAAGACCTCGCGGAAGCCCTCGATGTCCGCCAGGTCAGTGTCCGGCGGTCCGAAATGCCAGCGCCCGCGCCCGCCGGGGTCGGCCACGATACGCCCACCGGTCAGCCGATCCGGCGAAGCATAGCGCGCCAAGACCTGGCAGTCGCGCTCATAGGCATTGTCGGCTCCGAGGGTCCGCAGTCGCGCCTGCAGGTCCACGGCGGCGATGACCGGACGCGTGCCGCCATTGGTGAGCACCTGCCGGTAGGGCAGCGTGCCGCCGTACGGTACCCAGTCGTAGTTGCCGATGGTGTTGAAGGGCGGAGCAAGGCCCCAGAGGCTGTAGATGTCGTCCACCCAGGTCTGCCCGTCGGGGCTGTACTGGCCGCGATCCAGCCACCAGAGAACCTGGCGCGCCTGCTCCGGCGTCGCGATGCCGCGAGCGATGGCCTCCAGGTTCAGATAGGTGAAACCATAGTCATACACGTTGGCATCCCAGTCAGTGCAGGCGTGGAAGCGCCCAACCCGCCGCCCGTTGTCGTCAGCGGTGTGCCAGAACTCGCGGCCAAAGGCTTGCCGCGCTTCCTGCCACCGCTCCTCCCAGCGTCCGGCGCTGCCGGTGTCGTCTACCAGACGGGCGGCTTCGGCCATGGCCTGGCAGGCACTGGCGTAGAAGAGCGAGGCGTAAGCGTCCTTGCCGCCGCCGAGACCTTCCCAGAAGGAGCTGCTGGAGCCGCCAGGCCGTCCGCTGTGGTCGGCGGTGTAGCCGTAGGATGGGTCGTAAGCGCAAACGCCGTAAAGGATCGGGCCAAAACGCTCGTACGTGTACTGCATGAGAGCCTGCAGCAGATCGTACAGGGTGCCTGTGAAGGGGCCTGAGTACGCTGCCTCGCAACCGCCCCTGACGCACGGGTTGGTGAGCCAGGCGATACTGCCTGCAGACCAGGTGCCGCTGGCCGCGTCGGCGACCTCGACAAAGTATCGCCCGGGGGGTAGACCACGGTCCAGACGCAGAGTGGTTTCGCCTGCGGGCGTGTGTGCCGCCAGCGGCACCGCCCATTCCTGGACTGGCCGGTCATTCGGGCTGGGGCGCAGAGACACCACGGCAGTGGCGCCGGCTGTCCCCAGATTGCCCAGCATCAGGCGCAGAGTGCGGAAAGGCGCGCTGGCCGTGAAGGTCTGGCCCAGGCAGTGCCGGGTTGGCGGGCCCCCGTCCAGGCGCGCGTCGCCCTTGACCAGCACACGGTCGGGGCAGTCAGCGCCCTCTCCGCACAGCGGCTGGGACTCCGCACCATCGGTGGCCACCCAGCGCTCACGGCGGCTCAGCAGCAACTCGCGGTCACCGGTCGCCAGCACGTAGCGGACCACCTCGACCACATACGCGCTGCCACTGTGAAGATGCCGCACATCGCGCGTGGCGTGGTCGGGGTAGATGGCCGGGTCCGCATAGTTGGGGGAGGCGCCCCAGCAGAAGCGGTAGCCGAAATGGCCGTAGCGGTCATAGCCAACGAGGGCGGCTTCCTCCAGCAGCTTGCGTCGGATGACCTGCTTGTAAGGTGAGCGGTCGTCGTCAAACAGGTGGGTCTCCACGCCGCCATAGACCCAGTCACCGGTGAGGATGATCGCCGGCGAGAAGAAGCAGCCCTGTTGCAGGAAATCGGCCAGAAGCCCGTTTAGCGACGCCTGCTTGCCGGTCAGCGGTGAGGTAATGGTTCGGTCCGGCTCCCATGTCATGCCGGGGAGAGTGAAGCCAGCGCCAGGGACGGCGTTCTGACCCCGGGGCTGCACGCGAATGGTGAGCGGGCTCGCCGGGCCGGTGAGGACAAGGGCGTGGGGCTCGACGCGCCACCAGCGGCCCTCGGGGCCCGGCCAGGTCACGTCCAGATCCCAGGAGGCGGTGGCGTCCCCGCAAGCCAGGAACCGACCGGATGGTCCGAGCCACCAGTAGTTTACCTGTTTGCTCCGCAGAAACTCCTCGACGAAACGGGCGTGACCGGTACCGGCCACGAACTTGCGGAAGGGCAGGGTCAGCGGGCGCCCACCCGCCGGGGAACGCGCGTCGGGATAGAGGATGTGGCTGTCCGCGTCGTAGAAGCCGTCACGGACGAACCGCAGGGACCATTCCCATTCGACGTTCAGACCGGGGGGCAGGACGGGCGTGACCTGCAGGTCCGGCCCACGGGCCATGATCCGCAGCGCGGCTCCCTCCGGCAAACCGGTGATGGTCAAGCTCGCCCCATCGGAAGCGCGTTGCCAGGTTGCGGCGTGGCTTCTCAGGGGCGTCCGGGCACCGTCCGGCGCCACGCGCACCAGCCGCAGCCCGGCCAAAGCCAGAGTCTCCGCCCCCCAGCCGCCGCGACCGTCGCCGTCGAACCGCAGGGAGGTAATGGTCCCGCCACGGCCGCCCAGCCAGAGGTAAGGGGTGCGTAACGCATGGGCCCCTGTTCCGGCCCAGGCCGAAGGCATCGCGGTCAGCGTCGACAGCACGGCAGCGACGACCCCCGCCAGGCGTCCGGGCCCCCTACCGGCGTCACGGCATCTCAGCAACGGGCAGGACCTCGTAGGTGTGTTGGAGTGTCAGACTCTCCCCGGGTTGCAGCTCTCGTTCCAGCGAGTAGAGCTCCAGGTTGACGCGGTTTTGGCTGCCCGAACGGTTGAGCAACGCCTGACTGACCTGCACCCGCTCGAAACGGTTCACGATCGCCAGTCCCGCGGCCTCGTCCACTACGGCCCACGCCCCGGCGGGCACGTCCTCGCCAGACAGGAACTCGTTGACCTCCGCTGCCGGGTCCTTCTCGCTGGGCAACTTGATGGTCTGCCAAGAGCCATCCGGCCGCAGAACACGCGCCGAGGCCTGCGCCAGGGATCGGACCGCGAACTCGGGGTGAGCGCGCAGACAGGCGGTGCGGGCGCTGCCCGAGATGTTGGTCAGGGTCGATGACACAGCGACTACCGGCTGGTCCGGCTCGAGTGACACGACCCGCGTCAGCCGCAGGCCGTTGCCCAGGTCAGCCTGCAGCGTCAGGCTGGTAGAGCTGCGGGCCGTGACTGCGTAGGCCTCATTCCAGCCCGGTGAGCGGTAGCCGCTCCCGCTGTACTCCTCGTAGCCCCCGTCCAGCGGGGCCACCGCCCCCTCGGAACCCGCACGGTAGAGCAAGTCGGCCCCCGAGGGCAGGTGGATCAGCCGGTACAGTCGGCCGCCCAGCAGAGGAAGCACCTTCAGCTCCAGCGTCCCGTTACGGAGGGTTTCGATGGGAATGTCGCGGGGCTGGCGCGGCACCCCTGCCAGCCAGGCCTCAAAGCTCCCACCCTCACGGATCATGGTCACACCTTCGGCGCGTGCAATGGCCGCAAAGCGGTCCACCAGCGAGGAGACGTCCGTCCCGCCCTGCTGCACCAGCTTGCCATCGGCCTCAGTGAAGGCATCCGTCTGGCCGAGAGTGATGGCGGCATACATGATGGGGAGACGGGCCACTTGCACCCGATGCAGCAGTACCGGGTCGTCCGCCACCGCTGCCTCTGCGCGGTCGAAAATGGCCTCCGCCTGGGAGATCATACCCGGAGTCACGTAAGACCGGGGGTGGGTATAGATGGTGACATGCAAGTCAGGATGGCTCTGAGTCTCCCGGTGGATCAGGTTGATGTACTCCCGCACCGCCCCCGCCGCCGCCCCGTAGTACGCGGCGCAGAACTCATCAATGGCCTGGTCCGTGTCATAGCTCGGGTCCCACAGCGTCTGCGCCATGATGTAGTTCCGCAGTTCCTGTAGCTCCGAACCCCTGGTGTAGTAGCAGGACTCCTCGTAAATGCCCTTCACCCCGTTCTCCAGGAAAAAGTTGATGTTGGGCTTGAGGACGTAGAGGTTGGGGAAGGGGCAGATGGAGTGGGCATAGTTGATGATGTAGTCCCAGATCCATAAGCGGTCACAGATGCGGTTCCACCCCCGGATGTCGTCGGCGAAGCTACGGTTGAACTCATCCGTGCCCAGCGGGTGGATGAAGCAGCACTCGATGCTGCACAGGCAGATGATCACATTGGGCCGCGGCTTGGTCAGCTTCGGGGGCTTGCGCGTGTACTGGTACGCCAGGGTCTCAATCGCCACGTCAGGGTAGTCCTTGGCGATATCGTCGGCGATGGCGTTGACAAAGCGCACCATCGGTCCCGACTGGCTGCCCTCAGCTTCGGCCACCTTCGTGCACTCCTCGCACTCGCAGTAGCCGTGCGTGTCGTTTTGCGACACGGAGAAGACCTTCTTATCGGGGTGGTCCTTGATCCACTGGCGTACGCCCTGGATGCAGAGCTTCAGCACGTCAGGATTGGTCAGACAGAGCTGGGAGTAGCCGGATTGGCGCCTGCCGCCAACCAACGAGAAGTACTCCGGATGCGCGGCGTAGTACTTCTCCGGCGGCACCAAAGCGGCGAAGGTATGGGCGAGGCCCATGACGCCGCGCTGTCCGCCCTGTTCCGGACTCATGCCGTGGTTGTCGCCGTTGAGCCGCAGCCGGGCGGCGAAGGTGCCATTGCGGGCCACCGGGTAGTCGCCCATGCGGAACTCCAGCGGCGGGATGTAGCGCCGGTTCAGGTCGGCAATGGCGAGCTCGCCGCTGCGTGGCCAGGTGCTGCAGTCGGGCGTGAACCACCGGCACCCAAGGTTGTCCTGCAGGAAGGTATAGACCGCGTACAGCACACCCCGTTGGTTGCCAGCCAGGATGACGGCCGGTCCCACCGTCTTGATGTGGAGGCCCTCCAGGCCCAGTCCGTCAAGCTTCACCCCGGCCTGTCGCGCCGCGCGGGTCCTGCCCACATAGAACCCGGGGCTGCCTGCCGCCTCCGCCTCGGACCTGATCGGAAAGACGCGGCCTGTGATCAGCTCCAGGTGATAGCGGAGGTCGCGGGCGGCGTACTGCTCCGATGCTGTCGGCTGGTCAGGGATGACGATGGCGCCATTGCGTGCGGTAAGCGACTGGCCGTTGATGGCGAGCCGACAGTGCCCCAGTTCGCGACGGCGCTCGGCCAAGCTATCTGACGCTTCCTGTACGCTTGCCATGGCTTCCCTCAGCTCCTTGCCGGTCAAAGAGTCGGCCGGGATGGCCGCCAGCACGCTTTCCAGAGCCTGGCGCTGCTCGCGCAACTGCTCCCGTCCCTCGGCCACCGTCGCCAGGGGATCCATGCCCACGTTGCCGGCGATGATCAGGCGCACGGCCTGGCCGCAGCGGTCATACTCCGGGTTCAAGCGGGCAGCCTCGGCCGCGATAGCCAGCTTCTGATCGCGGGTCATGTCCGCCGTCATCTCACCAAAGCGGGCCATGCCCTCGTGGTAGGTCGGGCCGCCGTAAGCCACGACTTGCACCACATAGGGCAAACGCGCCACGGGGTCCTTCGTGGCCTTGGCCAGCACGGTGGCCAGGTCGGCCCGCAGCGGGCCCTCGGCTGCGTTCATTAGCGCCTCGGCGCCCGCTATGTTACCGTGCTTGACATACCACCGGGCCAGAAGCTTCATGTCATCGGGGGAGCGCTCGCTGCGTGCCTCGATCTCGGCCATCGTCTCAGCCGGCTCCGCGATCTTCTCCACTACGATGTCGTCCACCCAGCCCTCGCTGTCCGCGGCGTCCATGTAGGCCAGCGGGTGAACGTACATGGTCTTGTTGGGGGTGACGAACGTCACCTCGGCATGGGCCCACTCGGTCGTGGTAGGCACGGGGCAGAAGGCGGCGAAGGCCCACTCGTAGCTGTCCCAACCGTAGCAGTAGGGGGCAAAGAAGGTCCCCTGACCCGTTCGCGCCTGGTACCACAAAGAGACCCTGTAGCGCGCGAAGGGCTCCACCTCAATGGCTCCACCGATGGCCCCCCAATGGCTCTTGCCCCCAACAGCGAGGTAGCCTGCCCGTTCCCCGGTCCGGGCCTTGCCCGCCTGTCCCGACGTCTCAAAGCCGGGATCCGGATAGATATTCGGTGCGCCCAGCGCGACCGAGTACAGGAGTAGCCCGAAGGTTGTGAATGGCAGAGAGTGCAGGGCACGCATGGTCAGGTCCTCCCTAGATGACGCAGCGTGTGGCTGGCGAAGGAGTTCAGCGTCCGTCCGGGGATTCCTGCCTGCTCGGCCCAGCAAGGGCTACCCTGGGCCGTTGGCGAACAGGAAGCCATCCATCGTGTGCGGAGGCATGCCATGCGTCATGCTGTTGCGCTTCTGATTTGCCTTGCGGGCTGCTTGCCCGCTCTTGCAGACGTCTCCATCCAGGCTCCCACCTTCACCGCCACCGTGCGCGGCGGCGTGCTCTGCGAGCTGCGCAGCGCGGGGCAGCTGCTGGTGACGCCGGGCGAACTCCGGAACCAGTGCGGCTTGCGCCGCGTCGCCGGTGAGCACTGGGTGCAAGGAGAAGCGGGCGAGGCGGTCGCCCGGGAAGACGGAACAACGTCGCAAGTGTACCGCGATCTCTCGGACCTGCCGGGATCAGAACTGCGGATGGACTACCTCCTGGACGGTGAGGAGCTGGCGGTGGTCCAGACGGCTCGCTCTCCGCTGACCGGCGTGCGTAGCGTGCAGTGGGGCCTGGCCGAAGTGCCCTTCGCCTACGACGTCATCGTCCCCGGCTACAGCGGTATCCGCATCCGCAAGCTGTCGCCAGGCAGCCGCTGGGACTTCACCTACCCCATAGGTTGGGAGGCGCAGTTGGTCATCCTGCAGGGCCAGGGACACGGCTTCTACGTCTGGGCCGAGGACGCCGATGGTCGTTACAAGCGGCTAACGGTGACGCGGGGAAAGAGCGGCTGGCGCCTGGCCTTTGCCACCGAGAACAACGCGCCCTTCGCGCCGTGCACGGAGGCCACATCCGTACGTTGGCGGCTGGGCGTGCACCAGGGTGACTGGCGTGTGGCCGCCCGGCGCTATCGCGACTGGACCGAGCGCACCTGGGGCCTGACGCGCCTGGAGGACCAAAGCCCGTCCTGGGTGCGCGACATCCGCTTTGTGGTCATCACCGGCCAGGACCGACAGCTTCTCCAGGACCTCGCGGGCCGGGTGGACCCCCGGCTGACCCTGCTGTACATCCCCGGGTGGCGCCGTCAC
>JABLXH010000050.1 GCA_013178155.1 Armatimonadota bacterium | reverse complement strand
ATGCTGTCCTCCAGGTCGGCTGGCTTGAACAAGGCTTCGGTCTCCCGCGAACAGGTTGAGACGTTCGGACTGACGAAATGCCCGGTACGCGCTTCACACCATAATAGGCACAAGGTGACAGCAGTGGCAATAGCCTTCCTGGACGTATTCTGTGGCATTAGCGGTGACCTGTTGTTGGGGGCCCTCGTGGATGCCGGGGTTGACCCCGCCGACATGCGAGCAGGGCTGCGCGGCTTGCCCATCCCTGATTGGGACCTGCGCGTCATGGAGGTGCGCAAGTCCGGTCTACGGGGCGTGCAGGTCCAGGTCGTCGCCGGCGAGGAGATCCACCCGCCATGCTACAGTGACGATAACAATGGGCACGGCCATGACCATGTTCACGGACACCACCACGACCACGGTGAGGAACACCTCACCATGGCGACCTCCCACACCCACGGCCGAAGCGCAGACGAGGTGATTGAGGTCATCCGGCGGGGCCAGCTAAGCCGAAGCGTCACCGAGAAATCCGTTGCCGTTGTAGAGCGCATCGCCATGGCTGAAGCCCAATGCCACGGTGTGCCACGTTCTGAGGTGCATTTCCATGAACTGGGAGGCCTTGACACGGTCATAGATGTCGTTGGCGGGGTCTTGGGCCTGGAGCTGCTGGGCATAGAACGGCTGTACTGCTCGCCACTGCCCGTCACTCACGGCTACGTAGACACCGCCCACGGACGCCTGCCGGTCCCCGCCCCCGCAGTGGCGAGACTTCTCGAGGGAGTCGCCACTTACGGACTGGACATCGAGGGCGAGACGGTCACGCCCACCGGCGCCGCGATGGCCGTTACGCTGGCCCAGGTCGGACGCTATCCATCCATGAAGGTACTGCGGACCGGCTGGGGAGCGGGGCAGAGGGATTTCCCTGTCCCCAACCTGCTGCGCCTGTTCGTCGGTGAACCCGCGAGCGCTGGTGGCGAGGTACCGACGGAGACGATCGTGCTGCTGGAGGCGAACCTGGACGACATGAGCCCTGAGCACTACGCTGCGGCCATGGATCGCGCCTTCGCCGCCGGGGCTGTGGATGTCTGGGCCACCCCGATCCAGATGAAGAAGAACCGCCCGGCCTTCACCATCTCGGCGCTGGTGCCGCCCGAAGAGGCGGACGCCGTGGCGCGGGTGTTGTTGCGTGAGACGAGCAGTTTCGGGGTGCGCCGGCAGCTTCTCCAGCGGCAATGCCTGCAGCGCCAGCATGTCACCGTCGCCACGGCCTATGGCGACATCAGGGTCAAGGTGGGGAGGCTGGGGGACGAGGTTACGACCGTGGCCCCCGAGTACGCGGACTGCCTGCAGGCGGCCGAGGCGCACGGTGTGCCAGTGATGCGGGTCCACCAACTGGCCCTGGCCGCCTACTGGTCTCGCGCTGACTCATAGCAGTCCCGGGCACTCAGGCCAACCGTCGGGGTGGTCGCGCTGCCAACGCCAGGGGGAATCCATAGGCCGCAGCGCAAGCTGCGGCCCCGACCGTCGTAGGGGTCTGGCTATAAGCCCTGACTAGTCCTCATCCTCCTCGTCTGCAACCTCGGGCTCGATCAGGCCATAGCCGCCGTCACGCCGACGGTACACCACACCCACGCGGTCGGCGGAGCCATCGAAGAACACGAAAAAGTCGTGCCCAAGCATCTCCATCTGCAGCACAGCTTCCTCAGGGGTCATCGGCTTGAGGGTGTGGCTCTTGACGCGAACGATCTCAAAATCCACCGGCACGGCCGGCGGCTCCACTTCCTCGGTCTCTGGCTCCGGCTGAGCCACAGGCACATCAACGCCGCGGTGCAGTCCACTACGCTTACGGCGGTCTACCAGCCGGTCCTTATAGCGCGTGATTTGGCGCTGGAGTTTCTCCAGGGCCTGGTCGAAGGCGTTCAGCGGGTCGCTGTCACGTTCGATGGCGCGAAGGACGTGGCCGCCGATGTCGCAGGTGATCTCCACATCGTGCAGGCCGCGTTTTCCGGTCAGCAACACGCGCGTGTCGCTGATCCGCTCATGGAAATGGGGCAGGTCTTGCAGGCGAGGGGTCGCATGGTCAACGAACCGTTCCGGCAAGTCATGGTTTCGGGCCTGAAAATCTATGCGCATTCCCAACAACCTCCCAAGAAACAAACGCAGCCCGCTTCGCCCTGACTGAGGGCGGAAGTGGGCCGCCAGTCTGCATGATAGTCACAGGAAACGCCTACCAGGGCTCGTCGCTCGTCACGGTTTCCGATTGGCTCCAGGCGTCTCCACCGCCAAGCCGGACCACATTGATGGCCTGGGGCCCGCGGTCACCCATGACGATGTCGAACTCCACCTCTTCGCCGTCATCAAGCGTCCGAAAGCCTTTCTGGCGAATGGTGGAGTAGTGGACGAACACGTCCTCCTGTCCCGGCCGCTCGATGAAACCGTAGCCCTTCTTCGCGTCAAACCACTTGACCCGGCCGCGCATGGTGCTCGCCTCCCGGGTTCGCGCGGCTTTCCACTGATGGGGTAATCTTACGGCAAACTGGCCTGCGTGTCAACGGCCTGCTACCCTGGCGGCGGCTCGGGAGACAGTTGACCGCAGCGGCCTACTGCCCCTGCCCGGAGAGCAGCGCTCGAGCATCCGTGAGCTTCGCGACCCAGAGGGTCTCGCGCAACATGCTGAACGGATCCAGCCCCGTCATCTTCATCCCCGACGACTGCAGCGCCACGGCCAACCCGTCGGGTGAGACCCACCACTTCTCCGGTGCATGGCCGGGTAGTCTCAGCGGGGGAAAGAGCCGCACCTTGCCGTCCTGCAGCGAGAGCACAGCGAACTGAGTCTGCGTGTCTCCGGTCTCGCTGGCCGACGAGGTTGCCAGCAGCAGAGCTCGCCCTCCCAGCAATCGTTCCGCGCCCCAGAACCTGCCCTTCAGATCGCGCCGCAGCCAGCGCACCTGGCCAGTGGCGAAGTCCACCGCGGCTATCTGAGTCGGGCCCTCGTCGCCATCGGGTCTGTGCACAAATGGCGCCTCGCCGCGCCTCAGTGGTCGCAACTGCGAGGGGCCGTTGCGCAGTGGCACATCACGGAACCTCCCGCTACGCAGGTCCAGATGACGCAGGGCCCACCCTTGCCCCAGGAGGTTGCGGCCCTTGCGGCTGAAGGTGCAGTAGGCGACGGTCTGATCTGCCGCGATGCCTCGGAGCCTGTACTCGGTGTGCTCCGTGTCCAGCAGACGCGCCTTGCCGCCGTCCACGCTCGCGACGTATGTCCCGGCCTGTGGGCCGCTATCCCGCAGGTAGAGCAGACGCCTGCTGTCCGGAAGCCAATGGAACTGCGTCGCCTGACCGATGTGCCGGGGTTCGCCCAGCCTGAAGTCCTTGCGGAGGGGCACCACGTAGACCTCCCGCTGCGCCTCGAACTGCTCTTCTACGCTATTGATCTGCGAGTAGTCAGCCAGCGTCAGGGCGAGGTAGCGCCCATCGGGTGAGACAGAAAGGTCGCCCAGCGGGTGGAGGTGCGGCGGCCACGTTCCCACGATCTGCCCCGAATCGCGTGTCCTCAGGTCGCAGTAGCGAACCTGTGGCGCCATCATCTGCAGCATCTCGCGCTGCATGCGCTCATTGTTGCCACTGACGTCAAAGGGGTTGCCACTGGCAGAGCTGACCCGCATGATCTTGCCGAGGCTCAACTCCGGTGTCGCCGTGTACAGCACGTAACGGGAGTCACTACTCCAGACCACCTCCTGGATCATCATGGCCGGGCTGGTCGTAACACGCCGGGCCACGCCCCCCGGTACGCGGGCCAAGGCGATGGGGCCACTCTTCGCGGAGACCACCTTGGCGAACGCGTCGGATCGTCGGAGCTGCTGGCCGATCAGGACCCAGGCAGCAGACCACAGCGCCAGTGTCGCCACGGCGCACCCCCCACACCCCCATCGCCACCCGCCGCCTGCGCTGTTGGCCAAGGCCCACACCTTTCAGGGGCCAGGACGCCCCATTGAGCTGTCGGAAGCTGCAATCCTTTCGTCGGCGCCAGGCCTCTCCCCTGCGCCGGGGCGCGGCGCGTGGTCTCTCCGGGGTGAGCCTGGTCAGCTTGACACCCCCTTGGGGTTCACCTATAATCCGACTCGGCACGAGGCCCTCCTGTGGCGCCGCGCGGTACAAGACGGGCAAGCCTTGTTCGGCAGCCGATCTGGGACAATGGAGGCACATCAGGTGACCGACGACGATCTTGACCTGGACCTGGATCTGGGGCCCGAGACGCCACCTGTCACTCCGCGGGCGAGGCCCACGACGCGCGAAGCCCCCAAGTCCGGTGTTCCGTCAGCCAAGGTCATGGCGGAGCGAAAGCCAGGGGTTCTGTCGCGGGTGGGGTCCAGTGTCAGCGGGCAGCTGTCGCACATCAGCCGACCCAACTGGAGCTTCCGCAACTTCCTCATCGTCCTGGCGGTGCTGGTCTCGCTGGTGGTGCTGGCCGAGAACTGGGCGGCGGTTCGCATCTCCTTCCTGGGCTTGCGACTGGAGCTACCCAAGGCCCTTGCCTTTCTCCTGAACATCATCCTCGGTGGCGCACTCACGTGGTTCTGGCTGCGGCGTGGCGTCGCGGCGCGGGAGGAGTAGTGATGGCGGATCCCGGGGGCGCCTGGCATCGTCTGCTGTCGCTCCTGCAGGCCATCAGTCAGCGCGGACTGTGGGCCACGGTGCCCTTCGCGCTGCTGGTGAACAGCTCCATCACTGTGCTCACGCTCACCATCGAGCCGGACGGTTCGGCCCATCGCCAGATCAGCGTGGTTGCAGCGCCATACTTCCGCGACCAGGTCCCGGGCTGGACCAGGGATGTCCGTGCCGACGCAGACTGGGATATGGCATGGGCTGTGAACCGTGAAGACGATTTCGTGTATAATCGCGACGCACGCATTGCCGCACTACCGGAGTCCGGCGAAGCGGCGGCGCTAACGATCAGTGACGTTGCCCAGAACCCCTTTTCGCTCTACACGACATACCGCTGGCACGAGGTTGTCGGCTACAGCTATCTCTACGACAGCGATCCCGCGGCTGCCGAGGCCACCAACAAGTCTCTGATCTATGAGATCACTATGCCCGGCACGGTCACCAACGCCACTGTGACGCCGGCTACCGGATCCAGCACCAAGACTGAGGGGCCAAAGGTCGTCTTCGAACTCGCCGCCAGTCAGGGACAGCAGACGATCGAAGTAGAGGCTTCACGGCTGCGGTGGGGCTACCTGCTGGTCCTGGCCTACCTCGCCGCGTACGTGATCTACTGCAGCGCCTGCACGCTCAGGCATTGGCTGCGCATCCAGCCGCGGAAGATCTGACGGACCAGCCCACGGTCCATTCGGGGTTTCCTATCCGGAGCCGCCGCCGTTCAGGCTGCGGCTCTCTTTGTCGGGGTATCTGCCATGATCGACCTGCGAAGCGACACCAAGACCCTGCCCTCGGACGCCATGCGCGTTGCCATCGCCAATGCCGAGCTGGGCGACGACGTCGCTGGCGAAGACCCCACTGTCAACGAGCTGGAGCGCGAGTGTGCGACACTGCTGGGCAAGGAAGCCGCGTGCCTGGTGACCTCGGGGACCCAGGGCAACCTGACGGCTGTGTACGCTCAGACCCGGCCGGGCGGGGAGCTCGTCTGTCACGAGGCCGCCCACATCTACTCATATGAGCGGGGTGGGTTTGCCGCCGTCTGCGGCCTGCTCGCCCGCCCTCTGCCGGGCAAGCACGGGGCGCTGGATCTCGACCAGCTGTGCTCGCTCCTGGGCCGCCGTCCCGACATCCACTACCAGCGCGTCTCACTGGTCTGTCTGGAGAACACGCACAACGCCTGCGGCGGCACCTGCCTCAACGCGGAGCAGATCGGCGCGGTGGCCGATGCCGCCCACGAGCACGGCGCTCGGCTCCACATAGACGGGGCTCGGATCTTCAACGCCCAGGTGGCGCTGGAAGTACCGGCGGCGGAATTGGTAGCCAAGGCGGATACGGTCACGTTCTGCTTCTCCAAGAGCCTCGGGGCTCCCGTGGGCTCCGTCGTCTGTGGTCCAGCCGACACGATTGAGCGCGTTCGCGAGGCTCGGAAGCTTTTCGGCGGAGCCTTGCGCCAGGCGGGGATCATCGCGGCGGGGGCTCTGTATGCCTTGCAGCACAACATTGAGCGCCTGGCCGAGGACCATGCCCACGCCCGGCAGATTGCCGAGGTGTTGGCTGCCAGCCCGGGCATCAACATTGACCTCGAGACGGTTCAGACCAACATCATCTACTTCGCGGTCCACCGCGACGATCTCACCGCACCACGGCTCTGCGAGAGGTTGGCTGAGTATGGGATCAGAGCGAGCGCGAGGGATGACCACAACATTCGCTTTGTCACTCATCTGGACATCAGTGACGCCGACACGGAGCTCGTCTGCCAGGCCCTCCAGCAACTGCTGACCTGAACCGCTGGCCCCTGATTCTGAGCAGGTTTGCCATGCTCGAACGCACCTTCGTGCATATTCCCGGCGTCGGACCACAGACGGAGCGCCGTCTGTGGGAGCGCGGCATCGCTGGCTGGCGCGAGGCTCTGGCCGCCCATGCCCCTGCCCCCGGGTTCTCGCCCTCCCGGTGGCAGGTCCTGCGCTCATACGCTGCGGATTCCCTGGCCAGCCTCGAGCGTGCCGACCACTGCTATTTCTCGCAGGTTCTGCCGGCATGCTATCATTGGCGAGCCTGGTCTGCTTTCCGAGACCGCACGGCCTACGTGGACATCGAGACCGATGGCGGTTTCGGCCGCAATGCCATCACGGTCGTAGGCATCTATGATGGGCGACGGGTCAGGAGCTACGTGCGGGGCGAGAACCTCAACGAGGCCGCCGAAGAGCTCGAACGCTATGCCCTGCTGGTGACCTTCAACGGCGCCACCTTTGACCTGCCCTTCTTGCGCCGCGCCTTTCCGGCTGTGGATTGGCGTCACATGCACATTGACCTGCGTTACGCCCTGCGACAACTGGGTTACAGCGGCGGTCTCAAGCAAGTGGAGAAGGCGCTGGGACTGGTCCGGGAGGAGGCTATCCGCGGGCTGGCCGGCGATGATGCTATCTGGCTCTGGCAGGAGTATCGTCGGGGCAGTCAGGAAGCGCTGGAACTGCTTCTGCAGTACAACGCTGCCGACATCGAGAACCTGGAGCGGCTGCTCGAGTGGGCCTTCCCCCGACTCTGCGAGCTTGCCGGGAGCTGTCGCGGGAATGGGTGACCTGGCGGTCGGTCTCGGGAGTCGTCTTTGGTCGCCGGCGAAGCGGATCATGGCTGTCAGCCTGCTGGTGGACCTGGCGGTCTCCTGTGTCGTCCTAGGGGCCCAGTTCCTGGCCATCGAGCTGGGGGCCTCGCCCCTCGTCCTCGGTCTGATCGGCACTGTTGGCTCGCTGGCCTACGCCCTGTCCTGCGTCGTTTCGGGGACGGTCTCTGATCGTCTGGGACGTAAGCCGCTGGCGGTCATGGCCTGCGTGGTATCTGCCGCTGTCTGGCTGGCGATGGGCCGGGCCTCCAACCCTTACCACCTCGTCGCCCTTGCGCCCCTTTCCGGGGCGGCGCTGGCCTTCTTCTGGCCGCCGGCCCAGGCCTGGCTCGGTGAACTGAGTGGCGCCAGCCCGCAGAGGCTGAACCACAACCTGAGCCTGTTTAACATCGCGTGGACCACCGGTATCATGACTGGGCCGTGGGTGGCCGGGCAGACATGGGAGTACGGCCATGTCCTGCCCTTCGTAATCGGCACGGCGCTGGGCCTGCTGGGGGCCGCTATTCTGCTGGCGATACCCGCCCGCCTGGCCAACGGTCCTCAACCTCCGGCCGTGTCCGTCTCCGCGCCGCCGCGACTGGTGCACCTCTTCCTGCTGCTGGCCTGGGTGGGCAACTGGGCTAGCTGGTACGCCCGCGGCACCGTGAGCACGCTGTATCCCAAGTTAGGCCTGGACCTGGCCCATTCCCATGCTCTGGTCGGAACGCTCATCCTCATCCTGGGCGTCGCCCAGCTCCTCGCCTTCGCTCTGGCACGGTTCACTGTTCGCTGGCACTACAGCCTGCCCATCCTGGTTGCGGCGGAAGTGCTCGGACTGGCCGGGATGGCGGCTGGGGCGTGGGTCCACACACCACTGTGGTTTGCTGTGGCCTTCAGCGCCATCGGCATTTGCGCCGGAGTCACCTATGTCAGCAGTCTGACCTACGCGCTGCATGGTCAGGCCAGCAGCCGGGGCAAGCGTAGCGGCCTGCATGAGGCGGTGCTGGGCATGGGCGCCGTCGCGGGACCACTGGTGGGCGGTGTGCTGGGAGAAGCTTTCGGTCTCCGGGCATCTTTCGTCGCCGGAGCGGCGGCCTTCGCCGCAGCCATAGTGGTGCAGGCAGTGCTGTTTCGGCGGGAGCATGCTATGGGGCCGATAGCGCCTGCCGTCGTGGCTGCTCCCGGGGCAGAGGATGAGGCCGGCTGAGTCTGCGTGTGTTCCCTCGCCTGCGTCGTCTCTTCCTGCCGGCCAAACGCCTCGGACTGGTGGCCTTCGCCTTCGACGCCTCGGCCAGTTGTGTGCTGCTGGTCGTGCAGTTCCGGGCCATCGAGCTCGGCGCCAGCCCTCTCCAGTTGGGCCTGATCGGCACCCTGACATCGCTTACGGGTATGCTGGCGTCACTTGCGGGCGGTGTCGCCTCTGATCGCCTGGGCCGGCGTGCCGTGGAGGTCGTGGCCTTCGCCTTCAGCCTCGGAAGCTGGTGGCTGATGTCTGCTGCCAGCAGCACCGGCCAACTCCTCTGCCTGGCCGCGATGGCCGGCGTGGGCCTGGGCTTGACGTGGGCACCCCTCGCTGCCTGGATGGGTGACCTCAGTGGGGGCAAGGAGCGTCTGCTGAGCCGGTACCTCGGGTACTACAACATCGGCTGGAGTGCCGGACTGATGGTAGGGCCCTTGCTGGCAGGGTGGCTTTGGGACAACGCCCGCCATCTGGCCTTTGCGGTACCCCTGAGTGTGGCCGCAGCGTGCCTTTGCATCGTGCTTGGCACCCCGACGGCCACAGCAGTGACACCGACCACGGCCGGCGAGCGTTCCGTATCCCGCGACGTGGTTGTGCTCTTCCTCCTGATGGCCTGGGTGGGCGGCTTCGCCGCGTCCTTCGGCCGTGGCCTCGTCGGGGCACTCTTCCCGCGTCTGGGTCACGACCTCGGGTACTCGGCACTGACCGTGGGTAAGGTGATGTTTGCCGCTGCCTGTGGGCAAGTGGCTGCTTTCATCGCCACACGACTGACCACGCGGTGGCAGCATCGCTCCGCGGTGCAGCTTCTCACCATGCTGCTGGGCGCCGTGGCGATGGCCATTGCGACTGGCACCGAAAGCCCATGGGTGTTTGCCGGCTGTTTCGCGGTCATGGGCGCTGCCGTCGCCATCACCTATGCGGCGGGCATGCTGGCGGCGATTCAGGCCACTGACAGGCCGGGACGGCTGGCAGGAACCATGGAAGCGGTCCTCAGTGCGGGGCTCGTCGTCGGGCCATACCTCGGAGGAACGGTGTCTCAGACATGGGGTCTGCGAGCTTCCCTGCCGTTGGCTGGCGCCATCTACCTACTGGCGCTCATGGCTCAGGTGGCCCTGTTGGTACGGCATCATGCGCAGCGGCAGCCGGCCGATGGACCTGCCCCGCGGTGAGCACAGCCGCCGTGCTTCCGTCCGCCAGGACGAGTGTCTCGCTCACACGAGGCACTGTGGCGAACACGTCCAGCCGGGCAGCGAACCGGACATCCACCTCGAAGCCCTGACGGCAGAGGTATGCACCGTTGGCGGTTTCCAGGAAGGTGGCTTCCAGGTTGCGGGCCTCCGCCGCATAGTACAGGTCCAGGGCGGCCCGGGCGGCATCATTGGACACGCACACGGTCTCTCCGCCGAGTCGCAGCAAGCGGGCCATGATGGCCCCGCAGGCGATGTAGTCCTCCAGGACAAGGAGGTGTTCGTCTGCTGCCGCGCCCGCGGGAACCAGCATCAGGTCGGTCTGGTGGAAGCGGGCCTCATGCAGGGCCAGACGGGCACAGGTGGTGGCCGTGACAGTAGTTCCCAGCAGGGCCGCCGGTGCCGCTGCCGCCGCCACACAGCAGCGTGACATGTTGGACGAGGTGAAAACAACAGTCGCTCTGAGGTTCCTGGGCGCCTGTTGCAGAGGGCTGTTTCCGAGGTCGAAGCCCTCCACTTTCAGACAGCCGCGCTCCCCGGCGAGGACGCTATCGTGCTGACGCGCGGCTTCCTGGAAGGCCTGTTCTACCGTTTCTACCACAATAATACGTTTTGCGCCGTAATGCAGCAGGGAAGCGGTGGTGGCACTGGCGCGCAGAGCGTCAACCACGACGGTCACGAATCGTGAACGGGCGCCCAGTTCCGCACCGGCACGCCCACCATAGACATGTAGATTCATCGATGGCTCCTCCAGCGATTCCAGCCCCCGGGGCCTGGCATCACGTATGGTAGAGCACGGCGGGCCGTTTGTCTACCGCTGCAGGTGACGGGATTCCCGGCGCGAATTGTGCTGTTGCCAAGACAGAAGGGAGTGCCGCGCGTGTGAAGGGCGTTATCCTGGCAGCCGGCAAGGGTACGCGCATGCTGCCCCTGACCGAGCGCCGCCCCAAGCCCCTGGTGCCTGTGCTGGACCGGCCGATGCTGGAGCATATCGTCATAGGGGTCCGTGACGCTGGCATCGAAGACATCCTGATCATCATTGGGTACAAGGGGGAGATGATCCGCAGCCACTTCGGGGACGGTTCCCGGTTCGGGGTCAACATCCAGTACCGCGAACAGGATGGGCCCGCGGGGACGGGCGCCGCCACTCTGCTGGCCGAGGAGTTTGCCGGCGGTGAGCCTGTCTTTGTCTGTTGGGGAGACATTATCGTCGGGCCCGAGACCTACACCCGTATCACCCGTGTGTGGCGGGAGGAGCATCCCCGGGCGATCCTCAGCGTCAACTGGGTAGATGACCCCTGGGAGGGGGCCGCCGTTTATGTGCGCGATGGCCTGGTGGAGCGCATCGAGGAGAAGCCGCCCCGCGGCACGGCCCAGACCCACTACAACAACGCCGGGATCTTCATCTTCGGCCCCGAAATCTTCGGCATACTGCGCGAGCTTCCCTACTCGCCGCGCGGGGAGATCGAGATGCCCGATGCGGTCCAGCGCCTGATGGCCTCCGGAGCGGGCATTCGTGCCGTCGAGGTCAGCGGCTACTGGTCGGATGTGGCCCGCCCCTCCAGCGTGCTGGCGCTGAACGAGGTCATGATCCGTCACCGCGCCAGCGACGGCCTGATGGTGCACCCGCAAGCCTCACTGGTCGGGAACCCGATGTTGGTGCCCCCAGTCTACGTCGGGCCTGGCTGCAACGTGGTCAGCGGCACCGTGGGGCCCAATGTGGTCCTGGTCCGGGACGTGACCGTCGCCGAGGGTGCGGTCGTGCAGGGCGCGATGTGCTTTGGGCGCAACACGATAGGACAGGGGGGCACCGTGCGCTGGGCCATCCTGGAGGAGGACGTGGTCCTGCCGCCCGGATGGGCCCTGCTCGGCCCCGACGAGGCCCCGGCGGTGCTCAGAGGCTCCTGAGGTCGGGCTCAGGGCTCCGAGGATGCATCGCTTCGGCCCTGGCCGGCGACACCGGGAGTTGTCGTGATTGGGAGCGATCGGTCTGCGAAGCGACCAGTGCCGCCGCTACGGTGACCAGTCCTAGCAGCGCGACAGGTACGGCGATCAGCACAAACCAGATCATGGCGCCACTCCAGTCGTGCAGGATGTTACAGGGTTTATCGGTGTTGTTACACGATACTTGAGGGCATCGGCGAATGGCCATTGGGGACAGCCAACCCGTACCCGTACTGCGCCCCCTGGGCATGGCGGACATCCTCGATGCCGCCCTGCGTCTCTACCGTCAGAATTTCGGGCCCTTCCTCGGGATCACGGCCATCGTCTTTGTGCCTGTGGCCATCCTGCAGACTGTCGGCGCCTTCTTCATGGGCCAGTCCATGGGGCCCAACGGCGAGGGCAGCGAAGTGCAGATGGGCGCTCTGATCGTCTTCGGTGTCTTCATGGCGGGATCGGTTCTGGTCTATCTGCTGGCCATGCCGGTCTGCCAGGGCGCGCTCTCCATCGCCGTCGCCCGACGGTACCTGGGACAACCGGTAACCGTCGCTGACGCCTATCAGATGATCAGTGACCGTTGGGCGACCCTGCTGGCCGGGGTCATGATCGTGGGCTTGATGACCGCCGTTGGCACGCTGCTATGCCTGATCCCTGGCATCTTTCTGGGTACGCTCTTCATGTTCGTAACGCCGGTTATCGCCGTGGAGCGAGCGCCGCTGATGGAGGCCTTGCGTCGCAGCCGGGACCTGGTCACGGGCCACTGGTGGCGGTGCTTCGGCACCTATCTCTTGCTGAGCATGCTGATACAGCTCGTGGCCGGTGCCGTCGTCTATCCGGTGACCTTCCTCTCTGCCTTCCTGCTGATGGAGCGCAACCCGGGCCTGGCTCAGGCTCTCAACCAGGGCCTCAGCATGGCGGCCAGTACCCTTGTGCAGCCGGTGCAGATCATCGGCCTGGTCCTGCTGTATTACGATCTGCGGGTCCGCAAGGAGGGTTTCGACCTGGAGTTGCTGGCCCAGAACCTGGGCGCGAAGGCCCCCGTGACAACGGCGGCACAGCCTCTGCTGACCGGCTACCAGCCCGGAGAATACGCCCCGCCGCCGCCGGTGCCGGGCGTCGAACTGCCTCCCCGGCTTGACCTGCCGGCGGGTCCGGAGGCCCCCGCCCCTACCGACTCCAATGATGATGGGAGCGCATCCCCGAGTTGAAGGAAGCGAACCTGTACACCGACGGCGCGTCGCGTGGCAATCCCGGCCCCGCCGGCGCTGGATTTGTGCTGACTACAGCCCACGATGCGGTCATCGTCCAGCGGGCCATCCCGCTGGGCGTTACGACCAACGGCGTGGCTGAGTACCGGGCCCTCATCGCCGGGATGGCGGAGGCTCACAGCCGTGGCATCACCCACCTGCGCGTCTATAGCGACAGCGAGTTCATGGTGCGCCAAATGCAGGGGGTCTATAAGGTGCGAACCCCGGCCATCAAACCATTGCTCCAGTGGGCTGTCCGGCTACGGAGCAAGTTCGAGGGCTTTGAGATCCAGCACGTGCCGAGAGAGCGCAATAACCTCGCCGATGGGCTGGCGGCTCAGGGGGCCACGCTTTCGGCGGCGGGGCAGTGCGAGCGGCTCGGCCCTCCCACCGGCCATGATGGGGACCCATGACACAGGTCCGCGAAGCACTGACGGCTGAGACGCTTGCCCGACTGCGCAGCATGGAGCTACGGGCGCGGGTCATGGTGGAGGGGCACTTCACCGGCCAGCATCGCAGTCATTTCCGGGGAGCCAGCGTCGAGTTCGCTGACCATCGGGACTACAGCCCAGGCGATGAGCTGCGGCACCTGGACTGGAAGCTCTATGGCCGTAGCGACCGCTTCTTCATCAAGCAGTTCGACGCTGAGACCAACATGAGTGTGCTCCTGGTGCTGGACGCCAGCGGCTCAATGGGGTATGCCTCTGGTCCGGTTACCAAGCTCCAGTATGCCAGTTACCTGGCCGCTGGAATGGCCTACCTGACCGTCAGTCAGGGGGATGCGCCGGGTCTGGCCGTCTTTGATACAGCGGTGCGGCACTGGCTGGCGCCGCTGGCCCGCCCCGCTCACGTCCGGCGCATCTGGGAGGCACTGGACAACGTGGGACCCGGCGGGGAGACGGGGCTCAGCGCTGCGCTGGCCGAAGCGGCCAGTGCCATGAGACGACGGGGACTCATCGTGCTGCTATCCGACCTGCTTGATGAGCCCGAGCGGGTTCTGCGCAGTCTGGCCTATTTCCGGCACCGGGGCCATGACGCCATCGTCTTTCACGTCCTTGACGGGGCCGAGGCCAGCTTCCCTTTCCGCGGACCAACCGTGTTTGAGGACCTGGAGACCGGCGAACGGCTCCCCACCGAGAGCGATGACATCCGCGCCGCCTATCGGCGCCAACTGCAGGCCTTCATCGGGCAGTTGCGCGACGGTTGCCGGGCGGTGGGCATAGACTACCAGACCCTGATCACGGACGAGCCCTTCGATCGGGCCCTGCGCGCGTACCTGGCGCGGCGAGCGAGATTGACCCGGTAACTGGTCCCAGGTCGGGCCGCCGGTACCACAGGCATGGAAGACAGATAGCCGGGGTGTGCGCCCAACTGTTATCTGACTCTACAGCAAGGAGTGCAAGTGGCCGAAATGACCAAACGTGAGCGTGTGTGGACAGCGATGAACCGCCAGCAACCGGACCGGGTGCCCAAGACGGCGAGCTTCACGCCGGCGGTGCAGGCGGCCTTCGAGGCCGCTACCGGGCAGACCGACCCAGCCGCGTACTTTGACTACGACGTGACCGCTGTTGGGTTCGCCGGATCGGACCGCGCGGTGGACTGGTCGGAGTGGTACCCCCAGGGCCTGCCGGAGGGCACCAGCATCAGTGAGTACGGGACGGCTCACATCCCGGGCAGCTTCCATCATTTCTGGCGACTGGACTTTCCGATGAAAAGCGTGGACAGTGTGGCACGCATGGAGGAGTTTCCGTGGCCTGATTTCACGGCCCCGGCCCGGCACCAGCACCTCGAAGCAGAGGTGCAGCGCCTCCACGATGCCGGCTGGTATGTCCAGGGCAGCGTGGGCCACATCTGGGAGAACGCCTGGCAGATCACGTCCATGGAGAAGCTGATGATGGACTTCGTGATGAACCCGGACCAGGCGGCGTATGTTCTGGATCGTGTGACCGAGGACCGGGTCTTCCAATGCCGGCGCTATGCCGAGGCGGGAGTGGACTGCCTGCTTTGTGGCGATGATGTGGCCATGCAGCACAAGATGATGATGTCTCCGGAGATGTGGCGGGAGTGGCTGAAACCGCGCTGGGCCAGGGCCTGGGCGGCGGCGCGGGAAATCAGACCGGAGATCCAGATCTGGTACCATTCTGACGGCAATGTCGAGGCCATCATCCCCGACCTGATTGAGATCGGGATGACGATCCTCAACCCTGTGCAGCCCGAGTGCATGGACCCGCAGAAACTCAAGGCGGAGTACGGTGACCGCATCGCCTTCTGGGGCTGCGTGGGCACTCAGACCACTTTCCCCTTCGGCACGCCGGACGAGATGCGACAGACGGTCAGGTGGCTCATCGAGACGGTGGGCCGGGGTGGCGGACTGCTATTGGCCCCGACCCATGTCCTGGAGCCTGATGTGCCCTGGGCGAACATCGAAGCCTTTTTTGCTGCCATCGAGGAGTTCGGACGCTACCAATAGCAGGAGGCACACTCATGCAGCGTCGTCTACGCCTGGTCGCGCCAGCTCTCGCCGCCTTGGTCGTCGTGCCTCTGACAGGTTGCCTGAAGCTGGACGCTCAGTTCGTTGCCCAACCCGACCTCGGCTTCGCCGCTACCATCCTGATCGGCATGGACGCCCGGCTGATGGAGAGCATGGGTTCCGGTGCCGCGCCTCTCGCGGACCTGAAGTCGGGGCCGCTGGGCCAGGCCTGGAGCGTCCGTGAGTTTGAGAGGGACGGCTGGCGGTATGTTGAGGCCAAGGGCGTGGGGCCGGCCGGAACAGCCCTTCTGGGCGATTACCCGGGGGCGCCGGAGGTCCAGGTGGACAGGGCCATGCACCGGCTGACCACAAGGTACAGCATGACGTGGCGTGCGCAGGAGATGCCGTTGGACGCATTGCCTTCGCCGTCGGTCCCCGGAGATGCCAGCGACAGCCAGCAGCCCGAGATGCCAGACCTGCAAACAGCGGTCGAGGTGATGCTGTCGGGGCTGGAGGTCCGCCTTGCACTCGGAGGTCCGGGCCACGTGGTTAGCACGAATGGCACGGTGGTTGGTGAAGGCCTGGCTGAGTGGCACCCGACCGTCCACGAGATTGCCAGCGGCGAGACGCCGACGCTGCAGGTTGTCACCGAGACCATCAACTGGACTCATCTGGGACGTCTGGCGGACCAGATTGCTGGTCTGGGGGGCGGCTATGCGGCAGGAACCAGGCTCGCCGACGCCGTTACACGGGGCCTGCTGCCCAACCCGCCGGCCAGCGCTATTGGTGCGGGGAAGCTGGAGGCGGCTGACTACAGCCGGCTCCTGGCAATCATCACCCGACTCGATGAAGTACTGGAGCGCTCGGAGACGGCAGTGGTCATGCGCGAGTTGGGGTTGAGCTCCGACAGCGCGACGTCGGGACAGATCGCCGCTGTGTATGCCAAGACCCAGGCCCCTGAGTTCATAGCGCAACTGCGCACCGCACGGGTACGCCAGGCGGTCGAGGGTCTGCGCCCCTGAGGGTCCGACAACAGAGGGGAACTCACGACGGTTCCCCGGCGTCCACAACAGAGGGCTTAACCGTCTCAGGAGTGCAGGGGAGCACAACACGATGAACCGAGTGCGCAAGAGCGCGACGCTGTTTGGCGGCCCCGGCGGGGACTTCCGTTTGCGGATGCTGTTGCACCTGCCCAACTTCATCCGCCTGTACTGGCGCCTCTTTACCGATCGTCGGGTCTTCTGGCTGCCAAAGCTGATGCTGGTGGCCGGAATCATTTACTTCCTTGTCCCGCTGGACCTTATTCCGGACTTCCCGTTGGTCGGGCTGGGACAACTCGATGACGTCGCAGTCTTGATCGGTGCCCTGCAGCTCTTCATCCGTCTGGCACCGCGTCGGGTCGTCGAAGAGCACGTGCAGCTCATTGACCAGGGGCTGTGATGTTCGCGGTGCAGCAGGAGGAGACGGCCTTGCCACCCCAGATTCGCGCCATGAACTGGCGTACCGACCGTGCGGCGGTACTGGCCTTCCAGAAGGAAGTCTACGAAACCAACTTTCCCGGCTTCCGCATGACGGTGAGTTTCCTGCGTGATTACGAGGCCCAGCTCAGGCAGGCACTGCGTTCGCAGATGGAGCGGATTCTGGTGTTGGAGGATGAGGAGGGGGTCTGCGGGCTGATCTGGCTGTCACTGATCACGACCATGGTTGAGCCGCTGGTGGGGTACATCAAGAACATCTACGTGGCGCCTCGCCGACGCGGAGAGGGGTGGGCCCGGGCGCTGCTGGAGGAGGCCGACCGCTGGTTCCAGCAGAATGGCTGTCCCAAGGCTGCGTTGGATGCCACCATCTCCAACGAGCGCGCTGTCCAGACCTACCTCCGTGCGGGCTATGTGCCCGCGCGGTACCGTATGGAGAAGCATTACGGCTCCACCAACCAGATCGCCGGTGCATAGGGTGACACGACGTGAGGGACCAAGACTCTGCCGAACTGCCTTTGCCGGAAGGGCTGGCTGAACTTGCGGAACTGATCGCCCGCCAGGACTGGGAAGCGGCGCGCGGTCTGGGTCAACGTCTGGTCGCTGCCCATCCCACCAGCGCCAGTGCCCATGCTGCGCTGGGCGATATCGCGGCCGCCCAGCAAGACTACCACGTGGCCGCGCAGTGGTACGAGCTGTCACTGCGCCTCGAAGCCAACGCCGATGTGCAGGCACGTCTGGAGCACGTCCGGCGCGCTGAGGCCATGGGGCCCGATAGCGAGGCACCAGAACCCGGCGAGGTGGGCCGGGCCCCTCGCGTGGGCCTGATAGTGGCCGCGATCGCCGCCTTCCTGGTCGTTGCCTTGCTCGTCACCTTCATCACCGTCTGGCTGGTGCGCAAGCCCCGGGACGTCGGCCAAGCGGAACCACGCGCTGTGTCACGGCCTGCCTATCGTCCCGGAGCAGGCGGGCGCGGTGGTCCGGGGGCGTTACCCTCGGCCCCCTCGGCGCGGCCCACGACCCGACCGACACCCATGGCAGGTCAGCCCCAAGACATGGGCAAGGCGGCCACGCCGGAGCAGGCAACCAAGGCCGACAAAGGGCCCACGGTGGTCCAGCGTGTGACCCAGAGCGTCGCAGGGCCAATGTCTGACAGCGACCTGTACCTCACCCGGTCCCTGGGCACTCTCACGTGGCCTACCACCGGCAACCCCCTTGGGGCCGATGTGCAGGCCTCCCTGGATCCCTTCACGGGTTACTGCCTGATCACTGTTCAGGTACCGAAGGGCATGCCCAAAACCCCTCTGTACCCCCTGGTGATGGACACCGCCTATGCAGTTGCCGTCAACGCGTTGCGAACCGACAGGTCAGTTGACTCCATGACTATCCGCTTCCTGGTGACGCTGGTCAATGACAGCGGCAAGGATACCGTCCTGGTAGCCTTCCGGGGCAACACCAACCGCGAGACCGTGGAGTACTACCTCAAGCGCAATGTCCAACCTGATCGGGAGACGCTGTGGCGTAATGTGTTCGCCACCACATGGTGGAACCCCACAGTGCCGGCATACTGAAAGTCGGTTGCAGGTGGCACAACTTCGGGGAGCGAACAGGTCTAGCAGTCCCAGGTTAAGCTTCTGTTGTCTGTGACACCCGCAATCCGACAAGGAGGATGGCCCGTGAAGAAAGGGATTTACTTCGGAAGCCTGCCGACGAAGCTTTCGTTGGACGACCGCTTCGCGCTCGCCAGGCAGGCGGGGTTGGAGGGAGTGGAGATCCCAAGCGACTACGAGACAGAAGACCAGGTCGCCGAGGTCCGCCGCGCCGCCGAGGCCAAGGGCATTGAGCTTCACAGCGTCATGGCGTCCACACACTGGCAGTGGCCGCTGTCAAGCACTGACGAGGAGATCAGGGTCAAGGGCGTGGAGGGCATCCGGCACGCTCTGCAAGTGGCCAAATGGGCCGGCGCCAACGCCGTACTGGTCGTACCGGGTGTGGTGACCGAGGATGTGTCCTACGCAGCCGCCTACGAACTGGCGCACAAGAGCGTGACCGAACTGCTACCGACAGCCGAAGAGCTGGGTGTCGTGATGGCGCTGGAGAACGTTTGGAACAAGTTCCTGCTCAGCCCCCTTGAATTCCGCGACTTCATTGACAGCTTCCACCACCCGCTTGTGAAGGCCTACTTCGACGTCGGCAACATCCTGCTGTACGGCTTCCCGCATCAGTGGATCGAGATCCTGGGTTCCCGTATCGCCAAGATCCACATCAAGGACTTCAATGCCAGTACCCGGATGTTCGTGCCGTTGCTCACTGGGACCCTGGACTTCCCACGCACCATCAACGCTCTGCGCGGGGTAGGCTATAACGACTACCTGACGGCCGAACTGGCCAGCTACCCGCAGTACCCGGAGCAGATGGTGTTGGACACGGGCGCGCACCTTCAGTGCATCCTCGATAGCTAGTGCCCCGCGGGCGCTCACGTCAGGGGCGAGGTCACTTGGCCTCGCCCCTGATCACTTGGCGCAACCGCGGTCGGGTCTATTCCCCGATGATCTTCACCAGCACTCGTTTCGGTCGGTTGCCATCGAACTCGCCGTAGAAGATCTGCTCCCAAGGCCCGAAATCGAGACGGCCATCGGTGATCGCGACGACCACCTCGCGCCCCATGATCTGGCGCTTGAGGTGGGCATCGGCATTGTCTTCTCCGGTCCGGTTGTGGTGATACACGTTGGGGTCAGGATTGAAGGGGGCCAGTTCCTCCAGCCATTTGCCGAAATCGCGGTGCAGACCACGCTCGTTGTCGTTGATGAACACCGACGAGGTGATGTGCATGGCGTTGACCAGCACCAGCCCTTCCTTCACGCCGCTCTCGCGCACCGCGGCCTGGACCTGGGGGGTAATGTTCTCGAAGGCGAGCCGGGAGGGGATGTTCAGCGTGAGGTAGACGGTATGGGATTTCATGGTCCCTCCGGGTGTCACAGGATTACGCAGACGGACAGGAACCGCTCGGTCCTGTCCGTTGAACGCACGGCGCAGTTTATGGTTCTCCTGAGCCTGTCGAGGGGCCCAGAAGGCTTCCTACAGCGAACGCTCTCCCGCGCTTGGACTACCAGGAATCCGCTTCGGGGGCTGCTTCTGTCACGACGACGTTCGCGGCCCGGGGGCCTTTGGGACTCTGCTCGATGTCGAATTGCACGCGCGACCCTTCCACCAGTGACCTGTAGCCTTCCCCGGAGATCGCTGAGTAGTGCACGAACACGTCTTCCCCGCCATCCTGAGCAATGAACCCGTACCCCTTTGCGTCATTGAACCACTTGACCGTGCCTTTCGGCATGTGCCGAAACCTCCTGTTGCTTCACCGGCGCCGGGATCAGTGAAGCTCCCAGACTCCCCACAACCGGCCCCGACAACAACACTGATTCCCGCGCGCCGAATGTAACACTTTTGGGGGCCTGCGTCAAGGGTCCAGTACGGCTGAACCCGTGGGACACAGGCGCTCAGGGCCTTCGGGCGAGAGACCGTCGCCGTGGCGCGATCGGCGGCAGGACTTCCCACCGAGTGTGGCGAAGCTCAAGGACCGAACAGGCCCACCATTGACGTGCCAGGAGTAGCACTATGGATGACAGCACGGCGATGCTGGCGAGCGTGCAGGAGCGGCTCAGACAACGGGAACGGCATCTGGAGGCGATCCACCACATCACCGCTGCCCTGGGGTCCGTCACGAGCCTCACTGAAGTGGTCAGAGAGGCGCTGCGAGTCTCACTGGACTGCGTGGGGGCGCGGGACGGCTCTGTGGCTTTGTACGACCGGGAGCGCGACAAGCTGGTCTACACGTATGTCATCGGGGCCAAGGCCGACGAGATCATGGGCATGGAACTGGCCCCGGACGAGGGCTTGGCCGGTGCCGTCTTCAGGACGGGTGCACTGCGCGTCAGTCAGGACTTCCAACAGGAGGCGGAGCGGTCGCGCTACGTGGAGGAGCAACTCCACTACCATGTCCGCAACCAGGTCACCGTGCCGCTCAGGAGCCCTCGGGGCGAGACGATTGGGGTCATGCAGGTCCTGAACAAGGACGCCGGTGACTTTGATGACGCTGATGCCGAGGTGCTGGACATTTTGGGGGCGCAGATTGCTATCGCGATAGAGTCAGCGCGTCTGTACGAGCAGGCGCGCGTAGCCGAGATTGTGCGATACATCGGTAACCTCAGCCACGATGTCAAGAACATGATCACCCCCTCGCAGACCGGCGCCGAGACCTTGCGCATGGTGGCCGAAGAGTGCTATCAGCGGCTGGAAGAGCTCCTCACCCCGGAGAATTTCCCCGGACCGCTGCTGGAGGAGGCCTGGAGTGCGCTCGACGCGCTCCGGGCTCTCTATCCCGAGATGCTGGACATGATCATGGACGGCGCCGACGCCGTCCAACAGCGTATGAAGGAGATCTCGGACGCGGTCAAGGGCGTGGTCTCAGAGCCCGTGTTCGAGCGGCAACAACTATCCCCTATAGTCGAGAGCGTGATGAAGGCCCTGCGACTGGTGGGCGAGAAGGCGGGGCTTGAGCTGCGCTACGTGCCCGAGACCGAACTGCCGGACCTCGACCTCGACCAGGGCCGGATCTACAACGCAGTATACAACCTGGTCTACAACGCTATCCAGGCGACACCACCGGGCGGCAGCGTAACCGTACGCACCCGTCTCGGCGGCGACGAGCCGGGTCCCGGCGGAACATCTGTGGTCCTGGAGGTCTCGGACACCGGAAGCGGGATACCTCCTGAGGTTCTTCCTGACCTGTTCACCGATCGGATACGCACGACCAAGTCCGGCGGAACCGGCCTGGGGACCAAGATCGTAAGGAATGTCATGGACGCCCACGGGGCCCAACTCCAGGCCGAGAGCGAGTTGGGGAAGGGCACGACCATCCGTTGTCTCATCCCATTGGCACGGCCAGGGAGCGAGTGATCATTATGGTCTTTGAGTTCACCTCGCCCACGCGCCTGGTATTCGGTCAGGGCACATTTCGCCGGTTGGGCGAGGAAGCCGCCTTGCTTGGCCGACGGGCCCTGCTGGTGACCGGGACCCGCTCGCTCGCCCAGACAGGCCATCTGGACCGTGCGAGGGAGCTGCTGAGCGCCAGTGGCGTAGAGAGTATCGTCTACGGGGGCGTGCCGCCTAACCCGACCGTCGAGACCGTGGATGACGGAGCGGCGCTGGCACGCCGGGAGCGGTGCGACCTGGTGGTGGCCGTCGGGGGCGGCAGCGTCATGGATGCCGGAAAGGCCATGGCTGTGGTCGCCACGCATGACACAACGGCGCGGCAGCTTCTGGTGGCGGAAGCGGGGCGTGACAAGACAGTCCCTACAGCGGCGACCCTTCCGGTGCTTTGCGTGACCTCGACCGCAGGAACTTCGTCTGAGTTGACCCCCTTTGCCGTGATAACCATTAGTGACAGCCATGAGAAGATGGCCTTGCGGAGCCCACATATCCAGCCGCGGGTGTCCATCTGCGACCCCGAGTTGACTTACAGCGTGCCGCCCAATGTCACAGCAGCCACGGGCGTGGACGTGCTGTGCCACGCCATGGAGGCTTTCGTCTCTACTGCGGCCCAACCCTTGACGGACTTGCTCGCCCTCGAGGCGATCGGCCTGGTCGGGCGTTACCTGCCCCGTGCCGTCAGAGCGGGTCAGGACCACCAGGCGCGCGAACAGATGCTGCTGGCAAACGTCTACGCGGGCTATGCGCTGGCCAACTGTGGTGCCACCGTGATGCATGCCATGGAACACCCGGTCAGCGGGCATTACCCGCACATTGCCCATGGCGCCGGGCTGGCGGCTCTGATCCTGCCCTGGGTCCGGCGCGTTGGGCCCCGTTTGCCCGAGAAGATGACCACCTTGGCCGCTGCCCTCGGGGGGTCCGAAGCAGGTCTGACGCGCGTGAGTGCGGCGGCCGACGTCGAAGACGCCCTGGCGGACCTCTTGCGAAGCATCGGCATGGACCTGCGCCTGCGCGACCTGGGCGTCGCCGACGACATGCTGACCCAGATGGCGACGGATACGCTCCGCTACATGCGCCTCGCCGTGGCCAAAACCCCTGGTGGCCTGACCGCTGCCGATGTCCTGGACCTGTACGAGGATGCATACTGAACCCAACGGGGCCGTCCCGCGGCCCCTCCTAACGGTTGCCTGGGGATGAAACGGGCCACTCTGAGAAACCCGGTCCATCTACCTCCGGCGCTGGGGACACTGTCGCGCCGGTCGCTGAATGTCGCCCTCATGCCGGCCGAAATGGGGAGAGGCATCTGGGTGCGGCGCGCGGACCTGGATGTCGAATGGCCGGTCAGTCTGGAGCACCTTGTGCCGGCAGTGCACTGCACCGCCATTGGCTCGGCTGACACCAGTGTGTCTTACGTGGAGCACGCCCTGGCGGCGCTGTGCGCGGCGCGGATCAGCGATGCCCTCATCGTCACGGACGGCCCTGAGTTACCCCTCTTTGACGGCAGTGCGCTGACCTGGTGGGAAGTGCTGAAGACCGCGGGACGGGCCCAAAGCCAGGAGGTCTGGGAGCCGCTGGTGCTGCCAAATGCGGTATACGTGGTCAGTGGCAGCGGCGCGATTGTCGGCCTGCCGGCCGAGACCCCGTCGGTGGCATACGTCCTGGACTACCAGGAACCGCTGATCGGTCGGCAATGGGCCCGGTTCACGCCCGATGCCGATTTCGGCGACGAACTGGCTCCGGCAAGGACCTTCGCCACGGCCGACCAGGTCCGGGAGATGCTGGGGCAGGAGGAGATCCCGTCAGAGGTTGAGGCCCTGAGCGTCGTGATCTATGACGACCATGTGTCCGCGGCGCAACCCCTGCCCCATGCCTTCGCCCGCCACAAGCTGGTTGACCTCATTGGCGACCTGTTCCTCTGCGGGCGCCCCATCATCGGTCAGATCGTGGCTCTACGAACCGGGCACGGAGACAACCATGCCTTCCTGGGTGAGGTTCTCCGTGCGGCGAGCCAGTCGACGCGTGCGGACCGTTGACTTGACAAGGGCAACGAGCCTAAGCTATACTCACGTCCGGAAAAAGGGGAGCAGACATCGCGGCTGACTGTCGGCCGCGATTCGCATTATGCGCCACGCATTGGGACCACTGCGCCACGTGGGGGGGCGACGACGGGTCGAGCTTCGCGATCCGCTGTGTCCGGGGACGGGTGTGGAGGCGGTGGGTCTCGTCGAGGGTGAGATCGAACTCACGCACGGTGGCAGCAGCGTCAGCGCGCGTGGCTGGCTGCGGGTTCCGATTCGACTGGAATGCAGTCGGTGTCTCGTTGAGTTTGTGCAGGTGCTGCAGATCAGCGTCAACGAGGAGTGCGCGCTGGAGCAGGTGGACACGCCCGAGGCTCAGCTCATCGCCCGGGGCAAGGAGGGCCAGATCCCGATCCTCAACGAGGAGGATGTGGATCTGAGTGAGTTGGTGCGACAACTGGTGGCGATGGAGGTTCCGTCCCGGCCGTTGTGCCGTGACGACTGCGCCGGTCTGTGCCCTCGGTGCGGCCGCCCGTTGAGTTCAGGACCGTGTCCGTGCGGGGAGGACGAGATCGACCCGCGCTGGTCAGCCCTGCGCGATCTGAAACTGTAATCCGCGGCGCGGTAGCGGTGAGAAGGAGAAGCACGGATGGCACTGCCCAAGAGGCGGCACTCGAATACGCGCACCAACAAGCGGCGCACGCACGACGCCTTGCGTGTTCCGGCAGTCGGGGAGTGCTCCAACTGCCACGCGACGGTCCGACCCCACAACGCCTGTCCCAAGTGTGGTTACTACAAGGGACAGAAGGTTGACCACACCGTCAAAGACAGGGACGAGAAGAGCAAGTCGCGCTGAGTTCTCATGCCCGTCCATGATACCCTCTGATGTCCGGTGCGGCCATGGTGATCGCCGTTGACGCAATGGGCGGGGATAACGCCCCCGGCCAGATTGTGGCTGGGGCCGTACTGGCCGCGCCCGACCTGGCCGGCGAGATCGTCCTTGTGGGCCGTGAGAGCCAGGTGCGGGCGCTGCTGGCCGAACATGGGGCACTCCCGCCCAACGTTCGTGTGCAGCATGCCGATGACGTGGTGGAGATGGACGACAACCCGATGCTGGCGCTGCGCCAGAAGGCGGGGTCGTCGGTGACGCTGGCCGTGGACCTGGTCCGCGACGGTCAGGCCGACGCGGTCGTCTCCGCCGGCAACAGCGGGGCCCTGATGGCGGCCGCCACCATGCGACTGGGGCGCCTGCCGGGCGTGGCTCGCCCAGGGATCGCTGTCTTCATGCCCACACCCCTGGGCAAGCGGATCTGTCTGGATGCTGGCGCCAATGTGGACTGCAAGCCCGAGCACCTTCTGGCCTACGCGATCATGGGTAGCCAGTACGCAGAGCACGCTCTGGGCATTGAGAACCCCCGGGTGGGGTTGCTGAGCATCGGCACAGAGCCCTGCAAGGGCAACGATCTCACGTTGGCTACGGCCGCCCGGCTGCAGAATGCGCCAATCAATTTCGTTGGGAATGTCGAGGGCACTCAGATCTTCGAGGGCGCGGTGGATGTGACCGTCTGCGACGGCTTTGTGGGCAACGTGGTCCTCAAGGTCGCCGAAGGGGTCGGACATCTGGTGCTTTCCGAGCTCAAGAAGACTTTCCGCACCAGTTGGCGGGCTATGCTGGGCGCGTGGATCATGAAGTCGGAGCTCAAGCGTATGGCCCGACAACTGGACTATGCCGAGTATGGGGGGGCACTGCTGCTTGGGGTTAGCGGTGTGTGCGTCGTTTCCCACGGCAAGTCCGATGCCCGAGCCATCGCCAATGCTATTGGGGTGGCGGCTGCGGGTGCCGAGAGTCGTGTGGTACAGAGGATGGCGGAATGCCTCAGCGCGCTTCCGGCGCCAGTTCAGGTGACATCGGGCTAGCTATCGCCCACGCTCACCTGCGGTGCGCCCGGCGGCGCTTAGTGTGACGACCTGGACGATCCGGTGGTCGGGAGGGAACGCCCTGGTGGGGCAAGACGGGGCCGCCGGGCCTGTGGGTCAGCGTTGTGAGACTAGACCTGGGCCAGGTCGCTACCTCCGACGCCGAACCCGAGAATCCTAAGGTGGCCCTGGCATATGATGGTTCGTGGTGCCAAACTGGCGGGACTGGGGTCCTACGTCCCAGATCGCGTCTTGACCAACGCTGATCTGGAGAAGATGGTAGACACCACTGACGAGTGGATCGTCAGTCATACCGGCATGAAGGAGCGGCACATTGCCGCTCCGGAACAGGCGACTTCCGACCTCGCCCTGATGGCGGCACAGCGGGCGCTGGACGATGCCCAGTTGAGTGCCGAGGATCTGGACCTGGTCATCTGCGCCACCGTCACTCCCGACCACATGTTCCCCTCGACGTCCTCCATCCTGCAGGGCCGTATTGGTGCCACCAGGGCCGGGGCCTTCGACCTGCTTATTGGCTGTACGGGCTTTCTGTACGCCCTGTCGGTTGCCAGCGGGTATGTGATGGCCGGCCTGTGCAACCATGTGCTGGTGGTGGCCGCAGAGACCTTGTCGCGGATCGTGAACTGGGAGGACCGCGCCACGTGTGTCCTTTTCGGGGACGGGGCCGGTGCCGCCGTTGTGTCACCCGCCAAGCCCGGACACGGCTTCCTGAGCTTCTCCCTGTGGTCCGATGGCCTTAACAGCCACTATCTGACCTTGCCCGCGGGTGGATCGCGACGCCCTGTCAGTCTGCAGGAGCTGGAGCAGAAAGCCCACTTCCTGTACATGGAGGGGCACGAAGTGTTCAAGCTGGCGGTCCGGGGTTGCCCGGAAGTGGCCGAGGCCGCCATCAAACAAGCCGGACTGACCAACCGGGATATTGACTGGGCCATCATGCACCAGGCCAACAAGCGCATCATCGACGCGGCGGCCAAGCGCCTGGGCCTGCCGGAGTCCCACGTATTCTGCAACGTGGAGCGTTACGGTAACACCTCGGCCGCCTCGATCCCGCTGGCCCTCGATGATCTGTACCGGGCTGGAGAGTTGCGCAACGGCCAGCACCTGCTGCTGGTGGCCTTCGGCGCTGGCTTCTCACTGGCTGGCAGCGTCCTCGAGTGGACCAAGTAACGTCACGCGTTCCGGCTGGAACTACGGACTTCGGGCGCTGAGCCCGGAGCGCACTATTCAGGGAGGCAGCAACCATGGATTTTGGCTTCTCCGAGGAGCAGCTTGAGCTCTACGAGGCGGTTCAGGAATTCTGCGACGATGTTCTGGCGCCGAAGGCTGAGGAAACCGATGCCAAGGGGGAGTTCCCCTGGGACAACGTCAAGCAGATGGCCCAGATGGACCTGTTTGGCATCCCGGTGCCTGAGGAGTACGGGGGCATGGGGCTGAGCTGGATGGACTGGGCTGTGGTGGGCGAGCAGTTGGCCCATGCCTGCACCACCAGCGGGGCCGTCTTTGCCGCGCACATGCTGTGCATGTATCCCATCATGGCCTTCGGCTCTGAGGAGCAGAAGCAGAAGTACCTCACGCCCCTTGCCACAGGCGAGAAGATCGGGGCCATGGGCCTGACCGAGCCGGATGTCGGCTCTGACGCCGGTTCCGTCAAGACCAAGGCGAAGCTGGTGGGCGACGAGTATCTGCTGAATGGCACCAAGATCTTCATCACCAACGGCGGCGCGGCTGAGACCTATGTGGTCATTGCCAATGCCAACCCTGAGAAGGGCATGCGCGGTCTGACAGCCTTCATCGTGGAGAAGGGGATGGAAGGCTTTGAGATCGGTAAGAACGAGAAGAAGATGGGCTTCCCCTCGGTACCGAACACCGAACTCATCTTCCAGGACGCACGCGTGCCCAGGGAGAACGTCCTGGGGCGTGAAGGCCGGGGCTTCCGCGTGGCCATGGACCTGCTCGACGTGGGCCGCATCGGCATGGCCATCGGGGCTGTCGGCCTGGCTCAGAAGGCCTACGACGACGGCGTCGCCTACTCGCTGGTCCGCGAGCAGTTCGGCCAGAAGATCTCGGAGTTCCAGGCCATACAGCACCAGATCGCTGACATGGCGATGGAGATCGAGGCCGGGCGTTTGCTGGCCCGGAAGGCCGCCTGGTGCAAGGACAATGGAAGCCCCGAGCTGAGCAAGATCGCGGCCATGGCCAAGGTCTACACCTCGGAGGTCTGCGCCCGTGTGTGCAACCGCGCGGTCAACATCCACGGGGGCCATGGCTACATCTGTGACCATGCCGTGCAGCGCTATCTCCGCGAAAGCAAGCTCTTCGAGTTGGTCGAGGGGACCTCGGAAATCCAGCGCAATGTCATAGCGCTGGAAGTACTGAAGGAAGCCATCAGCCAGCGCAAGTAGGGTCTCACGCCCGGCTCCCGTAGCGGACCTGAGCCTCTCGGGGGCCGGGACTGATTCCTGCCGGGCTACGAGACGTCATGCCGGAGGCCTTACATGAATATCATCGTTAGCATCAAGCAGGTGCCGGATACCACCGAGGTGCGCATCGACCCGGTCACCAACACTCTGGTGCGCGAAGGGGTGCCAAGCATCATCAACCCCTTCGACGAGAATGCCATTGAGTGCGGGCTGCAGTTGGTGGAGAAACACGGCGGGAAGGTGACGGTCATCACGATGGGGCCGCCGCAGGCCCAGCAGGCGCTCAAAGACGCGCTGGCCATGGGCGCCGACGAGGCCATCCTGGTTTCCGACCGCGCCTTCGCCGGCTCCGACACCCTCGCCACGTCGTACACCCTGGCGCAGACCATTAAGAAGCTGGGCGAGTACGACCTGATCATCTGCGGCAAGCAGGCCTTCGATGGGGACACAGCGCAGGTGGGACCGGGGCTTGCCGAACACCTTGGCATCCCGCAGGTAACCTACGCCATTGATATTGAGGTGGAGGGGAAGAAGGCACGGGTGAAGCGTCTGCTCTCCGACCGCTTTGAGGTCGTCGAGACACGCCTGCCCTGCCTGATCACTGTCGTCAAGCAGATGAACGAGCCACGTCATGCCAGTCTCAAGAACGTGATGAAGGCTCGGAAGAAAGAGATCCCAACCTGGACGGCTGCCGACATTGAGGCCGACGAGAGCCGGTGCGGCCTCAACGGATCGCCCACCAATGTGGTCAAGGTTTTTGCGCCGCAGCGGCACACGCAGGGAGAGCGTCTGGAAGGCGACGTCAATGATGTCGTTGAGCGCCTGGTGAAGATCCTGCGCGAAAAACAGGTCGTCTAGGACGGGCGACGGCTTTGCGAACACGGGAATAGTGCGCTGCCGAGTCGTAGCGTCGGAGGGCTGCGTTTATGCCGATCTACATTGATGCTGACAAGTGTGTGGGATGCAAGCTCTGCTTGAGTGCCTGCCCGTATGGCGCCATTGACATGGTGGAGGGTAAGGCGGTCTTCAACGACAACTGCACACAGTGCGGAGCCTGCATCAGCAGTTGCAAGTTCGGGGCCATTATCGCCGAGATCACCCGCAAGGAGAACGTGGACACCAGTCAGTACAAGGGCGTCTGGGTACTGGCCGAAACCCACGACGGCCGGCTGGCCGATGTCACGTTAGAGTTGGTCAGCGAAGGCCGCAAGCTGGCGGACGAGCTGGGCGTGGAGCTGGCGATGGTGTTGGCTGGCTGGCAAGTGGAGCCCCTGGCCCAGATCGCCGCACACTATGGCGCTGACAAGGTGTACCTGGTTGAGCACGAGACACTGGAGCATTACCGCACGGATCCGTTTACGAGCGTCATCGCGGCACTCATCAACCAGTACAAGCCAGAGATTGTGCTCATCGGTGCCACAGTGATGGGCCGCGACCTCGCATCGCGGATTGCGGCTCGCATCGGGGCCGGCCTCACGGCTGATTGCACCGGCCTGGCGATTGATCCGGAGACCCGGCTGCTGATGCAGACTCGCCCGGCCTTCGGTGGCAATGTGATGGCGACGATTGTCTGCCGCCATGCCCGACCGCAGATGGCCACCGTGCGCCCTCGAGTGATGAAGAAAGCGGAGCCAGACCTCTCACGCACCGCCGAGATCATCCGTAGCCATGTCGACCTCAAGGAACAGGCCATTGCCGCCAAAATCCTGGAGATCATCCGGGAGGAGGGCCGCGACGAGCTTGATGTGCAGGAAGCGGAGATTATCGTCTCCGGTGGGCGAGGGCTGCGCAAGGCGGAGAACTTCGCACTCATTCGCGAGCTGGCTGAGGTCCTTGGCGCGGCGGTCGGCGCTTCGCGCGCGACGGTAGACGCCGGCTGGATACCCGCCTACCACCAGGTGGGTCAGACCGGCAAGACCGTACAGCCAAAGCTGTACATCGCTTGTGGCATCTCCGGGGCGGTACAGCATCTGGCCGGCATGGGCTCTTCGGACTGCATCGTGGCCATCAACAACGACCCCGACGCCCCCATTTTCGGCGTGGCGCACTACGGTATCGTGGGCGACCTGTTTGAGGTGGTCCCGGCGCTGACCAAGGCGCTCAAGAAGGAACTGGGTTTGGAATAGCGCGATGCTAGCCTTCATCTTCCCGGGTCAGGGATCGCAGACAGTGGGCATGGCGCGCGACCTCTATGAGGGATCGCCGGGAGCACGGGCCTTATTGGACGAGCTGGCTGCGGCGCTGGACTTTCCGCTGCTGGAACTCATGTTCGAGGGTCCTGCCGAAGAGCTGACCCGCACCGAGCACGCTCAGCCCGCCCTGCTGGCGCATTCAGTGGCTGTCTGCCACCTGCTGGTTGAGGCGGGCGTACGGCCGGACGCCTTAGCAGGACACAGTCTGGGGGAGTACACAGCGCTGGTGGCTGCGGGGTGTCTGGCGCCCACCGAGGCTGCCAAGCTTGTGCGCCTGCGCGGGCAGTACATGGCCGAAGCGGGACGGGCAACGGGAGGGACGATGGCCGCCGTGCTCGGCCTTGAACCCGAGGCGCTGGCGGCAGCCATCGAGCCAGCACGGGAGGTTGGCGTCGTCTGCCTGGCGAACCTTAACGCACCGGGCCAGGTCGTCATCTCTGGCGAGGAGCCCGCAGTGCAACGGGCGTCAGAGCTGGCCTCGTCGGCGGGAGCGAAGCGAGTGCTGCCACTCAACGTCAGCGGCGCTTTCCATTCGCCGCTGATGGCTCCGGCCGCTGAGAAACTGGGCTTGGCGCTCAACCAGGTCGCGCTGACCGACGCCGCCATTCCAGTGGTCTCCAATGTGGACGCCATGCCCCGGACATCCAGCGCCGACATTCGTGCCGCTCTGCTGGCACAACTGACCGGGGCCGTGCGCTGGCACGATTGCATCGTGAAGCTGGTGGAGATGGGTGTCACCGATTTCGTCGAGGTGGGGCCGGGTAAGGTCTTGACGGGCATGCTCAGGCGCGCCGTGCCCGAGGCCCGCGCCCTCAATGCGGATACGCTGGAGAGCATTGGCGCCACGGTCGCGGCGCTGCAGTCCTAGAAGTATTCACGGAGAGTTGACATGCTTGACCTGACAGGGCAAGTTGCAGTGATCACGGGGTCGGGGGGAGGAATCGGCGCGGTCATCGCCAGGCGACTGGCCTGCCAGGGAGCCCAGATTGTCATCAACGATGTCAACGCTGACGGGGCCGAGCGCGTTGCCGCTGACCTCCGCGAACTGGGGGTGCAGACTCTCGTCTCTGTCGGCAGTGTCACCAGGGCGGACGACGTGGACGCTATGGTCAAGTCCACCATGGACACCTTCGGGCGCCTGGACATCCTGGTGAACAACGCCGGCATCACCCGTGATGGTCCCATGATCCGGATGACCGAGGAGCAGTGGGACCTGGTCCTGGACATCAACCTCAAGGGCGCCTTCCTCTGCACCAGGGCTGCCGTGCGACCCATGATGAAAGCCGAGTACGGCCGGATCGTCAACATCTCGTCAGTAGTCGGCGTCGGGGGCAACAAGTTCCAGGCCAACTACTCGGCCTCCAAGGGCGGGCTCATCGCTCTGACCAAGAGCACGGCTCAGGAGTTCGCCAGTCGCAACATCACGTGCAACGCGGTGGCCCCGGGGTTCATCGAGACGGCCATGACGCATGTGTTGTCCGAGGAGGTGCGTGCCGGCTGGCTGAGCCGCATCCCGCTGGCTCGCCCTGGTACCGCGGAGGATGTCGCCAACGTGGTAGCCTTCTTGGCCTCACCGGAAGCTGGCTATGTGACTGGCCAGTGCCTCAATATTGACGGCGGCCTCATCATGTAGGCCGTCTGGCAATAGCATCCCTGCAGATCCGTGCCGGATGGCACACGGAGGTGAAGATCGCATGGCGTTGTTCGAGCGCGTGCAGCAACTGATTGTGAAGGAACTCAAGGTTGAGGAGAGCCAGGTCACGGAGAGCGCCAGCTTCGACGGCGACCTGAAAGCAGACTCTCTGGATGTTGTTGAGCTCGTCATGGCGCTGGAAGACGAGTTCAACGTGGACATTCCGGACGAGGATGCCGAGAAGATACGGACCGTAGGCGATGCCGTCCGCTACCTGGAGGAGCGCGGGGTCAAAGGCTAGCCAGCCGAGAAGAGAGGCTCTCATCGCATCACAGGCGAGTGGCCGGGTCCGCCTCCGGGGGTAGGGAAACACTTGGTCACCGCCCCGGGAGGCAACTGGCCGAAACGGCCGATTGACCAGAATGGTGACCCCAACATGAGTTACCGTGTGGCGATAACCGGGATCGGGACGCTCTCTGCGGCAGGGATTGGCCTGGAGGCGCTGTGGCAGGCCTGCCTCGAGGGACGCTCTGGCGTCAAGCCCATCACGCGGTTTGACACCTCGGCCTACAAGGTTCGTATTGCTGCCGAGGTGCCGGATATCCCTGACCTCGAAGAGCGCCTCGATCCCAAGCTCATCAAGCGCGCGGACCCCTTCCTCCATTACGCCCTTTACGCCGCCAAACTCGCTTTGGAGCAGTCCGGCCTGGTCATTGACGAGGAGATCGCGGATGAGGTGGGTGTGCTCGTGGGGTCGGGCATTGGCGGCATGAAGACCTGGGAGGACCAGCACCAGGTCCTGCTTGAGCGTGGTCCCGGGCGGGTGAGCCCCTTTCTCGTGCCCATGATGATCATTGACATGGCCTCTGGGCTCATCTCGATGGAAACGGGGGCTCGGGGGCCCAACCTGGCCGTTGTGACGGCGTGTGCGACGAGTACCCACGCGCTCGGTGAAGCCTTCGAGATCATCGCCCGTGGCGCGGCCAAGGTCATGATCTCGGGCGGCGCCGAAGCGGCCGTCACACCGACCGCGCTGGCGGGCTTTGCGTCGGCTGGTGCTCTGTCTGTCCGCAACGATGAGCCGGCAACCGCTTGCCGGCCCTTTGATCGCAGTCGCGACGGGTTCGTGATGGGCGAGGGGGCGACAGTCATGGTACTGGAGGAGCTTGAGTTCGCCCGCCGTCGGGGCGCCGAGGTCCTGGGCGAGATCGTCGGCTACGGCTGCTCCGGCGACGCCTATCACATCACCGCTCCCTGCCCTGACGGCAATGGTGCCGCGCGGGCCATGAGTGCGGCCCTGCGGCGTGCCGGAATCGCGCCGGAGAGCATCGCCTATGTCAACGCCCATGCGCCGGGCACGCCCGGTGGGGATGACATGGAAGCGCGGGGACTGGCACAGGTGTTCAGGCCGGGAAGTGAGGGGCCGCTGGTGAGCTCCACCAAGTCCATCCAGGGTCACCAGCTCGGTGCCACTGGCGCCTCGGAGCTAGCCCTGACGTTGAAGATGCTCGTCGAAGGTGCCGTGCCGCCGACGCTGAACTGCCACGAACCGGACGAAGCAGTGGTCTGCGACGTGGTCATGGAC
>JABLXH010000005.1 GCA_013178155.1 Armatimonadota bacterium | reverse complement strand
CTACGGAGGCTATAGCGGAGGCTACAGCTCACTGAGCTCCGGAACAGCGCAAGATTCCGATGTCAGCGGACTGGAGATCAGTAGCTTGCGTGACGATCTGGAGCTCAGGTTCGATTTCCCGGGATGGCCCACGCTGGCCATCATGCGCCAGAGCATGAGCAACCGCCGCGGTGCAGGCGACGACAGCAGCTTCACGACCACCGCCTACCAACTGAACTATGCCCCGACCGCAAAGCCGTTCTCACTCCAGTTCAGTCTGTATGACGCGGACCAGTTCTTCACGTCCGCCGACGCGACGAGCGACACAGACCGCACAGGCACCAAGACACGCCAGATGCAGTGGTCCGCGAACTACAGGCCAAGCTCCCGGCTATCATTTAGCCTGAGCGGAGGACGGAACACATCAGACGCTCTGGGCACCACGAACAGTTCGTCATCGAACACCTCGCAGCTTCTCGTGCGCTGGACCCCGTCCGACAAGATCGACCTGAGCTGGGACAGGACCACGACGGAGTCCGTAGGCAACGTCTCAAGTGGCTACTACGGCGGCGACACATATGGCACCTATATGGCGGGGGTATGGACCGCCCTGAACCCTGGCGGGGGTGACGGCGGTACCGATGGCGACACGGAGACCAACCGCTATGAGGACAACGGGTCCCGCTTCTCTCTTTCCTACCGCCCCAGCAGCAAGATCAACCTGGACTTCTCTCTCATGAAGCGTCGCTACACCAGCGGCGGCTCGGTGGGGTATCTGGCTGACAGCGACCAGGTCACACGGAGCCTCTCTGCCGTCTGGCAGGTGAATGACAAGCTCTCTCTGAACGCCACGCTCGGCAAGGACCGCATGGCCTTCCTTGAGGAGGGGCGCGGGGTTGTCGATAACAGTATGCTGACCATAGGAGCCAATTACCGGCTGCCGGACAGCCCCTGGGGTGTGGCCCTCAGCTACAACAGACAGAACGGGACCAGCCCTACGTACAGCGGGTTTGGGTCCAACCAGAAGATGCGCATCGTGGCCAACAACCTAAGCGATCTCCGGGGGCAGATCACGTACACCTTGAGCCAGGATTCGGAGCTGGTGCTGAGCGCGGAGACCTCCAGGTACGACGGCGGGTATGCCAACTTCAACAAGCAGCAAGTTGATGTCGGGTACCGACGCCGAGTGGGTCGTCTGGCCGATGTCACAGTCGGCTACCGGTATATCCGCAACCTCTCTGATGGCAACAGCGATCCACGCTATGGCAACACTGACCTGACCCCTCCGAGTCAGAACTACATCGCCAACAACTTCATGGTCACCTTGTCCACGCAGTTCAGTAGTAGTATCGGCTCTGGGTCGGAGAGTGCCTATGCCGGGCCGGGGGCCTACGGCCCCACCTCACTCAGCAACTTCGGCGGCTATCGCGCCGGGCCAGGTCTGCAGACCGGCTATGGTATGACCAACCTGGGCACCGGCTACGGAACGTTCGAGCAGATGCGCGTTTTCAACCGACAGGATTCCTACGATAACGCCTTCAGCAATCCCTTTGGCACCTTCAGCAGCGGCGGCTATAGCAGCTATGGGCAGTATGGCATGAGTGGCAGCTATGGAGGCTTCAGTCGGCCCCAGGGCTACAGCACCTTTGGCAGCAACTTCGGTGGCTTCCGCAGTGGTCTTGGAGACTTCAGCGACACCAGCGGGGGACAGCCGGCGGTTGGTGTGGACGACCTCTTTGGTCCCGTGGAGCCTGGCCAGGACTTCCCCGGCGGCCCGCCGGACGCGGGCCCGACAGGCCCCGAAGACCGCGCCGGTGCAGGGCCACAGACCTTTGGCCCCCCGCGCGATGAATGGCAAATGCTCGACGACCTGCGTTCGGTGTGGTGGTGATAATGCAGCACGGGAGAAGCACGGCGCGCTGGCTTCAGGCAGCCGCCCTGTTGGCATCCATCGGCACGGCTGGCAGTGCTCCGGCCACGCCCTTCCACAACACGACCAACGTTGCCTTCAACTCGCGCTGCAACGGGCCTCAGGGCGCCGTCGTGGTCGAGGAGTGGGAGTACGCCTTCCACACCGCAGGCGTGGGGTACGCCGTGAGCACACAGCATGAACCGGCCCGACTGGCTTCAGCAGTAGCCACGCTGAAAAAGCTGAAGGCCGCCGGACTGGTACCGCGTTCGGCCAGACTGCGGTTCCCGCGCACAGTCGTTCACACCCGCAACGGTCGCCTGGTCCAGCCAGACCTGATGCAGACAGCGCAGGACGGAGGCCTCGGTGCCGCCACCAACGACATCAGGTTCATCTTCGAGGGTTGGAGTGCCGGTGACCAGGCCGCGCTGGAGAGCTACCTTGCCACTGCGATGCCGAAGGCAAGGCTGATCTATGGCCCACCGGCTTTCGATCTGACGGTCAAGGTCATTCAGGATAGCACCCTGCAGGAGCTTCAGGGAGGAATCTATGATGCGGCCGCCAACGAGATAAGGTTGCCGCCGCTTAGCGGCAACTTCCCCGAGGACACCTATGTTCTTCTGATGCTGGTGCTCAACGCTTTCCATGATGATGCTATCCTTTTCTATGACGCCTGGGAACAGGGGATGATCGGGGCCGCGGCCTACGCCATCCAAACCCAGCCCGGGGTCTCACCAGGCTACGACCCCATTGACCCCGGTCCCTTCTACGCCTTGTCGGTCTATGAGTGCCAGAACCTGCCGGAGCTTGGCAACAGCACCTTCTATCCCTCCTCCGGGACCACGAACATGCTGGTGTGGCGTATCGCCATGGCGCGCGCGGCCTGGCTCAAGTGCTGGATCGAGGACCCCGCCTTCTTCGCCGAGTTCAACCAGCGATACTACGCCAACTTCACCACTACTCTCCCGGGCGACGTCCCGTCGCTCAAGGAGTTGGCTGCGCAGGCGCTGCCAGTCGTGGAGGGGCTCCCGTTTGCTGAGTGGTACGAACGTCAGTACGTGCTGGACACAAGCGTACGCACTGGCCCCAAGCTCTATACCTGGAACATACCGTTGACGCAGTCGGTCGCCCTCATCTGCGAACTCTATGAGACCCTTCCTGACGGCGACGAGACGCCGTTCGGCGGACAAGCCAGGACGGTCTACTGGAATGATACCTTTGACATCCAGCTCTATGCCGAGGAGGGCAACATCATTGACATACCGCCGGGCGGTACGACTCCTGGCGAGGGCTTCCTCCTCCCCACCTTCTACAACATCGGGGGGCCGCAACGGGTGACGGTGCAGATTGATGTCGCGGGGCTTCGGCGCTACTACCCCTTCGCCTACGGCATGAGAGGCTTTGACCCGGGAGAGAACAACATCTATGGGGCGATCCTCGGCATGGACGACGGGTCGCTCGCCGTGCAGTCGAGCACTGCTGAGCTCACGGACGTGCCTGTGGAGCGGGGGGTGTGGGGGGATCGGCTGACTACCGGGGTTCTGACGCCGCGGCAGGTGGCTATCACCTTCACCAGCGGGTCGGGAGATGCTGTCACGCGGCGGTTCAACATCGGGTGGGACTCCTATTGCTGCTTCATCGAGGCGGGACCACAGGCGACGCTGACCCACACCTTCGAGTATGGTATCAACGGCCTGCATCTCATGTCGCTGCCGCTGCTCCCGCTCAATCCTGACGCCTCCGCGGTCCTGGGCATCAGCCCTGAGCGGCTGCTGATGGCGTGGTGGGACCCCCTGCAAGCAGCCGAGAACAAGTATCGCCTCTGGCCATCGTTTCCCTTCAAGAACCCCGGCCAGGGTTACTGGCTTCGCGTTGCCGATGACACCACGGTCATCCTTGAGGGCGTTGAGCCAGATCCGGCGAGGGATTACGAGTTGCCGCTGGCTCCCGGCTGGAACCTCATCGGGAGCCCCAGGCGATCGACTGTGACACTGACCGATCTGCAGGTCAGGGAAGGCGACGCCGCGCCTCTCTACTGGTCAGAAGCCGTGGTTCAGCGTCTGGTCCAGGACAGCCTGTTTGCCTATGACCAGACAGCCGGGTACAAGCTCGAATCCAGCCTTAGCCCCTGGGCCGGCTACTGGGTGCGCTGTCTCGCCCCCAGCGGGGCCGCCCTGATCTTCCCCGCCAACACAGCAACCGCAGCCGCTCGAAGTCTGGGCACTCCGGGCACCATGCAGACGGCCAGTCAGCACACCTCCACTCGCCCGGAGGTAACATGGCGACTTCCATTGGTCGTGAGCGCGGGCCCACTCCGGTCGGAGGCGGCCTGGTTGGGGTGTGGCCCAACGGCCCTCGACGGTCCTGACCACCTGGACCTTGTGGCGCCCCCCGGGGTTGATGACTACGCGCAGGTGCGCTTTCCCCACACGGACTGGGGGGCCCAGTCGGGAGAGTACCTGACGGACGTACGGTCCCTGGGCGCACACGGCCACCGCTGGGACTTCGAGGTGAGCTGCAGCCTCCCCCGAACGCTAGTGACGCTGTCGTGGCCGCAGGTCTCGTCCTTGCCCCGAGGAATCGACCCGGTTCTGCTCGATCCCGCCACGGGCAGGCGCAGTCGCATGAAGGCGATGCCTCACTACCGGTTCCGAACCGGTGCACAAGGCGGCAGACGACGGCTGGCGATCGAGACGGGTACGGTTCCTCTGTCGCTCACCATCAGTGGACTGAGTGCCCGCTCGGTGGGACCCATGGCCACCTTCACGTACGCACTTTCCCTGCCGGCGTGTGTTGACATTGAGGTACGCGACTCTCGTGGAGCCCTGGTCCGCGTGCTAGCTGCTGGACACACGCGCTCTGCGGGACGGCACGTCGTGAGCTGGAACACCCGCGATGCCCGGGGCAAGGCGGTCCGCAACGGCACCTACCGGGTGCTGATCTCGGCCCGCGACCAGCAAGGCTCCGCGGCCCGTGCGGCGCACACATTCACGGTTCGGCGGTGGCTATGATGGATAGAAGCCAACACAGCCACCGCAATCGCCATGAGGTAATGGCCACCCGTGTCGCTCTGTCAGACGGCAGGGTCGTTCTATGTCTCGCTGCCATCTGTGGTGCCATCATCGCTGGCCTGAGCGGCTGCGGGGGCATCGGTCCCGAAGTGCCACCGGCCCCGACGGCAGCGATTGCGGTCATTGACGCCGTGGACGCCGAGACCAAAGAGCCTATTGCCGTCGAGGCCATCGCCATCTGCGGAGGGGTGCGTGGAACCATCACGCCGGCGGAAGGCAGTGTTGTCCTCCGCGACGTTCCTTTCGGGACAGGCACTCCTCCGGTGCAGCCCCTGACGGTGACGGCGCCGGGGTATGTCACCTTTGCCGAACTGATCCAGATCAGCATGACCGTGGTGACCTTCTACACGGTCGAGTTGCAGCCAGCAGACCCCGAGCTGACCGGCACTGTGTCGGGCAAGGTCACCGACAGCGCAACCGGCGCCCCCATAGTGTCGGCGCTGGTGCGGTTCGCGCATACTGATGTCACGGGGACCACCGAGGTCCGTGGGTACACCGACGCCGAAGGGGGGTTCGTCGTCGGTGGGATACCCATCGGCGTCAGCCGACTGAGCGCTGAAGCGCCGAACTACGTCACTGCGACCGATACCATCAATGTGGTCCAGGACTCGGGAGGAAGCCAGAATCCCGTGGTCACGCTCAAGCTGCTTCCCGGCAGCACGGTCATTGACGTCAGCGGAACGGTTGTGGATGCCTTCACCAATGCACCGTTGTCAGGGGTCAGGGTGACTTTGGGTACGTCGTCCCCTGTTCTCACCGACACCACGGGCGAGTTCGCCTTCACCGGCGTCACGGTGGGGAGTCAGGAACTGCACGCTTCCCTCAGCGGCTACGACGACTACACCGCCGTCGTCGAGGTACTGCCCGGCATGGCGCGCCTGCGGGTCGCGATGACACCATCTGCCCCACAGCCGCCGGAGAGTCCCTTCAACGTGCAGGGCACTGTGACCCTCATCGGCGCTACGGACAACTCGGGCGCCGTGGTCGTCGCGGTTGAGCTGGCCACCGGTCGGGAGTGGGCCCGCTGCACAACACCCGCTTCGGGCAACTACACCATGTTCATCCCGCCGGGCGAGTACCGTCTCACGGCAAGCTACGGCGACCGTTCAGTGCGCCGGACGGTGACCGTTCCCGGGGGCGGGCGGGTCCTGTCGGGCATTGATTTCGTGCTCACGGTACAATGACAAGCACCACCGATCCCTGGGGCCGCTATTGAGCACCCCATCGGTTTCTGGTACATTCTTGGCTACAGAGCGTCCAAACTCGAGGAGGTCACCGCTTTGCGCAGTCTGCCCACGACCGCTTTGTTACCGTTGGTCATAGCATTTGTCGCTGCTCTATGGTTGCCAGGCTGTGGGGGAGGCGGTGCATCACTGCTTGTTCTCCAGGGAAGGGTGCTCGACGATGGGGACCTGACCCCTGTCAGCGGCGCGCGTGTGGTGGCTAACACCGGCCAGACCGACACCACCGACAGCAATGGTCAGTTCTCCCTCCAGAACGTGCCCGCAGGAGCCCGGACCATCACGGTGGCTGCCGACGGCTATCAGACCGCCATCGAACCCATCTCGTACGTCGGTGGCGGGCTGAGCGTGAACACCGTGTACCTGCGCCCGGCGCTCTTACAGGGGTTTGGACAGGTGACAGGCGTGGTCACCGAGGCGGGATCGGCCGCCTCCGGCGCCTCGGTCCAGGCCGGGGGCAAACAGGCTCTGACCAAGTCCGACGGCTCGTACACATTGTACAACGTACCCATCGGTAGACAGACCGTCATGGCGGTGAGCGCTGACGGCCAGACCAGTGGCAGCGCCACCGTCACCGTCACGAACCAGGCCAGTGTCACGGCGAATATCACGCTGAGTAACTCGCCGCCACCGCCGCCACCCCTATAGGCGGCCGGCGCCCTTCTTTTGACTGGGCCTGTAGGCAAATGGGACCGATGACTATGCGCCGAGAACATGCGTTGGGCGCCTTCGACATCCGCCGGTAGTGGAAGCCATGCCAGGTGATCGCCGGTTACGGGCTGCAGTCGGGGTCGTCGCGCTGGCGGTGGGTTTGGCGCTCGGAATAGTAGGCTATCGCAGTCTACGGCCCGAGGGCGCGGCCAAGGATGCCGGTACGACGTCCCCCGCGACGCCAGCCGCGACCTCTGGCAACCGTGAGGAGATCAGTGTGACGCGCCCCGTGATCCGCCAGACGGTCCGCGGACGCACGGCATGGCATGTTCAGCTCAAGGACCTGAAGGTCGCTGCCGGAGCGAACGCCATCTCCGCCGGGGGCATGGAGGAGGCGGTGATCTACGACAAGACCGGCACCCCGGCGATCCGGCTCACCGCCCAGCAGGCCAAAGGGAACACGGCAGATGGCACTCTGGAGGTGTCAGGAGACGTCCGAGCCACCACCAGCGAGGGTGCCCTGATCAGCACGGACCGGCTGCGCTGGATCGAGCAGGAACGCCGAGTGCACTGCCCGGGCCTTGTCACGGTCAGAGCGCGAAAGGCCTCGATGGCGGCCCGTGACCTGAGTTATTTCCCTGACACCGACATCGTCCGGGTGCCGGGGCTGGTGCGGTTCTACAGTAACGGAAACAAGCTCATGGGGCGACAACTGGTCTATAACGTTGCGACCGAGACGCTCGAGATGCGCAAGGTGCAGGCGATACTGAGCCCGAGGAGAAGCCAGGCCACACCGCTTCCCCGGTGACCACAGGACATGTGCAAGAACTGGCGTTGTCTACTAGCCCTCCTGTTCGGCGCTATACTGCTGGTGGCGCCGACCGCGCTGCCGCAGCAGCGCGCGGCTCCCCCGGCCGACTCCAATGAGGGCAAGGCAGCCAAGGCCGCAGGGAACGAGACCTCGACGGCACCCGACACCCCAGAGCAGGACGACCGGGTCATCATCGAGTGGGCCGACCTGCTGCAGTCAGAGAGCGACACTGGCCCGCACCACCTCCGCGGCAATGTCCGTATCCTGACCCGGGATGTCAGGCTGTACTGTGATGCAGCGGACTATGATGAGCAGGCTAACAGTATGACGGCCAGCGGGAATCTCAAGGTTGTGGACAAAGAGGCGACGATCACGGGTGACCTGCTGACCGCTGATTTCGACGACGAGTTCATCACTGTCACGGGCAATGTGCGGATCGTGGCCCAGAAGAAGCCGGACAGCCAGGGAGTGCGGGGGGCACCTGACTGGAAAGCGTCAGTCTCACGAGACAAGGGCCCCCACAAGCACACTCCAGCACCACCGGACGGACAGAACCTGTCCCGGGCAGCCGCCGAAGCCAACGCGCCGGACAAAGCGCCGGGTAAGGGCAAGCCGCTGCCGCCTGGCGAGGCACGTTACCGCCCGACGTACATCACTTGTGAGCGGGTTGACTATTACTACGCGGACGACCAGAAGAGGATGGTGGCTACGCCGCGGGTGAAGGCAGTCCAGCAGGACAGGACCGTCTTTGCAAACGAAGCGGTGTACCAGGACCTCGAGCGTCTGATCACGCTCACGGGTGACGTTCTGATTCAGTCCAGGGATGGAGACGAGATGCGGTGCGAGAAAGCCGTCATCCACGTTGATGAGGAGTGGGTGAAGGCCGACAAGGTCTCCGGAGTGGCCCTGCGCAAGAAGAAGGCAGAGCCAGAGGCGCCCACGCCGCCGGTGGGCGCTGACTCCTCCGGCGCCGCGCCAGGCCCGGAGGAATAGACGATGGCGGTCTGGCTCCGCTGTCTCCTGCTCTGCCTCTATCTGCTCTCGGGTGCGACCCACGCTGCCCTTTCCAGTCCGTTGCGCTTCGGACGCCTCAAGTACGGCGGCGGAGGTGACTGGTACGCCAACCCGACCTCGGTCCCGAATCTCATCGCGGCCGTGCGCAGCCGTCTGGGTCTTGAAGTTGATCCGAATCCGGGGATCGTGGGGCTAACCGATCGGCGTCTGTTTGACTACGCCATCCTCTTCGCCACCGGCCACGGCCGTATTGCCTTCACTGAAGCCGAGGCAAGGCTCCTGCGCGATTACCTCCAGCACGGTGGCTTTCTGCACGTAGACGACAACTACGGCATGGATGAGTCGTTCCGACAGGCAGTGAAGGTGCTCTTCCCGGCCAACAGCCTCGTGGAGATCCCCTTTGACCACCCGGTCTACCACGGCGTGTATGACTTTCCGGGCGGTTTGCCGAAGATACACGAACACCACGGTGGCCCGCCCCATGGCTATGGCATTATCCACCAGGGCCGGCTCGTGCTGTTCTACAGCTTCAACACCGACCTGAACGATGGTTGGGAGAGCCCGGACGTCCACCAGGACCCCCCTGAGGCGCGTGAGGCAGCACTGCGGATGGGCATCAACATCGTGGCCTACGCTCTTTCGCACTAGCTGCATTGACTCGGAGCGTCCCTCGCTGCTAACCTGTCCCGCGGAGGTCTGGTATGGCACGCGTCATGGTTACCGGAGCCCAGGGGATGCTCGGAGTGGCACTATGCCTCGCGGCGCCGCCGAGTGTGGACGTGGTGCCGGTGGACATCAACGACGGTGACCTGTCTCAGCCCGGTGTTGCCGCGAAACTCATCTCTGAGCATAGCCCGGATGCCGTCGTTCATTGCGCCGCCTGGACTGATGTGGACGGTTGCACTCGAGATCCGGACCGAGCCATGACCAACAATGCCGTGGCGACGGAGCTTCTTGCTCAGGCCTGTATGGCCATTGGAAACCGTCTGGTGTACATCAGCACCGACTATGTCTTTCCTGGCACGCTGGGCCGTCCCTACCGGGAACACGATCGTGTTGGGCCGCTGAATCCCTACGGTGAGAGCAAGCTACGGGGAGAGCGGGCGGTGGCGCGGCTCCCTGACCACTGTATCGTGCGGACGCAGTGGCTCTATGGACCAGCAGGCAAGAACTTCGTAGCAACGATCCTCAGAGCCGCCCAGAGCCGTGCCGAGCTTAGAGTGGTCGCCGACGAATACGGGTCACCGACGCTGACAACGGACCTGGCCTCTGCTCTGTGGATAGTGGCAGCAAGCGACGTGACGGGGGTCTTGCACCTGACAGGTCAGGGCATCTGCTCGTGGTTTCAACTGGCGCGTCTGGCCGTGCGCGAGGCTGGTCTGACTACGCGTGTCTGTCCCATCTCGAGTGCCGACTGGGGCAGCGTGACATCCCGCCCCCGCTACGCGCCGCTTGCCAACGACCGCTGGGCAGACCTGGGCCAGCCTTCTCTGCGCCCCTGGCAGGAGGCGGCTGCCTGGTATGTCCGTTCCACCATTGGCGATCTGGTTGCCCGGGCGTGACAACGGCGGCGGGAGCCGCCTACCCCCGATAGGGGGGACAAAGGGAGCGACTGATGAGATTCGACATAGCCAGTCCGGAACTCGCTGCCGGAGGAGCACTGCGGATCGAGTGGGCAGAACGGCAGATGCCCGTTCTGAACCTCATTCGTGAGCGGTTCGCCCGGACGAGACCACTCGAGGGCCAGCGCATCGCCGCCTGCCTGCACGTCACCACGGAGACGGCAAACCTGATGCGGGTGCTGGTCGCGGGTGGTGCTGAGGTCGCGCTGTGTGCCAGCAACCCGCTGAGCACGCAGGACGACACTGCCGCCGCGATGGCTGCCGAGGGCATCCCGGTGTTCGCGGTGCATGGCGAGGACCGTGACACTTACTACGGACACATCAATGCCGTTTTGGACCTGCAACCGACCATCACCATTGACGACGGCGCGGACCTTATCAACACGTTGCACACGGGCCGGCAGGATCTCATATCCCAGATCGTGGCCGGCATGGAGGAGACAACGACGGGCGTCATCCGCCTGCGAGCCATGGCGGCGGAGGGAGCCCTGAGGTACCCCGTCATAGCCGTCAATGACGCCAAGACCAAGCACCTCTTCGACAACTTCTACGGGACCGGACAGTCAACCCTCGACGGTATCTTGCGCGCCACCAACATCCTGCTCGCCGGCAGGAACTTCGTTGTCTGCGGTTACGGTCAGTGCGGCAAGGGCGTCGCACGGCGGGCCGCCGGTGCGGGGGCCAAGGTCATCATCTGCGAAGTCGAGCCGCTGGCGGCTCTCCAGGCCGCCATGGACGGTTTCCAGGTCATGCCGATCGCTGACGCGGCGAGAGTGGGCGATGTGTTCGTCACAGTGACTGGGGACACTTCGGTGATCCGCGCCGAGCACTTCGCAGTGATGAAGGATGGGGCCATCCTCTGCAACGCCGGCCATTTCGATGTGGAGGTCGACCTCAAGGCCCTGGCCAGCATGGCCACTCAGACACGTGCGATCAGGCCCGGAACCCAGGAGTACAGGCTGGATGACGGGCGGAGGCTCTACGTGCTTGGCGAGGGGCGACTCGTCAACCTCGCTGCGGCAGAGGGTCATCCTGCAGCAGTGATGGACATGAGTTTCGCCAACCAAGCTCTCTGCGCTGAGTTCGTGGCCCGTTGCGACTGCCTCGCAGTCGATGTGCACGCTGTGCCCATGGAGATTGATCAGGAAGTCGCCCTGCTCAAGCTGCAGTCAATGGGTATCACCATTGATGAACTCACCCCTGAGCAGCGCCGTTATCTGTCGAGCTGGGAGCATGGCACCTAACCACTCTCTGGCGGCAAACTCCCGGGACGGGCGCAGCCTTTCCGAAGACAGTCCCGGTGAGTGACAACCCAGTTTCCATCCGTCGGAGCAAGCGATGTCTCTGCTGCCTGCCACTCCCTTTCTTGTCGCCATACTGACTGCCCTGGCCGCGTCCGCGGCCGCCGCACGACTGGTTGAGCGCGCGGCGATTCGCCTCCCACAAATGTCTGGCCGTACCGACCCGTCCGGTCCGGTTCTGCTGGTTGCCGTTGCCGCGGGAGCGCTGGCTGGCGGCGGCAGACCGCCATTGGCGGCCATCCTCGGCGCAGCCGCTTTCGTCCTGGCTGTGGCGGCCCTCACCGACGTGTGGCAGCCCTCACGCGGGTTGCGCCTCGCTGCAACCGTCCTTGCCGGCGCCTTCCTCTGCACCCAGGGCCTGTGTGTGCGCTTCCTCAAGGTTCCGTTCGCGACCCAGTTCTTTGACCTCGGTTGGGTTGGCCCTGTGGCAACCGTGCTGTGGCTGGCGCTGTCGGGCGCGCTCTTCGCCCGGGCGGCAACTATCCCGAGCGTGTCCATTGGCATTGGTGCGCTGGCCGCGGGGACCCTGTATGCTGTATGCCGATTGCAGCCGCAGGTAACCGGAGAGCTGGCCGCTCTGCTTGCTCTGACCGTTGCTGCCGCCTGTCTTGGGATGCTGCCCTTCGCTCCGCGCCTCACCCACGGGCAGGCCACTGCGGGCGGCCATCTGCTCGGTTTCCTCGTTGGCCTTGTAGCGGTTGCCGGCGCACTCAAGCACACGGCGTTTCTTGTGGCCCTGCTGCCCCTTATGATCATTGGCGTACCTGTCTTCGCAGCCACCTGCTCATGGCTGGGTGACCTCATCCGCGGCCGCCGTGGCGGACTGCTCGACCGCCCCCACCCCCACCTCCATGAGTTGCTCCTCCGTCAGGGGTACAGCGTCACCCAGGTTACTCTTGTACTGCTCAGCGGTACGGCTGTCTTGTGCGCCCTGGCGCTCCTGCTGGTCGCTCTTATTGAGGTGACCTTCGTTGTCAAGACGTTGCTTCTGCTGAGCGTCACGCTCACCGGCGGCATCCTGCTGTTCGTCATTCTCCGTCTGATGAAGCCAGCCCATCCACCCGCGCAACCGGCAGGCGCGGTCAACGTCCTGGGCGTTCGTGTGGATCGTGTGACGATGGACCAAGCCATGGCGCGCGTTGAGCAGTTCATCCGCGAAGACCGTCCCCACATGATCGTCACCAGCGACGCCATCGGCGTGATGAAGGCGCAACACGACGGCGAACTGCGCGCGATCATCAATGAGGCTGACCTCGTCACTGCCGATGGGGCTGGCGTCATCCTGGCGGCCCGACTCCTCGGTCTGCCGCTGGATGCCAGAGTCTCGGGCTGTGACATGGTGTCAGAGATCTGTCGGGTGGCTGCCCGAATGGGCCGCTCCGTCTACCTCCTGGGGGCTGCTCCCGGTGTCGCCGAGAAGGCCGCCGAGAAGCTCAAGCAGCAGGTGCCGAACCTGATAGTGGCTGGCTGCCATGACGGCTATTTCACCGCCGAGGAAGAGCCGCTGATCGTCGCTGACATCGCGGCCCGCAGACCGGCCGCTCTATTCGTGGCGCTCGGCATACCGCGTCAGGAGCGCTGGATCAAGGCTCACCTGCAGGAGTTGGGGGTGCCGGTATGTATCGGTGTCGGTGGAAGTTTCGATGTCATCTCGGGGCTGAAACGGCGTGCCCCGCTCTGGATGCAAAGATGCGGACTGGAGTGGCTCTATCGCGTCGCAAAGGAACCCAGTCGCCTGCCGCGTCTGGCGGCGCTGCCGAGTCTCGTATTCCTGACCTTCGCGCATCTGCTCCGTCCGCCTGATCCCTTGTCAGGAGATTACAGATCGCAGCAGTGACTTGCTCGACGAGGGAACGAGAATGAACCATGTGCTGATAGTCGGCTCGATGGCTCTGGACACGCTCGAGACACCCTTTGGCTCTGCCCAGGAGATCGTGGGCGGCGCTGGCGTCTACGCTTCGGCGGCGGCGAGCTTCTTCTCACCTGTCCGCCTCGTTGGCGTCGTTGGCGATGACTACCCTTCGGAGGCCTTGGAGGCCCTCAGGAGCCGCAATGTGGACCTGTCCGGCGTCCAGGTGGTACCGGGCGGACGCAGCTTTCGCTGGTCTGGCCGTTACGAGTATGACATGAACTCTGCTCAGACGCTGGCCACCGACCTGGGGGTGTTCGCCGACTTTCATCCCGTCCTGCCGCCTGCCTACCGCGCCGCCCAGTACGTATTCCTGGCCAACATCACCCCGTCCCTACAGTTGTCGGTGTTGGACCAGATTACGGCACCCAGGTTCGTCATGGCTGATACCATGAACTTCTGGATCGAGAGCAGCCGGGATGGCCTCCTGCAGGTCCTGGGCCGGGTGGACATGATGCTGCTGAACGACGCTGAACTGCGACAGCTCACCGGCACGCCAAACCTCGTTCGAGCCTCCCAGGAAGTTCTGGCGATGGGCCCCCGGTACGTGATGGTGAAGAAAGGCGAGTACGGCGCGACCCTCGTTTCCAGCGAGTTCAGTATCAACCTGCCTTGCTATCCATTGCCTGACGTGGTGGACCCGACCGGAGCGGGTGATAGCTTCGCCGGCGGGTTCATTGGTTATCTGGCCCGAGCTGGCGTCACTGATGAAGCTCACCTGCGCCGGGCCACGGCAGTTGCCACGGTCATGGCGTCCCGCTGCGTGGAAGCCTTTGGGGTGGCAGGTCTGATTGCCACGCGCCCGGAGGACATCTCGCACCGGTATGCGGCTCTCAAGAGCATGGTAGAGCTATCGGCCCTCGGTGCATCACCGATAGGTCCGTAGGGGTGAACAGGAAGCGCCACTGCTGCCCGGCCAAGCGTTGCACAAGTACGAGGTTCGCGGAAGGAGGCAGGATCGTGCCGGATATCATCTGCCTTGGTGAGGCGCTCATAGACATGGTTGCCACGGCGGTTGGCCTGAACCTGGTGCAGGCCCCTGGGTTCACGAAGGCCGCTGGCGGTGCCCCCACGAACGTGGCGGCAGGCTGTGCCCTCCTCGGGGCCAGTTCGGGTCTCATCGCCAAGGTCGGCAAGGACCCCTTCGGTGAGTATCTCCGACAGACGCTGTGGGATGCGGGCGTGGACCTGCAGAGTTTCCTGATGACCGATGAGTACGCCACGCAGCTTGCGTTCGTTGCCCGTGACGAGCGTGGGGTGCCTGACTTTGCTTTCCACGTCAAGGGCAGCGCGGACCAGTTCCTCACGCCTCAAGACATCGACCCTGACTACATCAGCCAGGGGGCGATCTTTCACTTCGGGACGATCACACTGATCAACGAGCCGGCACGAAGCGCCACTCTGAGGGCTTTGCAGATCGCGGAGGACGAGGGCCTCACGATCAGCCTTGACCCCAACCTGCGTCCCCCTCTCTGGCCGTCCCGGGAGGAGGCCCTGGACGCCATGCTGCAGGTCACGGAGCGCTGCGACTTCCTCAAAGTCAGTGAAGAGGAGATGCTCTTCCTCACAGGCCATAGCGACCTCGCCAGCGGCATGAGAGCGCTTCACAGCATGGGGCCCGTTCTCGTTGCCGTAACTCGGGGCCCTCTCGGAGCCGCGGTGTACAACGGACACACACTTCTCGAGCTACCAGCATTCAGAGTGCCTGTGGTGGACACGACGGGGTGCGGTGATGCTTTCGTCGCAGCCGCGCTTGTGAGCATACTGGCGTCGGACCTGGATATCGCGGACCTCACCAGCGAACACCTCCGAGACGCGTTCACCTTCGCCAACGCGGCCGCGGCCATCACCGCTACCGGAGAGGGTGCCATCCCGTCTCTGCCGGGACGCGAGGAGGTCGAGGAGCTGCTGGCCATGGGCGAATGGCCGCCCGAGACCCACGACCCCGCAACTGACTGAGATAGCGGCCGGCGAAGAAATGTCTTGCACAAGCCGCGCCATATCACTATACTGTATGGCGTTGACGCGACGCGCGGTGGAGCAGTCAGGTAGCTCGCAAGGCTCATAACCTTGAGGTCGCAGGTTCGAATCCTGCCCGCGCTACCAACACAATCCACTCCCTCTGCCCGAAGGCCTCAGGCTATGGGGAGTTGCATCCAGAGCCCCGGGATCCATGGATTCTGGGGCTCTCGCACTGATTCGAGCTATGGCTTCGCGCCTGCTGGACTCCTGGCTGCACCCCCCAGGGAAGTCACAAAAAGTTACCCTTCCCTCCACCAAGTTTACGAATCATCAGGATCGGATCAAGGTATACTCAAGGTGCAACACTGAACCACCTCGTTCGCGAGGCTTCTCCTGGGGGGAGCAGATGTCCCAGTTGCGCGCCTCACAGCATAGCGGGTCCATTCGCGGGCATCCACAATCGCGCCTGCCCCAGCTCCGCTCTCCGTCTGGAAACGCCGCGCCCGGCCAAGTCAGTGCGTCTCGGCACGGCAGAACGAGCAGGAGCACTCCACTATTGCGGACTGCCATCGGCATGCTGCTGGCACTATCGCTTGCCCCGCTTGTCAGCGGCTGTGGCGCCGGACATCGGCTTGTGCCCGAGGCAGACGCAGGCGGCAAGAATGCCGCAGGACCTGCCGCTGCTTACACGTCACAGGTCTATCCCATGTCGGTGGTGCCTGGGGGGGCCTATTCCACCGACGCACTGCGGCAGAGCGCACAGGCTGATCCGGTAGTTCGGCGAGCGTTGGCGGAGATGGCAGAACAGACCGGTGACCCTCTGCTGCTGGAGCACCTCCGCGTGGCGCAAGCCCAACAAGACACCACAATGCACACACAGCTCCGTGAAGGTGACGACCTGTTCTGGAGCCGCGGCCGCGTCACAGTCCGCAGGGGCGAGACGATCTTCGTCCACGATCCGACTGGGACCCCGGTCCTTCGCGCCCGTTGCGGTAACGGTCTCTTGCCAGTCATCCCCGCCGGAGCCCGCACTCGCCCCGCGCCGCGGGATCCGGATGCCCAGCAAGAACCCGCGCGCCCAGAGACGTCGTCCACCGAAGAGGAACCAGTTGCGACGAAGGTTCCGGCCCCTGAGCAGCCAGACCCTCAGTCGCAACCACAGCCCGAGAGGGCTCTGAGCGAGCCTGAGCCCAGCGTCCTGCTGACTGAGGTGCCGGCAGCGGACAGCGAACATCCTTCTTCGGGCAGCAATGCTGTGGATGGCGTCATGCCGGAGGACGCAGTACCAGCGGTACCAGCGCCGGCTATGATGACCAGCGCTGGACCCATCTGGGATGCAACCGCGATGGCCCAGAACTCGGTCCCATCCTCCTCCATCGGGCTGACATGGCTTCCCGGCGCGATTGCCCTTGTCCCGCTCCTGCTGCCCGACGGTGGGTCGTCCTCAGATGGGCCGCCAAACGAGGAGGCCCCCCCCACGCCAGAGCTATCCAGCTCCGTGTTGATCCTCCTCAGCGCAGGGGCGGGGTACGGCCTGCTGCGATTGTCACGGCAGCGCCGAAGGCCGCGGTCTGTTCCATGAGACTCTAGCCCGCCTCCCGCGGACTCTACGACAACGAGCCAACTGGCTCTCGGACTCCCGTGGAGGTGGCATTAGCGCGTGCGCGACCTCAGCGGCCACAGGCCACTTCCTGCTGGTCGGTCCCCCCGGCACGCTATGGCTTATCAAGGCCAAGCTATGCCGACCAGCCGGCGCTGGAAACAACAACAGCCCTGCGGACGCCTACGGGCGCGTGACGCAGGGCTGCGCGATATCGAACGATCGATACTGTCTTACGCTTTGGCGTAGGCGCCTAGTCTACGCCGAACTCCTCGGGCCTGAACTGCCGGCCATGCCACTTGGCGTGGCCGTCGTAGTAGCCAACATTCATACCATCGTTGTGGGTCAGACGGCGAGCATCCCAACCTGTCTGACTGCCACTGTCCGCACCCATGTGCCCAACGCCGCAGATGAAGTTGCAGCCCACCGTGGTCTCCACGACCGAGATCAGGTTGGCGACGTCGCGGAAAATCGACTCTCGTGGCGACTCACGATGGTAGGTGTTCCCAAAGGGGCCGTTCCCAATCTGGCCGATGACTCCGGGGCGCCCGCAGTTGGCAGCATAGCCTCCGGCGAACCCACTGGCGCTACGGCCCAGGCCGATGGCGCAGGTCTGCCAGGCCATGTCAACGGAGCTGCAGATGAATATCTGCGTGTTCTTGACGTAAGGCATGATCACTTCGTTCCAGCTCCACCCCGGCGCCGCGCAGCCTACTGGTGCCATGGCATTGCGCGGCATCTTCCCGTCGTAGTCCGAGCGGTACATCACGCATCCAAGCATGAGCTGCTTCATGTTCGACAGACAGCTAGTCTGGCGAGCCTTTTCGCGAGCTTTGGCGAAGACTGGGAAAAGAATGGCCGCCAGAATCGCGATGATCGCGATCACAACGAGAAGCTCAATCAACGTGAACCCGTACGAACGCTTCATGGCTGTGCCTCCTCCAAGGCTTGATTTGCCGCCCCCAGCACGACTAACGACTGGGAAGACCTCCCACCTCCCTTCACCAGCCGGCGGTCTCGGCCTCGGTCCGGCCTGCGCTCGGAGAGCACAGGAGACCTACACCATGCTCTAGCAGTCCAGTCCTTCGCGCGTCTTCACTCCGCCACATCGAACTTGTACCCTACGCCCCAGACGGTTGCCAGCGACCACGGCACATCGCGGCCTTCCTCCAGCTTCTTGCGAAGGCGCTTGATGTGGGTGTCAACGGTGCGCAGGTCACCGCTCTGCGGCGAGTAACCCCATACATCCTGGACAATCTCGTCGCGTCGGAAAACGCGGCGCGGCTGGCTGGCCAAGTGGTACAGCAGGTCAAACTCCTTGGGGGTGAGCCGCACCGACTCGCCCTGGCAGACCACCGTACGAGTTGGCAGATCGATCTCCAACTGCGGGAACACCAGCTTGCGCTTCTGGGCGGCTGCCCGATCGGTGGCCATAGAGCGCCGCAGCATGGCCCGCACCCTGGCGACCAGTTCGCGCAAGCCGTAGGGTTTCGTTACATAGTCGTCTGCTCCCAGCTCCAGGCCTACGACCTTGTCTATCTCCTCGTCCCGCCCGGTGACCATGATCACCGGGATGTTGGTTCGGGCTCGTATCTGCCGACAGACCTCCAACCCGTCTACACCGGGGAGCATCAAGTCCAACAGTACCAGGTCTGGCTGCTTCTGCTGCAGCAACTCAAGACCGGCTTCGCCACTACTGGCCTGAAGAACGTTGTACCCGTCTTTCTCCAGAGCCGTAGTCAGAAGGCGCCGGTCGGCTTCCTGATCTTCGATAAGCAGAACGGTCGCAGCCTCCATGGTTCAGTACCCGCCTGTGTTCAATGTCTCGGCGTCTTCTTCAGAGCAATAACTAGCCCGACCTTGTGGGGAGGGAACCGGCGCGCCCTACTCGCCCACACGCGCCGGGCTCGCTATTGCCCCATTATAGCCGCGTGACATGGCTATGTACAATAGTTTTGTTCACAATTTCTTCGTCGGTTCTCAGCCGCCACCGAACAACCGGATACCCGTCCCGCGCCACCAGTCTTCCAGCAGGAATTGCACTCGCCCGATGAGCAAGGAAACCCGCGCCATCACCGTATTGCCGAACCCAGCCCCAAAGGCCACCATCAGAAACCAGATCCCAATACGGGAGGTAACGCCGAGAATTCCGGTATGCGGTAGCGAGAAGTAGAAGTAACTGAGCGTGCAGATGACCCCAGTCAGCAGCAACACCGCATTGAACGCAGTCAAGACGCTGGCGCCGTCGCTTCCCACCGGCGGGCTGCCCCAGATCAGCGGCCCGTGCAGGGCCTTCAGGGGCTCCAGGGTGGCCTGAGACTGCTCCAGGATACTGGCCTGGACCACGGCCGGAATGCCAGCGCCCGCGTACAGCCCAACTACGAAGGCGATTGGCCAGCGGGATAGCCAGTCGTACTTCGGGAAGAAGCGGGTCAGCATCAGCACTCCCAGCGCTCCGGGAATGACGACCCAGTAGTTCGCTGACAGCTCCGCGCCCCCGCTTATCTGTGGCAGAAGCTTGAACAACAGCAGTGGGAGCACTGCCTGATGCCAGACCAGCACGACGCCATATCCAGCCGAGATCCCGACGAATATGTGCTCAGCCAGCTTGTAGACCGGGTTGTCAGACCACAAAAAGGAGAATATGGCTAGAGTAAACGCGGCCTGTAACCAGAGACCAACGATCTGGCCGGTCGTCAGATTGCTGAGCGCGTCGGCTGCAGCCATGCCATATCCCTCAAGACCGAAGTGCTAACGTGTCACGCGGCGACGCCGCCGTGCCCCGAAGTAGCCCACATTACCAAGGATGACAAACACGATGATGACTGCGTGCGCAATAGACTGGGAGGCCATGCCCATGGCTCCCCGGTCAGGGTTCTCGATGAGGTATTCGTACTCGGCAGCGCCCTTGAGCCCATTGAGCAAGCCCACGAGCTGTTTGGACTGGTAGAAGGGATAGTACTCCGTGGCCATGACTGCCGTGATGCCCGCCGCCACCGGGACCTTGAAGCGCTCGTGAGCGAAAGCGACCCAGGTAGCCGGGGTGTTGCTGGAGGCCAAGTCGACAATGAGCGCGATGTCGGAGTAGTTGCGTATCCCCCGCATCACCGGCAGGCGCTCCACGGGCGTCCCCTTCGTGTCCTGGCTGTAGACCCCCGGAATGCTCTGCCCCATGTTCAGCACCACTGCTGTGTAACCAGGCTTGAAACCAAGGTTCACATAGTCTTCGCCGTACGCCGCCCCCTCCTGGGGTCCGGTCTCGGCCAAGACCCGGTCAGCCAGGAGAAAGCCCTGCGGTGACAGGGCCAGACAGATGACCCTCAGGTCGCGGCGGAAAGCGTGGCGGCAGATGGCGGCAGCCATAGGCTGTAGCTCCGGCATGGACGCCGGGCCGTAATCGAAGGCCAGCATGATGGCCGCGCCAGCCGGCAGCTTCCCAATGAAGTCGTAAACATCCCTTGTGGAAGGGCTGGGCGCTCCTGGCTTCAGCTTCAGATTGGCCAGGAAGGGCACAAGCACAGCCGCAAAGATCAGCACGAAGATCACGCGACGATCAATGCGCAGGAGGCGTTCCATGGTCTAGGAGCCCCCCAGGTGCGAGCGTTCGATGCCCAGAATGATGCGCAGCGAAGTGGCGATCGAGCCCAGGGCCACGCCGAAGAGGATTCCCCGCCGAGCCGCGACAGTGGGCACCATCATGAACCACTCGCACAGTTCCGGGAACTGCTTGTGGATGAGCTCACCCAGAGGCACACGCCCCAGCATGATGATGACCGCTACGACCAACAGTACCGTGGCCTCCGGCGTGCGCGCCCGGAAAGTGCGGTAAGCTGCCGAGGCCATGAAGAACGCCAGCAGTGAGAACATTGTCGCATCAAGCGGCACCAGGACATTGTCAAAGAGCCACTTGAAGCCCGAGCCATCCTCCGTGTCCGCGAGCTTACGAATGGTCGGCAGACGCTCGGGCTGATCAAACTTCGGGTTCGGGGGCGAGATGCTGGCCATTCCCTCGGTCTGCCTGATGCCCAGGTCATCGAACCAGACCTTGCCGCGACCCGTGGCGCTGAGTTTGATGTGCATCTCGGCAGCACCCTCGGGAGCCTTCGTGGGCACCTTCAGTTGCTGCCAGTCGGCCGTGTCTGGTTTGGCCTCAACCCGCGGATGCTCCCGCGGCAGCGGTTCGCCCCGTTCGTCAACGTAGCTCACCTCGAGCGCCGCCACAGGTCCTCCCGCCGGCTGGGCCCGGCAGTAGACCGAGACTTCATAGGGGCATCGCGCCATCACCGGCACCCGTCCCCAGTTCACCTGCCAGCCGGTGCCATGGTTGGACCAGCTGCCATGGCCAGTGTCCTGGTCGCTCTCGATCAGCAGACTGAACTGGTCTTCACGCCCCAGCTCGCGGTCCCAGCGACCGACAGCGCCCTGGGAATCCCTGCCGTAGACCCACCCGCGCGGCTGTACCGGCTCGCCAGGGCGGAAAAGCCCGACGTAGACCATGAAGACGAAGGCCACCAGCGTCACCACGCTGTATCCGTAGTCCCGACGGCGGCGTCGAACCTTTTCCCAGTTGCTGTGGAAGAGGCTGGCAAGCCCCAGGATCATGGCGAAGGCACTGATGATCTGTACCCAGTCCAGCAGCAGCTTGTAGCCGTACTCCCCTGCCTCGTGGGGTACGAAGAACTGCACAAACATGAAAGTGCCGGTCACAAAGCCGATGACCAGCGGGATAGCCTTGCGCACGCTAGCCGCCCTTCGCCTCCAACAGTTTGAGGAACCACTCACCAGGCCCCGTCGTAAAGCCAACGAGAACGAGGCCAACGAGCAGCATCACAAAGAGCAGAACCTTGCCAAGGTCCTGTCCCTTGAGTTGGGCCAGCAGCAGAGGGTCGCGGGAGAGGTAAGCGCTGGCCGCATAGAGCTCTTCGCCCATCAGTGTATAATCACAGGCGGTGATGAAGAAGGGCAGTTGGGTATCGGAATCCGTCCCCGCAATCTGGATAGCACCAGTGGTACTACCGGTCTCGGCCAGGATCAGAGACTCCGCGAAGAAGGCGCCCATGTAGAAGTTCGCGGCTGGGCGTTGCCGCAGCATGATGCCATCCACCGCTGCCACATAACCGAACTGACTGTCAGTGACGTAGAAGATGTTGTCGGGGTTGTAAGACTCCGGTTTGCCAGCCTCAAGATGGGCTTCGCGCACGATCTCTCGCTCAACCGACATCACCAGGGGGTCCAGGCAGGGGACAAGAACCGGAGTTTCATAGGCAGCGGTCCGCTTCGACAGGTGCCCCAGGATAAGCATCGAGGCGATAGTGGCGATATCGCCGATACCGCTGAGACCGGCGATATACAGGATCGGCCGCCCCATCTCCGTGGCCCGGCCGATGGCATCATCCACGGCCCGAAGACCAGCGATAGGCCGGACGTACATATCGCGTCGGCGGGCCAGGCCGATGGTCAACAACACGATCACGCTGTAGAGAAGCGAGATGACCAGCACGTTTGACATCTCGCGCTTGAACCACTTGCCAGCGGGCGACAGCGTCTCCGAGGCGACCGGCTCACTCTCACGCGCTCCCTCGTTCGCCGCCGCCGACGGCACCACCGGGTCGGGCATCAGTTCCTCTCCGACAGGCACGTAGACGGCCGCCACCGCCACCCGGTAGTCGCGCCAGGGCTTCAGGTCACTGACTGTCGCCTCGAGGCGCTCCGGCCTTACCAACAGCTCCTGGCGCTTCGGGGGCTTCTGCTTGCGCCCCTCCCGGAAAGGTCCCTCGAGCAGATAGATGGTGTACCCGGCCAGGTTCAGCCCGGCTGGAGGAGCTTCGGTGGGCTCCTGCCAGGTAACCCGTAGCTCATTGCCGCGCTTGTCCTCCGGGTTGGCGCTGACCTGGACTGCAGTAGGGCCCGGTGGAGGAGGCGGGGGGGGCGGTGGTTGATTTGCGTCAGGGCCTTTGCCTTGCGCTCCAGCGGGCGACAGGAACGTAGATCCCAGGAGAACCGCGGTCAGTGCCACTATAACCCGGAGACAGCGAATGGTGGTCACTGCTCAATCAGCTCCACGTTGGCTCTGGGCACCGTGACTTCACGCCCGTCCGCTAACTTGGCCACCAGCACGCGCACCAGTGCCTCCGTCTCGATCGGTTGCGGCTCTTCCGGCAAGGCGACGACCTCGCCCAGAAGACCGAAATAGGGTTCTCGGATCAGCCGGATCGGGCAACCCAGCTCCAGCATGCCCTCCTTGGCCGCCTCAACTGCTGTGTCCTCAAGCTCGGTCGGTGGCCGGGAGATGACAATCTCTGGCCGGATGACGCCAGCGCGAATTTGGGTAGCTCCACTGACGGAGGCCTGCTGCCCCTCATGGGCGGCGAGCAGACGGTAGGACCGCTCAGCCATCGGGATGCGCCCGAAGCCTTCGGTCATGATGAGTGTCGTTCCCAGGGCCTCGTGTCCTGTCACCGCCACCCCCAGATGATAGCCCAGGAGTTCGTCCACGGCGCTGTCGCTAAGCCCGCCCACCACTACCGCCGCTGCCTTGACCTCGATTGCGCGGCGCAGAGCACCGATGTCGGCGTAGGCGCCACCGACCACCACCTGTCCGGCACAGCTTTCGTCCAGCATCTCCGCCGCCAGGGCAGCCTCCGGTGACGAGCAAAGCACCCTGACAGGCCCATACGCTTCGCCACCCAGCCCGAAGATACCTTGCAGGTAGGCACAACTGCAAGCTATGACCACGGTCTCCTGGCCTCTGATCTCGATGACGCGGCCGTCCACAAAGGCTTCCAGGTTGACCGGCGTAGGCTCCCCCCGGAGCAATACCTGTCCAGTCACCTCACTGATGGACTCGATCGTGCCACTCAACGGCGAACGCACAAACGAGTGAAACAGGCCCCATAGCGCCTTGGATTCGGCCAGAACCTCGCCGGCGGTGACTCTGTCGCCCTCGGCCTTCGTCATCAGGCCGGGCACCTCGTCTGGCTGGCAGTTCATCTCGCGGGCCACGTTGAGCGTGGTGACACTCCCCGGCAGCTCAGTGGAGGCCACGACCTGAGCAGCCGTGACGATATCTCCCGGCTGAACATGCACCTTGCCCGGGATGGGCAGGCGGCGCACTTTGTGCAGTACTGTCCGCTCCGTCACACGGAGACCAGGCGTGTAAGCGTGACCCAAATGGTGCACCCCTATCGGTTCACGATCTCACTGGCACTCGCCGTTATCAGACCTTCCCCATGGCCGATGCGCAGATCTTAAGCGCCAGCCCCGGCAGGAGGAAGAGCAGGAAACTGACCAGCTTCCACCCCGCCATGGCCAGGGTATTCACACGAGCCAGGAAGCCAGGCTCGATGTGCAGCATCGGCGACAACCATGTCCCGGAAAGGTGGTAGGCGCCTACCAGCGGGCAGGCAGCCAACCACAAGACCAACAGCAGCACGGCCAGCAACCAGGCGACTAGCAGCACGTTGCCGCACATCTCCAGACGCATCTTGAGGGCTGCCCGAGCGACCCGAAGGTTCAGCTTGGCTTCCGCCTCCATGTCCGCCAGCTTTTGCGCGTCCACACTCACGAAATCATCCCCTTTCTTTGCGGTCGAGGCCCCCGCGCCCCGGTCGCACCGGTTCCCCGGGGCCTAGGACGGGTACGCGTCCAACGCTTCTGCCCAGCGCTTCACTTGCTCGCGACGAGCCTCCGGCGTTTTAGCCCACTGCAGTGGCCGCCCCCGGGCATCTACGACGACTCCGAGCACGCCGCCCAGCACAGTGGTGGTCAGACTGCGTCCTCTCCCCTGCCCCACGTCAAAGCCCCGGGCCGGCTCCACGACCAGCGTGCCTTCTGTCCCGGTAACCAGCGGCAACACCTTCATCTCTCCACATCGCACCTCGGCGCTCTGGGTCTGCCCTGCTCCCTCGACAGTAACCCTCACGCACGGCGCCCCCTCGCGGTCGGCGCCCCGCGGGGCCACACAGACCCCCAGCGGGATCAGACAGTCTCGCTGAAACACCTCCCGGGCGGCCTCCGGGTGCACCTGGGCCAACACCCCCAGTTGCGGCATCATGAAGATGCTGTCCACGGCAAGCCGAGTGACTCCCTCCGGCAGGAAGGCATCGATCAGCATCAGAGCCGCTTGTGCTCGCCGCGGAGTATGGGAAAGCACACCGCCGGAGCCGACCAGCAGGTCCAGAGACATCATGTCTATGAGCGTCTCGCCAGTGACCTCCTGCGAGAAAGCGTCGGCAATGTCGCGGTGCTTCTGCACACCTTTGAGCCCCGTGGCGAGTAGCTTGTGCTGCTCGAAAGCCAGGCGTAGGGCCTCCCTCGCGACAGCCTGCTCCATCTTCAGCCCGAGCAGGCGCTGCGGGATAGTCGTCGGACGGATCATCTTGTTGCGTACACTCTGGCTGAACTCCTCGGCGTCTACAGGGTCCGCCAGCCAGCGCTGCAGGTTGTCCAGCCCGGTCTCGGCAAACACGTTGGAGATGGAGTAGCTCATCCCCAGATTCGCGCTGACCGTCCGGTTGAACTGCCCGTCGAAGACACTGAAGACATCGGTGGTGGCCCCGCCGATGTCTACCCCGACCACGTTCAGGCTCTCGGCGGCAGCAATGGTCTGGATGATGTTGCCGACCGCGGCCGGGGTGGGCATGATGTCGGCGTCAGTCCAGGGCACGAGCTTGGAATAGCCCGGCGCCTGGGCCATGACATGGTGCAGGAAGAGTTCCTGGATCTCGCTCCGGGTCGGCCCCAGGTTCTCCCGCTCCGGCGCTGGCCGAAGATTGTCCACGATGCTGAGAGCGGTCGCGCTTCCCAGCGTCTCGCGAATGGCCTCGCGGTTGTCTACGTTCCCGGCATAGATCGCTGGCAACTGGTACTTGGCGCCCAGTCTGGCCTCCGGGTTTGCGGCCGCCACGAGCTCTGCCATCTCCACCACACGCCGCCGTTCCCCGCCGTCAACTCCACCGGAAATCAGCACCATGTCCGGGCGCAACTGGCGGAGCCGCTCGATGCGCTCGTGCGGCCGCCGACCATCGTCCAGGGCCAGCGTGTCCATCACGATGGCCCCCGCGCCCAGAGCGGCGCGCTCGGCGCTTTCGGCTGTCATCCGTCGCACCAGACCCACCACCATGATCTGCAGCCCTCCCCCCGCCGAGGAGGTGGACAGATACAGGTCCGTGCCGACGTCACCTCGTGCCGGCCGGATGATGCTGCCATCCGCAACCAGCTTGCGTCCCGACAGCTCCTCCACTTCAGCAACCGCGTTCAGCACCCCGATGGTGACATCCTCAAAAGGCGCCTCCACTGTGGTCGGAGCCTCGCCACGGCACACCAGGCGGTACCCATCGCCGCGGCGCTCAATCAGAATCGCCTTCGTGGTGGTTGAGCCACAGTCGGTAGCCAGAATGATCTGAGCGTCTTTAGGGTCCAAGGGTGAACCTCACTGCTGGCTGGTAACAGCACTCTCAGCGTTTCGCGGAGCCTTCCTCTGCGGCCTCCAGCTCCCCTATCAGCCACTCGATATTTGCCCTGTCCTCGATAGCAGCAGCGAACACGGCATAGTCCTTCACACCCAGCAAGCCCTGCACGATAGGTTGGAAGAAAACCAGAGCCTGGGACGCCACGAAGCTTAGAGGGCGGCTGGACTCCAGTACGAAAATGGCCGGGGCCGTCAGCCGCCGGGCGATCAGCCGCTCAGCCACACGGGCCAGCACCTCACGCTGCCGCGCGGGATCATGGGCCTCAGCACAGACGTCTACCGACGGGTCTTCAGCCATGCCTCAAGCTCCGATACAGGGCGAAGGGGCAGCTTTCGGCCCACGTAGGCACGTACCGCATCTGCATCCGCGTCCGCCAAGTCGAGAACCAGGCTTCGCGCCACCAGCCGGTGCCTGTTTCTTGGCGGTCTGGGGCCGGCATCGCCACCGGCCTCACTGGGCCATGCGTACGGGCAGAGCACCAGGACCTCCGTAGCCTCGAAACAGGTTCTCAGGTCGGACCAATGGCGGTAGGACGAGTGCAGAAACCTCTGCACACGCACACCCTCGGGAGCAAGCGTGTAGCGCGTTGGGAACAGATAGGGCCCGAGAGCGCAGGTCAGGGCTATCAGCGCCACCACTCCATACCACTCGCTGCCCAGCGACTGCCAGGCCAGGGCAGCAAAGCCCACGCAGAAGACCACGACGAGGGCTGCAACCCATGGCCGCCTGACAGCCGGCCAGACAGTCCAAGACAGCTCCGTCTGGCCGTCGCTCGCTTCGTGGTCACACTCACCATTCGTCATTTCGCCACATTCGCCGCAACCGCCTCCCTGCCCTGCTTCAGGCAGGAACGGAGCCTGCAGAGCGCGAACCCGGTCTCTGCAAAGCCAGCAACCAGGTCCAGGAGAGTACCATGGAGCCAACCCTTGCCGCCTATAACCTCTGCGATCAGGACTTTGACGCTTTTCTCGCCAACGCGGCCACCGCTGGATTCCGCCACGTAGCGCTCGGCTTCTTTCGAGGTTATCTGGACCACGATCTCTGCAGTCTGACCGACCATGAGGTCGCTGCCCTGCAGGCCAAGCTGGCGGCCCATGGTCTCAAGCCCATCGCGGTCTTTGCCGGTGGCCTGGACCTTCTGGCGGACGGTGGCCTGGACAACGCCTACCGCGCTCTGGAGAATACCGCCCGCCTGGGTATTGCTACCTTTGACATGGGGAGCTTCGCCTATGGGGATCTGACGCCGCAGGAGAGGGCGGTCAGGGAGGGCCTGTTCGTGGACCGCGTGCGCCGGGCCGGCGACCGCGCAGGCGAGTTGGGCCTGACCATCTGTCTGGAGACGCACGGTGGTTTCACGGGCGACACCGACGCCTGCCTGCATGCCATGGAGGTGATCTCTCACCCGCATGTCAAGCTGGCCTATGACCCAGCTAACTTCCTGTTCTATGAAGGCAGGCAACCGGAAGATCGCCTGGAATCACTGGTGCCCTTCATCGGCCACACCCATCTGAAGGACCACCTGGGTGCCAAAGGCAACCCCGAGTTCCCTCTCATCGGCCATGGTCAGACCAACTATGAGGTGATTCTGCCCACGTTATGGTCAGGGGGTTACCGCGGAGCATACACGCTTGAGCGGGCACCCGGCGAGGACAATGCCGCGCGGGCCGCGGCTCTCGCCGAAGCCTACGAGTTCATCAGGAGACTGTTGCCGGACCAGTAGGACCCGTCCGAGCCGTGCGACCGCTCCCGACCGCCGGAAAGGGGCGCCCGCGGTAAACTGCGCTCCCCGCGCCGAGGCCGCGGCCTGTGGAACCGCCAATCAGCGGACGCGCTCCAGGACGATGGTGACAAACGTCTGGCGCCCCGCTTGGTGGCGGAAACGGCGTTGCGCCTGGCGCAGACCGGACCCAGCGGGCGGGTTCACGGTGAGGCCGTACTGTCCGCTGCCCGGTCGCTCGAACCGGAAGTATCCGCCGGGGCCGCTGTGAGTGCGCCCCACCTCCCGCGACCCCATGGTCAGGATGACCTCGGCGCCGACCACCGGCACCGGCTCGGCCGCTGCCTGGGCAGCTGTGACCGGGGCGGCGGCGAGAACAATCCCGCCAATATCGTCGTCGCCCGGTGGCAGGCCCCCTCCCAGGTACGCCAGGAGTGTTGATCCGCCACACCCACCAAGCCCGGCAAGCAGTGCCAGCAGGGCAAGAGTGCGCAAGGTCTCAGGTCTCACTGCGACGCTCCTTCTCGGCCTGGCGAGATGCCCACACGTTCACGCAGTTGACGCCAGCCGGCCTCGATGGTCGGACAGCACTCAGCAGTACCGATGGTGTTTTCGATCAGCCTACACCCAGTGGCAATCGTCTCCCGCGCCGCGGCGTGATCCCCGGCGCTGAGATACGTCTCAGCCAGTGCCCGCAGCGCCGCCTCTGCGCCCCAGAAGTGACCGCTGTCCAGAGCTCTTGCCGCGGCACTCTGGAGCAGTGCCAGACGGTCATCATGCGCTTGGCCGCGTGCGTGTAAGAGCATTCCCTCGGCATGCAGGTCCAGGATCCCTGTCTTTTCCAGCGTCGCCAGGAGCTTGGTCTCCATCGCGCGAACGGAGGCCTGCTCGCCGCTGGCCACGCGCAGCGACAGCAACTCCGCCTCCAGCTCGAGCCTCCTGTGCCGGAGTTCCCCCGCCAGCCGTTGCGCCTGTGCCACATGGTACCGCGCATCATCAGTCCGTCCGTCAGCGAGCTCGGCATGGGCCAGAGCGAGGTGGGCCTCGAGCATCAGGTGTGGTTGCCCCGAACCAAGAGCTTTCTGCAGCGCCGCCCTGCCCAGCTCCCGAGCCTCGGCAGGCTGCCCCAGCCGCCGCGCCAACTCGCTTTGGAACGCACTCGTGAGGGCCTCAAGGCGGGCATCCTGGGCCATCTGAGCCCAGTCACGCAGCAGGCCCAGACTGCGCTGTGCGTCCGCAACCTGTCCACGACGCACGGCGATGATGGCCCGGTTCAGCTCTGCCTCGCGCAACTGGTCAGCCACCCCCGCCTGGGCGGCGAGGGATCTCAGTTCATCGTTTAGCGAAGCGGCCCGGCCGTACTGGCCCGCGGCCAGGGCTGCGGTCACGCGGTTGGATAGCAGATACGCCCGGGCGACCGCCCGCCGAGCCGCCGGCTCATCGCCTGACTCTATGACCTCTTCAGCCTGCTGAAGCTCTTCTGTGCACTCGTCCAGTTCGGCTTCCTGAGCCGCTATGGCGGCCAGCATCAGCCGCCCGGCCCATCGCGGCCACCACAGGTCTGCGTGCGCCAGCGATGACGCCTGACGGCGGGCCTCATCGGTCTTGCCCGACTGCAGCAGCACCCTGACCAGTTCCTGGCGGGCGGAGTTCACGATCGCCTCCTGCCCTGCACCGCCAGCCTCAGTCACTGCTTCCGCAAGCACTTCCTCGGCGCGCCCAAGCTGCCCCTGCAGGAACCACCCGTGACCCATCTGCAGTCTCGCCTGCATCTGGCTGCGCTGATCGCCGGCCCGCTGAGCGGCCTCCAACCAGCGCGACCCGGCCTCGACGAGGCCGGGCGCGTCACCAGCACGACGCAGAGCCCGACAGTAGTCACCCAGCAGGTTCAGCTCCGACCGCAGTTGCCGCTGTCCCTCCGACAAACGCGCGGCACGCTCTTCGCTGAGTTCCAACTGCAGCGCCCTGACCTCTTCCCGGGCTGTGCCCAGAGCTTCTCGCAGCTCCGCCACCAGACCGTTGTCAACAGCCTGATCGCCAACCAGGAACCACTCCAACGTCTTGCCGGTGCGCTCCGCAATCTGTTGTAGACGGTCGAGTTGCACCAGAACCGTTCCGTTCACGTACTGGTATATCAGCGCACGCGACCATCCGACCTGTCTCGCGAACTCAGACAGCGATCCATAGCCAGCCTCCATGATGGCCGCCTGGATGCGCCGACCGAGCTCTTTTCTACCGTCGCTGGTCACCAGATCCATGTTGTTAGGTCCCACGCGTAAGCTACCATACTTGAGGAAGCGTGTCAACCTTAGTCTTTTCTTGATATACCGATGTATAGTTGTAACAGACAAATGTGCGTTTTAGAATAGATAACGTCTGTGAGTAATGGTATACTCTCGGCGTGCGTACAACCAATCTCGCGCCTTAGGAGGCAATGCGATGCTACGCCATGCAGTTGTTCTGACCCTCTCCGCTCTGCTCATTGTCACCGCTGCCTGGGCCGGCGGCGACAAGAACCGACATGGCCAGGACGGCACACAGCCCCGACCTCGTATCCGCAACAGCCAGACGATGGAGACGCAATCGGCTTCTCAGGTCCGCGCAAAGTCCCAACTGCAGACGCGCACGCAGACTCAGGACAGAGTGCGGGACCGAAACCAGCTAGATGATCCCACGCAGAGCCAGATCCGTGACCGCGACGGTGACCGGGACCAGGACCGCACTCGGACCCGTGACCGCAAGCGCGATGGGAGCTGCCAGGAGGCCCGCAAGCAGATCCGTGACCGCAAGCGCGACGGGAGCTGTCTTGCCAGCGACCGGACTCGCACTCGCGACCGCCAACGCGACCGGACTTGCTAGACACCAACCGCGGCCACAAAGCACAGGCCCCCCGCTCGTGTCGGGGGGCCCTTTTCTTGCATCTGAGCCGTTGCCGGCCCGTCGCGCCCATCAGGTGTGGTTGACGAGCCACTCCAGGGCCGCCTCCGCCTCCTGGGGTGTGGCTGCCCAGGTGCTATAGAAGGCCAGCTCGGGCCTAAGCTCACGGTGAAACAGCTTCATCTGCTCGACTGAACACGAGAGCCATACGGCTTTCCCCCGCGCCTGTATCTCCTTGAGCAGGTCCATCCACTCCAGGTCCGGCTTGTTGCGGGCTCCACTGGTCCACTGGATCACATGGATACGCTCGATAGCCATGATATCGTCGAAATGCGGAAGACACTCGGGGCCATCGTAGTGATAGCTGCAGGCGTCCAGGTAGGATGCTTCCTCCTCGAGCGCGGGTATGACGTACTTCCGCCCGAGCTCCGGGCTGATCAGCGCCAGGAAGTCACACTGGATCGTGTTGGAGCGGCCGGGGTGGTAGATAGGGACCCAGCCGAGAGTGCCGCTGCGCCACATCTCAGCCGCCTGGTAGAATGTCTCATACACAAATGGGTACAACCCCCGGACTTGCCGCATGGCTTTGTCGACTTCGTATGGGCAATCGTAGAAGTCCATACAGAGCTTCGCCGGGGTACGGATGGCCGAGAGGGCGTCAGCGTTGCTGTGGAGGTCCAGGTGCGAGACCAACAGCTTCCCGCGACAAGCCTCGCCCAACCGGGTCATGAACTCCACCATCCGCCGCCACCACTTGCCCTCGGTCTCAATATGAAGGGGGAAAACCCGGCGCCAGTCGTCCACGAACTCCACAACCCAGTTGGTCCCCTCGCCGCTGTCAGACCAGCGCAGGTCGGCACCCATCCACGCAGCGAACTGATCCGGTCCGAAGCTGGGGACGTAGTGGGGCATGGCCTCGCCGCCCCAGTAGGTACACCCGGCGTTGTGCACCACTCGCTCGATTATGGGCTCGAACTCCTCACGTGCACCTTCCATGTAAGCGCCGCCGGGAAGGGGCTCCGTGCCGGGCTTGGGGGCAGTGATACTGCACGCCGGGCGGTCCAGCATCTCCCCGGCCCAGAAGGCTTCCATCCTTTCGACGGTCTCGAAGAAGTTATCCTTGAACTCCAATGGCTGCAGATCGCGGTTCATTGACGCTCCCTCAAGGCGTTGGATGCCTGACGCGCAGCAGGCGTTGTCTTCCGTCGCTGGCTACCGCGACGGTCTCAAACTCCGGCTCACCCATCTGGTTCGCCAGCGCAGGGTCCTCCCCTTCCGCGTATGGCGAGAAGAGCACATAGTCGGCTTGCCTGAGCCTCCGCAGTAACTCCGCCCCGCGCAACCGACGCCCCAGCGTGGGGTCCGCCTCCAGCAGGGGCCGGTCAGCGTACAGCCAGAATGACTTCGCTACCCAGGTACACATGACGACTGCCTCAGGGGGCGCGTGCTCCCGGATCAGGGCCGCCCCGGCCACAAGGTCCGGGTACTGCAGACGGGGTGGACGCACCAGGAGAAGCCCATCGCGCCCCAGCGCCAGCGCGAGCAACAAAGCCAAAGCAGGGATAGCGCCAGACACCTCGCGGCCCCGGAGGCATAGCCTGCGCCTCCACAGACCGCTCCCCTCGATCAGGAAGAGTGTGAGAAAGGGCAGCATTGGCAGCAGATAGCGGGTGGCTCGGGCGAACGCCAGCAACATCCCCAGACGCAGGATGATGAAGATCAGTACGAGGGCGGGAAGCTGTCGCCGTAGACACCAGGCGCCAACAACGACGAGGGCAGAGGTGAGCCATTGCAGCCCGACGACGAGCCAGCCGACTCCGTGGGTCTGAGCTGCCGCAGTGACCTGTTGCCCAAACACCAGAGTCACCACCTGGGGAACATAGTCACCCAGATAGATAACGAGGCTGTGCCAGAGCCGCATGGGCAGCGGCGAAGGGTCCCACCAGGCCACGGCGGCCTCCACCAGATAGGTCTCGCCACCGGTGGCACGGGCCAGATGCATCCACCAGGGCAGTAGCGGCAGAATACATCCCAGAGCTGTCAGCCCCGTCTCCGTCCAGCGATGCCGCCACAGAAGCCAGAGCGCCACCGCAGCGACCAGTGCCACTGTGTCCGCCCGCAGCAGCATCCCCAGGCCCAGCAGCAGACCGGTCCCCAGCCAACGTCCCGCACCCGGGGGTTTCGCCTCCCCACTCCCTGGCGGTACGGCTGGCAGCACAAGCAGCAATATCCCCCAGGTCAGAAGCAGACTCGGGGCCTCCGTCATGGCCATGCCGGCGAAGCCCACGATCATCGGATGCAGGGCCACGACCGCGGTTACCAGCCACAGCGTCCATCCGTCCGCGAACCGGCGCAGTAACAACCAGAGAACCGGCACCGCCGCTATGGCGCTCACGAGCGCCGGCAGGCGCGCCGCCCAGAGCGCACCCCCGCTGAGCCACAGAAAGGGAGCAATCAGAAGGGGCAGCAGCGGGGGGTACTTGGTTTCCAGGGGCGCATCGGGGTAGGCGATCTGGCGGTAGCCCTGACCGGACAGCAACGCCTTGGCCAGCATCACGTAACTGGCATCGTCTACATGCTGCCCGATCTGCAGCCCACCGGCACAGGCGACATACGCGACCATTGCCAGAGCCGTCAGCGCCAGGACCCTCGCACGGTCGGAGCCCATGAGGTCACCGCGCCGCCAGGTCGTCCAGCAGCTTCAGCGTCACGAACTGCCCCGTGTCGAGCGACTGCCGGGTAGCGATACCGATCTGCGCGCTCTCGTAACCTGCGCGAAGGTCACTGAGCGGCTCACGCCCCTCGCGGACGGAGCGGGCGAAGTCGCTGAGCAAGGCGGGATCGGCGCCGCCATGGCCCGTATCCCTGCTCGGACGCTCGCGCCGCTCATTGTGAGTATGACGCTCAGTCACCTGTACCCAGCACTCGCCGGTGTCGTGGTTCGCCTCTACATCAAGCTGCCCTTTTGAGCCATAGAGTGTCATGTGCGTTGCGTAGTAAGGCGCGAAGTGCACCTCGTTGTATGAAGCCACCACGCCGTTGGCGTACTCAATGGTCACCAGAGTGACATCCTCCAGATCGCACGCCTCAGACCAGACGCAATGGTCGTCGCCGTGGTCCACCACCACGTTTGGCAGCGCGTAGGTGTGACCGTGTTCATATGGGCACGTCTCGCGCTCGGCGCAGTCGCGGCAGCGCTTGTCAGCCGGCGTCCGACCGCCAAAGAAGGCGAGTCTGCCCATGGCCGCCACGCGAACTGGAGGGGCACCCACGTACCAGTTGACCAGGTCGAGGGCGTGGACACCCTTCTGCAAGACCAGGCTGAGCATGGCATCACGGGAGCGCCCGCGCTTACGGCCGAAAAACTGACCCTTGTCGCGGCCCACGTGGTCCACCAGCGATGCCGCCAGTATATCGCCGATCTCTCCGGATTGGACGATGGCCTTGACGCGCTGCCACAAAGCGCTGTGTCGAAGTTCCAGGAAGGTACCGACAACCAGCCCTGTCTCCCGCTGCAGACGGGCGATCTCCTCCAGGTCAGCGAAGCTCTGAGCCATCGGCTTTTCGATCAGCGCATGCTTGCCGTTCTGAAGAGCCTCACGGGTGTTCTGGGCGTGAAAGCGGTCGCTGGTGGCGATGACCACGGCCTCGACGTCAGCCTCGCGGGCCAGGTCCTCCCCACTTCCGTACGTGGCGACCTCAGGATAGGCCTCAGCGGCGATGCCCAGCATCCGGGGGTCCCTGTCGGCGATGGCCCTCAGTTCGGTCTCTGCGCCCTCGCGGGCCATCTGGGCTATCCACATCCCGCGAACCCCCATCCCCACGACACCGACCTTGACTGTCTGCATTCCGCTAGTCCCCATGAATGAACTAGGCTGCAGCGCCCCCGACGAGGGGCTACTTCAAGAGTTCCTGGCGCCGAGGGGCCGTCGGTCCGTGACTGTGGCCCTCCGCCCGGTCGCCGAACCAGGCGTATCCGGCCAGAGCGAACGCCCCGGCAATGCCGACCTTGACCACAGTGCCTGGGCCTATAGCATGCCAGGCCACTCCCAAGGCCCAGGCGAGTGTGGTCAGACCGACGGCCCACATACCCCAGGGAGGCCATTCAACCAGGTGTGCCAGGCGGCGCCCGAAGGCGAGCACAAACCCCCCGCAAGCGAAGATGATAAGGGCCCATCCACCGATGGGAGAGTCTAGCATCGTACCAGCTCCACCGTAGCGCTTCCGTCACAGCCCGTGGTTGTTCGTCGTAGAGCCCCCGATACCCTTCCCAAGGGACAGAGCGAATGGTATACTGAAGCCAGGCTAGACAAAGAGGCCGTTGAAGGCCATTGCCTGCCCTGTAGACAGGAGAGGGATCGCATGTATTCCGAGAAGGTGTTAGAGCACTTCCGTGAGCCCCGCAACGTGGGTGAACTTGAGGATGCTGACGCCGTGGGCGATGTGGGCAACCCCAAGTGTGGCGACATGATGCGGATCACGATGAAGATCAACCCGGAGACCGAGGTAATCGAGGACGTGCGCTTCAAGACATTCGGCTGCGGGGCGGCCATTGCGGTGAGTTCAATGCTCACCGAGATGGTCAAGGGGAAGACCCTGCGGGAAGCACTGGCTCTCAACAACAAGACGGTGGTCGAAGAGCTGGGCGGGCTGCCGCCCGTCAAGCTCCACTGTTCAGTCCTCGGCGAACAGGGCATTGTGGCGGCCCTACAGGACTACTACCGTCGCCACCCAGAGAAGACGCCGCCCCCCGAGTTGGTTGAGAAAGCCAAGTACCTGGACACTGTTGACCCCCATGCCGATGACGGGCATCACTAGGAGCCCTGTTCGCGCGCTCACGACACAGGGCGGCCGACGCTGCGCCGGCTGCCCCTCACCGGGCGAGAGCAGGCGCTGGAGTCCCGTCCTGCGCAGGGCATCGCCGGGCACGGCCAGCAGGCGGGCGATGCCGCTGGAGAGTCGCCGATGGGTCAGGTCCTAGAAGGCCCTCTGCTTCCGCAGGACGCCGCAAAGTCCCGCCGCCTGCTTCTGGCGGCGGTCATCACTGGTGCTGTCTGCGTACTCGAACTGATCGGTGGGCTGATGAGCGGCAGCCTGGCGCTGCTCAGCGATGCCGCTCATGTCTTCGCTGACGTTTTCTCCCTCCTGCTGAGCTTCTTTGCCCTGCGCCTCGCGTGTCGGGTCCCGACCATGCAGCACAACTACGGGTTCCACCGGGCGGAGATCTTTGCGGCCCTGATCAATGGCCTGGCGTTGTTTGCCATTGCTATACTCATCGGCCGCGAAGCGTGGGAGCGCTTCCTGGCCCCGCCCGAAATCCATACCAGCCAGATGCTGGCTATCGCGGTCCTGGGCCTCCTGGCCAATGGCTACGTCTTGCTCGGATTGCGCGGTCACTCCCACGACATCAACCTCCATAGCGCTTACCTGCACGTCCTGGGCGATCTGCTTGCTTCCCTGGGCGTTGTGGCCGCGGCCATCCTCATGGCGTCCACGGGATGGTACCTGGCGGACCCCATCATCAGCACTGCCATCGGCCTGCTGATCTTTGTGAGTGCCGCCCGAGTGGTTCGCGAAGCCGCTCACATCCTGATGCAGGGCGTACCCCCCCACCTCGACTTGCGTCAGATCACTGCCGCCATCGAGACCCAGCCGGAGATCTGTGCCGTCCACAACCTGCGGGTCTGGGCGGTGTGCTCCAACGCTTACATCCTTACCGCCCATATTGTGACCTGTCCGGAGACCGAGGAGGAGCGCAAGGCGCTGCGAGAGCGCCTGCGCAACATGCTCTACAGACGGTTCGGGGTGGTTGAGGCGACGCTTGAACTGGAGTGCGAGCCGTGTGTCGGCGGAACGCTTATCCATCCCCTCAGTCACGCGGACCTGGTGGACACGCACACCCACGGCCACGACCACGTCCACGAGACTTGAGGCGCTCACCTATACCGCTAGCAGCGCCTCGCGCAGGATCTCAAGACCTTCGTCAGCCTCAGCCGCAGTCATCACGAGCGGTGGTGCCAGGCGCAGCAGGTCATCACCCAGCTTGTTGACGATCAGGCCGCGCTCCCGACAGACGGCCTCGACCTCCGTCCCCTTGGGGGCAGACAGCTCCAGGCCCAGCAGCAGGCCTCTGCCCCGCACCCCGGCAACCAGCGGTACGGACTTCCGCATCGTCAACAGACCGTCGCGAAGCCGCTGCCCCATCACGGCCGCGTTGTGGGCCAGGTCGTCCTCAAGGATGACGCGCACCGCCGCCTCACCGGCAGCGCACGCCAGGTGGTTGCCACCGAACGTCGAGGCGTGATTGCCCGGCTCCAGTGCTGTGGCCGCGTCGCCGCGGGCCAAGCAAGCGCCGATGGGGAAGCCGCCACCCAGCGCCTTGGCCAGGGTGAACACGTCAGGTTCGATGCCCCAGTGCTGGTAACCAAAGAGCTTACCGGTCCGACCGAGTCCGGTCTGAACCTCATCGAGAATCAGCAGCACATGCCGCTCGTCGCACAGCTCCCGGACCTTGCCCATGTACCCCTCGTCCGGCACGATGACACCGCCTTCGGCGATGATCGGCTCCAGCATCACCGCGCACACCGTCTCATCCATCGCAGCCGCCAGGGCGTCTATGTCATCGTAAGGGACATGGGTGAACCCCGGCGGGAGGGGTGCAAAGGGCTTGTTGTACTTCTCCTGCCCGGTGGCCGTCACTGTGGCCAGTGTTCGCCCATGGAATGAGTTCAACGCGGTTACGATGCCCCGTGCCTGGGGCCCCTTGTGCAACCCAGCCCACTTGCGAGCCAGTTTGATCGCCGCTTCGTTGGCCTCGGCACCGCTGTTGCAGAAAAACACCTTCTCGGCACAGGAGTGAGTACAGAGAAGCTCGGCCAGTCGTGCCTGAGGCTCGATGTGAAACAGATTGCTGGTATGCATCAGCGTGGCGGCCTGGCGGCAGATGGCCTCCACCACCCGCGGGTGGCAGTGTCCCGTGCCGACTACGGAGATGCCGGCCAGGAAGTCCAGGTACATCTTGCCGTCCGCGTCCCAAAGCCGGCACCCCTCCCCCCGGACGAACGCCAGGGGAAGCCGTCCATAGGTCGGCATCACGTACTTGCCAGTGAGGGCCGCGATCTCTGCGTTGTTCAAGGCCGGACGTCCTTTCGTCTCAGTCTGCAGTTGCTGCTTGGCGCTGCATCTCATACTGCAGCGCCGCCTCGCTGCGAATATCATAGGCCGGTTCGTCAACGGCCAGAGTCCCGTCGGCGACCATTTCCAGCAGAGGCGAACTGAGCCGGGTGAAGGGGGGTTTGACTAGCTCGCGCCGTCGTGCCGATTCATAGATCGCCATCATGATCTCTTCGGCCACCAGCGAGGCACGCCCCGAGTTGCGATGCTCGGGTCCCCCTTCCATCCAGTCAATGAGCTCCTCTACCGGTGTAGGCTGGGGGCGTCGTTCCTCAAGGAGCTGCCAATCGCGGGCCCCGGGCGAAAGGAGCGAGGCCCCGTGGCGGTCGTACCGGATGATGCCCTGGGGCCCCAGGACGCGTTCGGCCGTGCCGACCACCTCGCCCTCCAGCATATCGACCTGTAACACCAGCTCGTGTCCCCCCTCAAAGCGGACCACTCCGAGAGTCTTGTCTTCCGCCGGTATGCCCCTCTCGTAGCGGTTGGTCGTTCGCTGCACCTGACCAAAAACAGACGTCCAGGCGGGCTGTCCTGTCAGGTAGACGAAAAGGTCAATACCGTGACAGCCGTTGTTCAGTAAGCCGCCGCTGGTAGAGAAGATCATACTGACCGGGCATCCAATGGCGCCCGCACCGATGGCTTCCCGTACCGCCACAATGGTGGGGTCAAAACGTCGCTGATGGTGTATGGCGAGTCTGGCGCCGTGGCGTTCGGCCGCCTCGACCATCGCCTTGGCCTCGCCGAGGTCTCGGCCCATAGGTTTCTCGGCCAGGATGCCTTTCGCACCGGCCTCCGCTGCTGCAACGCAGATCTCTGCATGCGTGCCGTGCCAGGTGCAGATGCTGACGATGTCCGGTCTTTCCTGCTCCAGGAGTTGATGGTAGTCGGCGTACCCGGCCGGGACTTCAAACTCCTCCTGGAAACCCTTGAGCTTCTCAGGATCGATGTCGCACGCCGCCACGATCTCGGTGGCGCGGTTGGCTACATAGTACCGGGCATGGGTGCGGGAGATGCCTCCGGTCCCGATGAAGGCCACGCGGTAGTGTTCCGGCACGGCTAGTCCTCCGCCCCGCCCGCACGGGCAACCCCGGCTGTCCGCTTGTTCCGGACGGGGCGGGACCGTGCAGTTTTCGCCGCCACCTGAGGAAAGACCTCTGCCCGGCATCACTGCTCCCTCTGGTCTGGCCATTGCAGGAATGACCTGACGACGGGGCGAAGCAGGGGCCGATGCAACCTCGCCAGTCATCTGCCATGCCTCGCGACCGCAGGCCCTGGGTGGCTGCCGCTGTGGCGGCGTTCCTCCCGCTCGTCTTCATGTGGCAGACACTCCTGGTCGGTCGGCCCCTGGTGCGCGATGACGCCGCGCTCTTCGTATACCCCATGTACCGGGCACTGGGCGAATGCCTGCGCCAGGGACACCTGTACCTGTGGGACCCAGGTCAGTACTCCGGTCTCCCCGCTCTGGCCTGCGGCCAGACCGGACAGCTTTACCCGCCGCATCTGCTAGCCTTCCGCATCCTGCCCTGGATGACTGCCCTGCACTTTGGATACTGGCTTCACCTGGCCCTGGCTGTGGCCGGGTTTGTCTGGGTCGGCCGCCATCTCGGACTGGGCTGGAAAGCCGCGGGACTGGGTGCCGTGGTCTATGCCTTCAGTGGTTACCAGGCCGCTCACCTAGTGCATTACAACTTCGTGACCGCCGCGGCCCACGTGCCTTTGATGTTAGGGGCCACCCAGCTTGCCCTGCGCACCAACAGAGCTTACTGGTGGGCCCTCCTGGCCCTGGAGGGTGCTCTGGCTTTCCTCTGCAGTCATCCGCAAGTGTTTCTCATGAGTCTTGTGGTGGCTGCCCTGTGGCTGGTTGCCGGAGGCTGGTGGCGCGACGTCAGGAGGCCTGCACGCCGCTTCCCTGGTCTGGCCCTGGCGACGGCGACGGCTTTGCTGCTGGCTATGCCCCAACTACTGCCCACCCTCGAACTGGCCCGCGAGAGTCAGGGGGTGACGCCCGCTGAGACGCTGGGGGCTGAACAGTTCGTGACCAGCTACCCCTTCCGTGCCCTGGACCTGGTGCGAGTCGTGCTGCCTGACCTGTTCGGAACCGCTGAGGCCAACGTCATCGGTGGCGGACCGGCCTTCCACGAGACATGCGCCTTCATCGGAGGTGGGGCGCTGCTCCTGGCCTTGCTGGGCCTGGGCGTCGGTCGGCGACACGGTGGCTATGCCTTCGCTCTTGCGCTCCTGCTCGTTGGTGGCGCGCTGATGTGGGCGCATAACCCGCTGCACCGACTGGTGGCGCACGTCCCGCTGTTGGGGTCGTTTCGGGCCATGGGGCGGTGGGCGGTCCTGCCCATGCTGGCCTCAGGGCTGTTCGTGAGCTTTGCGCTCCAGAGCTGGCCCCGACTTACCGCCGCCAGCCACGCCATCGCCCGGCGCGGAATCGTGCTGCTCGCGTCGCTCTTTTGCCTGGCCTTGGCGGCGCTCTGGCTGACCTTCGGCGCCGAAGGCGGGCACCTGGCGCTGCCGGGACACCCGGAAGCGGCCGTACCGGTCCAGAATATGGCCGACGCGATCTACAACTCACTCACCGGCTGGGAAGCTCTGTTCGTCGCCGGCGGACTGATCGTCGTCGCCCTAGTCTTGCTCACCTGGCCGGCGGGGCGCGATCTTTCCTGGGCGCAATCCATGACCTTGGGCCTGGCTCTGGGACTACCACTGTGGCATTTCTGGCAGGTCACCAACCATACGGTGCCCCGCGACTACTACCTGGGCCCGCCGGCACGGACCGCACAGGCGGTTCTGCAATCAGGCTCTGGCCGCCTTGTGCATCTGCCCCCTGAACTGGTCTGTCCTGACAATTCCTGGCGCACTCGCGGCGGCAGTGACGACATCCCGGCGGATTACCTGTCTCGAGAGCTGCTCACGCCAGCCATCGGCACCCTCTTTGGGCTTGCCTACGCCGACGGCTACAAGCAAGGTCTGGTGACACCCTCCACACTGCGCTGGTGGGATACCGTTTACCGCTACTCGGTGCAGAGCTTCACGGGACAGGTGGAGACCAGTGCCGAGACCATAGAGCGCGTCGGCACGCCCGCCGAGCGGATGGCGAAGTTCCATGCTCTTTGTGGGGTTCAGTACATTGTGACACCGGGCGAGGCGGGAGGCGGTGACCTCGATCTCCTGCATGACGGTCCGGTGCGGGTCTACCGCTACCGGCAGGAGCACCCTCGCGTCTGGCTGGCGGGGACGGTCTGGACGATCGAGGATCCGACGGACCAACTGGAGGCAGTCAAGGAGCGCGGTTTCGACCCCCACGCCGATGCTGTGGTCGACGGTCCTGTACAACGGTTCCCGACCAGGCCGCCCGTTGGTACTGCCACCATCGCCGCCGAGAGCAATCTTCGGGTGGAAGTCATCACCAGATGTTCCCAGCCCGCCCTGCTGGTGCTGGCTGACGCCTGGTACCCCGGCTGGACCGTAACCGTGAACGGGCAGCCGCAGCGGCTCCTGCGGGCCAATGGAGTCAACCGGGCCGTGACGGTTCCGGCCGGGGAATGCCGGGTCGAGTTTCGCTACCGCCCCTCATCCTGGCGCACTGGTCTGGTGCTGGCGCTGGGCGGTTTGGTGCTTATGGCGTTGCTGGCTTTCTGGCCCTGGGCGTGGGAGGATAGGGATGGCGGTTAGCTCCCGGGCCTTGCTCATCCTTGCGGCCGTGCCCCTCCTGGTGCCGGGCTACACGGCCAACCTGGGGTTCTACTCACCCGGGGCCATCGGGCTGGTGCTTGCCGGCGCGGTGCTAACGTTCTGCGCAATGCTCGCCCGGCCACGGATGGTGAGGCTGCCCGCCAGTGCTCCCAGAGTCATGCTTTACGGCCCTTTTCTCGCCCTCATGGTGCTGCTGCTTCGCGAAGCTGCTTTCACTGCCAACGGGATGCTGGCCATGCTTTACGCAGTCATGGCCGTCGTGGGTCTGCTAACAGCAATGACCGCCCACCTGGCCGGCCTGCGGCCCCGCGACCCGCTTCAGGCCGGTCTGATCGGCGCTGGCATTCTGCTGTCGGGCTTCGCCGTCCTGGCGTGCCAGTTGCGCTACCCCGATCCCGCCGCGCTGGGCTCTGTTCTCGCCATTGTGGCGCTGGCGGCGGCAGGGTACCTGGTCTGGCTCAGCTTCCTGGCCCAGCCGGTGCCTGGAAGGGGCTGGTTGGTCCGTCTGGGGCTGCTGGTGGCCGTGGGGTTGGGGATACGAGGTCTGGCGGTAACGGCCTCGCCGGACCCGATCATAGACGTGAACGCCTGGCTGCAGCAAGCGCCCCGGTTCCTTCTCCAAGGGCGGAACCCCTACGCTGTGGATTACGCCAGCCCCTACGGCACCGCCAGAGCTAGTGCCGCCGGTATCCACGACGCTCCTGACCCCCGGCCGGCCACCTACCCCCCTGTGGCGGTCCTTACGGGTGTGCCCGCGGTCCTGCTGGGCCTAGACGTCCGCTACGTGAATGTGGCGGCTGACGTCCTGGCGGCGGTACTGCTCTTTCTGGCGGCCCGTGCTGCCGGACGCACGGGCCCGGGGGCCCTGGCCGCGGGGCTCTACCTCTGCCTGCCACGAACCCCTTTCTTCCTGGAGCAGTCCTGGATCGAGCCGCAGATGGCCTGTCTGGCCGGAACGATGCTTCTGCTGGCTGGCTCGGGAAGGGGCGCGCGGGCCGGAACCTGGGCAGGTGCCGCACTGGGGGCCCTGTTGGCGACCAAGCAGTACGCTGTTGTGTTCCTGCCTTGCCTGGCCCGACAGTGGGGACGCCAGCGTGGTCTCTGGGTGGCCGCCGCACTGGTCTTTGCTATCGTGGTCGCCCCCTTTGCTCTGTGGGGACCCGGGCATTTCTGGGAGATCGTCGTAACCAAGCATCTCGCGCGGCCTGTGGTGCCGCAGGCCCTGACCCTGCTCGCCCTGGCCAAGAACAGCTTGGCGCTGGACCTCTCCCCGGCGGCAGGCTGGCTGGTGGCGTTAGCTCTCATACTCGCCATAGCCTGGCGTAACCCGGGGCGCAACGCGGGGAACATGGCGTGTTGTCTTGGTGCCTCAGTGTTGGCATTCATCCTGGGACATAAGCAGGGCTACTTCAACTACTACGTCCTGACTACCTATCTCCTGCTGTGGGGCCTGGGTGTCGGGGACGAGGGCGGAGAGGCTCACGATGCACGCTGAGGCCCGGATTCCGCTGGGTTGGGCTGCAGGGCTACTGGTGGCTCTGGGCTACATCTACTACAGCCCGACCCTCCAGCGGTCCTCCAACGACGGCTCTCACCTGGCGCTGGTTCAGGCCATCGTGGAAGACCACACCTTCTGTATTGACAAACGCTTCGCCAGCACCTCGGGCGTTGACTATGCGATGCGAGACGGCCACTTCTACAGCGACCGCGCTCCAGGCACAGCCTTCATGGCGGCCGTTTGTGTAGCCCTGGGGCTCGACGTGAAGACGTTTCCGGCCCTGGTCGGCGTGACCGTCGCCTTCCTCAGCTACGTTCTGGCGCGGCGCTGGGCCGGTGTCTACGCCTCGCTGTTGACCGCACTGGCGGTGGCCCTCGGGACCCTGGTCTGGCGTTACGCCCACCTGTTGTTCTCGCACGTACCTGCCGCCATGCTCGTGCTCGCGTCGGTCTACCTGGCACTCCGGATCGGCGATGAAGCTCGTTCGGCGCGCTGGGTGGCCCCGCTCCTCGGCTGGGCAGTCGGTTACGCAGCCGCAACGGAGTACCAGCTCATCATCTTGACACCCCTGCTGACAACCTATGTCGTGGCCTGCCGGTGGCGCCATGGCCGCTGGCTGGCTCTACGGACACTGTGGCCGGCTGCACTCACGTGGGCCCTGGCCATGGGCCTCCTGGCCTTCTACCACTGGTCCTGTTTTGGCAGCCCCTGGCACACGGCCTACGCCTACCGACCGGGCTGGCAAGAGAGCATGGCCTGGTCAGGCGACCTCCGCGAGGGTCTGCAGGGGCTGCTCTTTGGCGGGGGCATGGTTCGCGGTCTATTCACGCTGTCACCGGTGGCCTGGCTCGCTGTCTGGGGCTATGCGCTCCAGTTCCGTCGTCAGGCCGCCGAGGCGGCACTGTGTCTGGGCACCTTCGTGGCGGTCCTGGTGACTACCGCGGCCCATGCGACCTGGGCGGGGGGGACAGCGCAGGATACGCGCTATCTGACCTGCGTGGCCCCCGTGCTGTTCCTGGCCCTGGGGGTCTGGATAGACGGCTACATGACGCAACCCTGTGCGCCCGCTCGCCGCTTCCTGACCGAAGGCGCCTTCTATCTGCTGCTCTTCTTCACCGTTGGCATGAATGGCCATGAGCTGTTCTACCGCTATGCGGAGAATCCGGCCGGGCACAGACTTGGACTGGTCGTCCTATCGAGTTTCGACCCGATTGACCTCTATCAGGGCCTGCTCGCCGGGACCCAGTTTGACACTCTCTTCTGGGCCCTGCTCGGCTGTGGCGCCGCTGGGGCCTTGGTCTCCTGGCTGCTGGCACACCCAAAGTGCCCTGGCCTGCGCTCACTCAGAAGGAAGGCAGCCGCCGAAAGGACGCCGCAATCCAAAGAGGTGGACCAACTATGAACAGACTGACGCTGCTTGCACTCGTGTTCGTGATACCGGCCGAGGCCCAGGCACAATGGCGTCTTGACCGCTTCATGATCAGCACCTGGGGCGCGCCGACCGATGCCGAGAGCGCCAAAGCCTTCGCTGATGCGGGTTTCAACACCGTGATGGCCAAGGTCGAGCACCTGGACCTGCTGCGGCCCTACGGTATCCGCGCCATCGTCATGGATGGCAGCCCGGAGCTGGCGGCCAAGATGAAGGACGACCCAGTAGTATGGGGGTGGTACGTGCGGGATGAGCCGCCGGAGGATGCTTTCGCGGCTACCGGAGAGGTCGTGGCCCAGTACCATGCGGCCGATCCCAACCATCCGGCGTACGTTAATCTGATGGCGTGGATGAACCTGGAGAGGTACTACGAGCTGGTCAAGCCCCGGTTCCTGAGCTACGACTACTACCAGTGGTGGTGGGGACCGCATAACTACTGCTGGCGGCTCGAAGCGCACCGCGAAGCGGCGCTCAAGCACAACCAGGACCTGATCTGCTGGGTGGAGTCCAACGCCGACCCCCGCTGGGAATGGGGCAAGGAAGGGGCCACCTACCTGCCGGACAACCAGGCCAAGCTTCGCCAAAGCGTGTATCTAGCCATGGCCTACGGTGTGCGCGGTATCCAGTGGTTCACCAGCGGCCTGGCCTTTGAGCGCGGTGAGCCGTCGGAACGCACACTGAATGCCGCCGGGCGTGACATTAAGGTCCTCAACCACGAGATGGCAGCCCTCGGCCCTATCCTGCTGCAACTCCGGTCGCTGGATGTGGTGCATACTGCCCCCGTTCCCGACCACACCCGCCCGGTCCCTGGTGACCTGTGGGTCCAGCCGCGCAATCGCAATCTGACTCTCGGCTTGTTTGAAGGGCCTGGCAGGCAGCGCTACGTGTTCGTGGTGAACCGCGCCATAGACCGCACCCAGCCGGTCAATCTGGCCTTTCCGGCCGGTGTCCACGTGCTGGAGCGATTCGACGTCGCGACAAAGGCCTGGAGGCCGGTGGAACTGCGTGACGGCGCCCGCGGCGTCACTGCCACACGCTTCGCCCTCAAGCCAGGCGACGGAGCGCTGCTGAGAGCCCGCTAAGCTCTCAATCTGCGGGTACGAAACGCAGTGCGCAGACTGCGGCGTCGGGGAGCTCGAGGTCCAGGAGGTCTCCCGCTCGCACCGTGGCTCGCCATGTTCGCTCCTGGTCGCCGCCTAGCAGGCTGGCACGAGCCTGCGCCCCTCGCCACCACGGGCTGACCCGAAAGCGCACGTTGTGCGGCGCATCGTCGTAGTTGGCCAGCAGAAGCACCGCGCTGCCGTCGTCGGCACGCCAAAGAGCGCTCTCCACCGCATCATACTCCAGCCGGCGAGTGCCGAGGTGGCCCATGTTCCATTTCTCTGCGGTCACCCGGGGCACCGGGCACTCCCAGGGGGGCGGCCGCAACATCCGCCCGTAGGTCAGCACGTCAGTCAGACGGTAACGCAGACGCACGGCCTGACGGAGAAAGGTGGCCTTGGCCTCGTCAGAGAGATAGTCGGAGAACTGCGCGCGCCCGAGTTGGCTGCCCCAAAGCAGGCACCGGCCCTGCTTGATCCGAAATGAGATGATATCGTCCGGGTAGTGCTTGTGGGTATGGCTGCCGGACCACACGGCGTACTGGCTATAGATGGCCGGCAACAGGGGGCAGTCGGTCTCCTCCACGTACCACCAGCTCATCTGCAAGTCCACCAGGTCCAGGTAGGGTTCTGAGTAGTACTCCTGCATGATGCCGAATTGAGGCCCTTGCTGGGCCTTGATGCCTCTTAGGATGCTGCGCACGCTGTCTGCCCACCAGTTGCCGCCGACGCCCAGCGGATGGCCGTGAGCGGTGTCCCAGCACTCTCTCATCACGGGGAAAGCATCCAGGTAGATGGCGTTGGCACCCGCTTCTGCGACGGTCCGGGCCAGACCGATGGAAGCCTTCTGACAGACCTGCTGCGACAGGCACATGCTCGCGGCCTCGCACCAGTGCCATTGCGTGACCTGGGGCAGGCCGTCCCGCGACTTGCACACTGCGGCCCGCGCCTCCGCGTCGAAGCGTGGGGTCTCGGTGTCCCACAGCAGAGACTGGGTGTAGGGCATCACGGTGAGACCTTCCTCTACCTGCCGGCGGAAGGCCTGGGCCACTCCTTCACGGGGTGTGAAGATCGGCGTATCGTCATCGAAGCGTTCGTTCTCCCAACCGTACCACCAGACGGAGACAGGCAGGTCGCGCCCCACGAGTTCGCGGTCAGCGCCTAGGTGCCTGAGACCATAGATCTCCGTAGCGAGCAAGTGCTTGCTCCAGTCATCACCATCACCAAAGGTCCAGTTGGGTTTGGCGACAAAGGGGGCTTCGAGCAAGGCACGAGCCATCTGGCCCCTGCGAACGCGCTGGCGGAGTGGGCCGGCAGCACACCACTGCTGCCGAAGCGCCCACTGGCGGTACGTCTGGGCGGCGGTGAACCAGTCGCCCTCCAGGGGGCCAATGACCATCTCCGGGGATTCGTACATGAGCGGCTTCCCGGAGCCGTTCTGTGGTACGTAGTTGGTGAAGCGGAACTCACCCCCCGGATCCAGGGCGAAGGACTTGGTCTGATACGTCCCATCGTGGCAGGCCAGGTACAATACGGACGGACCGAAACTCATGGACAGCATCTGGGTGGTCCAGTTGCTGTCGGGGTATCGGCAGTCGCTGTTCCACAGTCTGGCCCGGGCCCCACGGAAGAGCTGACCTCTTCCACTACCCCAGCTAGTGGTGATGTCGTTCTCCCCTGGCGCCCCGAGACCGTGGATAACCGGGAAGTGCAGCGCGTATGGCAGCGCTTGCCCCTCACGCGGGATGAGCTGAGCCCGCCAGCGAAGCAAACTGCCAGCCGGGGGTAGTGTCAGCGTTGCGTGCACCGCCACCGGTCCCCGCCACACCATGTGCACCGTAGCGCCGCCTCTCCGACAGATGACCTGCACCTCCGGGGCGCCCTGTGTGGGGGAATCATCTACCAGACCCGCGCCCTCGAACCGCTGGAGACGCCACGGCGGCCCCGACGTGGGGGGGCTGAAGATGCACTCGGTCCGTGTCGGCAGATGATACAGGCTGGCGATTGCCAAGCCCTCGGCCGGCGGCAGTAGTGCCACACCGACCTCGCCGTTGCTGATCCACAGGCCACTGCCATCCTGCCTCACCCAGGTCCTCTCCGTCTTCCGGAAAGCCGCTAGCTCTCCGGCGATAGCGCTGCGTTCAGCGCGCTGCCCGGTGTCTCGTGCCAGGCGGTCGGCGACCCAGGCGGCCAATGGATGTTCGGGCAGTGACACTGGTCGCATGCGAGCCAGTCGCTGCAACGTGGGCGATGGCGTGGGCGGCGCCCATACTGTGGGCAGGTAACCCACAACGGTCTCCTGTTCCTGCTTGGCGCCCTGCTGGCCCTGTACCTGGGCCGTATCCCGGTCCCGGGCCCAAGTGCGCTCGTCGGCCAGGTAGCGTTCCCAGAGGTCCGCGAGACCGCCCTGCAGAACGTACACTTTCCCCCGCAGTACCCGACTCTCTCTCGCTTGGAGCGGTTTCCACGTCCGGTTCTGATGGATGCAGGACGTGTCGGGATCGAGGTTGAAAGTCGCGCCGTCACCTGTGTCGCTGGCTATGGCCACTACCCATTGTCCATCCTCCGAGGTGCGGGCCATGAGACGGTGGGTGTACTGGCGGAAATCCGGTGCCTGATGGCTGCCGCGGAGCACCATCCAGCTCGCCTGCCCGGGCTGAAGCTGATCGCCGAGGGCCTCCTTGACGCTCACGAAGCGATCGTTCACGTAGACAAAGGTGCGGGTGCCCTCCGGATCGCGCAGGCCCGGAATGCGGCCGCAGATGACATCAAAGGCGTTGTACCGTTCCGAGGTCCAGGCTGAGTCGGTGGGGTTGGTAATGTGGAACGTGAAAGCCACCTCGTCAGCAGCAGTGGTCACCTCACCCCTGAAATCGGTCTGCTTGGCGGTTTTCAGGCTACGGTCAGCCTCCCAGCGGAAGCGCCAACACCCCTCGTTTGCCTGCTCCCAGACCACCCCCTGCGGGACGAGGCCCTCCAGGGTGACGATGTGCTCCGGGAGCCGCACAATCAGCGGTTCCGAGCTGAGCCCAGGGGCGCGGAGCTCAAACCAAGGCACGTCCGGCACGGGCACGAGCTCAAGACCTGTGGCCGGTGGCGCCGCCAGAAGCGGTGAGACCATCAGCCAGACGGCGGGGAACCGAGACATGACCTGCCTCCACAAACTGACGGGATGATCAGGTTCCTTCTGCTTGCCTTCGGGCTAACCCTCCGTACTGGACGAAGGTTCGCGCCGTTCCGGAGAGGAAGGGTGCCAATGCAGGTCAGCGGGGTCAAGGCGGTCCTGGTGGTCGCCGATGGTTTGGTGGCGAGGGCTCTGGATGCGGTGCCACCGTCTGGACCGGTGTTGCGCCTGCTGCCACAGAGACGTCGCGGCGGACTACACGCTGTGGGACGGCTATATGACCAGCCGACAACAGTCAGGGTAGCCATGGGATGGACACGGTCCGTGAGATAGCCTCGTCTTCGTTTGCTCAGATCGCTCTCGTTCTGCTCCTGTCCCTGCTCATGGGGCTGGAGCGCGAGGAGCACAAGCTGCAGCCTGGCAAGTACATCGCGGCAGGCGTGCGCACGTTTGTCCTCATCGCGCTCTTCGGCTATACGCTGGTCTTGCTCTCACCGGACAGCATGGTGCCTTTCACCGCGGGACTGCTGGCGGTAACGGCCTTTCTCATTGCCTCGTATCTCCATAAGCAGCGCGACGGCACCTACGGCTTTACCAGTGAACTGGCCGCGCTGGTGGCCTTCGCCATGGGCGCCCTGGTGGCGCGCAGCGAGTACTGGATCGCGGTGACGCTGGCCGTGGCCGATGTCCTGCTGCTCAGCGCGAAACGGCCGCTGCAGGGGCTAGCCGCCAGACTTGACCGGGGGGAGCTGGTGACCTTTGTCAGGTTCCTCCTGCTGACGGCCGTCATTCTGCCGATCGTGCCGAACCAGGAGTTCACGCAGTTTCGGCTCAACCCGCAGCAGACCTGGCTGGTTGTGGTCGCGGTGAGCGCCATCTCATACGCCAGCTACCTCCTTCAGCGGTTCCTGCGGGCTGGTGACAGCGCACTGCTCACCGCTGTGCTCGGGGGAGCGTACTCCAGCACCGTGACGACCATCTCACTGTCTCGCCGGTCCGTCGGAACCGACCAGCCGCGTCGCTACGCCGGGGCCATCGTGGCCGCCTCCGCGGTGATGTACGTGCGGCTGTGCGTGCTCATCTACATCTTCAACCCGGTGCTGGGTATGCACACGCTGCCCGTCCTGCTGCTCCTCGCTGCGGCCACCGGGAGCGCTGCCTTCTTCATCCTGCGCAGCGAGCGTCAGCCTGAGGCGCCGGCTGCGCCGGGCGCGGACATCGGGCAGAATCCGCTGGAGCTGCAGACCGCCTTTCTCTTCGCGGCCGTGTTTCTCGTCCTGACCGTGGTCACGCGGCTGGTCGTCCAGTACCTGGGCAGTGGCGGTGTCTACGCCCTGGCGGCGGTGATGGGAGTGACCGATGTGGACCCGTTTGTGATGGGCTTAACGCAGAGCGCCCAAGTCGGTACGCCACTGTCCGCCGCCGCGATGGCTGTGGCCATCGCGGCCGCCAGCAACAACATCGCCAAGGGCATCTATGCCGTGTCTGTCGCCGGCGTGGCGGTGGGGCGGCCAGCACTGATGGCTCTGGCGGCGTCCGGCGCGCTGGGCGTGGCCGGCATGGCCCTGCATACCTTGCGTTAGGATCATCGCGGAGACGACTCTCACGCCATGCGCAACCTCACCGACCTCTGGACCCAGGCTGCAACCAAGCACGCAACACGCATCGCTGTCATCCATGACGGCCGGGAATATACTTACGCTGAGCTGGACCACATGATCGGCTCGTTCGCTGCGGGCCTGCGCGAGGATTACGACATCGCCCCCGGCGACCGGGTGGCACTGGTGATGCCCAACTGCCTGCACTCAATCGTCTGCTATCTGGGCTGCATCCGGGCCGGAGCCACGGCGCTGCCCATCAATATCCGCCTCAAGGCCGGTGAGATGCGCTTCATGCTGGAGGATGCTGGTGCCCGGCTGGTGATCGTGCACAAGACCCTGTGGGAGACAGTGCAAGAGGCCATCCAGGGGCTGCAGAGCGTCGAGGCGGTAGTTGGGGTGGGCTTCGGTAACGGCGCCGCCCGCGATGTCAGCGACATGCTCTCAAGTGGCCAGGACTCCCCACCCTACGAGGCGGACAGCGATGAGGTAGCCGCCATCATCTACACCTCCGGTACCACGGGCTTGCCCAAAGGCGCCATGATCACCCACGGCAACGTGCTTTTCAACGTGCAAGCGACGATAGTTGGCCATGGCTTCCGTCCCGATGATGTTCACCTGTTGGTAGTGCCGTTGTTCCACGTCACAGGACTGAACACCATCATGCCGACGGCTTTCCACCAGGGCGCGACGGTTGTAGTGTCGGCCGATCCAAGCCCGGCGAACGTGCTTGACCTGATCGAGCGCCATCAGTGCACCACTTTCTTCGCCGTGCCGACAACGATGATACTGCTGGTGCAGACACCAGGCATCGAGGCCAGGAAACTGCCCAGCCTCCGTCTCCTGGCCTACTCGGGGGCGCCGATGCCCGTTCGAGCCATCGAGCGCCTTCGGGAGCTATACCCTGACAAGCTCCTGCATAACTTCTTTGGTCTCACAGAGACGACGTCGTGCACCAGCGTCCTGCCCAGTGACCAGGCTCTCGTAAGGCCCGAGTCGATAGGGCGGGTGGTCCCTGGCCTGGAGGCCAGGATCGTAGATGACGCCGGGCGGACGCTGCCACCGGGACAGGTGGGCGAACTGCTGATCAGAGGACCGAGCATCGTCAAGGGCTATTACAATCGGCCGGAAGCAACGGCCGAAGCCATCGTGGACGGATGGTTGCACACCGGTGACACCGCCTTGATGGACAGCGAGGGCTTTATATTCCTCCAGGGCCGCAAGAAGGAATTGATCATCGTCGGAGGAGAGAACGTGTACCCGGTGGAAGTGGAGAATGTCCTGACACGCCACCCGGCGGTGGCCGAAGCCGCGGTCATCGGTGAGCCGCACGCCGTCTTCGGCGAGGTGGTCCGTGCTGTAGTTGTGCTCCGCCCCGGGCACGAAGCCTCCGAGCGAGACCTGAGGCGTTGGTGTAGCGAGCGGCTGGCGAGCTACAAGGTGCCCCAGGCTGTCGAGTTCGTAGAGGCTCTGCCACGCAACCCCTCGGGCAAGGTGGTTAAGCGGCGGCTAAAGGGCGAGGAAGCCTGAGGAAAGCCAAATCGGCTTGACGGGAACGCCGCAAGCAGGTATATACCCCCCAACCAGCGCGACCCGGTGGAGGCCCGCAGGATCTCCCGGGCCGCGCGATTGCATGCGGAAGACATGGCGCTATCCATTGCCGGCACATCCACTGTCTCGCCCCCCCCGATTCGCTGCGGGCGTTACCTCGTGAGTTTCGGCGGACGTGCCGTGGTCATGGGCATCATCAACGTCACCCCGGACTCATTCTCCGGTGATGGGCTGCGGAACCAGGTAGATGCCGTCGAGCAGGCAGAACGCTTCGTGGACGAGGGTGCGGACATCCTCGACGTCGGTGGTGAGTCCACACGGCCTGGCAGTGAGGGCGTGCCGGCGGCCGAGGAGCTGCGGCGGGTCATCCCGGTGATCCAGCGCCTGGCCGCCTGCTGCGACCGCCCCATCTCCGTGGACACCAGCAAGCCGGAAGTGGCCCGGGAGGCGATAGCTGCTGGGGCCACGATCATCAACGACGTGTGGGGTCTTCGCCAACCGGGCATGCTGGAGCTGGCGGCTGAGACAGGCGTGGCGGTCTGTATCATGCACATGCAGGGGCAGCCTCGCGACATGCAGCAGGCACCCGCCTACGCTGACGTGGTGGGTGAAGTCCGGGCTTTCCTGGCGCAAAGGGTGAGCGCGGCAATCGCTGCGGGCATCGCGGAAAGCCGGATTATCCTGGACCCGGGCTTCGGTTTCGGCAAGACGGCCGCCCACAATCTGGAGCTCGTCCGGCGTCTGGGGGAGCTTTGCTCACTTGGACGGCCGGTGTTGCTGGGGGCGTCGCGCAAGCGCACGCTGGGCGAGCTTACTGGCAGAACAGTGGAGGACCGTCTAGCCGGTACGGTGACGATGCATACCATGGGAGTCGCCCAGGGAGCGAGCCTGGTGCGGGTCCACGACGTTGCGGCCGCCGCGGACATGGTGCGCATCGTGGCTGCAGTCCAGGGAAGGGACTGGCAGAGGCCGCCGGTCCGTGTCATGGAGGCGGGGGCCAGTTGAGCGCGGCACTGGACCTGAAGGCGGCCAAGGCTGCGATGCGCCAGGAGATACTCGCGCGACGGGCGATGCTTACCGCCGAGGAGGTGGCGGAGCGCAGCCAGCGCATCGTCCAGAACGCCCTGAGCCTCCCGGCCCTGGCAGAAGCCGACACAGTGCTCTTGTTCGCCAGCTTTGGCACCGAACTCAACACCGGCGAGCTTATCAGCGCCTGTCTGCGGGCGGGACAAGACGTGGTCCTGCCAAGGATTTGCCGGGACCCGCGGAGGTTGGACCTCTACACCATCAAGGACCTGCAACGGGATCTGCGGCCCGGCCCGTGGGGCATTCCGCAACCGATACCCGATCGCTGCCCCGAGGTCATGCCGAGGGATGTGGACTTCGCCTTTGTGCCGGGCGTTGCCTTCGACCTGGCCGGCAATCGACTGGGGTACGGTGGGGGTTTCTACGACATGCTGCTTCCCCAGCTACGGCACGCGCTGGCCGCGGGGGCCGTGGTGGGGCTGGCCTTTGAGCTTCAGATTGTGGACGCGGTGCCACACAAGCCCAAAGACGTTCCAGTGCCGGTGCTGGCCACCGAGGAACGGATCATACACACGACGGCGGCTCACTGCCGTAACCGAGGCAGATGAATGACCCGCGACCGCATTCGTCTGGTCAACATGCGCTTCTACGGGTACCACGGCGTGGATGACTCCGAGCGCCGCCTGGGCGGCAAGTTTGCGCTGGATGTGGAGTTGGTCCGCGACCTCAGCATCGCAGGACGCACGGACGACCTGACACAGACCGTGGACTACAAGGCCGTCTACGATCTGGTGAGCCGGGTGGAGGCCACCAAGAGCTACCTGCTGCTGGAAGCCCTCGCCAACGACGTGGCGGAGGCGATCCTGAAGCACTTTGCCGTCGAGGAAGTCACCGTTCGCGCCCGCAAGCAGAGCGTGCCGCTGGGCGGGCTGGTGGACTACGCGGAGGTGGAGATCACTAGGCGGAGAGAGGATACGGAATCGGTGTAGACCAGCCGATGAGAGGAAGGTGGAAACGATGACCCGGATCTACATTCCGTTTTACAGCCGGTACGGTAACACTGAGACCATGGCTCTGGCAGTGGCGGAAGGGGTGCGCGAGCAAGGGGCCGAGCCGCAGCTTGCCTTCACTGGCGACACCCTGACGCCGCCGGAGATCATGGCACAGGACAAACGTTGGCAGGACACCCACCAGCGCCTCATGGCCCAGTACGCCTTGGTCACTGCCGAAGACCTCGCAGCAGCCGATGGTGTGTGCATCGGCACGCCAACTCGCTTCGGCAACATGGCTGCACAGATGAAGAGCTTCATTGACAGTCTGGCGGGGGTCTGGCTTTCAGGCGCCACCATCAACAAGCCCGCGGGCGTCTTTGTGTCCACCGCCAGCCTGCACGGCGGCCAGGAGGTCACGGCGCTGGTCACTTACGCCCCGCTTATCCACCTGGGCTTCGTCATTGTCGGTGTGCCTTACTCGGTGCAGGAGCTGTTGTCCACAACTACCGGCGGCACTCCGTATGGTCCGACCCACCTCGCCGGCGCCATGGGTGACCGGGCTCCCGACGAGACGGAATTGCTGATCTGCAGGGCTCTGGGCCAGCGCGTGGCGGCTGTCGCTGAGGCGCTCACGGCGCTGCGCGGCTGACTTTGACTCGTTCAGTACGATCGTCACCCCCTCACTGGAGGGGCATCTTACGTGCACAGCCCTACGGGGCGGCGGCAGGAGGCATTATCGCACATGCTGAGTGACCTTGAGATCGCCCAACAGGCCACCTTGCTCCCTATTACGCAGGTCGCGTCAGCCATGGGTCTGCAGGAGGACGAACTTGAGCTCTATGGTCGCTACAAGGCCAAGGTTGAGCTCTCCGTCCTGGACCGGCTGGCAGGCCAGCCTGACGGCAAGCTCGTGCTGGTCACCGCTATCACCCCCACACCGCTGGGCGAGGGCAAGACGGTGACTACCCTGGGCTTGACCCAGGGCCTGAGGTACCTGGGGAAGCGCGCAATCAGCACTATTCGCCAGCCCAGCATGGGGCCGGTGTTTGGCATCAAGGGTGGCGCCGCTGGCGGCGGGCACGCCCAGGTCGTGCCGATGGAGGACCTCAATCTCCACTTCACGGGTGACATCCATGCCGTGGCGGCAGCAAACAACCTGCTGGCAGCGGCCATAGATGCGAGCCTCTGGCACAACAACCCTTTGCGCATTGATCCCTACAGCATCAGCTGGCGACGTGTGGTGGACATGAATGACAACTTCCTGCGCAACATCGTGGGCGGACTGGGAACCGAGCGCGATGGGCGGCCGCGCCAGACGGGCTTCGATATCGCCGTGGCTTCCGAGGTGATGGCGATTCTCGCGCTAACCAGCGGCCTGCAAGACCTGCGGCAGCGCCTGGGGCGCATCTGGATCGGATTTGACACCAGCGGGGAACCGGTTACGGCCGATGACCTTGGCGTCGGCGGAGCCATGACCGTGCTGATGAAGGACGCGCTGAAGCCCAACCTGATACAGGGCCTGGACAACGGGCCTTGCTTCGTGCATGCGGGCCCCTTCGCCAACATTGCCATCGGCACCAACTCGATCCTGGCGGACCGTGTCGCTCTGAAGCTCGGGGAGTACGTGGTCACCGAGGCGGGTTTCGGTGCCGACATCGGTGCGGAGAAGTTCCTGGACATCAAGTGCCGGGTGGCTAACATGCAGCCCAACGCGGTGGTGATCGTGGCCACGGTCAAGGCCATGAAGCTGCATGGCGGGGCCTTCAAGTTCCCGCCGGGCAAGAAGCCGCCCACCGAGGAAATTCAGACGCCCAACCCCGTGGCTGTGGAGAAGGGTGTGGAGAACCTGGTCAAGCATGTGGAAAACATGTGTGGCTTCGGCCTGCCCGTGGTCGTCGCCATCAACCGTTTCCCCTATGACACCCCGGAGGAGGTCGAGATCATCCGCCAGGCGGCGGTGGGTGCAGGGGCTCTGGCGGCGGTGGAAAGCTTTGTCCATGCCAAAGGCGGCGAGGGCGGCGCGGAGCTGGCCGAGGCCGTTGCGGAGGCTTGTGAGCGGCCCAGCGACTTCCGATACCTCTATGAGCTGGATATGCCCATCAAGCAGAAGATCGAGACCATTGCCACCCGCATCTACGGCGCGGACGGCGTGGACTATGAGCCAGATGCCGAGCGCAAGATCGCGGCCTTCGAGGCCCAGGGCCTGGGCAACCTGCCCATCTGCATGGCGAAGACACACCTGTCGCTGAGCCATGATCCGAACCTCAAGGGCCGGCCCACGGGCTGGCGGCTCCCCGTGCGCGATGTGCGCCCGTCGGTGGGCGCCGGCTTCCTCTACCCCCTGTGCGGCACGATGAGCACCATGCCGGGCCTGCCCAGTCGCCCGGCGGCAGTGGATGTGGATATAGACGAGGCGGGTAATGTAGTTGGGCTCTTCTGAGCCCCCAAGAGGCCACCGATGACTATCTGCTGCCGCAGGCAGAACCTGTCGGAACCCCGCTTCCACAGGCATCTGTCTGCGGCAGCCGCGCTCTTGCTACTGGCTATCGGGGCTGTTCGCGACGCCCGTGCACAGGGAGGCACGAGCTCCATGGCCGAGCCCCTGACTATCCGCCGCATCCAGACTGACCTGTCAGAGCCAGCGCTGCGTACGGCTGCCGAGGAACTGGCGCGTTTCCTGTCGGACCACCAGGGCCGACGGGTCATCGTGCGCGGCTCGGGCACACCCCGCCCCCAGCCGCAGCCTGGCACTGTCATCATCTCCACCCCTCCGGAAGCCCCTCGGCTGACTCGCTCGACCGCTGAGCCGCCACCGAGCCGCATCGCCGCAGATCCGGACCACGATGCCTTTGAAGTTGCAGCCGCAGACGGCTGCATCGTCATTGTCGGCTCCAACCCGCGAGCGGCACTGTATGGCGTCTTTGAGCTTGAGGACGTGATCGCCAGGCACGGGCGTGTCCCCGAGACCCTGGAGATGCGAGGCAGCCCAGCTATGGATCTGCGGCTGCTGCACCCAAGGGTGCGGGGCGGTTTCCTGGGCTACCGGCGCAGCGACTTCGAGTTCATCGCTCGTTGCGGTGCGAACGTCGCGCACCTGTCCCATGACTGGATGTCTGAAAAGACACTGATGAGCTTCGTGCCGTCGGCCGAACTCCCTGACGCAACTCCCCCCGATGTGCGGGAGCGCAACCGCGATGCGTTGCGGCGCTATCTGGCCTGGTGTGATGAGTTCGGCCTGCGGGCTGCCCTGTGGCTTTGCGAGATGCCGTGCCAGGGCGGGGCATGGATGCCGGAAAGCAGTCGCGAGGCCTTCCTCACGCGCTTCCCGGCGGAGTGTCTCTCTGACTCGGGGACAGGTCAGGGGAAGGTGCTGTGCCTCGGGCACCCGCTGGTGGAACAGGCCTATCGGGCGATGACCCGGCGCCTGCTTCGCGAGTTTCCGCAGATCGCCATGGTTCTCGTCTTCACCTGCGACTCCAATGGCGAGTTCTGCGATCCGGACCGTTGTGAGCGGCACCGGGGTGTGAGCAAACTGGTGCAGTATGGTCGCCTGCTGGCCTTGCTGGCTGAGGAGGGACGGGCTGTGCGGCCGGACTTCCGGGTGCTTACGGTCGGCTGGGGCTGGCACTTCCGAAACGACCCCGACTTCCTGGCCCTGCAGACGTCTCTGCCGGCTGGCACGGGTCTTACCAGCCCCCCCGACGGCGAGGCATGGTCCTTTGACCGCAAGCTCACGGAGCCGCTGTTGGCAAGCTGTCGTGCCGTCCAGAAGGCTGGTCAGATCTTCCTCGGCTATGACATTGTGTTCTGGGGTGATGACACAGTCTTCCCCGAGACTGAGCTATACGATTTTCCGCTGGGACTTGCGGCCAAGCTGCGCCGCTGGGGTCTGATGGGCGCCGACGGCTTCTTTGACCAGTGGGGGACACAGGCCGAGTACGTGCCCGCCAATGCCATTGCGCTGCGTCACTTCATTTTCCATCCAGAGACCACCTCACCCCGGGCAGCGTGGGCGTTCGCGCGGCGACTGGCCCGGGATCAGTATGGACCGCAAGCGGCTGCGGCGGTGGCCCAGGCCTGGCAAGAGATCGAGGCGGCTCAGCGAGTCCAGTCCGATCACACGTACTACTGGCACCTGCTGCGGCCTGCGTGGTCCGGTCCGGTGCTGGATGCTCCACTGACGCTCCAGAACCTGCAGCAGATCACCCTTTCGGGGGCCGAGCCGCCCAAGGCCTGGCGGGGCCGCGACTACGCTCCGCACCGCGATGACGTGGCGCGAGCCCGAGCCCTGGGCACCGCTTTGGGCCAGGCGGCGGAGCACTTCGCGCGAGCGATGAGCCTGCTCGAACAGGCACTGGAGGCCATGCCTGCTGACCAGCAGTCGGTCTATAGGCATTGGCACACGCCCGAGGCCGGCGCCCCGCCGCGTCTCACGCCACGGGAGCAGTTAGAGAAGCAGCTTGTGGCTGTGCGTCTTCAGGCACGCACGCAGCGCCGGATGAGCCGGTTCTATGGGGCTTGGGCGGCCGCAAACTCCCTGCCAGCCGAGGGGATGCCCGGTCGCCTCGAGGCACTGGCCGAGTTCGAGCGGTTTGCAGGCGGTGAGGACTGAACTGTGGTGGAGTTCAGAGGGTTTGGCATACTGACCTGCTGTCTGGCGGCACAGCTCTCAGCGGCGCTCTGGGCAACCCCCAGTGGGGTCCAGATCACCGAGGACCCAAAGGGGGCCAGGGTGGGAAGGCACGAAGGCAGGGCGTTCGCCTTGGCCTATGAGGCAGATATGGAGCGCTTCGCTCGCGAAGACGCCGCCGACCGGCGGACCGGCGGCGTCGTGTTCACGGGCAGTTCCAGCATCGTGGGCTGGAAGACCCTGCTCCGGGATATGGCCCCGCTGCCGGTGGTCAACCGCGGCTTCGGCGGTGCCACCAGTCCGCAGCTCTGGTGGTATGCCGACCGGGCCGTGCTCACCCGCAAGCCCCGAGTGGTGGTGGTCTATGTGGGCGATAACGACCTCTGCCAGGCCAGCGTCACTGTCGGGAACTACATGAAGTACATCCGCCTGTTTCGCGACTGCGTCTGGCAGGCGGACGCACGCACGCGACTGGTGTTTCTCTCCAACAAGCCAAGCCCTTCCCGGTGGGAGTGGTGGCCCAAGTACCAGGAGGCCAACCGCCGCCTGGAGCGCATGTGCTCGCGAGACCCGCGGTTGTCTTTCGTTGATCTTTCGGCCACCCTGCTGGACGCCAGCGGGCAACCCCGCCCTGAGCTGTTCCTCGAAGATATGCTGCACCTGCGTCCCGAGACCTACGCGCGTTGGGTGAAGGTCGTGCGGCCCGTCGTAGAGCGCGCATGGCGCGAGGCCCTGGCCGCGGAGTAGACAACAGGGCGAAGGGCCGTGTCCCCCTACCTCTCCGGGAACAGCCGCAGGAGCGCGTCCACGAAGAGCTGCATGCCCCGGGTATCAGGGTGATTGATCCAGTTGGCCTCATAGGTGATGTAGGGGATGCCCTGGCGCCACAGGCGACACCAGAGAGCCGAGGCATCGGCGACCGCGATATGGTGCCGGGCACCGAAGGCCTTCAAGCTTTGGACGTACGGGCGGGGGTCGTTGTCGAAACGCGGCTCGTCGGCAGCGCCCAACCAGTCCGGCCGAACGAGATGTGGCGCGATGAGGATGACCTCGGCGCCGATGCGGTTCATGTGCCCCATGATCTCGGTGTATTGCTTCTCAAAGGCGTCGCCACTCAGGTACGCGTCATTCACGAACTCGATGGTCACCAGGTCAGGCTTGGGCTCCAGGACGTCCCGTACGAAGTCCTTCTCCGCACCGCGTGGCTGGTCCATGTAAGCCCGGCTGCTGTAGCCCCCCCAGCCGGCAGTCAACATCCTTATCTTTGCCTGCGGGAAGCGCTTTTGTAGCGCCGCCGCGAAACGGTACTGGTACCAGAGGCTCTGGTCGGCGCCGACCCCTCCGCCGCAGGTCACGCTGTCACCCCAGGCCACGATCGTGACCTCCTCCCCGTTGCGGAGCTTGGCGAGAGTCCTCGGGAGGAGACGTGCCGCACTCCCGTCGCCGACCAGGGGGCCGCCTACGGTGGGGTCAATGGGGTACAGATTCAGGTCACTCAGTCTCTCTGTCGGCCCCTGCAGCCACACCCGTGCGACGGCGGTCTCACCGTCGGCCAGACTCGGCGGATGGGCGAGGCTGGCGGCGGGTGTCCCCTGCACCACCCTGACCTCGCCCCCGGCATCAACAACGATGCTGTCCAGTCGGCAAGGCACATACTCGTAGTCAAGGTAGACCTGCTGGTCAGGGCGGATGCTGCCCCCTTCGAGGCGGCCCACCGCGGTCCAGTACTCGTCCATTGCCCAGTCACGCCCCTGAACGAACTCCTGGCCTGCGCCGGGCCCGGCCTTGATGCGCATGGTTCCCGGAACCAGGAGGCCGGTCGCCACGCACTCCTGCGCCGCCAGCGGTCGCGGGTGCAGACCACGCACCCAGGAAGCCGCGTCCGGTCTGAAAAGGGGCAGGCCGGCATGGGCCTCGTCATGGACGTGAACCGATCGCGGACGGGCGATGTGCAACCGGACAGCCTGGGGGAGGCGGATAGTGCGGCCATCCAGCCTGACTTCGCCGGGGCCGACTTTGACCGTCCATTGCCCGGCAACCGTGATGGGCATCCCATCGTGCGGAGGCATGGCACAGGCGACACCAGCGATGAGACACAACGCGAGCAGCAGGGCCAGAAAGAGCATCAGCTACGTCCTCCCGGGGAGATGAGTCAGCATATGAAACACCAGTCTGTCCTGCGCGTCAAGTGCCCCCGCCGGCGTAGGCACGGTTGAACTCCGCTGCCCGTTGCACGACTGCCGGAAACGTGGCGCTGTCCAGGGTATATTCGGGCTGCCAGGGAAAGTGCCAGACCCACAGGGCCATCAGCGACGTCCCCTCCGCCTCCATGGCGTCGAGAGCCGAGCACAGCCACTTGCCGGCCGGGTCAGCCTGGTTGCTGGGCGAGGCGCCCAGTTCGCCAATGAAGACCGGGGCGCCGGCGGCGTGAACGCAGCGCACTACACGGCGCATGGCCTCCAGCGTAGTCATCCCCTGCCACGCCTCACCGGGGCCGGCCGGCTCTGGATTCCCATAGAAGTGAAAACTGAAGACATCCAGCGGCTCGGGCTGTGAGAGCAGGTTGTTGCCGAGCCACTCGCGCCAGGTGTCGCGCCTGAACGCGAGGTTGGGGAAGGTCTCGCGGCGGCTGGTACACTCCGGCCGCACCCCGGCGTCGCCACTGGTCACCGGGTGGTTGGGGTCCAGCGACTTGATGAACGCGGTCTGCTCCCGGTAGAGACGCTGCAGCATATCCCAGGTCAGGCTGTCCTCGAGCGTACCGTCTTCGCGCACCGTCGCCCCCTCCGGGTATACGCCCGCCGGGAGAAGCTTCCGCCCGACCATCTCGACATCGGCGCGCAGCATGGCTTCGTTGACCAGTTCCCACATCAGCACGGTCGGGTCGTCCCGGTACCGGGTGACGAACTCCCGGACATACCGGTGGACGGCCTCGTAGGTCCTCGAGCCAGGGTCCAGTATCGCCTGGCCGGTCTCGCCGTAGTGCAAGTAAGGGCCGGGGATGGTGCCCAGCGACGGGACGAGCTTAACGCCATGTTGTCGGCAGAGCGCGAAGACCTCGTCCATCCCCTGCCAATAGCGTTCGGGGTCACGGTCATACAGCAGGGCGCGGTCCCGCGGGTACCCTGGGTCAGCGAAGAACCGGATGAAACGCAGTCCACTCCGTCCTGCATCCTCGATGGCGGCCACGATAGCCTGTCGGGCCTTTTCGGGCGTGCCGTAGATCTCTGCGATGTGGAACCAGGTCCCGAGGTAGGCCTGGTGTAGATGCGGCACGTTCACACCCACAGCGCGATACTCACGGCCGTCGAGCATCAGCCGCGCCCCCTCGGCAGTTACGAAGCCCTCGGCCATGGCCATGCCTCCCGTCAGCAGAAGCGCCATCGCTGGCGCAACCCATCCCGCTGTCTGCATCGCGACCTCCGTCAGGGCAGTTGGCCCAGGGGGTAGAAGCCGTCCGGGGTCCCGCCCCGTAGCGGCAGGGCGATGGACCGGTTGTCACGGGGATCGGTCAGCCGCAGCCAGAGCGCCGGCTTCCCCACGGGCAAGGTGGCAAAGCTCACCGTCGTGTTGACACGGTAAGTCTGCCCTTGCACCCAGGTGCTACTTGGCACCGTAGTTGATGTCGAGTCTGCGGCGTGCTGCCCCTCCGCATCGGTGAGACGGAACGACACCGCAAAGTCACGCAGAGCTCTTCCCACCCCCCGGTTCACCCAGTTCACGGTCACACGCGCCGGGCGTCCCGGCACGAGCCGCTGGGGGCAGTTCACCCGAACGGGGACCAGGCGGTAACCCATGGTGCGGAGTCCATGGGCGATCAGGTCCGGTCTCTGTACCAGGAAATCGTGGGCGTCCTGGCATTGCCAGCCCAGCAGGTTCACATAGTTGGGATGCAGGCTCAAGGCGTCAGCGACCATCGCTGTGACCCAGGCATTGCCGGCGGCGAGCGCCGCGCGGTAGCCGCCCACGAACTCGGACATGAACGGGCCTCGTCCCGCCGCGAAGGCCTCCTCGCAGAACCTCCGCTCGTTAGAATGCACTGCGCCACCGCAGCCGTCGCGCCTGAAGGTGATGTTGGTCTTGGTCAGCGCATAGTCGAAGGCGCTGAAGTACAGGAACTCCTGGTAGGTGGAAGTGAAGGCGGGGTCATAGCGGTCTGTTGGACCATCCCAATAGCTCTTGGGGCTGTCGGGGTCATAGGAGTAGCTAAGGGCCAACAGGTGCTGCGGGAAAGCCGCTGACCAGCAATCGAGTACCCCCTCCAGGGCCTCGCGCCGCTCCGCGAGCGAAGGGTACTGGAAGCCGGTGTGCCACTCACCCCATAGCCCGAAGCCGCGCAGGTCCACGAGGCTCACCGGGCGGTCGCCGTCAGGCGCGAAGTGCGCGGCCACAACCTGCAGGAACCGCTTCAGGCGTTCCCGGTAGTAGGCGTTGCGAGTGTCCACATCGGTGTAGCTGAGACCCTCGCACTGGCGGACCTGCTTCTGCTCGGGCGGCATCCGGTCCAGCACATACTGCGGGACCCCGGTGCCGCGTCCCGCGTTGTTCCACCACAGCAGCGAGGCTGTGCTCATGCGAAGCTGCAGGCCTTTGCCCCGCTGTTGCCACCAGTCGTAGGCGTAATCCACCTTGGAGAGGTCATAGACATCCGGCTCACGCTCCACATCAGCCCAGGAGAACATGATGGCGACGTGGTCTACCCCGCTCCAGTCAGCGTCCGGCATGGTGGCCAGCGTCGAGGCCGCTCCCTGGTCTATCGGGTAGTTCTCGTACAGCACCCACCCCATGTCCGGGTTGTGCAGTACGGCGTCGCGGTCCTCGGCCGGCACGAGTGTGGCGGCGCTGGCGCACGTGATGGCCAGTAGCCCCAGCGTTACAACGCCTGAGACGAGGAGCCGGTACATCGGGTCTGCACCTCCCGGCGAGAAGTCCGGGTCGCTTCTCCGCACGGACGGCGGCCCCCTCCCTGGAGCGGAGCAGGACGAGAGCGCCTCCACGGCGAAGGTCTGGCGAGTGACCCGTAGGAGGGCGGCAACATGTCCGAGAACATCGAGTTCGTGCGCAACGTGGGGGACCTCTCGACGGACGAGGGTTTCCAGTTCGAGTTCTACTGCGACCGCTGCAACAACGGGATCCGCACTCCCTTCAAGCCTTCGGTCAGTGGGCGGGTTAGCTCCGTGCTCAACGCGGCAGGCAGCCTCTTTGGCGGTGTGCTCAGCAGTGCCGCCGATCTCAGCGAGCGGGCCCGTTCGGCGACCTGGGAACAGGCTCACGATAAGGCGTACCGCGCTGCCGTGGAGGAGATCAAGCCCAACTTCCGACAGTGCCCGCGCTGCTCTGCCTGGGTGTGCCAGAAGAGCTGCTGGAACCAGACCAAGGGGCTCTGCAAGGAGTGCGCTCCCGACCTGGGGGTGGAGATGTCGGCGGCGCAGTCCGACCGGGCTGTCGAGGAGATCCACGCCCACTCACGGATGACCAACGAAGACCGCGAGATGCTCAAGGAGAAGGCCTGGCGGGAGACGGTTGTCGCCAGTTGCCCCGAGTGTGGCGCGCCGCAGGAAAGGAACGCCAAGTTTTGCGGCGAGTGCGGCGCGAAGCTGGTCGCGGAGAAACACTGTACCGAGTGCGGGGCAAAGCTCAAGGCCGAGGCGAAGTTCTGCGGTGAGTGCGGCCACAAAGCGCCGGAGGGGTAAGACGCGCTGATCGTGACACTGGCAGGCGGGGAGCCTGCCCTGGTTACCGAGAGAAGAGGGGCGCCGGACCGTGGTGGTCCGGCGCCCCGTCGCGTTCTTGAGCCAGTGCGGCTAGGGCGTGGCCGTCTCGGCCTGAGCTGAGTTGTCGTTGCGTGTCAGGAGTGACACTGCAACCAGCGTGATGAGGCTCAGGGGGATGGAAACGATGCCCGGGTTGCTGAAGGGGATCGGCGCCGTGGTCGGGTCGAGCCCGTAGAGCTTGTAAAGGTCTGGCGAGAAGACAATGAGGCCCAGCGAGGAGATGATCCCCATGAAGATCGAGGCGGTGATACCCTTGGCGGTCGTGCCCTTCCAGAACAGCAGCATCAGCACCGCCGGGAGGTTGGCCGAGGCAGCCACGGCAAAGGCCAGGCCTACCAGGAAGGTGACGTTGACGCCCTTGAAGATGATACCCAGCAAGATGGCTACGGCACCGATCGCAAAGGCAGAGATCTTGCCGGCTCGGATCTTCTGCTTGTCGCCCATCCCCAGGCCGATGAAGCGGTCGAGGAGGTCGTGGGCCACCGCACCCGAGGCGGCGACGATCAGGCCGCTTACCGTGCCGAGCACCGTAGCGAAGGCAATCGCTGAGATCACCGCGAAGAGGAAGTTGCCGAAGGAACGCGCCAGGAGCGGGGCAGCCATGTTGCTGTCGGCGGGGTTGAGCACCCCGTTGACCATGGCTCCCAGGCCCATGAAGAGGGTCAGGATGTAGAAGAAGCCGATGGCAGCGATGGCTACGATGGTGGACTTGCGTGCCGCGGCGGGGTTGGGGACCGTGTAGTAGCGGATCAGAATGTGCGGCAGGGCCGCCGTCCCCAGGAAGAGCGCCAGCATAAGGGAGATGAAGTCCAGCTTCTCCAACGGCGTTCCCTCGACCTTGAACTTCAGGCCGGGGCGCATGAGCTTGTTGCCAGGGGTCAGGGTCGGATAGAAGACCTTTACCTTGGCCCCGGTCTCGTCATCGAAGGCGACATCCTTCCAGCGCCGCACCTGCGTGTTGGGGTCCCCCATGGCCGAGAGCAGCCCGAACGGGGAGATGCTCCCCGGCGGCGCGACCGTCTCGCCTCGCAATACCTCGATGTTACTGACCTGTCGCAAGGCGTTGCCCTCACCCGCCGGAGCGCCGTTGACGAACTTGCGCCCCTGGCTATCCGTGACCTGTGACTGGGTCTCACGCAACAGGACCTGCCCATCCTTGTGGTCAACATACCACCAGGTCTCCACGCCGTCCTTGCGCAGCTTGGCGAACGATCCCTTGGCCGCGGGGACCTCCTGGACGGCCACGACCTCCCAGCCAGGTTCAGCCACGGTGATCTGGCCGCCAGCCTCGCTGGCCGGGAGCGACTTGTACTCATAGAACGGCACCTTGCCGCCCTGGTCAGGCTTCGTGCTCAGGCCGCGGGCGCAGACGCACCAGACAAGCGCAAAGGAGAAGACGATCAGCATCGCGCCCTTGAGGAACTGCACGTAGGTGGTGGAGGTCATGCCGGCCGTAGCCACAATCGTGATGACGATGGCCCCGACCATGATGACGCCCCAGTGGTGAGCCAGGCCCAGCAGCGGCGTGACCAGCACTCCGGCGCCCACCATCTGCGGAATCAGGTAGCAGACGGAGACAACAAGGGTGCTGATGGCTGCGGCGAGCTTGATGCCGCGGGAGTTGTACTTGGAGTCCACCGCGTCGGTGAAGGTGAAGCGCCCCAGGCGCTTGAGCGGCTCAGCGACCACGAAGAGGGCCACGATCCACCCGGCCAGGTAGCCAATGGAGTAGAGGAACCCGTCGTAGCCCACGGTGGCGATCATCCCGCAGATGCCCAGGAAGGACGCAGCGGACAGGTAGTCGCCGGCAAAGGCAATGCCGTTGACACCCCAGTGGATCTGCCCTCCCGCGGCGTAGTAGCCGGAGGAAGTGCGTGTCTTGCTGCCCAGGTAGAACGACAGACCCAACACAAACAGCACGAAGAACAGGAAGATCGCAATGACCATTTCAGCCCTCCGAAGTGTCCCGGGATTGGTTGCTCAGAGCGTGCTCGCGCGCCCGGCACAGCACATCGTAGATGAGGGCCTGGATCAGCGCGACGATGATCAGTGCAAAGCCATACACGGTAGCTCCGTTAAGACCCATCAACCACTCGGCTTCCATCGCTGTTGGATTCGACAGGTTCACCCACACAAAGCCGGCATAGAACAGCGAGTAGAACACAAACATCCAGACTCCGAGACTTGCCTTGTACGACGCGGCCCGGTCCTCCCCTGCTTGTGCGGCTGGCTCGTGAAGCACGGCTTGTCCTCCTTCGTCTCCAGTATCGGCCCGGCACAATCCCCATGTAACGACTATGGCTCCCTGGCAGGAAGCAAAGACGGGGCATCGCGTGCGTAGCCACTCGGCCAGCGCGATGCCCCGCACCTCTCCCGGCAGGGGGCCATTTGGACGGCAAGGGACGGGGTTCCAACCCCGCTCTGCTGGGGTGTTCGCCGGCTCGCCCTCCCCCACCTTCTTGCCGTGCAGGCGATTCTGCAGAGGCAGCGAAATGGGGACCAGTCCAATGACCACGGTTAGCCCAGGAGGCGCAATGTCCCTCTCGCCATTGCGTGTGCTGCCGTTGCTGCTTTCGCCAACTGTGTTCGTGGCCCCCTCGCTTGCCGACGAGAGAGTGGTACACCTGAGCTTCGACGGGCTCTCGGCCAGCTACTCTCTGCCGAAGACCTACGGCGATGACCCAGAGGTTCTCGTCAACGCTGTCGAGCCGGAGGCGGGCCGCGAGGGTCCGGGGATGCACCTGCGGCTGCGTTACGGACCGGAGACGCCCGCGCGGCTCAGCTACTACCACGTCAACCTATCGCCGCCGATTCCGATTCTGCCGGAGCTTCGTGAGGCCTCGGTCTGGGTCAGAAGCAATGTCCCGATCAGCATCAAGGTCGCGATCAGCCCCTTCGGGTTCATCTACCACGGCCCCGGTGTCGGTGCTTCCCAGCAGTGGCAGCAGCTGCGCCTGCCAAACCTGCACGAGGAGCTCCGCAACTGGTGTGAAGTTGGACACCGCAGGGCCGAGGAGGCGTTCATCACCAGTCTCATCGTGGCCGTCACAACTGCGCCGGAGACTACGGCCGACATCACGCTGGACGACGTCGTGGTGACCGCTGAGGAGGGGACTTCGGCCCGGCTGGCCGACGAGGCCAGGCGGCGACGGTTCGCACGTGTGCGTGCCAGCGTCGTGACCCTTCCCCTCAGTGACGAGGGACGGTCCCTGCCCTATGTCCTGGACCGTCTGGATGAGGCCGGGACGCAGGGCTCCGACATCGTGTGCCTGCCCATGGAGTGCATCCAGACCGACGGCGAGACCATCCCGGGCCCCCTCAGCGAGACGCTGGCCGCCAAGGCCAAGCAGTACGGCATGTACGTCATCGGCAACCTCCGCGAACGCGACGGAGACAAGACCTATGTGACCTCCTTCCTGCTCGACCGGCAGGGCGCGCTGGTGGGAAAGTACCGCAAGTCCCACAAGCTGCCGGATGAGACTCTAGATCTAGGCGATGAACTCCCGGTTTTTCAGACTGACTTCGCCAAGATAGGCATGAAGATCGGCAGCGACCGCTACTTCCCCGAGATAGACTGGGCCTACACCGCCCAGGGCGCCACGATGATCTTCTGGAGCCAGGAGCGGGAGCCGGTGGAAGACGAGTACCTGCAGGACTTCCCCCAGCAGGGCCGGGCCCAGGACTTCAGCACTTTCATCGCCTGCAGTCGCTACTCGCGCGCCGAAGAGGGCTGGATCACCAGCTTCATGCCCACGTACCGCGGCAGCCCTATCGGCCGCTCCTACATCATCAACCGCGAGGGCATGCCCATCGCCTATACGGAGCGCAAGGGCTCGGTGGCGACGGCACTCATCCCTCATAGCGCCCTGCTCGGGGCCGGACGCGGACCGTCCACGCTGCCCGGAGCGAAGTGCCTGGTGGAACCGGTGCAGCCGTTGGCACCGCGCCAATGGGCCAAGCGTAAGGTCCGTCTGACCGCCATTCCGGCCATGGGGTTTGACGCCTTGCTTCAGGCCCTGGACGAGGCGGGCCGCCTCGGCACCGACATCGCATCAACCTACGAGATGGTCTGGATCAGCGGCGGGCCGCAGGAGCAGGTTCAGAGGCAAACCGCAGCCGCGAAGGAGAACCTGCGACGCATCGCCGAGAAGGCCAAGCAATATGGCATGTACGTCCTGGTCGGCGGCGTGGTGGACCGCCTGGAGCGCAACGAGGCCATCCTGTACGGGCGTGACGGCCAGGAGGTCGGACGCTACTTCAAGATCGTCCAGACCCACCCGGAGCAGATCTGCGGCACCGAGACCCCCATCCTTGAGACGGACTTCGGGCGCGTCGCGGTGCGCATTTGCGCCGACAACTGGATGGTGGAGCTGGACCGGGCCTATGGGGTCAAGGGCGCCGACATCATGTTCGACCTGACCCAGGACTGGGGTCCGGACGCTATCCACCGCAACCTGCGCAACATCAGCCGCTGCATGGACAACCTGTTCTTCCGGGTCGAGGACACCCACACGTCCAGCGAGGCCCTGCATCGCAGCACCATTGTTGACCCCTGCGGCGTGGCCGTCGCGCAGAGCGACTACCTGGGTAGCGGCATTGTGTCCGCCGTGGTAGACCTCGACCTGAACCGCCCCCGCCGCTACAGCCGCCAGTGGCAGCCGCATGAGCCTGGTGGCTACCTGCCCGAGTACCAGGACACCCAGATGCCCACGGAGACCAATGACCTGCGTGAGGTGCTCCTGGCGGCGCGACGGCCGGAGCTGTACGGGGTGATATGGAAGGCAGCGCAATAGCCGTTGGAGAGGCCGGCGCCTCCATGCGAGAAGACGACGCGGCATAGGAGCTACCCATGAACACCGCCATCCCAACCCCGCGCCAGCTAGAATACCAGGACTGGGAGATGGGGCTTTTTCTGCACTTTGGCATCCGTACGTTCTACGAGGGGCATCGCGACTGGGACGGCAAGCCGATGGACCCCGAGGCCTTTCAGCCCACGGCCTTTGATGCCGAGGACTGGGTGCTGACGGCCAAAGAAGCCGGGATGAAGTACCTGGTGCTGACCGCCAAGCACCACGACGGCTTCGCTAACTGGCCCAGCAGCTACACGGATTTCTCAGTGGCCTCGTCGTCGTGGCGCGCCGGCCAGGGCGATGTGGTGGGCGAGTACGTGACCGCCTGCCACAAGCACGGCATGGGTTGTGGGCTGTACTACTCGCCGGCCGAGTGGGGCGGCACCAGCATCTATCAGGATGAGAGGGCCTATGACGACTACTTCATCAACCAGATCAGCGAGATCCTGCAGCCCTACGGCGACATAGACATCCTGTGGTTCGATGGCTGCGGAAGCGAGGGGCATGAGTACGACTGGCCACGCATCGTCGCCGAGGTGCGGAGGCTGCAGCCCAGGGTGATGATCTTCAACATGGCTGATCCCGACTTCCGCTGGGTTGGCAACGAGGCGGGTCTTGCACCCGTGCCCTGCTGGAATACCGTGACCGAGGGCGAGTTCGCCGGGCGCTGGCTGCCGGCCGAGTGTGACTGCCGGATGCGTGCCGCCAACTGGTTCTACAGCGACCAGGACGAGGACACGGTCAAGGGCCTCGATGAACTGCTGGGGCTTCATTACTACTCGGTGGGCCGCGGCTGCAACCTGCTCATTAACATCGGCCCCGACCGCCGGGGTCTGCTTCCGGACCGCGACCGGGCGCGACTGCTGGAGTTCGGGGCAGAGTTGCGGCGGCGCTTCGGATCGCCGCTGGCGACGCTGGCCGACTGGCAGCCGACCACCGATGGCTGGCAGTGGTCACCCGCCAGGCCGACGCTGATAGACCACATCGTGCTGCAGGAGGATCTTAGCGCGGGAGAACACTGTCGCCGCTTCGTGCTGGACATCCCCTATGGCGACTACCCGGCCATCACGCTCTGGCAGGGCCGCAATATCGGCCACAAGGCCATCTGCCAATTCCCACCCGTGACCGCGCACACGGTGCGGCTGCGCGTTCTGGAGAGCGACGGTGAGACGCGCCTCCGCGCGGTCGAGGTTCACTGCGTGACCGGCCAGGTGTGAAAGGGGTGCCGAATCCCGCGAGGGGCGACAACACGGCCAGCCAACCGTTTGGCTTCCGGTGCTGCAAAGGCCTGTCCGTCCGCGGTGCACAGCGTCCCGATGGCATCATCTGCGGGCTATATTCTGCTGGCAACGGTAGGTAACCGGGTGCGATTGCCAGGTAACTGGGCCGGTTCGCCCGCATCAGGAGAGCAGAGCGAGACTGCCGCGACTCTGGCCTCCACGGCTCGAGGCGTGAGCCAAGCGAGAACGCCTGACTGCCCAGAGGCAATACATGCGTGCCTTCGCGCGACACAAGGACTCGCGCCGCGCGGCCCTGCGATCCAGCGCGGCCGGCTGTATGCGAGGCGCCCATAATGAAGCGAGACCCGCAGCACCCATGATCAGACCGCTGCCCAGGATGCTACCGCATCCCCGACGGGTTCGGGCCAATGAGCGGCCCAACCGCCCAGTTGCCACTGTTACCAGCGTCGTCCTCCTGCCTGAAAGCCGCTCTCCTATCGCGAAACTGCGCGCAGCTCAGCGTAACCCCTGCCGGAACGCGATCAGGACCACCCACCAGACGACATCGCAGGAGAGTCGGGAACCGCCGCGCATCCCGCTCGATCATGCTGCTGTTCATGCACCGCGAGCACGGCCCTGACCCCTCCACGGTATGGAGCGCTGGGGTAGGCAGCCGTCCGGCCACATACCGGTTCTCGCCCTCAGCGGCACCAGGAGCCGGCGCGCTAACCTCTGGAGTTTCAGCACCAAGGGCAGGGGGTCCGACGTTCGTTGGCGGGAAGGACAGTTGAAGTGGACGACCTTGCTGTCCGTCGGCTGCGGAGTGGTCTCCACGTCCTGCCACACCCTTACAGGGCCACTTGTCGTCACTCCTCACACGTGCGTGTGGCAGTCCATCATCCACTACGCTGTTCGCCTGGGGATGAGTGGCACCTCCCGTGCTGGATGCGGTGCCGAAGCCGCGCGGCTCTGCCTCGGAGCGCTCTGCCAGCCATCGGCTTGAGATAGACCAGACGCGGCTCGCGGCTATCTTCACGCCTCGCACGGGCTGGCCATCGGGTCGGGTTCGTGTGTAGCTCTGCAGACGACCCTCGACCGCTATGAGTGCTCCCTTGGCCAGTCCGGGTGTGATGGCGGTTCGCTCATCGCAGACAATGTCGAGCCAGTCCATGACCTCCCGGCCGGAGACACTACGACGGCCACGGCTAACCGCCAAGCGGAACAGGAGCACGACGCCATCGTCGGCGTGACTGACGAACTCGGGATCAGAGAACACATGGCCTGTGAGGACGGCGCGGTTCACCATAACTGCTCTCCTGGGCCAGACCCATCGTTGCCGCGACACTCTTTAGGTCTGGACTCGCAGCCTCTCGGTGGCGGCGGTGAGCGCCTGCCCCGCTCAGCACGGATCACGGTCTCCGCAGGCCTCCCAAGGCCGTTCCGGCATGGCACCACACCGGGCTATGCCGTGCCCCAAGCGCCGGCAGGACGCCATAGGAACGCCAATGCTGACTGGTCTCTCAGCTGCGCTTTGGATCACGCTTCCAACGCTTTCGCTGCGCAGCGCAGAGAGTCCTGCTGGTCGGCCGCCGTGTCGGGCTGGGCGGATCCGTGTGTCTTTCTCGGCCAAGGCTACCATGCCCACGGTTCGTGGACCTCCGAGCTACACCCGAGGTTGGTCGCCACCCTTGCAGTGGCACACGGTCGCCTTACCTGAACCGCGTCTCGCTCATCTCTCGCAGGCGGGCGGCCGCAAGCTCGGCGGTGATGTCGCGCTGGGGGGTCCCAAGCATCTCGAAGCCCACCATGAACTTCCGGACCGTAGCCGAGCGCAGCAGTGGCGGGTAGAAGTGGGCGTGCAGGTGCCAGCAGGAATACTCATCGCCATCCGTGGGCTGCTGGTGCCAGCCCATGGAATACGGGAATGAGACCTGGAAGAGGTTGTCGTAGCGGACGGTCAGGCGGCGCAGGATGTCGGCCAGGTCCTGCCGCGGCCTGACGTCCAGACAGGGTATGTCGGTCACGTGCTCTCGGGGGAGCACCAGCGTCTCGAAGGGCCAGACAGCCCAGAAGGGCACGAGGGCCACGAAGTGGTCGTTGGCACACACCAGCCGCTCCCCGCGCGCCAACTCCAGCTCCAGGTAGTCGCACAGGAGGCAACGGCCGTGGGCCTGCTGGTAGGCCTCCTGCCGGGCCAGCTCCCTGGCGGGCTCGTTGGGCAGGTGCTCGGTGGCCCAGATCTGCCCGTGCGGATGCGGGTTGCTGCAGCCCATCATTGCGCCCTTGTTCTCAAACACTTGCACATAGCCAATCTCGGGACGGGCCCCGATCTCCAGCGTCTGCCCAGCCCAGACCTCGACGACCGGCAGGATCTGCTCCACGGTCATCTGCGCCAGGGTCAGGTCGTGGCGCGGTGAGAAGCAGATGACGCGGCATAGCCCCCGCTCGGCTGACGCCCGCAGCAGGTCGCCCTGCCGCACCTCGCCCTCGGGCGTGTCTGGTAGCAGAGCCATGAAGTCATTGTCAAAGACGTAGGTAGAGGTGTAGTTGGGGTTGCGCTCGCCGCTGGAACGCACGTTACCGGGGCACAGGTAGCAGGCGGGGTCATACGGGGGCCGAACTTCCGAGGGCACCTCCTCCACCTGGCCCGACCACGGGCGCTTGGCCCGATGGGGCGAGACCAGCAGCCACTCCCCGGTCAAGGCGTTGTAACGGCGGTGTGGGTGGTCGGCAAGTGAGAAGGCAGGCATTGGTCGCGTCTCCGGGCGGCAGCCTGGGTACGGCCACAGACAGCACCTCACCCCGTGCCCGCTCCACTGAGCCTGCGAGCAAGCTCCATGGAGAGGGTTGGCCAAAGGCCCGGGGTGAGGTGCGTGGGCTCGTTAGCGCCTAGAACTTGATCGTCTTGAACTGCGGCAAGTGCTTCTCGTTCTTCTTCAGCATCGCCTTGACCATCTCCCGAATCTCGGCCAGCGAGAGCACCGCCGCCGTCAGCGGGTCATGGCAGATGGCATGGTAAACCATCTCCGGGTTGCCCGTGAGCGCGGCCTCTACGGCCATCTCTTCCACAGCGACCTGGAGCGCAGTCAGCGCTGCACACTGGGGCGGCAAAGCTCCCACGTAGACGGGGTTGAGCATGCCGCGAGTGGCGAAAACGGGGATCTCAACACAGCAATCGGGCGGCAGGTTGGTCACTAGACCAGTGTTGGGCACGTTGCCATTGAAGAGGAAGGTCTCGCCCCCGAGCCAGGCATTGATGATCGAAGCGGCGTACTCGTGTCCGCGTGCCAGATTCAGTGGCCGTGGGTCATTGAGCCAGTCCTGGATGCCCTTCTTCCAGCCTTTCTCGGCCGCCAGGTAGTGCTTCAGGATGTAGGCATACTCACCGGGGTTCCAGCCCGTGTGTTCGCTGGTGTCCAGACAGTATTTCTGGATCAGGTCCGGGCGCTTGCGGAACCAGGCGTTATACTCGGAGTTATGGCCGCTGGACTCGGTCACATAGTAGCCGAAGGCCAAGAACATCTCATTGCGCACCTTCTCGTGCTCGTAGACCTCCTTCCGCTTCATCGCCTTCCTTATCAGCGGGTAGGCGTCTTCGCCTTTCCACAGGAACTTGATGAACCACGAGAGGTGATTGATGCCGGCGCAGACGTAGTCAATCTCCTCGGGCTTGGCCCCGATCCAGTGGGCCAGCATGTGGGCAGTGCCCTGCACGCTGTGGCAAAGGCCGCTGACCGCCACGCTCGTGGATCGCTGCATGGCTCGGCAGTTCATGGCCATGGGGTTGGTGTAGTTGAGCATGACTGCTTTGGGACACAGCTCTTCCATGTCCTTGCAGATGCTGACCATGACCGGGATAGTGCGCAGGGCGCGGAAGATGCCCGACGGCCCCCGTGTGTCCCCGACGTTGGTGTCTACGCCGAACTGCTTGGGGATCTCGATGTCGTGGCGCCAGACCTGAACGCTGCCAGCGAGAATGGTGACCAGTACGGCGTCAGCCCCCTCCAGCGCCTCGCGCCGGTCGAGGGTGGCAGTGACCTTGGCGGGGTAGTTCCCCTCGCGCACGATCCGCTCGCACGCCAGTCTGCTGTACTCCAGGCGCTCCGGGTCAATGTCCATGAGTGCCAGTTCGGCGTCGGCCATCCTGTCGAAAGTCAGGATGTCCTTGACCAGCGTCCGGGTGAAGCCGAAACTGCCTGCACCAATGAAGGCGATCTTAGCCATAGAGTCTTGCGGTCCTCTCTGTTGACGGTGGAGCCGGCGAGCGCCGACCCGAGGGATTGTATGCCGTGCGCTAAGGCGAGTCAACCGGCGCGGCCATGGGGTTAGTCGGTCCACTCCCAGCGCACAGCGTCGGGCGCCCCCTGCAGCCTGATGCCCCCCGCCCCCTTGTGCCGGTCATAGACGGCCTGCATCTCGCGCAGGTCGTCAAACCAGCCGATGACGTAAGCGGCCCCGAAGCTCTCCCCAGCCGCGACCGGCCACTGCCCGATCTCCTGAATGAAGCAGACATACCCCCGCTGGTGACACCAGGCCGCGCTCACGGCTGCTGGCTGCAGCGTCATTCCCGCCAGCCACGGGCCGGGCCTTCCCTCCAGCGTGACCTGATACGCCCGGATCATCCGTTCGGGGATGTGAGCATTGTCGCGCTGGTAGAGAAACCTGGCGTCGGGCGCGAAGTCCTCCAGGAACTCGGTGCCTGGCAAGTACCCCTCATAGCTCAGGTATATCTGCTCAAAGCTGTCGCCGCCGGTGTGCTTCAGATGCCCCGGCATGTCTATGCGCAGGATGAGGTCCTGGACTGTGTTGGCACTCGTGATGCGGTCCGCGGCGAAGAAGTAGCGCTGTCCATCAGGGAAGACTATGTGCTGCTCCCACAATGACCCCGGCCTCCGACCGTAGGTGGCCTCCGTATATCGCCACCAGAGCTTCACCGCGACGAAGCCCTTGCCCTGGTAGGTCTGGGCGTTGCTCCATCGCGCCTGCGTGCAGATCTGCGGCAGTTCCACGTAGCGTTTGGGCATGTGCCCATGCAGCATGACATCGCCAGCGTAGTCGTGGCTGGCTCCACTCTGACCATCGTCAGCCAGGGGCTCCAGTAGAAAATCCACGATGTCCAACCCAAAGCCCAGGTCAAACGCGCCCGTCTGCTTGTCCAGCAGCGTTCCTGCCTTGACGCCGCTTACGTACCCCTCCGTGGCAACTGTCGCCAGGAGACAGTCGGTCTCGATGGTGATGTCAGGGCCTTCCCAGCGAATGCTGGCCATGGGGCGTCACCTCGTGCTCTGGGTCGTCGGCTACTCCTCGATCTCCACCCTGGCTCCGGGACGCAAGGGATTCGTCCGAGCCGCAAAGGAGTAGAGATAGGGATAGTCCTGCCGAAGATGGATCATGTAGTGCAACCACTGCACCTGCAGGCGTGTGTACGCTCGCTCCAGGTCGCCGGCCAGGTGTTTCAGGTCGGCGCTGGGTAAGCTCGTGACGTCTTGCCGAGCGATGAGCTCCTCGCTCAGATGCGACACCGCCCACAGCACGTCGGTGAACACCTCGTGCTCAAGCAGTAGCGGGTTCTCCAGCATGTTCAGGAGAAACGGGCGCTGGTCCAGGAGGAACTGCCGCAGTTCGGCGAGGGCCGCCGGTTCGGGACGCATGGTGAAGGTCCGGCCCTGACACCACGCAATGGCCCGGCGAATGCGCGGTCCGTCCCAGGTCAGGTCAAGCGCCAAGTGCTCGGCGATGTCCCTTCTTTCCTCTGCCACCGGCGCCAGCCGGCGCAGCAGGTCGTAGCCGGTGGAGCTGAAGAAGGCGCCGATCACCATGTTCAACTTTCGCTGCCGCTCCTTGCGCTCCCGGGCCGTGAGGACCTGGTCCAACACGAGAGTCACAAACAACACGTTCAACGGCAGGAAGGCAATGTCGAGAGTCATGTAGAAGACAGTGTCGCGGGCCTGCCGAAACACGACCGCGTGCAGTATGTGCAGCACGGTCGCAGCGACGAGTAGGGCTGCGGCTACGAGTATGGAGCTTCTGCCTGTCATGGGCGGGCTCTTTCCGGGGGCAGGTCTTCAGAAACGGGTCGGGCGCAGGCGGATGAGCGCCTCCAGGAACTGCTCGGCGCCACCGAACTCCTGGAGGGACAGACCGGGAAGACGCTCCACCAGCGGCGTGGCCAGCTTCACCGAAAGTTCGCGGCGGACCTGGGGGTCTAGTTCCGCTCGCCGCTCCAGGAAACGCGCCGCGGCGGCGTAGTCATTCTCGCTGAGCAGATGGATGCTGTTGCGCAGGCGGGCTATGGCCTCCGTGGACAGGCTCGGGGGCACAACGGGAGCCGCGGCCAGGTCGGGCACCGGCGCCGTTGGCGCCTCGTAGAGTCGCTCCTTTACCACGATGGTCCCGGCCGCCATATCGCCCAATCGCTGGCACTGACGACTGCAGAAGACGGCAATCAGACCGACTGTGTAGAAGCCGGGCAGCAGGTCCACGAGGCGCACTATGTTGCGGATGGCCGAATCGGTGAAGGTCAGTGGTGTACCGTTGGCTCGTACCACGCGCAGCCCCGCCAGACGTTTCCCGGGGCTTTGGCCCGCCATGGCCATCTCACAGACCACATAGTAGACCACCGTCGCCATGAAGGTTACACTGCCCAGCGCTATGGCCACGATGGTTCCAGTGATGTCAGGCAGGCCCAACAAGTACTGCAGCCAGACCAGCGCCCAGATGAGCAGCGCCACGATGACCAGTTGCAGGAAGCTGTCGAGCACGCAGGCCAGCGCCCGCGACCCGATGCCGGCCAGCTCATAGCTCACCTGCACAAACTCGGGAGTTTCGATTGTGATGCGGTCTTCCATGGGCATTCCCGACACCAGGGGCTCGCAACCCGCGAGCCCGCAACACGGGTGGGATCGCCTGACCGAGCTCCTGGAGAAGTGCGAGGGGCGCCAGGGCCTCAAGGCGCTCAGCGCCGCGGAGTTGCGCGAGCTGCAGCGTCTCTACCGCTCCGCCACCAGTGACCTCTCGCTGGCGCGTTCCCAGGGCCGGCAGCAACTGGCCGAGTACCTGAACCAGTTGGTGGGGAGGGCTCACGGTCTGGTCTATGCCCGGCCGCCCCGGCGGCGCGTCAGGCTGGGCGAGTTCTTCGGCGTCACGCTTCCCCGCACCTGCAAGCGCAACTGGCCGTACTGGGCGGTCTCGCTGGCCATCCTTTTCGTCGGCTCGGGCGTGGGCTTTGCGCTGGCGGCCCACAACCCCGCCTGGGCCGAGGTCCTGGTCAGTCGCGGCATGCGCGAGATGATCGAGCCCTTCGTGCAGGAGGACAAGGCCGCCGGGCAGTACTTTGGGGGGGCCGCCGAAATGCTGGGCGGTGGCGGCTTCTCCGGCGTCCTGATGACCAACAACATCCGCGTGGCCCTGCTGTGCTTCGCGCTGGGCATCTCCTTTGGCCTGGGGACAGTCTATGTCCTGGCCCAGAACTCGCTGATGCTCGGCTCGGCCCTGGGCCTGGGCGCCGCTCACGGCAAGCTGCTGCTAATGAGCTCGGTGGTTGCGCCGCATGGGGTTGTCGAGATCTCGGCTGTGGTGCTGGCAGGTGCGGCAGGCCTGCGCCTGGGGTATGCTCTGGTCAACCCTGGCGATCTACTGCGCCGGGACGCTCTCCTGCTCGCCGCTCGTGACGCCGGGCAGATCGCGCTGGGCACGGTACCCATGTTCATCTACGCTGGGCTGGTGGAGGGCCTGGTGAGCCCCCAATCCACGGGCATACTGGCCAACGACGTGATCCGCCTGTTGGTGGGCTTTACGGGCGGGCTCCTGCTATACTGCTGGCTGCTGGCCGGCGACCTGTTGTTTGACCCATCAGTGCGACAGGCCCCGAGCTCGAGCCTGCGGCGGCGACCGAGGAAGCGACCATGATAGACCGGCCACCCAATGAACTGGGCGAGGATGACGTGCTGGACATCGAACTGGACGATGTGCCGGAGCCCCCTGTCCCCGCTCCCCCGCCGCCCGTTCCGGCGACCGATGAGGTCCTGGAAATCACGCTGGAGGACCTGGCGGAGGAAGCGTGCCCGGCGTCTGCGGAGTACCCGGCAGTTACGGAGCAACAGGCCGCACTGGGCAAGCCGGGGGTGATAGTCCCCTGCATCTGCTCAGCGACGGGCCAGCACTTCGAGGTGCGCTTTGAGGAATCCGAGCCAGGCGTCTACCGCGCGGTCGAGGCGGTCAGGACCGCCCCTGCGGACGCCAAGGCCGCTGGCCCGGGCGCCATGGCGTCGGTGGCCGGCACCTTCCGCATGGGCCCGGATTACCGCTGCCCCTACTGCGGCGATGGCGCACTCAGCATCTGTGAAGTCTGCGAAGCAGTCTTGTGTCTGGGAGCGACGGACAAGCCGGGTGACTGTCAATGTCCGGGCTGCCACGCCATCTTGACCGCCACCGGGGGCCCCGCAACCGCCGCCCCGGCCCTGGGCAAGGAAGAGGGCAAACCGGGCAAGGCCTGGTAAGACCTTGCCCGGCACTCGTTCCAACACGTTCCTCTACCAGCTTGAGTTGACGATGTTGCCCACGCGGGCGGCGTAGTAGCCAACCATAGCGCTATGGTACTCGTCGCCGCCCCCGGTCGGTGGGTTCAGTTCCATCGTCATGATCATGTGGGCGAACACCGGTACGAGCTGGTCGGCCTTCGACAGCGGCCCCCCGAGTCTACCGGCCAGCAAGTGGTCGGGACCGTACTTCACCAGGCCAACCCAGTAGAAGCGTTCCTCCTGGCTGCCGGGATAGGTCCCGCGAAGGGTCAGAACAACCCCGTCGCCGAGGGGCTCGGCGCCAACTTCGCTCATATTGGCCCCTGGTGGACAGACATACTGCTGGGCAAGGATCCGCACCCCCTCAGCGGGCTCTACGTTACGCAACTCATCCGGCAACGGCAGAACGGCAAAGAACGCCCCAGGCGGGCTGGCGGCGGGATCGGCTACCTGCTCCCAGGTGGTCTCGGTCCCCGGCGGCCCCATGTAGAGATACTGGGTGCCCTCGTCCTCGGCTTGAGCCATGATCCAGTCCTTCGGGCGCTCGAAGACGACGCGGTCATCGGGGGCGCGGAAGGTCTCGGTCTCCAGGGGCGGCGGGTAGACAAAGCTGGGCAGCAACACCTGCTTGCGCCACAGCTCACGTTGCTCGGCCTTCCGCTGGTCGTCGGCGGCAGCCCATTTTCGCTGCAGGTCGGCCCAGACTGGCGGCACCTGCGCCAGCTCCTGCTCAACGGCCTGGCGAGTCTCTGCTTCAGCTTCCTGCAGGAGTTGTGCCAGGCGCTGGCGCTCGGCGGGCGGCGTAGCAAGTTGCCTGCCCCAGGCCTCCGAGCGCACGAAATCGAGCATGTCCAGGTACGCGGTCAAGGGATCGCCTGCAGCGCCTCCGGTCGGAGCCGTCACCGGAGCCGGCCCGAGCAGAGCGGCCCGCTTCTGCTGGTACTCCGCCTCGCTGATGATGCCCGCCTGTCGCGCCGTGTCCAGCGCCCTGAGCTTCTCCTGCGTCTGCGGGTCACTCGCCGGCGTCTGAGCCTGGAGCGCCGCCTTCTTCTGGTCGTACTCAGCCTGAGTGATGACACCTGCAGCCAATGCCGCGTCGAGAGCTTTCAGCTTCTCCTGCTGATCCCCGGCGTCTGGACCTGCCGGCGCGGGAGCCGCGGCCGCCCCGGTGCCCGGGATGGTGATGGTGGCGTCCACAAGCTCGCCGCTACCGTCCTCTGTGGGCCGTAAGGCCGCTACGCGAACTGCTCCGGCCTTGCCCTGAAGGGCAGCATCCACGTCCTGGGGCGAAGCCACAGGCTTGTCGGCTACCAGGAAAAGCACGTCACCGGCGCGCAGCACAGCCGCCGCCGGTGATCCAGCGGCGACTGCAGTCACCAACACACCAACGCGGTAACCGGTCTGCTCCTGGATCGCGTCAAGGTCTTCGGGAGACAGGGCCTGCAACGTCAGACCCGCGGCCTGGGACGGCGTCTGTCCCTGGGCGAGTGCCAGCGAAGCACAGACCAACAGACATGCGGCTACGGCTCCGGCTGCTCGGCTCATCATGGCGTCCACCGTCCCCGTCACAGAGTACGAGACTGCGCCTTTCATCACGTGTTCGTCACGCCCTGCAGGCACTCCTTTCCTCTATCTGTGCCGGATGTATACAGGTGCGGTCACGGTTCAGTCCAGTGGTGGCGGAGGTGGAGCGGCATCGGCGGCGAGCCGGGTGCATGTCCGGGCAGGGCCGGTGATCCACCCGGTCCAGTGGGGGGCGTGCCAACAGGGGGGTAGGGCATCCCCGCGTAACGTTCCGGCTGCAGCCGGTAGAAGTCCCGTCCCATCGCCTCTGGCGGATGGGCTATGACGTGGCCGTCCACGTAAGCGTAGTTGTTTACCCGACCGTGGCGTGGCGGTACAGCCAGGGAGTCGCCAGGGTATCCGTCCCTGTCGTACGCGTTGGCCCGGTGCAGGCTGGACTCAAACAGCATGACGGTCTCTGCCGGGGCCATCACTCGCGACATGGGCTGGCGGCTGAGCTTGTAGTTCATGGCATAGCTGAAAGGGAAACCGTCGTCAGCCGGGCAGTGGTGGATAGCGTTGTTGCGGATGTACGGGTAGGTCGCCCCGCACCAGCGGTCGGCGATGGGCATCTTCTGATCGTAGTCCTGGCAGTACATCAGCATAGCCAGCGCCAGCTGTTTGAGGTTGCTGGCGCAGCTAATCCGCCAGTCCCGCGCGGCCAGCTCCTCCGGCGAGGGGGTGGTAAGCTTCTCGTTGGGCTGCATGACCCGACAGCCCCTGCACCAGGCGATACTCCAGCCCTGATCGCCGTTGGCCAGCGGCACCCGTAGATGTAGCTCCCGGCGCCCCAGGATGGCAACGAGAGCCCGGTTGCCTTCGATCCTGCAGGCCGCGATCCGGTAGTCGAGCTTCCCCGCGGGCACGACCAGTAGATCCAGGTAGCTGGGGGGCACGGCGTCCTCCTGGGTCATCATCATCCCCTGGAGGAAGCCCTGCATCGTCGTGGTCCTGGCGAGGGTAGACAGTTGCCGGTGCACGACCAGCCTTGCCTGGGCATCGTCGGTGCCATGCAGGTCTACGCGCCAGCCCTGGTCGGTGTGGACCAGCGCCAGCATCGCCGGCATCTCGTCCTCGACCACGATGCGGCACACCCCGGCGTCACCCCAGGTCAGCACCTCGGCCAGGCGCGCTTCGTGGCCCAGCAACAGCGCCATCGTGTCGCCGTCGTATGCCTCACCATACAGCTCAGCGTCTTCGTCACCGTCATTGGTGCCGCCACGCAGGCCGGCGAAGTAGGCCTCCCATTCATCCAGTTCCCAGGGCTCGCGCGTCTCCGGGGCAGTCATGGCCCAGGCCTGCGGATACTGGCGGGCATGCAGCGCCTCCACATAGGCCGCCACCTGGGCCGAGATGGCGGTCTTCTCCTCTGTCGTGGGCTCACGCCCGGCCAGTTCAGGGAAGTCGGCGACAGGGTCCTGAGACAGCGCCGCCAGCACCGGCCCCAGAGCCAGACGCACGGCGGCGCTATCGTTCCAGGCAACCGCTGCGGGGCGCAGGGCGAGCGTCCCCCCCACCACCGCCGCGACAGCAACCAGCGCGGCGATCCCTGCCCGGCCAGACCATGCACACATCGGCCTCACCTCCGGCAGTAACAAGCACTCTCCCGTGGGGGAACACCGCAGCGGCGAAAGAGTTCCGACTGGATGCCCCTGACTACGCCCCTTGCTTCACCTCCACCACCTTGCCGCCGTTGTGAGCGCTCTCATAGATGGCCTCGCCGATCTGCAAGCTCTTCACGCTGTCCATCAGGTCACCGGATACGCCCTTGTCCACCTCGCCCAGGCAGCGCAGGGCGAAGTGCTCGACCTCGCCGACATAGCCGATCTGCACGTGAGCACTCCACACACCCAGGCCCCGGGCATCGTGGTCCAGGGAGTACCAGCCGCTGGACGGCAACGTGTCGTCCCAGTCCTCGGACTTACGCCAGGTCACGTGGCACATGCGATGGACCGTGACGATGTTCTCCATGCTGACCAACTCGAGACGCTCGTCCAGGTCGCGGAAGCCGTGCCTGGCCTCCATGCAGTTGAGGTTAAGCTGGCCGATGGCGCCGCTTTGGAAGGTGACGTTGGTCAGGTACGATATGCGGGTGGAGACGTGGGGGTCATCCGGGTTCTGAGGCGCTTCGCGACAGATGGTTTGCACGGTGGCCACATCGCCACCGAAGTGGCGAATGAGATCCATCAGGTGACAGCACTGGCCGATCAGGAAGGCGCGCTGGGCGCTGTCAATGCCCCAGATCTGCGGGTACGGCCCTTGGCCGAACTTGCAGTTGACCATGTTGAGCTGTCCGAACTCCGGCCTGGCCATGATGCTGCGGGCCAGCCGATAGGCCGGGGCGAAGCGCTTCATGAAGCCAACCTGGCCCCAGGTACCAGCGTCCTCGGCGACCTTGACCATCTCCAGGGCCTCGGCTGACGTATTGGCCGACGGCTTCTCAACATAGACCGGTATGCCGCGCTTGAGGATACGCGGGGCAACCTCGTACTGCGTCGGCGCGGGGCCGATGGCGAACACACCATCCACCTCGATCTCATCCAGCATCCGCTCCATGTCGGTATAGACCGGGCAGGCGTTGAACAGCCTAGAGGCGGCTTGCGCCTTCTCCTCGATAATGTCGCAGACAGCGACCACCTCGGCGCGGGGCACCATGGGCAGACACGGGAAGATCGAGGCGTTCGTGAAGCCTCCACAGCCAACGAAGGCCAGACGAGCTTTGCGCGGTTCAGACAACGGGATCATCTCCTGGGAGCGCGTGAGCGCGAGAGTTTGCGGCGGCGTATTGCCCGCAGACACCCCTGTCACCTCCTGCGCCGATGGTTTATTGCCACACGCGGCGAGGGGCCAGCAAGTGCCGGCCCCTCGCAGGAAGCTGCTGCGGACAACCTCTGGTGCCTATTCAGCCTTCGCAGCGGGCGTCACGGGCACCTCCTCGGGCGTGGGGCAGCCCAGCTCACCGGGCAGCAGGAACTCTTGCCGGATGCTGCAGTCCTCGGCCTGCGGCAGACGCCCGTTCTCGTCCAGCAGACGCGGCCGGATGAGGATCACCAGTTCAGTGGTGCTGGAACGTGTGGAGCGGCTGCGGAAGAGCTTGCCGATGAGCGGCAGGTCGCCCAGTAGAGGGATGCGCCGCCAGGTCTTCTCCTGCTGGCGCTGGGACAGACCACCAATCACGATGATGTCGCCGTCACGGGTGCGCAGGGTCGAGCTGGCTTCGCGCGAGCTGAGCTTGGGCACGCCCGTGGCCGGGTCCAGGTCCACGATGTTGGACACCTCGACGTGCAGGCCGGTGGTGATCTCGTCGTTGCCGCCGGTCCAGGGGCGTACGTTCAGGCGCACACCCACCGGGACTTTCTCGATTCGCTCCTGCTGCACACCACTGCTCAGGTAGGAAATCTTGATGTAACGCTCCGATCCGATGAAGATCTCGGCATTCTTGCCGTTCACCGCGGCCATGGAGGGATGGGCGTTGACCTCGGCCTTGCCCTGCGTCGTCAGTCCCTGGAGCCAGGCCTGCAGGATTGGCGCTGGCACAATGGCGGAGACCAGGCCGTTCTCGGGCTGCACATTGGTGTAGTCCACCTCTCCAGTGCCGCTGTCGGTGCCCACGTCGTACTCGGTGCTTTGGTACCGCCACCGGAACTGGGCGTCGAGGTCGTCGGCGTCAGTCAGCTCCACCACAGCACACTCCACCATGATCATCGGCGGCGGGACGTCAATGGCCTTCAGGTCGCGCTCGATCTTGGTGAGCATCTGCGTCGGGGCCGTGACCACCACTGCGTTTTGCTCGGGGTTGTCGTGGACGTACTTGAACAGGAATGTTGGCAGCAACTGCGCTGCGTCCTTGGCTTTGAGATACTTGGTCGGGAAGGACGCCGTCCCGCTGCGACGATAGGTCGGAAGATCGGTCGGGACGCCCTCGCTAAGCATGTACATGTCGCCCACGTTGGAGAGGGCCAGCCCATAGCCGACAGCGATGCCGTTCACGATGTCAAGCGCGGTGCGGTCCTGTAGGTTGAGCGAGACCTTCCGCTGGACCGCATCGTCAACCGCGACCCCGAAGCGTCCGGCCCGCGCCACCTGCGCCACGACCTGGTGGATGTCCGCCCGGATCGCGCGGACGCTCAGGCGACCGTCGGTGCCCGGTGTCACCTCAATGGTCCCTTCCTTGAGGTCGGCAGTCGCAGTCTCGCCCTTGGCTCCCCGCTCGATGGTACGGGAGCTGTAGACCGTCAGCAGGAAGGACTGCCGATCCTCGGACGTATTGGCGCGTACCCGCGAACGCTCCGACATCTGCACCGTCATTGCCACCCCCATGCCACCAACGGCGTCCTGCGGTACCGCCAGCACGACTGTGGACACAGGGGGCTGCTCGACATCGTAGAGGGTCTTCTCCAGCTCAAGCCGTGCCTCGGGGAAGCGGATGGTGAGCTCGGGCACCTCCTCCCCGTAGCGGGCTTCGCGGGAGTTGTCGTCTGACCCGTACATCCAGTTGAGTATGCCATCGGCCTTGACCTGGATCTGTACGCCGTTGCTGAGCGGGGTGATCTTGACATCGCGAATGTAGCAGTACGCCTGCTGCGCATGAACCGTCGCGCTGCCCAGCAGCACCACCACCGCCATGACCAGTACTATCCTGTACGCCTTGCTCATTTCATGACCTCGTATCCTTCAGCCACCGGAACGCTATCCAGGCTCTCGGCTTGGACAAGCACCGTGACCTCGCCGTTGATGCTCTGTTTGAAGCGGCCAGAAATGACGTCCGAGAGCGGCCCGATGGCCGGAAGTGGCTTCTGATCGTCCCGGCCGTCTTCCGTGGACCGCAGACCGCCCACGACCATCAGGTCACCGGACTTGATGCGCAACGTGGACTGCGCCCGTTGGGTGAAGATCGTCGGGCCCTCGGCGGTCTGCTCACCCGTCACGCTGTTGGCCACATTCACCCAGGCTGTAATCGTCTCCCCGACATTGCGTGCCCAGACGTCGAGGCTGGTACCTACACTGACCTTGTCGAGCGTGATCTCTCCGTACTCGCCATAGACCCGCAGGTAGTAGATGCTCTGCCCGACAAAGAGGTTGGCGCTGCCCCCGGGCCAGCACAGTACCGATGGCAACGCCGCGATATGCAGCTTGCCCCGGCGCTGCAGGGCGCGCAGTCTGGCCAGTGTCCGGGTGCCCGGTTCGGGCCCCACGGTGATGCTGAGATCGCCCTCGCTGTTGACAAGCAGGTCGGTATTGCCACCCCTGATCCGCGACATCACCTCGCGAACCTCGTCGTCGGTCTTCTCGGTTGACACCACCCAGCACCGCAGCCGGCATAGCCGTGTGGGCTGGTCCAGCGTTCGCAGGTCTTGCTCGATGCGCTGTACCATCGAGCCGGGGCCGTCCACCACCAGCGCGTTGCCGTCTCTGCTGGGATGCACGTACGGGAGCACGGTATCCGGTAGCATGAGCAGCGCCCGCGACGGTGACAGGTAATTCAGCGGGACATTGCGGGTAGTGGCGGCCCAATAGCTCGTGGGGTTGTCCGGATGGCTCAAGGTCAGGTAGTAAGCCCCGCCCTCTTCCCTGAGATTCAGGCCGTAGCTTGAGGCCAGTACCTGCAGCACTCGGCGCAACGGGAAATCCGTTACGTGCATTGTCACCCGGCATTGCACACGGTCATCGAGGAAGATGGGGATACCGGTCTCGTCTGCCAGTCGCTGCAGCAGGCTGTCCAGGTTCGCGTGCAGAGCCCTGAGGTTGACTGCTTGCTCGGTACCTGCTACCTGCAGCAAGGGAGCGGCTTCCTTTATTTGTGGGCGGACTGGCTCAGGCTCCTCCGGACGACCCGTCTGCACTGTGATGATGATCTGCTTCTGGTCTTCGCTGGTCTGTATGGCCAGCCATGGCTTGCCTTCGAAGTGGTCGTCGAAGTACTCGCGGAAGGGCGTCCAGTCCCACTCGTCGCCGCGGTCCGGGCGATCGAACCAGCGCGAGTACTCGCGCTTTCGCTTGGTGAACACAAACACCCAGCCCGGTTTGTACAGCTTCAGCGTACACTGGATGCCTATGTTCTGTTCCGAGCCCGGCTCCATCTCAAAGGCAAGGTGGCTGACCGGATATTGAGCGATGTTGACCATGGAGGCGGAGCCGGAGACTGCGTTGGTCAGTCGGAAGGATATCTGGTCCGTCTCGCGCAGGTTGAAGTCGTCCTCGCTGTCCCCCGACTTCATCGTCCAGAGCACAGGCTCCAGCTGCACCAGGCCGTCGCACTGCAGCCTTATGACGATGGCGTTGCTGAGCTTCTGGACATCCACTTTCTCGACGCTGCAGAACTGTTGCAGCTCGGCGTCAGCCACGCCAAGAGCCAGCAGTACGAAGCCCAATCCTGCGACCAGTCGGGTCCGCACAGGCTACTCCGTCTCCGTGCTGAACTGCTCTTGCAGCAGCTTCGTGTCTTCGTCTGGCAGATGGCCAGTCGCTGACAGTGACCGCGCCGTGATGAAGATGGCCAGGTCCACCACCGTGTTCTCAACCCGGTCGGATTGAAAGAGCTTGCCAACCAGGGGGATCTCGCTGAGTATGGGGATGGCACGGTGTGTCGCTCGGCGCTCCAGCTGACGCAGGCCCCCTGTCACGATCGTCTGGCCATCACGCACCCGCACTGTGGTCTCAGCGCTGCGCGTCGTCTTCGTTGGCAGGCCCGTCACCGGGTCCGGAGCACTAAGGGTGCTGATCTCCTCCTCCAGGTCCAGGATAATCTCGCCTTCGCCACCGGTCAGCGGCGTCATCGTCAGCGAGACGCCTGCATTGATGGAGTTGGCCCCGTAGCCATAGCCGATGGGCGTGGTTAGGTACTGCTGCTGGCCGATGAAGATGTTGGCCGACTGACCACTCACCGTGGCGATGCGCGGGTTGGCCCGCACCCGGGCCTGACGCTTGGTTACCAGTGCCCGGAGCTGCGAGAAGAACACCGTTGGCAGGTCGGCGATGGCGGTGAGCGTGAGGTTACCGGTCAGGGAGTCCGCCACTATCCGCAGACTGTCATTGCTTCCCCCCAGCAGGGCGGCGAAAGTGTCAGTGTCCACATCCGTGAACTCCACGACGTTGACGTCCAGCATGATCTGCGTCGCTGGGACGTCGAACTGCTCAACATCCTGTCGGAACTTCTCCAGCACCGGCTTCGGGCCCGACAGCACTACCGCGTTCTGGTCCGTATTCACCTTGACGTGTTGCTGGAGGAAGATCGGCAGTAGCTGTTGGGCCTGGTTTGGGGCCACGTACTTGGTCGTCACCGAGGCAATCTCCGACAACAGGTACGACGATGGAGTCCGTGGCATTCCCTCCGACACCACGTGGATACCGTCCACCTGAGCCCAGGAGAAACCATAGGCATCTACGATGATGCTGAGAATGTCCGTTTCGGTCTTTCCCGTGATGTTGAGCGTGAGCTTGCGTCTGACGGTATCGTCCACGATGAGTGGTAGTCCGGCTTTCGAGGCGAAGGCGGTCAGCAGCTCGTGCGCCTCAACGTTGATGGCGTGGATCGTCCAGCCACCCTCGCTGGGTTCGATTAGCAGCGTCTTGCCTTCCTCGGCCTTGCTCTCTTCTTTCGGCTTTTCGCCGCCGTTGCCAGCTCCGTTGCCGTTAGTGGCCGGCGGAGCCGGCGCGGGAGGCGGCGCGGCCGGGGCCTCACCGCCATTCGCGTTTGGCGCCGGCGGCGGCACCACCGAGGGCGGAGGTTGAGCCACCAGACAGGCAGCCAGCAGCAGGCAAGAGAGAACGAACGCTACACGTGCCATGGTACACCTGAGCCTACAGTTGGTATGGAAGACCTACAAGCAGACATGAGACACAGGGGCGAGGGATCCGCTTCGCCCCTGCCACTCAGGTTCGTCACCGGCCACCCGAGACCTCTGATGTTCGCTTTCCGGGGTGCCTATCTATCATTGTGCCTTGGCGCCGCCGGAAGGTTCCCGGCGAGATGCGCAGAAGATGCCAAATGGAATCGCGGTCTAGCGAGAACCTCCAACCAGCGATTCGAGTGAGGTGAGCCACCGTGTTGCGCGTCGCGATAGCCATGATAGGATTCTGTCTGGTCTCTGCAGTCTGGGCGCAGAACCTGGCACCTAACCCGTCGTTTGAAACCGGCGACGAGCGGCCGGCAGGCTGGCAGGTTGAGGGCGAGGGTAACTGGGTTTCCCAAGGCCATAGCGGCGACCATGCCATCAGCCTGACTGGATCGCCAGAACGCGACCTGTCCCTGTGGCGGTGCCCCGCGGGCATGCTCCAGCCTGGGCACACCTATCGTTTCGCCTTCTGGGTTAAGAGCGTAGACGCCACGGGCGGCTGCGTGGTCTCGGGCCCGGGCTTTGCTAACCGCGACTTCGGCTACACGACGACCTGGCAGCCTTGTGAGTTCATCTTCGTCGTCCCTCCCGAGCTGCCCGCCGATGCCCAACTGCGGCTGGGCATGTGGAGTATGCGCGGTACGCTGCTGTTCGATGACGTTGTTTTGCAAGAGGTCATCCCGGTCCATGCCCCCCATGGCGACGTGCTTTTGGCTGCGGGAGAGCAACTGGAGGGTGCCACCTACCGGTTTGCGCCGGACTTTGCCTATGAGGGCAGCAACTACTCCCCCCTCCTGGTGGACTACACGTGTGGGTTCAACAGCAATCGCTGGCCCTTTGGCCCCGGTGCGAGCTTGACTTATCGGCAGGGGATCCCCGGAGCCAGCCAGAAGGCCGCCCGGGTGAGCGTCAACCTTGGCTACCACACCTCCGGCGATTGCATCGTCGAGGCCAGTCGCGACGCCCAGACGTGGCAAAGCGTGGGGCGCCTGGGCAAGCTCGGGTCTGGCAGGTTCGAGCTTCCAGACGCCCTGTTCCCCGCTGAACAGATCTACGTGCGTCTGCGCTCACCGGGAGAGGGCGAACCCCCCGGCGATGCAGCGCCCGGCAGCTTCCAGGTGACCGGGTACGAGTATGAGGCCCAGCTCGATCGGGATCTCGGGCAGGTGAGAGGGACGACCCGCTTCCTGCAGGTCAACACGAGCCGCCCCGATCTCACAGTGACCGTGCTCTCGCTTGGTGAACTGCAGCCTGGGCAGGACAATGTGGCCAGACTCCGCCTGCGCAACAATACAGCCAAGAGCATGGAACTGCGTGTGAACGCCGCGATGGCTTCCCCGCCAGCCACCCCGGAGACCGCGGGTGAGCTGGTCAGCGTGCCGGCCGCAGAGGAAGTCAGTCTTGAGGTCAAGTACGCGCTAGACGAGATCCCAATGGACCAGCGACGGAACTCCCTGGTGCTGACGGTTCGAGACCGCACGGGGCCTCTGTTTGCGGCCCAGTGTCCCGTGGCTTTCACAGCTCTCCAGGCCGGCCAATACGGGTACCTCATCCAGCCAGGCGGCCCCGCCGCCCCCACCTTGTGGTGGTGCGAGGGACCGTACAAGGTCAGTCGCGACCGTCCGGCACCGAGGACGCAGGACCCGGTGGTGCGATTGTCAGCAGCCGGCAACGAGTTTGAGGCGGCGCAGGTTGTGCTGCGCTTTCAGCACGAGCTCAGAGGGCTCACCGCGCAGGTGGAGGGGCCGGCCGGGCTGCCTGGTGTGCGCTGGACGGTGGACCAGGTTGCCTACCACTACGTCTCACGGCCCACCGACGAGGCGGGCTGTGTGGGCTGGTGGCCTGACGCCCTGCCCCCCATCAAAGAGCCGCTGGACCTGGCAGCCGACCAGAACCACCCTCTGTGGCTCACCGTGTACGTGCCGCCGGATAGCCGACCAGGCACTTACCGGGCACAGCTTCGCCTCAGCGCCGACGGCTGGCGAGCCTCGGTTCCCATCGAGCTGCGCGTCTACGGATTCACCCTCAGCAAGGAACCTCATCTGGAGAGCGGCTTTGGCCTGTCGGAGGGCACCATCGCCCAGTACCACAACCTGACCTCGCCAGAACAGCGGCGCCAGGTCTGGGACCTGTACATGCAGAACTTCCGCGACCATCGTCTCAGCCCCTACACCTTCGCGCCTTTTGACCCCTTCACGGTACGCCTGAGCGGCGGCGCTGACGCCTGGCAGGGCGGGGAGTTTGACACCACCGACCCTGCCGCAGGCGCTCAGTGCCTGAAGATAACGGATGACAGCGAGACCGTTGCGGTCACGGTAAACCATACGGCGCGCGTGGCGGTCCAGCCCGATGTTGCCTACCGCCTTAGCTGGAAGGTGCGCACCGCCTATCCGGGCCAGGAGTACCTGATCACTCTCGGTCAACACGGTACCGATGGGGCCTGGATGCCCGGCCGCAATCTCGATCTCGCCTTTGCCGGTGACGTTACCTGGCAGACAGGTGAGTTCATCATCCCTGCCGGCCGTCTGACACCCGATACCGCCCAGCTCTCGCTGTCGCTGCGTCCCGTTCTCTGGAGTGAGGGCGGTGAGCGCGTGGGCACCGCCTGGTTCGATGACCTCTACTTCGGGAAAGCCGATGGTGGCCCAAACCTGCTCACCGACCCCGGCTTTGAGACGAGACTGGGTGACATTCAGGTCACCGCTGACTTTGCCGCCTGGGATGAACAGGCCAAACGTTATCTGGACGACTATGGCTTCGCCAACTTCACGTTGCCGATGATGAGTCTCGCGGGCATGAGCTTCAACCGCGACGGCAGTGGCCACCTGGGGCCATACCGCCAGGGCACAGAGGGCTACGAACGCCTCTACGCCCAAGCAGCCATGCTCGTGCAGCAGCACCTGCAGGAACACGGTTGGCTCAGAAAGGGGTATGTGTACTGGTACGACGAGCCCGAACCACGGGACTACCCCTATGTCTCCGAGGGGATGCGCCTGATCAAGCGGGGCGCTCCTCTTGTGCGGCGGATGCTGACCGAGGAGCCGGTGCCCGAGCTCTTCGGCGACGTGGACATCTGGTGCCCCGTGGAGTCCAATCTGGTGCCCGAGGCGACCGCCGCCCGCCAGGCCGGTGGTGAGACCATCTGGTGGTATGTCTGTACCGGCCCCAAGGCTCCGTGGCCCGGCCTTTTCATTGACCACTCGGCCGTTGACCTGCGCGTCTGGCTGTGGCTGACGGTCAAGTACAACGTCCAAGGGATACTCATCTGGACCACCAACTGGTGGACGTCCAGCGCCGCCTTTCCCGACCAGCCCCAGAACCCGTGGGAGGACCCCATGGGCTACGTGGCCGGCTACGGCTTTCAGCCCGGGCAGGTCGCCTATTGGGGCAACGGTGACGGCCGTCTGCTCTATCCGCCCAACCGCGACGTGAACACTGAGCGCCGGCCGTATGTTGAGGGGCCAGTGAACTGCATTCGCTGGGAAATGCTGCGTGACGGCTGCGATGACTGGGAGTACTTCTACGAGCTGCGCCAGGCCCTCGCCGCGGCAAGGCAGGCGGGCAAACCCGCTGCACTCATCGCCGAAGCCGAGAAGCTGCTGGCGGTGCCCAAGGACGTGGTGGACTCCCCCACGGAGTTCAACCCCGACCCCCGGCCCCTGCTGGAGCATCGAGAGCGCCTGGCGGATATGCTGGAGCGACTGAAGCGCTAGGGCCCTGCCACCAGCGGCGGCTGTGCCGAAGAGGGAACTGCGGAGACGAGGCGAGGCTCGTCCCCGCAGTGTCGTCGTGCGTCAGAAGTAGCTGAGGGGGTCGGCCAGGCGCTTCCACTCGTCGCCGCAGAAGGCGGCGAAGATCTGCCAGACTACCCCGAGGGCAAAGATCTGCCCCAGTACCAGGCCCACAAACATCGGCGTCAGCTGGTGGTACAGCCGCACGCCGCCGACCCGCAGGATAATCGCTTTCGCCAACCAGGCCACGAAGTAGGGGCCCCAGTAGGCGTAGCCGTAGCTGGTGGTCATCACAAAGCCCAGCGGATGGAACGGCGACCGCGGAAAGCGCAGACGCACGGCGACCAGCAGCAGGGTAAAGAGCGCGGCACCGATGGTGTAGCCGTTCCGAGCCCAGTTGGGCGGCGCGGGGCGACCGTTGGCCACGGTCGCGATCTCGTCCCATTCGGCCCGCGAGATGGCCACTCCGTAGCCACCCTCCGTCGTACCCCCCGCCAGCGTGTTGAACCCCCACTCGTAGGACATGGTCATGAAGGTGTGGAGGTGCACCAGGATCCCCACCAGCATGGCCCCCAGGATGACCCACTTGAGGTTGGAGGTCTTCAGCCGGGTCTCTTCGCCCATCTTCAGCGTCTCGATCTGGTACGTCATCCCCTCGGGGTAGAGCCCGAAGTGCAGGAAGATCAGGCTCCCCAGCATGACGAGGTTCGTCATCCTGCCGTTGACCATCAGGGGCTGTGAACCCAGGAAGGACTTCAGTTGGCGGCTGGCTTGCCAGTAGGGAAACGACGCCAGGGAAGCCACGCCCGTCTCAGCCCGCCCACGAGTGAAGATGGTGGCAAA
>JABLXH010000049.1 GCA_013178155.1 Armatimonadota bacterium | reverse complement strand
TCGTGGTGGCGGAGTTGCCGGCGCGGGACCTGGAGGCGGGCATCAGCACGCTGAGCTGGAACGGCGTGGGCACGTCAGGGAGCAAGGTTCCCGGCGGGGTGTATCTGGTGCGGGTGACCGCAGCGACCGCTGACGGCAGTCAGACCAGTGTGCTGGCGCCGCTGCGACGCTAGCCGCGATTACGGGGGCAGGCTTCGTCCCCTTAAGGCAAGTCAGCAGGGGCGTCCCGGGATACCGGGGCGCCCCTGCTGACTCTGGCCCTTGGCTCTCCAGCTTTGAGTGAAGGAAGGAATCTGGTTGGAAAAGGGGTAATAATAGCACTAGATGACCCCTGCCACCACGCGCAGATACGGGCCAGAACCCTGGTCCGGGCGGTGGCACTTGGGGGGGACAAGGTCGGAGGGGCTTCGGACACCTCACGACTGAGCAAGGCAGGTGGTGCTGATGAGACCCAAGCTCGTGGTTCTCCTGAACGTCGGTCTGCTGTTGTCGCTGCAGTTCTCTTCTGTCGAGGCCGCAGGATACTTCAGGTTTGACGGCAAGTGGGGCAGTCTGGGGAGTGGCGCCGGTCAGTTCTGGAACCCGGTGCACCTCACCCTGGATGGGGTGGGCCGCGTGTATGTGGTGGACTTCTCGAATCACCGGGTCCAACGTTTCGGGCCCGACATGACGTTCCTGACCCAATGGGGGGAGCAAGGCTCTGACGACGGTCAGTTCTCCTGGCCGGTCGGCATCGCAGTATCCAGCCAGGATAAGGTCTATGTGAGCTGTGAGAACCATCGGGTCCAGTTCTTCACCCTGGACGGGAGCTTCCTTGGGAAGTTTGGCAGCTACGGGTCAGATCCCGGGCTGTTCAACGTCCCCAGCGGCCTGGCGATGGACGATGCCGACAACCTGTATGTCGCCGACGCGGCCAACCATCGTGTCCAGAAGTTCTCGGCCAGTGGGTCGTTCCTGAAAACGTGGGGGAGCCAGGGGAGCGGCAACACCAACTTCTACGGTCCCCGGGGCATCGCCTTTGGCGCCGGGGGCTACCTTTTCGTGGCCGACACCAGCAACCATCGCGTTGTCAAGTACACCCGGCTGGGCACGTTCGTGGCGAAATGGGGGGCGGCGGGATCAGCCAACGGGCAGTTCAGCTCGCCCTGCGGCATCGCCTGTGGTCCGGACAACATGGTCTACGTTGCGGACAGCAACAACCATCGCATCCAGCGGTTCAGCCCCACGGGCGTGTGGAAGGAGACGTGGGGAGCCTACGGCTCCGGTGACGGTCAGCTAGATCAGCCCTTCGGCATTGTGGTGGACTCCTCCAACCGCGTGTGGGTTACTGAACTGGGCAATGACCGGGTGCAGCGCTTCCGCCCGAACACGCCCCCGACGGCTCCGACCAAGGTTCTCATCAAACCAACGCTAGCCTATGACGACGAGGATCTGATTGCCGGAGCCAGTGGTTCGACGGATGCAGACGGCGATACCATCACGTACCGCTATCAGTGGTGGCTGAGCACTGACGGGGGGCAGACCTGGACGGCCGGGTTGGCGCGGAAGGTCCTTCCTGCCTCGTCCACGACCGTGGGCCAGAAGTGGAAGGTTCAGGCCTGGGCCCATGATGGCGTCTCCAAGAGCGCCAAGGTCTACAGTCCGGTGGTCACTATCCTGGCCAACAACCAGCCGCCCACAGCGCCTGCGCTGGTGAAGGTCACGCCCACGAGTCCCCGGGACGGCGACAAGCTGACAGCAACCGCCTCGGGAGCCACCGATCCCGATGGCGACACCCTCACGTACCGTTACCAGTGGTACAAGAGCACCAATGGCGTCAACTGGGTGCAAGGCCCCGCCGGGCGTTTCGTTGACCCATCGTTGACCGAGGTCGGCCAGTACTGGCGGTGTCGAGCGAGGGCCTTCGATGGGGTAACGACGGGACCGGCGCGGCTGAGCGCGACGGTGCAGATTGGCGCCGGGAGCGCTGCGGCGCTGGCGCTGACAGCGACGGCACAGGGCGGCGAGATCAGCCACATCGTGGTGTCGCTATCGGCGCCGGCCAATGTCCGGGCGACGGTAACCAACATGGCGGGTATCGTCGTGGCCGAGCTGCCGGCGCGGGACCTGGAAGCCGGGATCAACACGCTCCACTGGAATGGTGTGAGCAGAACGGACAGCAAGGTGCCCGGAGGCATGTATCTGGTGCGGGTGACCGCAGCGACCGCTGACGGCAGTCAGACCAGTGTGCTGGCGCCGCTGCGGCGCTAGTCGCCATGACCGGGGCAGGCGCTCGGCCCCTTACGACAAGTCAGCAGGGGCGTCCTGGGATACCGGGGCGCCCCGTCCGTGTTCTGAACTGGGGCAGAAGGGAATCAGCTGCGGAGTCGGGAAGCTAGCACGAGTTCAAGCCGGGGAGATCCTGCCATGCACTACACCCACGAGCGTAACTACGGCTGCCGCGTCAACGATGAGCTGGTCTATCGCGGCGTCCGCGTGATGGTCATTGAGAATGAGCTGATCCGGGTCAGCATCCTGCTGGACCAGGGCACCGACATCTATGAGTTCGTCCACAAGCCCAGCGACACCGATTTCATGTGGCGCAGCCCCAACGGTGTTCGCGCGGCCGGCAGTCACTTGCCCAGCAGCTACCCACCCGGTGGGAGCTTTCTTGAGTATTACGAGGGCGGGTGGCAGGAACTGGTGCCGCAGGGCGGGGGGAAGTGCAACTACCGCGGGGCAGAGCTGGGCCAGCATGGCGAGGTCTTCGGCCTGCCCTGGCGACATCAGGTGCTGGTGGATGAGCCCGAGTGCGTCAGCGTCAAGACCTGGGTGCGCACCCGGCGCACGCCCTTTCTGCTGGAGAAGACACTCACCGTGCGGTCGGGCAAGCCGGTGCTGGCGATCGAAGAGACACTCACCAACGAGGGTCACGTGGCGATGGACCTGATGTGGGGCCACCACCCCGCCTTCGGGCCGCCCTTCCTGGACGAAAGCTGTGTGCTGTATGCCCCGGCCAATGAGGTCTACTGCGACACCAATGGCGAGGACGAGGCCCGCTTCGCACAGGGGCAGCGGTTCCCGTGGCCCGTCGGCCAGGGCCTCAACGGTCAGCCCATAGACGTCAGCCGCATCACCGCGCCCGAAGACCGCGTCTCGGACATGCTCTTCCTGACGAACCTGACCGAGGGCTGGTACGGCCTCACCAACCATCGTCGCGGTGTGGGGTTTGGGATGAGCTTTGACACCAGGGTCTTTCGGCATCTGTGGTACTGGTTGTCACTGAGTGGGACCATGGGCGCGCCAAGCTGGGGCCGCAACTACGTCTGCGCTGTTGAGCCCTTCAGCAGCTATCCCGGCTCGCTGACCGAGGTCATGAAACAGGGCCAGCACCTGACCATGCAGCCGGGAGAGCAACTCAGCACCTGGCTGAACGCTGTTGCCTATGAAGGCGGTGCGGTGACGGGGATAGACCGCGAGGGCACAGTTGCCCAATAACGGGAGGGGCCCAATGCCGAAGGTACGGATCGGGTTTGTCGGTGTGGGTGGGATGGGGCAGTGCGCCCATCTGCGCAACTATGTGACGGTGCCGGACTGCGAGGTCGTGGCCATCGCCGAAGTGCGTGAAGGCCTGGGGCAGCGGGTCGCGGCGCGGTATGGCGTGCCGAGGGTGTACCGCGACCACGAGGCGCTGCTGGCCAACGAGGAGCTGGACGGCATCGTCGCCTCGCAGCCTTTCACGCGGCATGGAACGCTGGTGCCGGAGCTGCTGAAGGCCGGTGTGCCGGTCTTTACGGAGAAACCGCTCGCCGGGGCCCCGGAGCAAGGCGAGAAGATCGTGCGGGCCGTGGAGGCCAGTGGCACCTGGCATATGGTGGGCTACCACAAGCGCAGCGACCCGGCGACCATGTACGCCAAGGCGGAGATTGACCGGCTGAAGGCCACGGGCGAACTGGGGAAACTGAAGTATGTGCGCATTCTGATGCCCGCCGGCGACTGGGTCGCCTCGGGCTTCACGGACCTCATTGGCACCGATGAGCCGCTCCCGCCGCTCGAGTGGGACCCGCCTGCCTCGGACATGGACGAGCAGACCTACGCCGACTACACCGCCTTCGTGAACTACTACATTCACCAGGTGAACCTGCTGCGGCACCTGCTGGGGGAGCCCTACAATGTCACATATGCCGACCCCGGCGGAGTGCTGCTGGTGGCAGTCAGCGACAGCGGCGCCACCGGGACCATCGAGATGACACCGTACCAGACCACCGTGGACTGGCAGGAGAGCGCGCTGGTGGCCTTTGAGCGGGGCTATGTGAAACTGGAGCTACCCGCGCCGCTGGCCAGCAACCGCCCCGGCCGGGTAGAGATCCTGCGCGACCCGGGCAACGGTGTGACGCCGCAGACCTGCAGCCCGACGCTGCCGTGGGTGCATGCCATGCGCCAGCAGGCCATGAACTTTGTGGCCGCCATCAGGGGCGAGCGCCCGCCCATGTGCGAGGCCGCCGAGGCCATGGAGGACCTGCGCATGGCGGTGCAGTACATCGGGCTGCTGAAGCAGGCGAGGGGGAACTGACGGCGCCTCACCCCTCGACTCCCTCGCCATGGAATGGAGAGGGGGGGAAAGCCGCAAGCGCTGCTGTCGTGCTCCTCTCTCCACTTTGTGCAGAGGGGTCGGGTGTGAGAAACCCGTCGGCAAGAACAAGGAGCCAGAGCCATGCCCGTCAAGTTCCGCAAGGTACTGATCTCGGACGAACGGTACGAATCCGCCGGGGTGTTTGACGTCAACAATGACGGTGTTCTGGACATCGTGTCCGGCGCATACTGGTACGAGGGGCCGGACTTCACCAATTGGCACAAGGTGGGGGACCTGGCGCCGCAGGGCGACTATTTCGATGACTTCTCAACCATTGCGATGGATGTGAACGGGGATGGGTGGATGGACTTTGTGACGGGGGGATGGTGGGGGGATACGTTGCGCTGGCGGGAGAATCCCGGTGAGACGGGCAAGGAGTGGCCGGAGCACATCATCGCCCAGACCGGCAACATCGAGAGCACGCGGGCGTGGGATGTGGACGGGGACGGGCAACTGGAGATCGTCCCCAACACGCCCGGCGGTCCGCTGGTGGTCTACAAGCTGGTGACCGATGCCGCGGGCAAGGGGACGGGGCAATTCGCGGCGCACACGGTCTACGCCAGCCCCCAGGGCCACGGGCTGGGCTGGGGCGACATCAACGGCGACGGGCGCGGCGACTTTGTGCTGCCGCACGGCTGGCTGGAAGCGCCGGAGGACATCTACGACGGCGAGTGGGTGTACCATCCTGAGTTCAGCCTCGGCGGCGCCAGCGTGCCCATATTGGTGGTGGATGTCAATGGCGATGGGATGAATGACCTCATCGTGGGCCAGGGACATGGCTACGGGCTGGACTGGTGGGAGCAGGGGCGCGATGCGGATGGCAACCGGACGTGGACCCGGCACCCCATTGACCCGTGGAACTCGCAGTACCATGACATGATGTGGGCCGACATTGATGGTGACGGTGAATGCGAGCTGGTCACCGGCAAGCGCTACCGCGCCCATCAGCGTTCGGACCCCGGCGACTTCGATCCGGTGGGCATCTACTACTTCAAGTGGACGGGCGAGAGCTTTGTGAAGCAGATCATTGACTGGGGGCCGACGCGCGTGGGCACCGGCTGCGGCATCCACTTCGCGCTGGCCGACCTGCGCGGCACCGGGCGGCTGGATGTCATCGCCCCCGGCAAGGATGGGCTGTACGTGTTCTACAACGAGGGATAGGCTCGCCGGGCCGCGGGTCCACGAGAGGTTCTTGTGTCCGGGGCCCAACGCACCCACGGGAGCGACAGAGGAGGTACACCATGCCCAGGATTGCGATGATTGGCGCGGGTAGTCAGGTCTTTGCCAAGACATTGGCCATGGACATCTTTGCTACGCCGGAGCTGCGGGACTGCGAACTCCGTCTGATGAGCCGCACCAAACCGAAGCTGGACCAGATGGAGGCTTTCCTGAAGCGTGTGGTGGCGGAGAACGACCTGCCGGCTACGGTCACCAGCACCCTCGACCGACGGGAGGCTCTGGACGGGGCGGACTATGTTATCTGTATGGTGCAGGTCGGCGGGCTGGATGCCTACCAGATTGATTACGAGGTCCCGCTGAAGTACGGGGTGGACCAGTGTATCGGCGACTCACTGGGACCGGGCGGCGTGTTCCGGGGCTTGCGCTCGATGCCAGTGCTGGAGGGGCTGGTGCGGGACATGGAGGAGCTGTGTCCCGAGGCGCTGCTGCTGAACTACACCAACCCCATGGCGGCCTGCTGTCTGGCGCTGGGGCGCATGACAGACCGTATCCAGTTCATCGGCCTCTGCCACGGCGTGCAGACGACCCTGGACCTCATCAGCCGCTATGTGGACCTGCCGAAGGACCGGGTGGAGTTTCTCTGCGCGGGCATCAACCACATGGCCTGGTTCCTGAAGCTGACCGACCGGGAGACAGGTGAGGACCTGTACCCGAAGCTCCGGGCGAACTTCGAGAAGCCTGAGTACTACGCCAGCGAGAAGGTGCGGGGGGAGGTGCTGCGCCATTTTGGCTACTTCATGACCGAGTCCACGGGGCACCTCTCGGAGTATGTGCCGTGGTTCCGGTCATCGCAACGAGCGCTGGAGTTGTACTGCGACGAACCTGCTTTCGGGGGGGAGAGTGGGGCCTACTACAAGTTTGGGCGGATGCTGGAGCAGAAGTACGCCCACGTCAACTACCTGGACACCGAGAGCACGGCACTCGGGGAGCGGTCGGTGGAATACTGCTCGTACATCCTCGAGGCGCACGAGACCGACAGGGTCTTCCGGCTCAATGGCAACGTCCGCAATGACGGCTACATAGACAACCTGCCGGCAGGGTGCTGCGTGGAGGTGCCGGTGTACGTGGACCGTCAGGGCCTGCATCCGGCACGGGTGGGGAGCCTGCCGCCGCAGTGCGCGGCGCTGAACCAAAGCAATGTGACTGTGCAGCTACTGGCTGTCGAGGCGGGCCTGACCGCTGACCCCGAGCACATCGTGCACGCGGTCGCCATGGACCCGCTGACCAGCACGCGCTGTACCCTCCGGGAAGTGCGAGAGATGGTCAGCGAGATGCTGGAGGCACAGCGGGAATGGTTGCCGCAGTTTGCGGGCAAGTCGGTACGGCCGACCCCGATCATCAGTATTCCGGCGGACCTGCAACGGGTGGAGGTGCCCCTGGACCCGGCGCTGGCCATCGCCAACCGGTTCGGTGACCTGGCCACCAGGGAGACGGGCGGTTAGGCGCGGCGGAGGTGGAGCATGGACATCCATGTTGTTGCCATCATCGGGGCCGGGACCATGGGCACGGGCATCGGGCAGGTGGTGGCCCAGGCCGGGCCGCGGGTGCACCTGATCGAGGCCGACGAGGCGGCCATCGGCAGGAGCCGCCAACGGCTGGAGAAGTCACTGCAGGGCGGCATCGAGCGCGGCAAGCTCTCGCCGCAGGAGGCGCAACGCGTTCGCGAACGGCTCACCTGGGAGACCTCCTATGACGCCGTAGCCGAGTGCGACCTGGTCATCGAGGCTGTATTCGAGGACCGAGACGTCAAGCGCGCGGTCTGGGCCGGGGTGGACCGACGAGCGCCGGAAGCAGCGCTCCTCGCCAGCAACACCTCGACCCTGCCCATTGCCGAACTGGCGGGCTACTCGGGACGACCGGAGCGATTCCTGGGTCTCCACTTCTTCAACCCGCCACCGGCCATGAAGCTGGTGGAGGTCATCCCTCACGCCGGCACGCTACCGGATGTGCGGGACGCGGCCGTGGCGTTCTGCCAACGACTGGGCAAGACGCCCCTGCTGGCCCCGGACATCCCCGGCTTCATCGTGAACCGGGCGCTGGGGGCGCTGGTGGCAGCGGCGCTCGAGGTGTGGGACCAAGGGGGGAAGCCTGAGGCCATTGACGAGGCCCTGGAGCTGGGCCTGGGCCACAAGATGGGCCCCCTGCGGACGTGTGACTTGGTCGGCCTCGACATCATCCTGACCATGTTGGACCTACTGGTGGAGCAGACCGGCGACCCGCGATTCCGGGCCACGGAGCGCCTCCGGCAGCTTGTGGCGGAGGGCAAGCTGGGCGTCAAGACCGGTGAGGGCATCTATCACTACGGGGAGTGACCCGCTGAGTCTCGCATCGTCGGCAAGAGGCGAAGGCCGCGTGCCAACTCCAGGTCGCAAGCCGCGCGTTTTCGTGGCCATGAGCGGCGGGGTAGACAGTTCGGTGGCGGCTTGGCTGCTACGGCGCGACGGCTACGACGTGACAGGCATAACCTTCAAGCTGTTTGACCGCGTCGGCCCGCAAGAGGGGGACGCCGAGCGACTCTGCTGCTCGCTGGAGAGCGTCTATCGCGCCCGCCGGGTATGTGACCGGTTGGGCTTGCCCCATTACATCCTCGACCTGCGTTCAGCCTTCGAGGAGTACGTGATCGGCCGGTTTGTAGCCGAGTACGCGGCAGGACGAACGCCCAATCCATGCGTGCTGTGCAACCGCCATGTGAAGTTCGGGGTCTTCCTGAAGAAGGCGCTGTCACTGGGAGCGGAGTATGTAGCAACGGGGCATCACGCTCGAATCTGCCGGTCCACCACGGCCGGCGGAGTACAGGACCATGCCCCACAACGGCAGGGTTGCCAGGGCGAGGGCCCGGTCTTTCGGCTGCTGCCGGGTCGCGATGCCGCCAAGGACCAGTCCTACGCACTGTGCCACCTGAACCAGACCACGATGGCACACATTCTGCTGCCGGTAGGTGGGCTGGCGAAGGACGAGGTGCGGCAGCTCGCCCGGGAGGCAGAGCTTCCCACCGCAGAGACGCCAGAGAGCCAGGACATCTGCTTCGTGCAGGCGGAAAGCCATGCGGACTTCCTGGCGCGGCACGGTCTTGGTGCCCGGCCTGGGCCAATCGTGACCCGCGAAGGCCGGGTGGTGGGGAGACACCGCGGTCTTCATGCTTACACGGTGGGTCAGCGGCGTGGCCTCAACCTGAGCCCCGATGGCCCGTGGTTTGTGGCCGAGAAGCGTATCGCGGACAACACGCTGGTGGTGGTCTGTGCCGAGGAGTTGCGACAGCGAGACGTGGTGCTGGAGGACGTCAACTGGTGTGATGGGCCGGAGGGTGCGTGGCCGGAGAGCTGGGGGACAGACCTGCAGGTGATGCTGCGCTATCGGTCGCGGAGGGTGGACTGCGCGGTGGTCGGAGGGAACGCGGCGGCAAGAAGCCTGGAGTTGCGGCTGGCCGAGCCCGCGGTAGTCGCACCGGGGCAGTATGGCGTGATCTACGACGGCCGGGACGGCCATGTGGTGGCGGGCGGCACTATCCGCGGAGAAGACGTCACGGAGGTCTGACTATGCTTAGGGTTGCCGCGAGCATCTTCCTGGCAGCCACCATGGCCACAGGGCTGATGGCCGCCGAGGAGGGCCTGGTAGGGTACTGGACCTTCGACGAGGGCGCCGGGACCACCGTGCATGACCAGAGCGGGGAAGGCAACCATGGCGCGGTGCGCGGTGGAGCCCGTTTCGTGCCGCGCGGCGGTGGCTATGCTCTGGCCCTGGATGGCAAAGACGACTACGTGGACTGTGGGAACGGAGCCAGTCTGGACCTGACTGGAGCCGTGACGCTAGAGGCCTGGATCAAGCCAGACGCCCTACCCGGCGCGGAGCCACTGGTGATGGGCAAGTACTTTGACAGCTACGGGCTGACCCACTACCGCGACGGCAACTTCTGGTTCTACATCTCCGGCGGCGGCAACAACGCCAAGGGAAGGGCGGAGGTGGGTGTCTGGAGCCATGTGGTGGCGACCTTCGACGGCACCGAGATGGCGGTGTACGTCAACCACCAGCAGGTTGACCGCCACGCCAGCAAGTCCCGCGAGATCGCTCACGGCGGCAGTTTCCTCATGGGTCTGACCCGGGCCAACCCCAGCGCCACCGACCCGGGGTACGGTCCCACCTCCTTCTGGCGTGGGATGCTCGACAATGTTCGGGTGTACAACCGTGCCCTGACCCAGGCGGAGGTCATCGCCCACTACAAGGCCGAGGCCGGCGGCTTCGGCGTGGAGACGGCGTGGTTCGACCGCGTACAGGTCAGCCTGTACCCCTCGCGCACGGAGCCCAGGATGGTCGCCGTGCTGGACGCCAGCAAGGTCTTTGGGCGCCCCGATGGCTGCAGCCTGCAGGCGGTGGTCACCCGTCAGGGCGGCGCTGAGCCGGTGCTGCAGCAGACCAACAGCCCACTCGCGCCATCTGGCAAATGGGCTCTCACGCTGGACCTGGGCGGGTTGCCCGCCGGGGATTATGAGGTGTCCGGAACGCTCAGGACCCCCGACGGCAAGACCTACACCGGCGCGGCGCCGTTCCGTTGGCCGCCGCCCGAACTGCAGGTCGCGCCACCTACGGACGGCATCCCGATGCCGGTTGCCCGGCCCGTGGACCTGCCCTACACGCTTGAGGTACACCCGGGCGGCGGCATGACCCTGACGACGCGCGGCGTGCGCTGGCCGATTGAGTCTTCCTTTTCGTACCCGAACGATGCTGACAACCGGCTCACAGCCGGCGCCGCGCCCAGGGGTGGCTGGCGAGTGGAAGTGCGGCGCACCGGCGAGCGGACCTGGGAGGTGAGCGGGCACAGCCGGCTCTACAGCCTCAAGCGCACGGTGCGCCTCGACCCGCAGCGGGTGTACGTCACCGATGTGCTACACAACGAGAGTGCTGAGGACGTCGGCATCATTTACGACCATGCGCTCAATGCCGGGGCCCGTCCGTATGACCGATCCTGGGTGGCAGGGTACCCCTCCACCGGGGAGCGCAGGGAGAACTACAACGCCTCGGTCTTTGCGGCATGGGCGCAGACCGGCATCGGCATCCTGCCGCTGGACGATCTGGCCATCATCCAGAGCACTGTCTATGCCCAGGACGACCGGCTGGGCTTCCGCAATGACCGGCTGGGCCTGCCGCCGGGCGAGAGCCACACCTTTGAGTGGGCCATCTACCCGGTCGCCTCGACCGACTACTTCGATTTCATCAACCGGGTCCGCCGCGACGAGAACCGCAACCGGATCACGGTCGAGGGCGGCTTTGCTTTCGTGCCCCGGCAACCGTTCTCCCGTGAGTATGCGGAGATGCGGAATCTGCTCTATGCCTCCTTCGGCTGTCTGACCAATGTCGCGGACGACCCGGAGATCGAGATCGAGGGCATTGACTTCCTGTGGCTGCCGAAGGAACGAGCACGCATCCGCGCGGAGTTTGAAGCCATCCGCGAGATCAACCCGCACCTCAAGCTGATGTTCCATGTGGCACACACACTCATCTCCACCAACAAGCCGACGGAGGTGTTCCCGGACTCCCGTGTCCTCGGCCCCGACGGTGAACACCTCGTCTGGCCCTATGACTACATGAGCGGGGGGTATTTCAGCAAGCAGCGGGGCGCCGATGGTTGGAAGTGGTATGCCTACTACCCGACTCCCGGCAACTCCTTCCATGATGCCCTCCTGCGCAGTGTGGACAGCATGGTGGATGACATCGGCTGCAATGGGGCGTTTATGGACGGGTTCTTCTGTGGTTACGTATCGCCGTGGACCTATGACCGCTGGGATGGCCGCACGGTCGAGATGGACCCGCAGACTCATACCATCAAGCGCAAGTACGCCTCGGTGCTCTGGCTTTCACAGCCCTCGATGGTCGAGTTCGTGCGCCGGATGGCCGCCAGGGGGGCGGTGGCTATCGCCAATAACACCATGATGACCCGCACCATCGGCTCCCTACCGATCATCGTGGACCAGGAGTGCCGCGCCGGACCAGATGTGCACCTGGCACAGACCCCCTGCTCCCTGGGCAACCCGATGAACATCCGCAGCGAGGCTGACGTGTATGACGACGTGCTCGAGAAGCTGCGTTGGGGCAATCTGTACTTTTACTATGGCGAGGGACAGCTCACCTACCCGTCGTTGCCGCAGCAGCAGTACCCGATCACGGTGGAGGCCCTTCGTGCCGGGGCGGTGCGCGGGCGCGAGCGCATCGTCACCATGAACTCGGGCGACTATGCCTGGCCGGGTGACCATGATCTGCACCTGGTGCATCGCTACAACTGCGTCGGCGTGCCCATACCGGCCGAGTTTACGACGACCTGCGACCGAGCCGGTGTCCGCACGCGGGTGCGACTGGCGGAGAAAGAGAGCGCCGTCGTGGTGCGGGTGCCGGTGCAGTTGGAGCAGGCGTCCTCCGTGAACCTGGTCCTGAGCCGGTATGACGCCGGGGAGGTTCGTCTCACGCTGAACGGGAACGGAGCGGCAACACTGTTGCTGCGTGACGGGGCTTTCCCGATCCGGTCCGCGGCAGCATATGCCCTGGGTGACGGTCGCACGGTCACTGCCGGAGCCGACGCCGTCCTGCGGGTGCCGCTGACCCTGACCGGCCAGCAGACTGTCACCGTCCGCCCGCTCTGATTGCCGCTTGCCGGGGGCCATTCTCGCCGTTGCCTTGGAGTGTCTGCCATGATCATTGACTTCCATGCCCACGTCTGGGCTCGCGATGACGCTGAGGAGGCCATGGCGCGCGAGTGTGAGCGCCACGGTGTGGACAAGGTCTGCATCAGTGGCCTGGCGAGCCCGGTGCCCGACCTGGATGAGGTCAAGCGTCTCAATGACCGTTGCTACAAGGCCGCGCGCGACTACCCGGGCTTGTACCTGCCCTTCGTGTATGTGAACCCGCTTCACGGCAAGGCAGCGATGGCGGAGCTGCAACGGGGGCGCGACCAGGGCGCGGTGGGCCTGAAGCTATGGATCAGTTGCTACTGCACGCACCCCAGCGTCTTCCCCATCGTGGAACGGGCCATGGAGTGGAACTGGCCGGTGCTGCAGCACTCGTGGCACAAGGTCATTGGCCAGTATGAAGGTGAGAGCGACCCGCTGCACGTGGCCGAGCTCTCGCGCCGGTACCCGGAGATGAAGCTGGTGATGGCGCACTTCGGCGGCGACTGGCGCTACGGCTTACGCGCCGTGCGGGACTGCCCGGGTGTCATCGGCGATACCAGTGGCTCCATGACCGACAACGGGCTGGTGGAGGGGTGGGTACGTGAGTGCGGAGCGGAACGGCTCATCTGGGGTACGGACATGCCGGGAGCGGACCTGCTGCTGACTCTCTCCAAGGTGCGCGACGCCGACATCTCCGAGACCGACAAGGCACTCATTCTGGGCGGCAATGCGGCCCGACTCCTGGGAATCTGAGGCTCCTGATGGCAGACACTATCATTGACCTGAACTGCGACGCCGGAGCATATGCCTTCCGCGAGTACCCGATCACGACGGCGGCAGAGGTGGTCGCCGACCTCAAGCGGTTTGGCATCACCACCGCCTACGTCGGGAGCGCGCCGGCCATCACCTATGTCAGCCCGCAGCCGGCCAACGAGCGGCTTATTGCGGACCTGCAGGGGGTGAGCGGAGTACAGGTGCGGCCGGCGGCAGTGCTCAACCCCGAGTACCCGGGGGCAATGCGCGACCTGCGGGACTGCGCGGCCATGGGATTTCGAGCGCTCAAACTCTACCCGACGTACCACGGCTTTGACCTGGCTGGGCACCAGGCAGTGGCTCTCGTGGACGAGGCTGCGGCGCTGGGCTGGCCGATGCTACTGGCCGTGCGGGTGGAGGACGAGCGGCACCATCATCCCCTGATGAAGGTTCCGGCGCTGGCGATGGACAAGGCCGTCGCCTTCGCGCGCAACGTGGCTCCCGCCACCGTGGTGCTGTGCACGGCCACAGCGGCGGAGATCCCGATGTTCCTGCACGGGGCACAACGAGACAACGTGCTGGCAGAGATCTCTTACGTCAAGGGACCACTGAACGCCATCGAGGACCTCGTAAGCAAGGTGGGGAGTGAGCGATTGGTTTTCGGCAGCCACCTGCCGTTCTCGTATGCCCAGACGGCGCTGGCGAAGGTCCGGGAGGCGCCTATTGGCGAGGAAGCGGTGCAGGCGATCCTGAGCGGCAATGCGGCGCGGGTGCTGGGGGTCTAGAGGGCTGCCTCAGAGACAGCGAAGAGCGAGGGATCAGCAGCCAGCTCTGCCACCGTCCCAGCGCTGTAGACGCGGCCGTCGCGCATGGCGATAGCTCGGGTGCAGAGCGAGCTGGCGAACTCCAGGTCGTGGGTAGCGACGACCATTGTGGAGCCAAGCGCGTGCAGCAGCTCCAGCAGGGCCGCTCGGCCGGCGGGATCGAGCCCGGCGGAGGGCTCATCCAGCACCAGCAGCCGATTGTCAGTCACCAGCACCGAAGCAATTGCCACGCGCTTCCGTTGCCCCAGGCTGAGATGGTCGGGGTGTTTTTCCGCCAGGTGAGCAATGCCTGTCACGGCCAGGGCCTGGTGCACGCGCCGCTGTACTTCCTCGCGACCCAGGCCAGCGTTGAGCGCTCCGAAAGCCACCTCATCAAAGACCGAGGGCATGAAGAGCTGGTCATCAGGGCTCTGGAAGACCAGCCCCACTTGCTGGCGAAGCTGCCGAAGCGCTCGTCCACGCACCGGTAGCCCCAGGACACGCACCTCGCCCTCGCCGCGCAGCAGACCGTTGAGATGCAGCAGCAGGGTGGACTTGCCGGCGCCATTGGGGCCCAGCAGGGCGACCCGTTCGCCTTCCTGCACCTCCAGGTCCACTCCGTCCAGAGCCACCGTGCCGTCGGGGTATCGGAAGCGGAGCCCCGTGATCCTCACGGCTAGAGGCGTGTCAGGCATACGAGCACCCCTCCCACACCCGCCAGCGCCAGCAGATGCCCCGCTCGGACCGGCCGCCAGATGAGTAGCGGCAGTCCTCCCGCAAACCCCCGGGCCACCATAGCCAGGGCCTGGGTGTCGGCCCGGCGACCGAGACGGGTCAGCAGTACGGCCGCCATGGAAACAGCGACCGTGAGAGCTCGCCAACCTCGCGGGCGGCCGCGAGCTTCACAGGCCCGCACCAGACGTCGCACCTCGGCCCCGACGCCCTGGACATTGCGCACCATCAGGTAGCACAGCGCCACCAGACGGGGGGGCAGGCGGAGGCTGGTGAGCCCCTCCAGCAGGTCCCGCTCGGTGAGCCGTTGGGCGAACACCGTAACCCAGGCCAGCACCAAGACAGATTTGACCCATAGTGAGACCACGAAATGCAGGCCGGACGCGGGAACGGGTCGGTGCCACAGAGGCAGGACGACGGTCTCCATTCCCGGACTGCGCGGCGCCAGCAGCAACAGGACCAGTGCTACGACCCCGAAGGAGAAGAGCGGAACCAGACGGCGCAGAAACGCGCGGGTGGCGAGTGGGGTGGTCAGGACCGCCGCCAACGCCAGGAGGCCGAGAAGAGCCAGGCCCCGGGGCCGGGACAGCTCGGTCACGACGCTGGCCAGGAGGGCAACACCAAGCAGCCCGACCTGGAAACCCGGGCTAAGCGCAGCGGCCACGCCGGTACGTCTCACCGCGTTAGGAGCTCCTCGAGCAATTCCTCGTCGCTGAGAGCCATGACCAGGCGGGCTCCGGCCTCGTCGCCATGAGCCTGCAGTTCCGCCACAGCGCGGGCCATCGCCTCCGGCCGGAGCCCCACCACCAGCTCGGCGCCGGTCTCGCGGTTACGGAACCGCGCGCGCACGCCTTCGGCGACCTGGTGGCTGATGTTGCGCTTGCCCAGGGTGCAGCCGGTAGCGAACTGGATGCCGTCCATGGCGCAGGAGGGGGGAGGTCGGTCGGGGCAGTGCACCTCGGCCTCAATCCCGAAGTGGGGGTCGGCCGCCAGCCTGGCCATGGCATAGCGGCCCAGTCGGAGACCGGCCACCACGTACGGGCCGAGATGACCGTGGAAGGCCCGCAGAATCGTCATGTCATCAATGCCGTCAGGCAGGTGTCCACGGCCCATCATGCAGTTGCCTTCTTCCAGCGTGAACCAATGAGACTTACGCGCTCAATTGCGGCCACGGCCCCCGGGACGACCGTAAGTTGCAAAAGCATGCCCGGCCACGCCACAGCCAGGCTGAGCAGCCCGTACTCGAGTAGCCCCCTATCGTACCCAAGGGCCCGGCCTACCGTCAACAGCGCAAGCATCCCCGCCAGCCGCGAGGCCAGCAGGCCGAAGACCACTGCGGCCATCAGCGGCAGGCCACGGGAACGAGCGAGACTGGCAGCCGTAGCGAGAACGGCCAGCTCGAAGGCCATGAGCAGCGCGATCGGCGGAGCCAGGGGCGGCATGCCCGTAAGCACGGCGGACAGCAGCGGCGCCGCCAGACCGACGGCCAGGGCGACCTCCCAGGAGGCCAACAAGCCCAGCGCCAGGATGGGCAGGTACATCGGCAGGAAGATCGGGCCCGCACCAGGTCCCATGGCATGGAAGGCTAGCGGCAAGGTAATGGCCAGAGCCCCGAGCAGTCCTCCCAGAGCCAGGTCCCGCGCCTCGAAGAGCTGGCGACGGTCAGCCTGGTCGGCCGCCAGGTCCAGGCCCTCTACAGCGCCGTCCTGCTCAGTGGACATCGTAACGCACATCCCAGTATCTGCGCCACACATCCTCTGGCACGGCGGTGGCGCCGGCGGGGACGGGGTTGCCGGCGGCGTCAATGCCCTCGGCATTGCTGTGGTAGTCGTTAGGCACCAGCCACTTGGCATGGCCGTCACAGAAGACCATATTCGAGCCGCCATTGTGGACGCGAGTCACGGCCCAGTAGGAGGTCGCGCCGCCGGAGAAGAACCCGGGCGGACCGCAGGGAGGACCGGCGTTGCAGCGGTCCCACTCCACGACCAGTATCTTGTAGCTGGGAGACACGATGGCCCCCTCGCTGCTGAGCGGGACACCAGCGACGTATGGTGTGGCGCAGCCGATGTTGTACCCCTGGCCGTAGTACCAGGGGAGACTCCTGCGGCTCGGGCAGAAGTTGATCTGGGTGTTCCTGACGTAGGGCTGGAGGTTGGTCTTCCAGTTGTACACCATGGGGAACGTTTCGTCGTAGTCCGAGGTATACATGAAGAAGGCCAAGCCGATCTGCTTAAGGTTGGAGAGGCAGGTGACCTGGCGCGCCTTCTCACGGGCCTTCGCGAAGACGGGGAAGAGGATCGCCGCCAGAATCGCGATAATGGCGATGACGACCAGCAGCTCGATGAGGGTGAAGCCTTGCTGGGGCTTTCGCATCCGGATCTCCGGTGTTACGTATTCCATTTTCGTAACACGGAGCATACTACACCAGAGGGCCCGAGCCGTCAAGGCTTGCCCAAGGCTAGCGCACAAAGAGGCCGCCGGAGCGGTGGTCCCGGCGGCCCCAGGAATGCCTGAACGTAACTGAGCTCAGTCGCCGCTGGCTTCGGCTCTGGCCACCGTCACTCCCATGTCCACCGTGCCGACCTCGCCCAGCGGCGTGCCACGACTGTTCTGCAGCTCAACCAACAGCTTCCTCGCTGTCGGCTCCTCGGGGATGACCTGGTCAAGCTTCACCTCCTCGGCCGGACTGACCTTGACCAGCGTCGGCTGACCGATGGTGGTCCCCGAGCCGTCTTGCAGGTTCAGCGCCAGGCTGCCGGGCGCATAGACCCCGAGAACGCCCGTGAGGCGCAGTTTGCCGTCCTTGCGGGTCAGCTTCAGTGGCTCACGAACAGCGGCGACATCGGAGCAGCTCACGATGGGCCCCGCGACCCGGGCCGCATACCAGTCAGTGCTGACTTCGAGGCTTTGCTCGGGCTGCAGTGTGCGCAGGGGGCTGAAGAGTGACAGCTCAAGGCATGCCGGTTTCACTGTCACCCGAACGCCAACGGTAGCGCCGTTCTCGGGGTACGTGCCGAGGGGACTGACTCCAAAGCGCTGGACGAAGGCATAGCCGTGCGCTTCATCAACCGCGGCGACCCACCCCGCCTGCGTGTCAGTGAAGCCGGCCGCTTCCTCGCCCTGATAGGCGATCTGCAGGATGCCATCGCTCAGGACCTTGAACTGGCCAGCCCCGCCGGTGCCCTCGAGGCGGTAACCGTCTGGCAGCTTGCTGTCGGGGTTGAGGGGGAGATAGACCCGCGCCTTGCCACCGCTCACCGCGCCCGGCTCCACGACGCCCACGAGCTGGCTGATCTGGCGGATGGCCCACTCGGTGGGTTTGCTCGTCTGGTTGGTGAACTGCTCAGTGATGTGCACGCGCGAGGAGCCGCCGAAGAGCTGGATCGTTCGCTTGGCCTGCAGTCCGCTGGTCTGGTCCTTGGGGCTGGTGAGTTCGACCTCAGCCGATCGTCCCTGAGGCACGGTGATCTTGCCAGTCCAGGGCCCGGCGTCAAAGGCCGCTGCCGCCGAGTCCGGCGGCGGTGTCCACTTTGCCTGCGGCGCCGGCCACGCCCTATAGCCCCCGAAGTCCCGCCACTCGATGCTGGCTTCGCCCGGAGCGGCCTTCCCCGGCGGCTCGCCCGGTTCTGCCCACAGGAAGGGGTGTCCACCGAGCTTGTACTCGATGATCCGACCGCCCATGTCGGGAACGACAACCAGCGTCACCATGCCATTGGTGAGGCGGAATGCCTTCCAACCGTGATAGTCGAAGTCCTCGGCGGTGGCCTGCTCGCCGGCGGTGTCTATCGAGCCGACGTCACCCGAGACGCCCGGCACTTCCCGGCGCGCCCGTGCTTGCTCGACGCCCCCACAGCCGGCCAGCAGAATCAGTGCAATGAGCAGGAGTAACGTGGCTGTAAAGCGCGACATAATGGTTCACGCTCCCAGGTCAGCAACGGCGTGCTCTCGGTGCAAGCTCTGGTGCGTTTGACGAATCTCAGACGCCTCTGGTTGCAGTTGGTAGTATACCACGTGCACACCGGTTGTTGACCGGCAGAGAACAGCGAGAGCACCGGGCGCGGGAGCAGGGATGGCGCGGTGCCGGGATGCGCTGGCAATCAGGGCTGTGTTGGCAGGTCCAGCTTGATGTGCAGCTCCTTGAGCTGTCTGGGATCCACGGGACCGGGAGCGTCGGCCATCAGGTCCACGGCCCGCTGGGTTTTCGGGAAGGCGATAACCTCGCGGATGTTCTCCTCACCGCACATCATCATCACAATCCGATCAAAGCCCGGAGCGATGCCGCCATGGGGCGGGGTGCCGTACTCGAAGGCGTTGAGCAGGAACCCGAACTTGCGCTCAGCCTCCTCGGGCGTCACGCCGATGATGTCAAAGACCTTCTGTTGAATATCGCGCCGGTGGACCCTGATGCTGCCGGAGGCGCACTCCGAGCCGTTGATGACCGCGTCGTAGCTGAGAGCCCGCACCTTGCCGGGATCGGTGTCCAGCAGTTCCCAGTCCTCGTGGTGAGGCATACAGAAGGGGTGGTGTTCGGCGTCCCAGCGCTTCTCTTCCTCGTTCCAGGAGACCAGGGGGAAGTCCACTACCCACAGAGGAGAGAAGGTCATGGGCCTGATCAGGCCCATCCTCTGGGCCATCTCGCGGCGCAGCCAGTCCAGGCTCTCAGCGACGATGGCGGGCTGGTCGGCGACGATCAGGAGCAGGTCGCCGGGCTGGGCGGAAAACCGCTGCCGGATCTGGTCTAGCTGTTCGGCGGTGAGGAACCGGGCCACCGGGGAGTCCAGCCCTTCGGGCGTCACCCTCATCCAGACGAGCCCCTGCGCCTTGTGCTGCTTGGCGAACTCCGTCAGCTTGTCGAGTTGCGCCCGGGCGTAGTCGCCGCAGCCCTCGGCCTTGATACCTTTGACCTGCCCGTGGCGGGCAGCCACGTCGCGGAAGACCTTGAACTCAACCTCCGGAGCCAGATCGGTCAGGTCCACCAGTTTCATGTCAAACCGCGTGTCGGGCTTGTCCGTGCCGTAGTCGCGCATCGCTTCCGCATAGGTCATGCGCGGGAAGGGCACCGGCAACTCATAGCCGATGACCTGACGGAACATGTGGGCAAAGAGGCGTTCGGTCACATCGAACACTTCGTCGCGGTCCACGAAGGCGAACTCCAGGTCGATCTGGGTGAACTCCGGTTGCCGGTCCGCACGCAAGTCCTCGTCGCGCAGGCACTTGGCGATCTGGAAGTAACGGTCAATGCCGCCGACCATCAGCAACTGCTTGAGTATCTGCGGTGACTGTGGCAGGGAGTAGAAGTTGCCGGGAGAGATGCGGCTGGGCACCAGGTAATCGCGGGCACCCTCCGGAGTGGGCTTGAAAAGCAGGGGCGTTTCGACCTCCCAGAAGCCTTCGCGAGTCAGGAACTCGCGGGCGGCCTGGGCAGCCTCGTGCCGTATCCGCAGGTTGCGTTGCAGGCGCTCGGACCGCAGGTCTATGTAGCGATACTTCATCCGCACCAGCTCGTCGGTCTCGGTGCGATCCGTGAGGGAGAAGGGCGGCGTCTTGGCCGGGTTGAGAATCTCCAGCTCCCGCACCCGCACTTCCACGGTCCCGGTCTGAAGCTCGGGGTTCTCCGTACCCTCTGGCCGCCGCACCACGGTGCCCCGGACGGCGATGACGTACTCGCTGCGAAGGTCATGGGCCGCCTCCAGGGCAGTGACGGAGTCCTCCGGACCGAACACCACCTGGACCAGGCCTGCGCGGTCCCGCAGGTCGATGAAGATCAGCCCGCCATGGTCACGCCGTCGGTGCACCCAGCCGTTCAGCACGACTTCCTGGCCGATATGCGCCTCGCGCACCTCGCCGCACCGTATCGTCCGCTTCATGAACATGGCGTGTTCTGACATATCAGTCCCCTGTCTCTTCGGTCAGTGGATCGCCCGCGTTGGGGCCGTCTCAACGGGGGGCGGCGTTGTCGGTCTCCGCGACCACCAGTTCGCCCATGCGTCGGGCCACCTGGGGCATAGAGAACGCGATCAGCAAGAAGGCCACAAAGCCCAGGGCCATAAACACCGCGAACCACTCCACGGAGCGGCCCACAAAGTACAGCACCAACCCGAGGATAACAATCGCCTCGGCCAGGGCCAGGCGGATGATCATGAGCGTCTGCAACTGGGCCGGGTCGCGGCACAGCAGCGCCCTCCGCCGCAGGATGTGGGTGGCGAGGCCGAAGTCAATGACCCCGATGGCCAGAAGAGCATAGGCCAGTGCAGCCGGCGGTGCTGTCGCCGGGGTCTGGAAGCCATTCAGATGCTCCAGCAGCCACACCGTGGCGCCGTAGACCACTGTGGACATGAAGAAGCCGAAGCTCACGAGATAGATGGTGCGCAGTCGCTGATGCACAGGTCCCAGATCAAAGCCGCACAGTGGGCAGTGAGTGCTACCCGCGACCGGCGTTGCCGACTGGTGGCATTTCGGACAGTCCATGCTCTAGCTCAGTCTCACTATCAGTTCGCTACGGCTGACCTCGGTCTGCTCGCCATCTACCATGTTCTTGAGGCTGACCACACCGCGGGCGATCTCGTCGTCACCCAGGATCGCGGCAGAAACGTAGCGCTCGCTGTCGGCCAGGCGGAGCTGGGCCTTGAGCGAACGACGGCGGTAATCCACGTCCGAGCGGATGCCGGCGGCCCGCAGCTCGTAGCAAAGCTTAAGGGCCTCGTTCCAGGCGCCATCGCCCAGGGCGACGACGAAGGTGCCGTCGCGCTGGTCGGCTCCAAACTCAATACCGGCGTGTCGGCGGGCGAGGAGCACCCGCTCCAGACCGATGCCGATACCCACACCCGGCGTCGGCTTGCCGCCACATTGCTCGACCAGGCCGTCGTAGCGACCGCCGCCGCCGATACTGGCCTGGGCGCCAATCCCCTCGACCCGGAACTCGAAGGCCGTCTTGGTGTAGTAGTCCAGTCCGCGCACAATAGTGTGGTCAAGGGTGCAGGGCACCGCAAGCAGGTTGAGAGTGGCCTGCACGGCCACGAGGTGATCATCGCACTCGCCGCAGAGCTCATCAGCGAGCCTGGGAGCCCGGGCCACGTAGTCCTGGCAGAGCTTGCAGTCAAGGACGCGCAACGGGTTAGTCTGGATCCGGGTCTGGCAGTCGGCACAAAGGTCGCCGAGGCTTTCCTGCATGACGGCCGTGAGCTTCTGCACATAGGCCGGCGTGCAAAGGGGGCAGCCAACCGAGTTCAGCAGGACCTGCACGCCCTGAAGGCCAAGTCGCTGAAAGAAGTTCCAGGCGAAAGTGATGATCTCGGCGTCAACCTCGGGGCGGGGCGATCCGAGGACCTCCAGGCCGAGCTGGTGGTGCTGACGGTAACGGCCCGCCTGCGGGCGGTCGTAGCGGAAGATGGGCGCCACATAGTAGAGCTTCACCACCCGCTCCCGGTCCTGGTTCCAAAGGTTGTTCTCCAGGTAGGCCCGGACCGCTGGCGCCGTGCCCTCGGCCCGCAGGGTCAGGCTGCGGCCACCCCGGTCCTCGAAGGTGTACATCTCCTTGCGGACGATGTCGGTTTCCTGGCCCACAGAGCGCAGGAACAGATCGGTATCCTCGAAGATCGGGGTGCGGATCTCACCATAGCCATAGTCGTCGGCCATGGCGCGGAAAATGCTCTCAACGTACTGCCATTCCTCGACGACACCGGGGACGATGTCCTGGGTCCCTACCGGTCGCTTGTATGTCATCGCGTAACGTCTCTCCTCACTGATGCCGCACGCGACAGGCGTCGGGCCGCGGTTACAGCGACGGCCCTCGCCGGACGGCGAGGGCCTCAAGGGGTCGCGTCGCCGGGTGTGCCCGGCCTGGCGCAGTCAGCCAGAGATTACAGCCACCGCTTGCGCGCGCTCTCAGCCTTCGTGTCTGTGGCGACCAGATCCCCGGCCTCGGCTGCCTGGAGTAGCTCCTTATAGTACGGGTGCCGTGAGAGCACAAAGAGTTGGTACTCGGCAGCCAGCAGCCATAGCATGGCGGAGTAGGCAAAGCCCAGGCCAGCGGCGGCCGCCAGCACCGCGGTCGCCACGATGGCTCCGCCGATGATCGTGAGGGCTAACGTTGAGGCGAGGATACTATCAGCCGCCACCTGCGACTGGGCCGCCAGGCTTTCGTTGAGCTTGCGGGTACTGCGCTTCTTGAGCTCTTCGACGGCCTTCAGGTCGGGCAAGCCAGCCGCCCGGGCGATGCGTCGCGCCAGCTTCTGGGCGTTGGTCCAGTGGCTATCCAGACTGAAGCCGATGAGGAAGAGCCCGGCGCCGATGGCCAGCACCACCTGGAAGCGAATCTCCAGGGCTCGCTCGGACATGCGGTCCGGTGAGGCGGCTGCTGCGGTCGCCACAAGCAACAACACCGCCCCCACCGCCAGCGGACCGACGCCCCACTTCAGCCACGTGTTCCGCAGGCTGGCTGCAAACTGATCCAGATGGTCGTCGCCGGTTTTCGTAGCCACACCGAGTACCTGCCCGCCGTCACAGAGAAGACCGCCCGGAGGCGGCTTATGTGATTGTACCAGCAACCGCAACGCACTGTCAATTCGGCCGCAGACCGGCACAGGGAGCACGCCAGGTTGCCTGGTTTCCTTGCCAAAGGTATGGCCGGATGGTATACTGCACGGGCCTCAGAAGGGCCGGGGAATGACCCTACAGCCCTGCATTTCTCGGCTGGCGGCCCCGCCACAACAGCCTCGCGCGGGCCGTGAGGCCGGCCCTATCCCCCGGGCGGGTGAGACACCGTGGATGAGCTCGTGGCTTACAGCTTCGCCCTCACTGTGTCCGAGAGCAAGCGCCTGATCGCCAAAGGCGTTGTCGCGTTGCCTGCGGTGCAGAAGGCCCTGCGGGACGGCATGGTGATCGTGACCAAGGGCAGCACCAACGCCTACATTGTCGAGGAGATAACCGGCCAGCCCTTGCAGAAGGGAGCCTATGTGCTGGGGCGCACTGTGCCCGCCAAGGCGGATACGGCCGTGGTGTTCGATGGCAGTCTTCCGATCCTCGTGCTCAACCGGGGCCAGCGTGTGGAGATGTCCCTGGACGAAGCCATCGCGCACAGCCAGCGGGGTGATGTGGTTATCAAGGGCGCCAATGCCCTCAACTACCGTGCCGGGGTCGCGGGGGTGCTGGTGGGCCACCCGCAGGGCGGTACCATCGCCACCATCATCGGCACCGTTTATGGCACTGGGCTGCACATGATCATCCCGGTCGGACTGGAGAAGGAGGTGGCCGGCGACATCCGGGAGCTGGCGACGCGCGTCAATCTGTGCCCGGAGGTCAGCCGCGCAGCCATGCCCGCCCTGTGGCCCATCGAGGGCGAGATCATCACCGAACTGGAGGCCCTGAAGCTGCTTACCGGCTGCGAGGCCCAGCAGATCGGCGCCGGTGGCCTGTGCGGAGCGGAGGGCGCCAGTTGGTTCGCCGTCTGGGGTACCCAGACGCAACTCGCCGCCTGCAGAGCGCTGATCGAAAGCATTCTCGGCGAGCCACCGTTTGGGGCGTAGGCCTCCCGGGGCCTGCGCCGGTGACCGCTGTCGCATGGAGAGTGGGGTGCAGGTCAACCATGCCTGAGCGCGAAGCACTGTTCTACGAGACGGCAGGTGACCAGCGGGTCACCTGCCAGCTTTGCCCCTGGCATTGCTCGCTGGTCCCCGGCCGCACCGGACGCTGCGGGGTCCGCACCAACCGAGAGGGCAAGCTGTTCACCAGCAACTACGCCGAGATCACGTCCCTCGCCCTGGACCCCATTGAGAAGAAGCCGCTGTATCACTTCTATCCCGGTTCCACCATCGTCTCTGTGGGGACCTTCGGCTGCAACCTGAAGTGTGCATTCTGTCAGAACTGGCAGATCTCCCAGCAGCGTCCGCCGACGCGGGTCGTGTTGCCCGAGGAACTGGCGCGCCTCGCGAAGGACTATGTTGCGCAGGGCAACATTGGAGTTGCCTACACGTACAATGAGCCGTTCATCTGGTATGAATACGTTCGAGAGACGGCGCCCCTGGTCAAGGCGGCTGGACTGCACAACGTCCTGGTGACCAATGGTATCGTGGAGGCAAAGCCGCTGGCGGAGCTGCTGCCTTACATTGATGCAATGAACGTGGACGTGAAGTCCATGAGTGAGCGCTTCTATCTGGAGCACTGCGCCGGGCAGGGCATGCCGGCTCGAAACACCGTCGAGCGGGCCTATGGGCAGTGCGTCGTTGAGGTAACCAACCTGCTGATTCCCGGGCACAACGACAGTGACGAGGACATCGGCGCCCTGGTAGACTGGCTGGCTGGCATCTCACCGGAGATTCCTCTGCATTTCTCCGCGTACCACCCTGATTACCAGTTCACCGCCCCGCGCACCCCGGTGGCGACGCTACAGAGAGCCTATGAGTTGGCGAAGGCCAAACTCAGGTACGTGTACATCGGCAACGCGGACGTACCTGGGACCACGGACACGCGCTGTCCGGATTGCGGGATGGTGGCGGTGAGGCGCCGTGGCATGACCGGTTGGGTTACAGGACTGGACGCGGAAGGCAGGTGCGCTGGCTGTGGAGCCCGCCTCGGCATCCGAACGTAGCAACGCCCATCTGCGCAGCTTCCGTGGTCGGGTGCGGGCCTATGCCCGGCGTTACGCCCAGGTGCTGCGGGTCATCATCCGCTTTGGGCTGGAGGCGTTCGCCTACGAGCTGGACATCCTTCCGCGCCGGATGCGGAGGAAGACCGATGTTGCGCTGACGGCTCTGGAGTTGCCGGAACGCTTGCGTCTGGCGCTGGAGGAGCTGGGTTCGGCATTTGTGAAGCTGGGACAGTCGCTGGCCAGTCGCGGCGACCTGATCCCGGCTTCCTACGTCATGGAGCTGCGCAAGCTCCAGGACCACGTGTCACCGGTCCCGGTGGAAGCGATCGAGGAGGTCATCCGGCAGGAGCTGGGCGCAGAGATAGGGGAGATCTTTGAGTACTTCGACCCTGAGCCACGGGCCACGGCCTCCATTGGGCAGGTGCACTTCGCGCGCCTCAAGGGTGGGCAACCGGTAGCGGTCAAGGTGCAGCGGCCGGGTGTCGCCGAGGCCATCGAGACCGATCTGCACATCCTGATGCTTCACGCCGCGCAGGCGGAACGGGTTTTCCCGTGGGCCGCGGAGAACCGCGTGCGGGACCTGATGCAGGAGTTTGTGCGGACGCTGCGCGAGGAGCTGGATTTCCTGAACGAGGCGCACAACACGACGCGGCTTCAGGCCAATCTGAAGGCGGAGCCGACCGTGGTGGTGCCGTCCATCGTCTGGCCGTTGACCACGCAGCGGGTCCTGGTGCAAGAGTGGATAGAGGGCGCCAAACCGGGTGACGAGGAGGCGATGGCCCGGTTTCAGGTTGATGCGAAGGCTGCGGCCCAGAACCTCTTCCGCCAGATGATCCGCCAGATCCTGCGCGACGGCTACTTCCATGGTGACCCCCATGCCGGCAATGTGCTGTTTCTGGGCGGAGACCGTCTGGCCTTCCTGGACTGCGGGAATGCCGTCGCGATTGACCGGCACACCCGCGACGGTCTGGTCTCCATCCTGATGGCGGTGCTTAACGACGACCCTCAGGAAGTGTGTGATTTCGTGCTGATGCTCGGAGTGGCGGGCGACAGGACCGACCCCCAGCGTCTTACCAGCGACATCGGCCGCATGATGGCCCACTACAAGGGCTTCCGCAACACGTCGCAGATCAGCATTGCCCGGGCTCTCGACGATCTGCTCGGTGTGGTGCTAAGGCACGGCGTGCGCATGCAGCCGGCGTTTGCGGCCATTGGCAAGTCCATGCTGGTCACCGAGGGCCTCTGCCTGCAACTGGACCCGGAGTTCGATGCACAGGGCGTGGTTCGCGCTGAGGGCCGCGCGGTACTGCGCGACCGGCTGAAACCCGCGCGGGTCGGCGAGGAAGTCTGGCGGTTTGGCCGCACGCTGCAGCGGTACGCGCTGCTGCTGCCCCGGCAGGTCAGCCACGTTCTGGCGCGCACACAGACTGGCGGTCTGAAGCTGAGGGTCAGCCATGAGAATCTGGAGCGACCCCTCCACCGGCTGGACCTGATGGTCAACCGCATCGTCTTTGCCATAGTGGTATCGGCGATCATCGGCTCGTCCACGAACCTCTTGTTGGGACGCACCGTCAGCGGCAGCCTCGGGGAGTACCTGACCTACGGCTACCTGATCGTCGGTGTCGTGCTCGGTGGCTGGCTGCTGTTCTCGATCTTGAGGTCGGGGCGACTGTGAGGCGGGCGCTGACGGCTCACAGCGGTCACGATTCTCACGATGGCCTGGCGAGGCGCAGGGCGCCGGAGAAAGCCCTGCGCTCGCCGCTGGTTCTGGCATCCGCGTCGCCCCGCCGTCAGGAGATCCTGCGTTGGGCCGGGTTGCCCTTTGAGGTCTGGCCCAGCAGGGATGAACCTGACGCCCCGCCGGGCCAGGACCCGGTCCGCTACTGCCGAGAGACAGCCCGAAGGAAGGCGGTCATCGTGGCGCGGCGCTTTCCGGAACGCCTGGTAGTGGGAGCGGACACCGTCGTCGCGCTGGGGAACACCATCCTGGGTAAGCCCGCGGACCCCAGACAGGCGCAGGCCATGCTGCGGGCCCTCAGCGGACGCCAACACGTGGTATATACGGGCCTGGCCATCGTGGCCGGACCCGGGACGGAGTGCCTGGCGCTGGAACACGAGGAGACACGGGTGACTTTCGCCCCCCTCAGCGCGACGGAGATCGAGCGCTATGTCGCCACCGGCGACCCTCTGGACAAGGCCGGGGCATACGGGATACAGTCGCAGGGGGGCGAGCTGGTGGTGGAGGTTCTGGGGTCCTATCTGAATGTCGTGGGACTGCCCCTGGCGCGCCTGCAGGCCATGTTGGCGCGGCTGGGGTGGACGATGTGGGAGAACAATGAGAACGAGGCAACTGGTTGGCGTAGGTGGTAGTTTCGACCTGCGGCGGTCGTGGTTCGAGCGGACGATGCGTGCCGCCCTGTCCTGGACGTCGCGCTTCTCGCCCGACCTGGGCATAGACCTGGGGACGGCCAACACGCTCGTGCACGTCGCCGGACGCGGTATCCTGCTCCGTGAGCCTTCGGTGGTCGCGGTGGACATGGCCGACAACCGGGTTCTGGCCGTGGGCGAGGACGCCAAGCGCATGGTCGGTCGTACGCCGGCACGGATTGCGGCGGTGCGGCCCCTGCGGGACGGAGTCATCGCCGACTTCGACATCACTGAGGCCATGCTGCGGCACTTCATCCGCAAGGTGCAGCCTCAACGCTGGCTCTCCCATCCCCGCATGGTGGTCGGGGTTCCGTCGGGTATCACGGAGGTGGAACGGCGAGCGGTTGAGGATGCGGCACGCGAGGCTGGGGCATACGAGTGCGAACTCATTGACGAGCCGATGGCGGCGGCCATTGGGGCCGGTCTGCCCGTGGCGGAGCCGGTGGGGAACATGATCCTGGACATCGGGGGCGGCACCACCGAGATCGCCGTCATCTCGCTGGGCGGCATCTGCACCCAGCGTTCCATGCGGATCGCCGGGGAGGAGATTGACGAGGCGATCAGCGGGTACATCCGCCGCGAGTTCAACCTCTACATCGGAGAGAGCACTGCTGAACACATCAAGATCCGCCTGGGGTCCGCCTTCCCGCGCCAGGAGGAGGAAGAGATGGAGGTCCGCGGAAAGGACCTGCTGTCGGGACTGCCGCGCAGCATCGTCATCACCTCGGGCGAGATCCGTGAGGCCATTCAGGGGACCGTCAACGCTATCGTGGAAATGGTCAAGGAGACCCTTGATGCCACGGCGCCGGAGCTGGCGGCCGATGTCATGAACCGAGGCATCGTGCTGGCGGGCGGCGGAGCGCTGCTGCAGGGCCTCGATCAGTTGGTGAGCGCCGAAACCGACATCCCGGTGTACGTCGCCGAGGACCCGCTGACCTGCGTGGCCCTGGGTTGCGCCAAGTATCTGGAAGAGCTCCACGGCCTCCACTCCCGGAAGTAGACATGCTCAGGCCCACACGCGGCCAATCCAACGCTCGCTCGCTGGTCATCCTGATCGTCCTGGCCATCGTGCTGACGGTCTGGCAGCACCGGGCCCGCTCCGGCCAGGGCAGCGGGGAGTCAAGGCGCAGCTTCCCCGAGCGAGTGGCGGTGGGGCTGGTATGGCCCCTGGAAAGGGGCTTGGCCGTGGCCGGGTCGGCGGCACGGCAGACTGCCTCGTCGCTGGCGCGGGCGCATGACCTGGCTGCGCGCTGTGCGCGCCTGGAGAAGGAGAACGAGGAGCTGCGCGCGCAGCAGTTGCGGCTCATTGATGCTCTGGTGGAGAACCAGCGGCTCAAGAAGACCCTGGGGTTCAGCGTCGAGCAGCCACCGCCGGCGATGGCGGCGCGCGTGGTCTCCATCAATTTCAGTCTGGGGCGCAAGCGCCTGACCATTGCCGCGCCACCGGGGCGGAAGCTCGAGGTGGGCAACATCGTCCGCACGGCCGCGGGCCTGGTGGGACGCGTGGCCGCGGTGACGGGCTCCGGCCAGCGCGGCGAGGTCTTCCTGCTGATTGACGCCGAGCACGCGGTGGCCGGCAGAGTGGCCCTCCGCTCCCGTGACCAGGGCATGGTCAACGTGGCGCCGCAGCCGGTCAACAGGCCCGACCTCCTGGTTATGACCAAGATCATCGGTCGGTCGGACGTCAGGGAGGGCGATATGATTCTGACCTCCGGTCTGGGTGAGGTCTACCCCGCCGGGATCCCTATCGGCGTGGTGACACGCGTGGAGCGGTCAGCCGCTGGTACAGTAGACTTGCGCGCCTACATTCGACCGGCGGTGGACTTCGAGCACCTGGAATGGGTGCTGGTCGAGCGACATGGGCGGTGAGGTCCGTCCGGGAGGCACAGGCCGTTGGGCTTTGTGGTCACACTCCTGCTGATGATCGTCTGCGCGGCGGTCCAGTCCACCTGGCCGGCCTGGCTGCGCGTGCACTCTCAGACCCCTCACCTGACCCTGGCAGCGGTGATCTGTCTCGGCCTGGGAACCGGCGGAGCCAGCGGCCTGACCGCAGGCTTCCTGGGTGCGCTGCTCTGGGGTTCGATCTCATCCGCCACCCTCGGACAGTTGTTCGTGAGCCATATGGGTCTGGGTTTCTTTGCCGGCTCACTGCGGGGGCGGGTCTTTGCCGACCGGGTGCTGGTAGCCATGCTGCTGGTAGGCATCGGGGTGCTTGTGGCCTCCCTTGTCGAGCTGCTGCTGGCGCCCCCGCCCAGTCCGCAACCGTGGATGTGGCAGGCCCTTGTGAGGGCCTTGTACAGCGCCGCCGTGGCGGCCCCGATCTATCTGCTGGTGCGCAGCCTGCGGCGCTTCTACCCCGAGCCAGAGACCTTGTAGAAGGTAGCATCCGATGGCAAACCTCTCACCACGCATTGTGGGGATGATACCGGCCCGCCTGGCGGCCACTCGCCTGCCGGGCAAGGTACTGCTGGACATCGCCGGCAAGCCGATGGTGCAGCACGTCTATGAACGCGCGCAGCAGTCACGTCATCTTAGCGAGGTGCTCGTGGCCACAGACAGCGACGAGGTGCTGCGGGCGGTCGAAGGCTTTGGCGGCAAGGCCGTGATGACCTCGCCAGAACACGCCTCTGGCACCGACCGTCTGGCCGAGGTGGCGCGCGGCACAGACTGTGACCTGGTCGTCAACATCCAGGGCGATGAGCCACTGATCCGGCCCGAGATCATAGACGCGGCCGTGGCGCCCTTCCTCGCGGAGGAGGGGCTGCGGCTCGGGACCATTGCTACCCCCATCCTGACGCTGGAGGAACACCTGGAGGACTCGGCGGTGAAGGTCGTGGTGGACCGCCGTGGCTTTGCTTTGTACTTCTCGCGGTGCCCCATACCGTTCTTTCGTCTGGACCCGGGGGCCACATGGCCTGCGGACAAGCCGCGAGTGCACCCGAAGTCCGGCCTGACCCCGCTGAAGCACATTGGGATGTATGTCTACACCCGCGACACTCTGCTTTGGATGGCGGGCCTCGAGCGAACCCCGCTTGAGATCACCGAGGGCCTGGAACAACTGCGGGCGGTCGAGAACGGATGCTCGATACGCGTGGTGCAGGTGGACTACTCGCCGATCGGTGTAGACACTCCGGAGGACCTGGCGCGGGTGCGACAGATCATGGAGAAGGAAGTCTGATGCACGCCCTATCTCAGCCCGTGATGGTTGGCAAAGTGGCTTTTGGCGGCGGTGACCTCGTGCTGATCGCCGGGCCGTGTCTCATCGAGGACGAGGCTGCCACCTACGATATGGCCTGCTACCTGCGTGACCTGACAGCGGAGCTGGGGATGCCCTATGTCTTTAAGGCCTCTTATGACAAGGCCAATCGGACGGCCGTCACCGCTGTTCGTGGACCGGGTTGGCAGATCGGGTTGGAGTTGCTCGCCCGGGTGAAGGAACGGGCCGGTGTACCGGTACTGTCGGATGTCCATGAGACGGGGCAGGTGGGTCCGGCGGCGGCCGTGCTGGACGTCCTGCAGGTCCCGGCCTTCCTGTGCCGCCAGACCGATCTGCTGGTGGCCTGCGGCGAGACGCAGCTGCCCGTCAACATCAAGAAGGGTCAGTTCATGGCCCCGGCCGACATGGCCTATTCGGTGGAGAAGGTGCGCTCCACGGGCAATGACCGGGTGCTGCTCACGGAGCGGGGCACGACGTTCGGCTACCATAACCTGGTGGTGGACATGCGCAGCCTGGCCATCATGCGCGGGCTGGGAGTCCCCGTGATCTTTGATGCCACCCACAGCGTACAGCTCCCGGGCGGGGCCGGTGGGGCCTCTGGCGGGCAGCGAGAGTACGCCGCCGGACTGGCCCGGAGTGCGGTGGCGATGGGCATAGACAGCCTGTTCCTGGAGGTCCATCCGGACCCCGATCACGCCCCTTGCGACGGTCCGAACATGATCCCCTTCGGTGACCTGAGGGCCTTGTTGCGGAGCGTTCAGGCCGTGCACGAGGTGGTCAGGGCGCTATGAGAGACGCTTCTCCCGAGGCGATACTGAACCAGGCGCGTCAGACGCTGGACATTGAGGTGGAGGCCATCCGCGCCGCTGCCGCCCGCCTGGGCGATGACTTCGTTCGAGCGGCGGAGCTGGTGTTGCACACCAGCGGCCGGGTCATTGTCAGCGGCATCGGTAAGTCCGGCGCCGTCGGCCGCAAGATCGCCAGTACGCTGGCCAGCACTGGCACGCCCGCTCACTTCATGCACCCCGCCGAGGCCCTGCACGGTGACCTGGGCATGATCGCCGACGGTGACGTGGTCATCATGCTCAGCAACAGTGGTGAGACCCGTGAGATCCTGGACATTCTGCCGGCGGTCAAGCGCCGACAGGTCAAGGTCATCGCCATCTGTGGCGTGCGTGATTCGACCCTGTCGCAGGCCGCCGATGTCACACTGGACGCCGCCTGCGAACGCGAGGCCTGCCCACTGGGCCTGGCGCCGACGGCCTCGGCGCTGGTGGCTCTGGCGCTGGGTGATGCCCTGGCGATGGCGGTCATGGCCGCCCGGGGCTTTTCCACCGACGACTATGCGGCGACGCATCCGGGTGGTGCGCTGGGGCGTCGCCTGCTACTCCGCGTCGGCGATGTGATGCATACCGGAGCCGACAACCCCACCATCACTCCTGACGCGACGGTGCTTGACGCCCTGCTGACCATGAGCACCGCACCGGTGCGGGGAGTGGTCACGGTCGTGGACCGCGCCGGTCGGCTGGTGGGGCTCTTCACCGACGGAGACTTTCGCGTCCTGATGCAACGGGAGGTGAACCACGAGGCGGTATTGAAGGGCCCCATTGCGGAGGTGATGACACGCACACCGACGACGGTAGGCCCGGACATCCTGGCGGCCGAAGCGCTCAGCATCATGGAGCGGCGGGAGTTTGACAACCTGCCAGTGGTGGACGAAGAGGGGCGGGCCATCGGGATGGTGGACATTCAGGACCTCATGAAACTGAGGGTCATTTAGGCCCATGGAACTGTGCCTCGTGCACACCGCTGACCTGCACAACCGCCTGGACCGGCGCCGCGCCCAGCGCCTGCGGGAACTGAAACAAGAGCGACGGGCGGTGCTGTTGGACTGCGGCGATGCCCTGGCCGCCCCAAACATCCTCGCCTTTCCGTGGTCGGAGCCTGCCATTCGCTGGCTCAACGAAGCAGGGTGTGACGCCATGTGTCTGGGGAACCGCGAGTACGCCTGGTACCGGAGCGGGCTCCTCAGAAAGACCGGTGAGGCGCGGTTCCCGGTGCTGGCCACGAATCTGGTGCCGCGACCGGGTCAGGACCCGGGCCATCTGCGGCGCTGGACCGTGCTGACCTCTCCCGATGGGGTCCGGCTGGGGGTGCTGGGGCTGACGGAGGTGATGGTGCAAGAGGGCACCATGGTCTCGCGCCTGGCCATCGGCCGATTTCTGGACCCGCTGGTGGCGGCGCGCGAAGCCGTAACGGCGTTGCGGCCACAGGTAGATGTGCTCATCGCGCTCACCCACTACGGGCGTGCGGAGGAGGCGGCCCTGGCCGGGACGTGCCCGGAACTGGACGCCATCCTCTGCGGACACTGGCACGTCAGTCAGCCCTCCCTGGAGGTGGTGGGGCGGACGGCGGTAGCGCGCACCTTCCACCACGGGCGCGGAGCAAGTATAATGACGTTAGCCGACGGAAAGTGGCGACAGGAGGCCTTCAGATTGTGAGCTATCGGCTCTACCTGGACATTGGGAACTCCGCCCTGAAGTACGGGTTGCGGCAGGACGGGGAGTGGAAGTTGCACGGTTCGCTTTCGTACCTGCCCGACCCTGAGCAGGAGGACATGATCCAGGATGGGGCCAGTGTCGCTGCGCAACTGGGCGACATGCTGGATGATGGCGGCTTTGTGGTAGCCGACTGCGAGCGCCTGGTCTATTGCTGCTGTAACCCGCATGTGGACCGGCTGTTGACGGCGCTGACGGCCGCTTTCCCCTGCGGACTGCAGGCACTCGGCAAAGACATCGCTCCGGTCCTTCAGATCGGGTATCACCGGCCGGAAGAGCTGGGCACTGATCGTCTCGCCAACGCAACGGGAGGGGCTCTGCTCTATGGCCGGCCCTGTGTGGTGGTTGATCTGGGCACCTGCATCACCAGCGAGGTCGTGTCGGCTGAGGGTGTAATGCTGGGCGGAGCCATCGCGGCTGGACGGGCGGCCCTCCTGGCGGGACTGATCATCAGCGTGCCTCATCTGGAGACCGCTTTACTCCAGACCGATGTTCCCATCCTGGAGGAGATGCTTGGTCGTTCCACTGCCGAGTGCCTAGCCGTCGGTATCGCCATGCAACTGGCTGGCACTGCCGACCGCATGGTATGGGAGGCGCTGGAGATCCTGGGGGCCGAGGACGCCGCCATTGTGGTCACGGGCGGCGATGCCGCGCTGGTGGAGCCCTTGATGGAGGCACCGACGATCCTGGACGACAAGCTCACGCTGGAGGGACTGCGGCTTAGCGACGGCTATGAGTGATCCGGTGCTTCGCCTGGGGAGCGTGGTCGTCGCCCCCCCCTTCGTTCTGGGGCCGATGGCCGGGTACACCAGCCTGCCCTTCCGACTGCTGTGCCGCCGAGCTGGTGCCGGCCTGGTCGTATCCGAGATGATCTCGGCCCGCGGTCTGCAATACGGGTCACGCAAGACCGCGGCGATGATGGTGGTCTGCCTCGGGGAGCGTCCCGTGGCCCTGCAGCTCTTCGGCGGAGAGCCGGGCGCCATGGCTGAGGCCACCCGGGCCGCGGAAGCAGCTGGCGCCGATGTGGTGGACATCAATATGGGCTGCGCGGTGCCAAAGGTGCGCCGGGCGGGTGCGGGCGTCGAGCTCATGGCCGATCCGGAACGCGCGGTGGCCGTGGCGGCGGCGTGCTGTCGGGTAGCGACGGTGCCGGTGACCGTGAAGTACCGCGCCGGGCTGGTGCCGGGAGACGACGGATACCTCGAGCTGGGCCGCCGGCTCCAGGACGTCGGTGTGGCCGCCTTGACGCTACACGGCCGCCCCGCCACCCGACACTCCGGCAGAGCGGACTATCCCACCGCCTGCCCTTTGGATCTGGAGGGTA
>JABLXH010000048.1 GCA_013178155.1 Armatimonadota bacterium | reverse complement strand
GCCGAGTACGAGGAGACGCTGACGACGGCCTGTCGTCGGGGGTTGGGAGCCCTCGTCATTGCGGGCCGGGGGCAACTGGGCGATGCGCAGGTCGCACAGCGCGCGGCCCACCGCCTCAAGCAACGCGGGACTCTGGCGCCTGACTTTCGCGTGATCCCGGGGGAGTACATCCAGACTCGTAACGGCACTGTGCTGGGGCTCTTCTTGCGCGAGCGGATCGTTGAGGGCATGACCATGGGCGCAACGGTGCGCGCCATCAAGGCCCAGGGCGGCTTGGCCCTGATGGCCCGACCCGGCGACATTGGTGCTGCGCCCTTCCTGGCCAGATTACCGTTTGACGGCTTCCTGATGCAGCCCGGCAATTTCGAGCTCTTCCGTACGCTCAAGCTGCTGCATGACCCCACCTATGCGGACAAGCCGGCCCTTTATGGCAGCAATCTCAGCTACACCTGGGGCGCGGGGCTGCCCTACAGCATGGTGCCGCTGGCCGAGGGAGCCGACCCCCTTCGCGCGGGACTGGCTGAGCATCGGGGCTACGCCGCCGGTGGTCTCTATATGCCCTGGATGATGTTCCTGCTCACCAGGCCCATCGCGCTCTATCAGGGCACGCTCAACAGGTATTTCGAGCTGAATGACTACCTGACGCTCAAGGCGTGTGAGCTGCTCGAGGCGGATGGGCTGGTCATACGGACCACCTGGGATGATGCCATGCGCGACCTCATCAGCCTCTCAGGCGCGCCCGGGGCGATCGGACATCTGGTCGACGGGGATTCGCCGTTGCTGGACCCGCCGAAGCTGACCTACCTCGAGGCGGAATACGGGGCAGTGGCTCTGGGTTACGACCGGAGTCGGCGGGAGTGGCTCCTGGCGACGCGTTGGCAGTGGTGATTCAGGACCGGTCCGGCCCACGACGGTCCAGGTGTACGAACCCCCATACCAGCCAAACACCCAGGCCCAAGGACGCGATGCCAATCACGGCCCCGGCGATACCGCGTGCGGGATAGCTCTGCGCGAGCTCCCCCAGGGGCAGCACCGCCGTCGCAAGGCGCCATAGCACCCACAGGTTGGTGAGCAGGTAGGCGATGGCGGAGAGTCCGCCGCGCAGCCCCTGCAGGCACGCCGGCCCCAGGAGGGCGATGCCCAGCGCCAGCACCAGGTTGCCAAAGAATCCGACCGCCACGAGGTGCACGGCAGCACTCAGCAGCGTAGGGGGTGGTTGCTCCACAAAGCCTGCCAGCCAGGCCGCGGCGCCAGTCGTGACAAGTGCTCCGATCAGCAGCCAGAAGGCGGCCGTGCCCAGCGCCAGCCGCGCCGCCCGCTGCCGACGAGTGTGGTGCGGCGGAAAGACCAGCGCACCGAAGTGCAAGCGGCCCATAAGGTGCAGCGTCGCGTACAAGAAGCCCAGGGCGCACACGATGAGCGGGAGGCGCCCCCAGCTGTAGACATGGGGCAGACACCACATGAAGCCCACCACAAGCGGCGCAAGCAGGCTGTTGTAGGCGCCGAAAGCCCCGCGCACTTGCGGCCGCGTGTGAGGCATGCGCAGGAACTCCGGGAGCAGCGCGGCAGCCAACCCCAGGCCCAGGTTTCCCGCGAAGCCGAAGACCGCCCCGAGCCATATCCCCGGCTCGGAGGAAGCCATGAAATCAGCGCGGCCCGTGAATACCGTGCCGAGGGCTGCGGCCAGCCCCAGAAGTAGCGTCGCGCCCAGCCAGGCCATACCGGCCTGGATGCCCAGGTCGGCAGCCGAGGGCGTCAGAGAGCGCACACTGAGCCGGTAGACGAGAGCGGCGTACTCGACCGCGGCCGCCAGGCACAGCAGCCAGCCGATAGTGACAACGATCTCGCTATCACGCCCCATCGGCTCCAGAACCGCTGGTGCGGCGACGAGAAGCGTACCGGGCATGAACCACACCAGGGCGCGCCTCTGCAGGCCCAGAGCGCTGTAACCTGAGCGTTTGAGCAGGGGCAGGAGCCAGCCCAGCAAGCCCAGGAGAAGGGGAGCCATCCAGCCGACAACCGTGGTCCAGGCGTGGGCCTGTGAGGAGATCGCCGCGAGTGTGGCATGCTCCGGGTGTGCGGCCTGGTATACGCCCACCAGGCTCAGTCCGCACCCCGCTACCAGCAGGCCGAAGACCCCCCAGGTGACGTAGTACCGGGCCAGCGTGCGACCCACCGTGATGTCATCCATGGCCAGGCGCTCCTACGCCGAACGGCCGGAACGAGCGACTCCGCGCGCGTCCATGATACATCCTAACTAGTGCTTGTCAAAGGCCAAGTGACCGCCAACCGGGGGGCCGCCCGAAGCCGCTCCCGGTCACTCGCCAGGAGGATTGGCCGCTTCGGAAACGAACCTCAGACCGGGAGCCCGCGTCCGGGCGAGACCTTCCCCGGCGATTTGCCGCGAGGTGAACGTATGCACCATCGCTTGTGGACACAGGTCGAGGCCAGCCGCGACCGCATCCTGGGCCTCTGTCAGGATCTGGTAAGGATCAATACCGTCAACCCCTACAGCGGCGACGCCAGTCCGGGAGGGGAACGGCCTGGGCAGGAGTATCTGGCGCCGCTGCTAAGCGACCTTGGGGCGGAGGTTGAGCTGTTCGACTGCCCGCCGGACATCTACCAGCGCACCGGCATCCTGGGGCCGCGCAACCGCGACTTCAGCGGCCGCCCGAACCTGGTGGCCACCTTCGATTTCGGCGGCGACGGGCCGACTGTCGTCATCAACGGGCACATGGACACGGTTGGCATAGACAACATGGGCGCCGACGCACTCGAAGCCCGCGAGCAGGACGGCTGGCTCTGGGGACGCGGAACCACGGACTGCAAAGGCGGGCTGACGGTGGGCGTGAGCGCGATCCGCGCGCTGCTGGAGCTCCAGACACCCCTGCACGGCAGGATCATCTTCCAGAGCGTGGTGGATGAGGAGTGTAACGGGGGCGGCGCCGGGACCCTCTCCTGCTTCAACGCCGGCTACACGGGTGATGTCGCGGTCTTCGTGGACGGCAACGATGACCACCTGACGCTCGGCTGCGGGGGCTGCCTGACGGCCGACGTCTTCGTCGAGGGGCAAGAGGGACACGCCGCGCTGGGGACGGGGGTCTCGGCCATCGAGAAGGCCCTGGTCACCAAGCAGGGCATTGATGCCTTCAAGCGAGCGCGTGAAACCGAGCGACCGGAGTGCCGGGTCAACCTGGGCATCCTTAACTCGGGCAAGCACCCGGCCGTTGTTCCCGGATCGGCGTACCTGTCCCTGAACATCGTCTACGACGTGGCAGAGGCGGAGGCCAGTCGCGCCACCACGGGCCTCTACGGGGGCAAGCCAATCCGCGACGAGTTCGAACGAGCCCTGGCCAACGCCGAAGCCACCGACGAATGGCTGCGCGCGCACCCATCGCGGGTGGAATGGGTCAAGGACCTCATCCCCTACACCCAGAGCGCGGACGACCCCTGGCTGCAGCGGTTCGTCGCGGCTTACTGTGAGACGACCGGCGGGCCGCCGGTCTATGACCGCATGGTGGCCTGGAGTGACGCGGCACACCCGGTGGCGTTGTTCGGCGTGCCGACGATTCTCTACGGCCCCGGTCTGGAGGGGACGGCCCATTCCAGCGATGAGCGTGTTGAGATCGATGCCCTGGTTCGCTGCACCAAGGTGATCGCCACCTTCCTGCTACGCGAGTTGGGCCAGTGCTGAAATGCCGAGGAGGTGGGTAGATGTTCTGGGTGGTCTTTGTCCTGTTGCTGCTGACCGTGTCACTGGCAGCGCAAGCCCAGGTGCCTGAAGGCTGGTTTCCCTTCGTCATCGGGGAATCCGGCAGTGAGAGCCTGGCTAACGTGGCGAGCTACAGCCCGCGGCCCGCGGGCGCCGAGGGCTTCGTGACCTGGCGCGACGGGCACTTCTACGACGGCGGCGGACGGCGGCTGCGCTTCCTGGGCACCAATGTGACCTTTGCCAGCGCTTTCCCTGACAAGGACCTGGCTCCGCGGATCGCCGCCCGCATGGCCGCGTTGGGCATCAACTGTGTTCGCTTCCACCACATGGACATGTTCCACCGGCCCAGCGGTATCTGGGATCCGGCCTTCGCGGACCACCAGCACCTGGACGCCGAGCAGCTTGACCGCCTGGACTGGTTCATCTACCAGCTCAAGCAAAACGGCGTCTACGCCGATCTGAACCTGCATGTGTCGCGGACCCTGGATGCCAATGACGGCTTCGAGAACTCGGACAAGCTGCCGGACTTTGGCAAGGGCGCCGACAATTTCACAGCCCGGATGATCGAGCTGCAGCGCAACTATGCCCGCGACCTGTTGACGCATCGCAACCCCTACACAGGCACTACCTACGCCGAGGAGCCCTGCGTCGCGCTCATCGAGTTGAACAATGAGAACAGCCTCCTGGGCTTTGCCTACGGCAGCACCCTGCACAACCTGCCAGAGCCGTACCGGGGAGAGCTGAAGCAGTACTGGAACGACTTCCTGCGCAGCAAGTACGGCGATACGGCTGGGCTCAGAAACGCCTGGGACGAGGGCACAGAACCGCTGGGCGCCGAGATGCTGCGGAACCGGGACTTCGCGGCCGGCGTTGCGGACTGGGTGCTGGAGAGCCGCAATCCACAGGCTGACGTCTTTGAGGTGGCCGATGACCCGCAGGCGGGCAGGGTGCTGCACGCCCGGCTGAACCAACTGGGCGTAAACCCCTGGGACTTCCAGATCCACCAACTGAACCTGCCGTTGCAGGAGGGCAAGCCCTACACGCTCAGCTTCCGCATGAAGGCGGACCCGGAGCGGGCGGTCCATGTGGGGGCCCGTTGGCAGGTGGACGACTGGCGCAACATCGGGCTCGATGAGACCATCCGGGTCACGCCCGAGTGGCAGGCGTTCACCTTCACGTTCCGCGCCCACGGCGTCAGGGCGACCGAGAACCGCATCAGCTTCAACTGTCAGAATGAGCTGGGCGACGTGTGGCTGGCTGACGTGAGCCTGAAGCCGGGGGGAGTGCTTGGCCTGGCCGCCGACCAGCGCCTGGAGGACGGAACGGTGGAGTTCGCGGCTCCCCGCAGCACCCGGCAGGCCCGGCGCGACTGGTTCGAGTTCATCGTGGAACTGGAGCGCCGTTACACCCAGGGCCTCTACCAGTATCTCAAGCAGGACCTGGGCGTGCGGGCGGCTGTCATTGACACCCAGGCCACCTATGGCGGGCTGGGTGGCGTCTGGCGGGAGTCGCAACTGGACTACATAGACAACCACGCCTACTGGCAGCATCCCTTCTTCCCCGGCCGCCCCTGGGATGGCGCCAACTGGACCATCGGCAACACTAGCATGACCCGGGCCCACGGCAGCGACACCCTGACCTATCTCGCCCAGTACCGCGTCGCCGGCATGCCCTATACCGTCAGTGAGTACAACCATCCCGCGCCCAACGACTACCGGGCCGAGTGCATGCCGATGCTGGCGGCCATGGCAGGGCTTCAGGACTGGGACGGGATCTTTCAGTTCGACTATGGCTCGCAGCCCAGCGATTGGAGTGAGGCGCGGATCCAGGGGTTCTTCCAGATGGTGACCGACCCCGCCGCGGTGGCGTTCTTCCCGGTGGCCGCGAACCTTTTCCGGAGAGGCGACGTGCAGGCGGCGCGGGAAGAAGTGCGCCTGGGAGTCCCCCGTGCGAAAGTCGTGGATTGGCTTACGGACCGCACTGGCGACCTGCCCTCGCTCTGGCGCGAGGTCGGGGTGCCGCAGGCGGCAGCCATTCAGCACCGGCTGGCGCTGGAGTGGACTGACGGTTCTGAACTGAGCGGACGAGCGGTGACGGTTCCGGAGGGCGAACCCACGGCGTCCGACACCGGGGAGATCACCTGGCATGCAGAAGCGGACAAGGGCGCTTTCCTGGTGAACACCCCCAGGACCAAAGTGGCCCTCGGTGACTTCGCGGGGACGGAGATGCGCCTCGGACGCGTCACGCTCCAGTTCGGCCCCACCAGCAACGGCTGGGTGGCGTTCGCTATCACCAGCATGGATGATCTGCCGTTGCGGGAATCGCGGCGAATGCTTGTCGTAGCCATGTCACGGGTCGAGAACCAGGCGATGGAGTGGAACGAGCGACGCACGTCGGTCAGCGACAAATGGGGACATGGGCCGACCATCTGCGAGCAGGTCCCCGTGAAGTTGACCGTGCTGGACCGCGAGTTGCGTGCGTGGGCTCTGGATGGCGCCGGCCAGCGCGTGGGGGAGCCCTGCGCCAGCGGTGCCACGCTCGACCTGCAGGCGCCGACGGTGTGGTACGAGGTGGGGGAGTAGGCCCGCGCGGGGGCCGCCAGTGCAGGAGGTCCGAAATGCGAGACGGGTACCGGCACATCGCCGTGATAGCCCTCGTTCAGGTGGCCGCCATGCCTGCCTATGCCAAGTCCGGCCGTACCTTCTACACCGAGACGATGCTGGCCACCATGCACAGCAACCTGCAGCGGCACCAGTGGGCGCGCGACCTGCAGGCCGCCTACGTCAAGGAGGCCGAGTCGTGGGCTTCACGCGATGACGCTTTCCTGCGGGCTATGGTTATCCCGCCGCAGGTGCCTCGCTGCTACGACATCCACAACCTGGGCTGCCCCATTCACGGCACGGAAGCGAACAAGACAGGGCTGTACAAGTGGGAGTACAGCCTCGACCGCCCCTTCAAGATACGCTGTCCCGCCGGGGGTGAGGAGTACCCCTCCAACGACTTCGCGGCTTATCTGGCTTCCGGGATGCAGGATCGGTCGCTACTGACGGGCGACTACCCCGACGACGGCTGGGGCTGGCATCGCGAGGGGGAGACGGTGGGCTACTGGTTCGTGGCCTACTACGCCCACTGGTCCATGCAGCGCGAGCTGCAGAGCGCCATCCGTTCACTGTCGCTGGGTGCGCTGGTTGCCGATGACCCCGAGCAGGCCCGCCGCTTCGCGCACAAGTGCGCCTTGCTGCTGTGGCAGTTGGCGACCTACTACCCCGACTACCAGTACGAGAAGCAGTCACGCGAGTCCAGGGAGCACAACCCCAACTACACTGGCCGAATCACCAACATGATCTGGGAGGTGGGGTGGGCGGACGTCTGCGCGCCGGCCTATGACGCCATCTGGCCCTTCCTGGCGCAAGACACTGAACTCCAAGCACTCGCGGGTCTTTCGGGTTCGGCCCTGGACCAGTTCATCCGCGAGCGCCTGCTGATGACGATGGCGCGCGACATCACCAGTGGCAACGGTCGCAACCGTGGCAACTACGGCATGCACCAACAGGCGCTGATCCGCTTGGCGCTGGCACTGGATGAGCGGGAGCAGTCACCCACTTCCGAAGCGATGATCAACTGGGTTCTCGCCAACCCCAACCCCGTGATGGACAGTGACATGGGGCTGCTGGATGCACTCCTGAACCTGGTCTACCGCGACGGTGTGCCGCCGGAATCCCCGGGCTACAACTATATCTGGACCACTGGCCCGGCGGAGATCGCCGCTCTGCTGGGCCAGCGGGCAGGGAAGCTGGTGGCCGACCCGCGCTTCCGGCGGGCGATGCTGTGGCACTACGACCTGCTGCTGGCGGGCAAGTTCCAGCCACCCCTGGGCGACAGTGGCGACATGTTCGCGCGGGCGGGAGACCTGAGTACGACGGTCGCGCGGGTGGTTCTGCAGCACTGGCCCGACCCGCGCGTCATCGCCGACGTGCGGGCTCGCCCTGGCCGCGACCGTGACCTGTTCGCCCTGCCGCTGGATGAGCTTCTGGCCCGCCTCCCGGACGCGCCTCCGCCCGCCGAGGCCACCTCCCGGCACCTGCCGGCCTACGGCCTGGCCATGCTGCAGTCAGGGCCCCCGGAGCAGACCACGGCCCTGGCCCTGCACTACGGCTCCTGGGTGCACCACATGCACTCCGACCAACTCAGCCTGCTGCTCTTCGCCCACGACAATGCGCTGCTGACCGATATCGGCTATCCCGAGCAGACCGATGCCTTCAACGAGCGCCGGTATGGGATCTGGAGCAACACCATCGCCCACAACACGGTGACGGTGGACGCCCGCCGGCAAGGCCGTGGCCAGGGACAGGTGCACGCCTACGAGCCCAATGGCTTTGCGCCGGTGACCGATGCGGAGTGCCACCCCTACGACCAGTGCGACCTGTATCGCCGGGCTTCCATGCTGGTGGAGGCCGACCCGGGCCGAAGCTACGTGTTTGACGTGTTCCATGTCCGCGGGGGATCGCAGCATGATCTTGCCTGCATGGGCACCCAGGCAGACTTCGCCACCGAGCCGCCGCTGGGGCCGGTGCAGACCGAGGGATCCCTGGCGGGGCCGGATGTGCCCTACGAGCAGTTCTACGACGACCCGAACCTCAAGGACAAGCCCTTCGGCACCATCTCCTTCACCGGGTACTCCGGCAGTGGCTTCCAGTACTTCCGGAACGTCCAGCGCGCCCCGCTGGCCGGCCGGGCGGTCGCCGAGTGGAAGCTCACCGAGCCCCTGGCCGGTCAGCCCGAACGGCCATGGCAGGGCATTGGCTTACGGGCGCATCTGGTCGGCACCGACCAGGAGATCATCGCCGCTGACTGCCAGCCCCAGCGGTACCGGCAGATGCCACCGTGGGTGAAGTTCCTCATCCGGCGGCGGAGCGGTCAGGACCTGCGGAGTGCCTTCGTCACGGTGTTTGAGCCTTATCGCGGGGACCCGTGGATCGACAGTGTTACAGCCGTCGCTCTGGATCCAGCCGACGGTGACGCCGTGGCCGTCCTGGTGAAGCTGCGCAACGGTGAGCGGCACTACTGCTTCCACTCCTTGGTCCCCGAGCGTCGCTATGTGCTGGATGGAAAGCTGACTGTGGTCGGACAGGCGGCCTGCCTGGTGCTGGACAGCACGGGAGCGCCGGTGCGGGCCATGCTGCTAAACGGGCGGGGACTTCGCTTGGGCGATCTGCGCCTTGAGGGCGCCGGACTGCGGCGTGGCCGGATCGCCGCGGTGGACTATGCGAGCGGCAAGATCACGCTCACCGACCCGGTGGTCGGCGCCGACCTGCGACCGGGGCAGACTGTGCTCGTGAACCCGGAGGCGCACTTTGGCTCCGTGACGCTCCGCCAGGTCCTCAGCCCGCGCGAGTTCTCCATCGGCGACGAAGACCTGCGCGTCGGCGGCGGCCCGGTGAACGACGTTGTCCCCGACGCCGGCCGCATCGTGACCACCGCCATGAGCCCCCATGCCCAGGTGGGGATGACCGTGCTCAACAGCCGCGGTGAGGTGCAGGGCAGGCTGGCCGACGGGGAACGCTGGACGCTGGACCGCTCCGGGC
>JABLXH010000047.1 GCA_013178155.1 Armatimonadota bacterium | reverse complement strand
CATCGTCATGGCCGGGCCCGGCGACGAGGTGGTGCTGCCCAGTCTGGTCCTGTGGCAAGTGAGCGAGTGAGCCTGATGAAGGGAGCTGTGAACATGCACAGACTGTTGCCGCTGGCTGTTGTCCTGCTGGCCGGCGCGCCGGCGCTGGCCGCGTCCTGGCCGCAGTTGCGCCCTGCGGTACGCTGGCTGGAGACGGAGCGGTTGCGCGGCACGCTCTTCCACGAACCGATGTATCAGCCCATGCCCCCGCGGCACCTGGAGCGGAGCACAACCGCTGCGGCCTCCGTCGCCCGCCCGCTTACCGTCATCGGTGAGTCCTACTTACTGCTGCTGCCCGACGAGGGCGAGGTGGTCGCCGCCGACGTGTCGGCGGTCACCGGACACGATGCGTGTCCCGATACGTTCTATGCCCTCTTCGACCCCAGGGGCCGGGAGGTTGCCTTCGGTCGGGTGGCTCCGGGCAAGACCGCGCGTGTGGCCGTGCCGGGCGGCGACGGCGTATACACGCTCCTGGTGAACTCCGGCCCGGGGTCGCGCAACACCGCCCGGGTCAGGCCACGGACCCGGACGTGGTGTCTCGACGCCGGTCCGCACCGCTTCTATGACCAGACACCGGTCAAGCTGCACTTCCTGCGCGACCTCAAAGACGGCGGGTTCAACCTGGCGATGGTGGACTTCGAACGCCTCGATGACGACTTCCTCACCGAGATGGGGATGCTGTCATGGACGCGGCAGGTGCGGGACTGGACTGACTATGCGCGCCGTGTCGGTCTGCGCGTCATGCCCGCCGTGAACCTGGGCGGAACCCCGGCCGAGGTCCGGGCGTGGGAGGGATGCCGGCCGGGCCTCTACATCGAGCCGGACGAGAAGCTGCCCCTCGCCCCGTGCCCCCTCGATAGGGTCTACTGGGAGAAGCTCTACCTGGTTCGCGGCCGGGCCGTGGCGCGCATGTCGCTGACCAACCCCTACATCGTGGGCTATGGGCTTGATCCGGAGATGTATCAGGCCTGGAAGTACGGCCACTACATGCTGACCGGAACGTGCTTCTGCGACCACTGTGTGGGCGGTTTCCTGAACAGCAAGTCACGCGATGCGGGAGTACTTCGTGAGCATGTGACGGGCAAGGCGCGATACGACTGGCTGCGCGAGCAGGGCCTGTATGAGGCTTACGACAAGTACCTGGAGGACGAGATGGCGGCCATCGCCGCCTGGTGCCGCGATGAGTTGCATGCCATCAACCCCGACCTGCTCACCGACATGTTCGTAACGGAGATCGGCAACTGGTTCTGCCGGGGTATCGCCCGGGGATTCGGCGAGCCGGGGTGCCCGACCGTCAACTTCGCCGAGCACACCTACTACGGTGTCGGCTACGACCCGGACTGGCTCACCCGGATCATTCGCTCCTTCCGCTCCTGGGGAGCCGAGGTGGTGCAGGGCAGCGCGCTGTGGGACCTGTACTTCCCGGCGACCGAGCCGCGGTACTTCGCCGCCCACGCGTACAACCTGCTGACGAAGGGCCAGGGCTGGTGGTATTGGCCCGGTGACGACCTGTATCGCGACTGGGGCGCCCAATGGAGCTTCGGCGGCCAGATCGCCTATGCCGAGGACTTCTGGCCGGCAGCCGCCTGGGCACACCGGGAGGCGGACCGCTGGCTGGCCAATCGGGCCTACCGTAGCGGTCTTGACAACTGGGCCCCGGTGCCCTGGCGAGGGATGCTTTCGTCGGATGAGGGTCTGGCCAAACTCGATCCGGCGGTGGCTCAGCGCGTCAGTATACCCGCCTACGCGGTCCACGTGCCCGCACCCGCGACGCTCTATTTCCGCGTCCCGGAGCGGCGACCTGAAGTGACCATACACGCCCGGGTGCGCACGCCTGGAGCTGCCGCGGTGCTCGCGGTGCACGGACCGGACGGACGTGAGATGGCCCGAGCCACCGCCACTGACCAGGACGAGACGAGCCTCGCGGTCCCCGAGCCCAAGCCTGGCATCTGGCGCCTGTCTATCGGTGATGAAGGCACGCCAACAGGTATCGAGGTGATGCTGAACTGGCGGGGTTTGAGTCCGGTTGTCGCTTCCGCCCCGGAGGTCTTACCGGGGGTCACATCCAAGCCCCCCGGCCTCATCGGCTGGTGGCGTCTTGACGAGGGCCGTGGGCAGCGGGCAGCCGACAGCAGTCCCGCACCGCCCTTCAGCGGAACGGTGCGTGGTCCGACCTGGTCCCAGGGGGTTCAGGGCACCGCCCTGACGTTCACTCGCAGCAGCGACGATGTGTTCATTCCGGCGGGAGACCCATACCATGGCCTGCGGCGCTTCAGTCTCGCCGCCTGGATCAAGCTGGACAGGCTCCCGGAGCCCGGCGATGGTCGCACCATCATCAACAAGGGACCGGAGGCGCCCGTGCAACACTTCTGGTGGTGGGTTGGGTATCCTCCGAGCTACGCGCTGAGCATCGAGCTGGGCAACGAGAGCCACCAGTGGGGTGTGCCCTTCAGTTCATCGGCGTTGACGTGGGAGATCGGGCGGTGGTACCACGTGGCTGTGACCGTGGAGAGCGCCAATGGCGTGTGTACCGTGACGCACTACCGCGACGGGCAGCCGGTGGGCCAGGTGCAACGACCGGAGGACCTCCATTCCGGTGACCATGACCTGCGGTTGGGCAACTACGGGAGCTTGCACGGCATGCGAGGTGCCATAGACGAGGTCCGCTTCTATGACACGGTGCTGGGTCCCTCTGAGATCGCGGCCCTGGCGCAGCGCTGACCGCGCGGAGTCGCGCTCAGCCCCCACGGGACAGCGCCAGTCGGACCTTCTCCGTAAGCTCGGCCAGGCTGGCGGGCTTCATCACCGTGCTGGCAATGCCCAGTTCCTCGCAGACTTCCGGCGCGACCTCGTCCGCCACGCCCGTGATCACCAGCTTGGCGGGCCGGCGCCGCTGGGGCATTTCGTTGATGCGCCGGATCAGTTCCAGACCGTCCATGTCCGGCATCTGCAGGTCCACCAGCACCAGGGCATAGCGCTCGCGCGTCAGCAACTCGACCGCTTCCTGTCCCCCGGAGGCCTCGGTGACGTCATAGGACATGCGGTTGAGTAGCTCGCGACAGACAGCCCGTACCGAGGGCTCGTCATCGGCCACCAGGATGCGCCCCTTGCGCAGGTTGGCAGCCATCGGGTCAGTCGCGATGACGCCGCCCTCCGGCTCGTAGAGCGGAAGATACACGGTGAACACCGCTCCCTCACCGGGCGCGCTCTCGACCTCGATCTCGCCTCCATGTTCGGACACGATGGTCTGCGCCACGCTGAGGCCCAGGCCCCGGCCGGGAAGGTAGGCGTCGGACTGGGTGCGATCCTCCAGCCAGGAGCCCGCAGCGCCCTTGGTGGTGAAGAAGGGGTCAAACAGGCGGGGCAGGTTCTCCGGTGAGATGCCGTGGCCGGTGTCAGCGAAGCGAGCGAAGACGCGATCGTCGGCGATGCCAGTCGTCACCTCCAGGCGCTTCTCCGGAGCGTCGTCGAGGGCCTGGCGTGAGTTGACGATCAGGTTGATGAACACCTGACCCAACTCGGCCCGGTTGGCCATGACCGGTGTCGGTCTGTCCGCGAACTCTGTCTCAACCTCGATTCCCGACGTGGTGAACTCTTTGCGCACTACATTGAGGGTGCTCTCGACCAGCTCCGAAAGGTCGAGGACCGACCGGATTCCGCTCCCCCCGCGGGCAAAGGCCACCAGATTGTTGGTGATCTCGGAGGCGCGTTGGGCAGCATCGCGCACCCGGTTGATGTGCTGGCGGATAGCGTCGTCGAGGTCGTCCCGCATCAGGAGGAGATCGAGGGTGCCCAGGATGGCGAAATGAAGGTTGTTGTACTCGTGGGCAATGCCCCCGGCCAACATTCCCACGGCGGAGAGTCGGTCGGCCCGCCGGACCTTCTCCTCCAGCCGCACGTGGGCCGTCACGTCGCTAGTGATGGCGTCAATGCGCAGACCCATCTCGTCGCGCACAGCCCGGCCACGAGTGTGCGCCCAACGCAGCTCTCCGTCCTGGCGCACGATGCGGAGGCGGTAGTGGACGTCCTTGGTCGCCCCCTCGCGCACTCGCGCCAGCATGCGCGACAGTGCCCACCGGTCGTCAGCATGGACAATCTCGTGCCATAGACTGGGTTCGGCAATGAACCTGTCGCGGCTGTAGCCGGTAAGCTCCTGGACACCGTCGCTCATCAGCGCGATCCGCAACTGCGGCTCGATGTACATGGTCCAGAAGCAGTCACCGACATTGGCGGCCAACTGCTGGTAACGGTCTCGCTCCAGAGCGAAGCTCTCCACCGCCAGTTGACTGGCGACGGACTGGCGCACCGCCTCAGCGGCCAACTGCAAGGTGGGCAGCAGGCGCTCAGTGTCCAGGGCGCGCGACCGGGACAGCGCCCAGATCAGGCCCGGGTGGTCCGCACCCACCTGGAAGGGTGCGCACGCGAAGGTGGCAAACCCACGCTCCCACGCTGCAAGCCGCACCCCCCTTGGCACGCGATCCCCCTCGCCCAGGGCCAGCGGACGCATGGTGCTGAGGGCGTAACCAGCCAGGCCCTCCCCCGGCTGCAGGAGAGCACACGCCTCGCACTCCTGGGGAGAGAGGCCGGTGTGAGCAGCCAGTTGCAGTGCTGCACCATGGCGGCTGACGTCGCCCAGATGAACCCCGACGACCTCACACCCGGTGGCTTCGACGACCCCCGGGACCAGCGTCTGCACGGCATCTTCCGTTTCCACGAAGCAACTGCGTACGCTGCTCATGATTGTGCCCGCGTCCCCTACCACCGGCTGGCCGTCGGTACTGCGCTCGGCGATCCCAGGCTCGCCCAGCCAGTGTTGATCAGGAGCTGAATGCTCGCCTCTGTCGCTGCTTCGGCTTGCCGACCGTCACGGATGTGCCTCGGGTTAGCTCGCTCGACAGTCCGAGCACGCCATCATTGTTACTCAAGAACACGTGAATTTCGCGCAGACGCGTCTCAAGGTAGGCTCAAGCTCCGTGGGCTGCGCCCTCCACCCCTCGCGCCGGTGGGCGCAGGTGGGCTGCCGAAGAGGTCCGCAGAGCCCTGGCAGCGAACTGGCACTTCGGCCCAGGCTCCCGGCCGCGATGGGCCGTAGTCAGCCGCACCGGCGCTAGCGAGACGGCAACCGCGGGCCTGGCAACGGGCAGCATCATTCCTGGGCATTGGAGGCATAGACCATGCACCTGCGCAACCTGGTGCTCATAGGCCTCAGCAGCCTGATGGCGTGGCCAGTCTGGGCTGGCACCACGCTCTATGACTTCGAGACCGACGAAGAGGTGCTCAGTTGGCACGACGAAGTCCGGCCGTCCCAGCGGCTGAGCTTCCCGACCACGCGCGAGCCGCGCTACGCGACCTCTGGGCAGTATGCCATGTGCTTCCGCAGCCCTGCCTGGCGACCGGGCATGCCGGAATGGCCTGCCTGCGAGGGTAAGCCAGTCATCAGCGACTGGAGCGGCTTCGACCGGCTCGTCTTTGATGTCACCAACCCGACCGCGTTTCCGCAACGTCTTTTCGTGTACATCGCCGACGAGGGCCGAGCGACGCGCGATGGGCTGCTGGTGCGCTGCGATCTGGCCCCCTTCGGTTACCAGGCAGTCGTGGTGCCGCTGGCTGACCTGGCCGCCAGGGGCTGTGCAGTGGACAAGATCCGCGTCATGCACTGGTTTACGGAGCGCCCCGCCGGCGATATGGAGGTCTACGTTGACCGCCTCATCCTCCTGCGTGAGGGAGAAGAGCCGCCGCCCGTGCCGAGCAGTTTCCTGAAGGAATACGCGGCCTTGCAGGCGGACCATGTGGCGGCCATGCGCCAGGCCCTCAGTGCGGCCGAGCAACGCGTGCTGCGTCTGGCTGAAATGGCTCCGACAGCGCTGGACTGGGCGCAGGGACGTCTGTCTGAACTCAGCCAGCAAGTGGATGTCTTCGCGCGGGCGGTGACGGATGGATCCCCCGAAATCCTGAAGGGCAATGATCTCAATATGCGCGTGCAGTCATCCATTGAGCAACTGGAGGCTCTGAGCGCCCTGCGCGCCGACTTCGAGCGCGTGCGTCAGGCCGTCGCCGTCGAACCCACGCGCCGCACCGACATCGTCGTCGGTTTTGCGAGCTCTATGGAGAAGGTCCTGCCGCGTGGCGTTACTCCGCCTCTGCGAGTGTCAAGGCGCGCCTCTCTTTCCCTCGCCCGGTACGAGAAGGAGGCCTTCCAGGTCATTGTTCTGCCTTGCGAGAAAGAGGCGGCGCAAGTTCAGGTGAAGGCCGGAGACCTCACGGCCCCCGACGGAACGGTTTTCGCGGCCAGCAACATCAAGGCCGCCCCAGTGGGCTATGTGGAGACCAAGGCAGTACCCCCGTATGGTTCACCACACGTTGGCTGGTGGCCGGATCCGATCCTGGATTTCATGTCCAGCGCCGATGTCGCTGCGGGCGATGCGCAGTCGTTCTGGGTGCGCGTCACTGCCCCGCAGGACCAGCCCCCCGGTCGGTATCGGGGTGAACTCGCGGTCATGGAGGGGGGAAAGAGGCTTTACAGCTTCGACCTCAGCCTGGAAGTCTACCCGTTCGCCGTCCCCAAGCGCTCGCCACTGCCGATGGCGGTGACTTTCGCGCCTATGTTCTATGAGCCTGATGGCCAGGGCGGTTGGCGCGAGGGCGCGTACCGGAACACCTCCTGGCAGAAACACAAGCCCCAGTGGGGCGACTTCCTGGCCGACTACTACCTGAACTACGACAGCCTGTACCACCGCGGCCAGCCCGAGTTTCCGGTCTTGCAGCGCCTGCACCAACAGAGGCGGCTGGGTATGTTCAACCTGGGGTACTACACCGTGATGCCTGAGGACCCGGAGGGGGCAGCGGCGTGGAAGGCCGACATTGACCAGCGCATTGGCGCTGGGTACCAGAAGGCAAAGCAGCTTGGGATCCTGAATCATGCCTACATCTACGGCTGTGATGAGCATCCGGAGGCCATGTTCCCCGGCGTGGAACGTGCCGCGGCCTATCTGAAGGAACACTTCCCGGGAGCGCTGATCCTGACCACCACTTACGACCACAGCTTCGGCACCAACTCTGTACTGCAGTCCATGGACGGCTTCTGCCCCCTGACCCCCTCCTACAAGCGCGAACTGGCGGACCGGGTGCGCGCCACCGGTAAGCAGGTATGGTGGTACATCTGCTGCGGACCGCACCACCCGTATGCCAACATGTTCATCGAGTATCCGGCCATTGATGGGCGCGTGTTGATGGGGGCACAGACCGCGAAATACCGGCCCGACGGCTTCCTGTACTACGAAATCAGCATCTGGAACGGGGAGCCCATCACCAGTGGCCCATTTACGTCGTACGACCCACGGAGCTGGACCACCTACCATGGCGATGGCTCCTGGACGTGCCCCGGCCCGGATGGGACGCCGCTGGCGACGGTTCGCCTGGAGAACTTCCGGGACGGCGTGGAAGACTACGCCTATGCCCTGATCCTGGAGCGCCTGATCAAGGAGATAGAGGCTTCCCCTCAGGCCGCGGGCCGTGGGGAATGGCTCCGCCGCGCCCGCGAGGCGCTGGAGGTGCCAGAAGGGCTAGTGCGGAGCATGACGGAGTTCAGCAAAGATCCCGCCGACGTGTACCGCTGGCGGCGGGCCATGGCTGAGGCGATCAGCGAGGCGGGGGTGGACCTGAGAGACTAGACCGGGCGGCTTGTGCTCACAGCATCTGCCCGCGCAGGCCCGCCTCGGCCTCTTCCATCAGGTCGAGGGTAGCGTCGCGAACCTTGCGGGGCAGGCGTGCCAACTCTTCCTGGATAATGCCGGCCGCCACGTTCTGCGTCTCGGGGGAGGCGTAGTCGAGCAGGTACTCCTTGAGCGCCAGAAGTGAGTTGGCTGCGGCGCGATGGACCGGGTAGCGCTCCGCCTGCCGGCTGTCGTCGCTGAGCTTCTGGCGGATCTGCGCGTAGCATTCCACACAGAAGTTGGGCACGAAGCCCACCTCGCACATGCGGTAGACAAGAGTCTCCAGGTTGCGGGGTCGCCCGATGCGCAGGGAACCGGCGGCCTCCGGGTCGCCGTCTGCACTGTAGACACCAGGGTAGCTCAGCGAGCCCACGCTGACCTGCGAGACGCCCAAGGCGTAGAGTTGCCGCCGCACCTCCGGCGTTGCCGGGGTGCTCAGCACGATTTCCGTAACCGGGGCCACCAGCCGGGTCACGGCTATGAGGAAGCCGAAAGCCTCGTCATCCACCTGCCAGGACGTGTCCCTGGTCACCGGCGCCCCCGGCACGGGGAGCAAGCGAGGGTAGGTGATAACCTCCGCCGCGGTGTTGTACCTCTCCAGCAGGTACTGGGCATGGATCAGCACTGCCAGTACGTCAAACCGGGGATCATGCAGGCCGAGCAGCACTCCCAGTCCCACATCCCTCAGACCCGCCTCGCAGGCCCGGTCGTGACATGTCAGGCGCCACGCGTAGTCCTGTTTGGGGCCGTCCACGTGTAACCGGGCATACGTCTCCGGATCATAGGTCTCCTGGTAGACATGGTAAGTGCCAAGGCGCTCGATCTGAGCCAGCGCTGCCAGTTCCTCGGGGTGGGAGGAGTTCAGGTTCAGATCAACGCGGTGCACGCGGCGGGTGCCCGAGCGCACTCCGTAGGCCGCGTTCACCATGTCGCAGACATAGTGGATGCCGCTGCGGTCCTCGCCGAATACCAGCGTCAGATGGCGGTGTCCTTCGTCCACCAGGGCGGTGACTTCGCGCTGCAGGTCGCGGGCGCTGGAGGCGGTGCGGCGCAGCCGGGAGTTTGATCGTCGCAGGGGGCAGTACAGACATTCGTTGATGCAGCGGTTGGTGGGACACACGGGCGCCAACAGGCGGACGCGACGGGCGAACAGACGCTCATGAAGCTGGCGAGCCGCGTCTTTCACCTGCTCGCGCAGGGAGGGATCGGTCACCTGCAGCAGAGTGGCCGCCTGGGCCGCCGTCAGCCCCCGCCCCCCGCCGGCCTCGTAGAGAATGTCGCGCACCTCGTCGGGCGAAGGGTTGGCCGCCGCGGCCAGCAGATCGGCAATGGCCGGCGGATCGCAGATCGCCCTCGCCGTCTGCTCGACACGCTCTCGCGGCCAGTTGCGGCCACTGTCCTGCGTCAGGCTCATCCGGACTCCCGCCTCTTGGCCATACGCCACCCGAGACAGGGAGAGCCAGCCCCGAAGGCCTGGCCCTCCCCAAGGCTACCTCACTATTCGCTCGTCCGGCTAGTTCTCCTCCTGCACCGCCCGTTTCGTGCGCGGCGTGTACTCGGTGTGGAGAAGGTGATGGGACTTCTCGGATAGCGGCTTGCCCAGGAACCGCTCGTAGAGCGCCTGGATGGAGGGGTTCTCATGGGACCGCCGGATCGGCATGCGGCGGTCAGCCTCGTAGATGGCCGCGGCACGCTGCTGGCGGATCTCCGGCGAGGTCGGGACCGGCTGGCCGCCACCGCCCAGACAACCGCCCGGGCAGCACATGATCTCGATGAAATGGTAGTCAGCGTCACCCGCCGCGACCCGGTCCAGCAACTGGGCGGCGTTGCTCAGGCCGTGGGCAACCGCGGCCTTCACCGTGAGGTCACCAATCTGCACTGACGCTTCACGGACGCCCTCCATGCCCCGCACCGCCTCGATGTCGAGGTTTTCGAGCTTCTCGCCGGTGATGACTTCGTAGGCCGTCCGCAGGGCCGCCTCCATGACTCCGCCGGTGGCGCCGAAGATGACCGCTGCGCCAGTGGACTCGCCCAGTGGGTCGTCGTAGTCACTGTCGGGAAGGGTCGCAAAGTCAATACCCTTCTCCTTGATCATCTGCGCCAACTCCCGGGTGGTCAGGACCACGTCCACGTCCCGATACCCGGAGGCGTTCATCTCCGGACGGGCCGCTTCGTACTTCTTGGCAGTGCACGGCATGATGGAGACGACCTTCATCTTCGCCGGGTCCACGCCAGCGGTCTCCGCGAAGTAGGTCTTGGCCAGAGCGCCAAACATCTGCTGCGGTGACTTGCAGCTCGACACATTGGGCAGTAACTGCGGGTAGAAATGCTCGATGAACTTGATCCAGCCCGGACTGCAGGAGGTGAGCTGCGGCAGCGCCCCACCTTCGGTCAACCGGTGGATAAGTTCGTGGCCCTCCTCCATGATGGTGAGGTCGGCCGTGAAGTCGGTGTCGAAGACGCGGTCAAAGCCCAGCAAGCGCAGCGCACTGGTCAGCTTGCCGGTGACAATCTCCCCCGGCGGCATTCCCAGGGCTTCGCCGAGGGCGATGCGGACCGCCGGAGCAGTCTGCACTACCGTGAAGGTCCCGGGGTCCTCCAGCATCTCCCAGACCTCATTGATCTGGAACTTCTCGGTGAGCGCCCCCGTTGGGCAGCGGTTGATGCACTGGCCGCAGTTCACGCACAGCGCGCTACCCATGTGGGTGTCAAAGGGCATGCCGATGACCGTGTCATAGCCGCGCCCGCTCAAGCGCAGGCCCGAGACACTCTGGATGAGGTCACAGGTCTGCAGGCAGCGACGGCAGAGGATGCACTTGTCGGGGTCACGGACGACAGCCAGGCTGGTATCGTCCACCTCGTAACCCCGCGGCTCCACGCGGACGCGCACCTCGCGTATGCCCAGCTCCTGGGCCAACGTCTGCAGCTCGCAGTTCTGGTTGCGGGCGCAGGCCGTGCAGTCAGAAGGGTGGTCGGACAACAGCAGTTCCACCACCGTCCGGCGAGCCTTACGGACCTTGGCCGAGTGCGTCCAGACAACCATGCCCTCGCGCACCGGAAAGGAACACGAGGGCTGTAGATTGCGCTCTCCCTCGATCTCGACCAGGCAGACCCGGCAAGCGCCCAGGGGCGGCAGGTCCGGGTGATAGCACAGCGTCGGGATCTTGATGCCAGCCGCCTGAGCGGCCTCCAGCACGGTCATGCCGGAGTGGGCACTAACCGGCTGGTCGTTTATCGTTATCGCAAACTCGGACATCTTGGCTGTCCTCCTGAATGGTAGAGGCGCGGGGTTAGCACGCCCAGGGCGCAAGCAGGTACGCCCCTACCCTTCCTCCTCGATCAGCAGGTAGTCGCAGTGCAGACACCGCGCCGCCTCGCGGCAGGCCACTGGCACCGAGTAACCCAACTCGACCTCCGAGAACCCCGTGCGGCGGTACGCGTCCGGGATGCGCGGCGAGTCAACCGGCGGCCTTTCCTCCTCAGCGTTCTCTTCCAGCGAAGCCATGATCTCGGGCGTCACCCGGGTCTTGCGGCGCAGCTTCGGCGCCGGCATGGGCTCGCCGGAGATGAAGCTGTGGATCGCCGCCGCGGCCCGGTGCCCGTCCGCGATCGCGTCCACGACGGTCATGGGGCCCTCCGTGGCGTCGCCACCGGCGAACACGTTCGCCCGCGAAGTGCGGAAGGTCTCGGCATCCACGCAGATCTTGCCCCGCTGGGTGTCCACACAGAGGCAGTCACTCTCGATCGTCTGCCCGATGGCCGGGATCACGGTGTCGACATCCAGCGTGAACTCCGCACCCTCCACCGGCTCCGGGCGACGGCGGCCGCTGCGGTCAAAGTCGCCCAGCTTCATCTGCTGGCAGACAATTCCGGCGACCTTGCCGTCAACGACTTTGATCTCCTTGGGGGCGGCCAGGAAGTGGAACTGCACGCCCTCCACCTCGGCCTCGTCAATTTCGGCCGGATGCGCGGGCATCTCGTCCCGCGTGCGGCGGTATACCAGATGCACCTCCGAGGCGCCCAGGCGCAGTGCCGAGCGAGCCGAGTCGATGGCCGTGTCGCCGCCGCCAATGACCGCCACGCGCGGCCCGATGCTGGGCGCCGCCTGCATGTTAACCTGGCGCAGGAAGGATACCGCGTCCACGACGCCCTCGGCGTCCGCTCCCGGGCACTCCAGCGGCAGGCCCACCTGGCAGCCAACGGCGACAAAGATCGCCTCGTAGCCCTCTGTTTCCAGGCTCTCGATAGTGAAGTCCCGGCCGAGCGCGACCCCGGTCCGCAGTTCAATGCCCAGGTCCACCAGGTCCTGGATCTCGCGCTGCAAAACGTCCTGGGGCAAGCGGTAATCCGGAATGCCAAAGGCCATCATGCCGCCCGGCACGGACTCCCGCTCAAACACGGTCACGTCATAGCCGTGCTTGAGCAGGTCGTAGGCACAGGTCAGACCCGCCGGGCCGCTGCCGATGACGGCCACCTTGTGGTGGTTGCGCGGCGCCAGTTGGGGCTGCCAGGCGCGGCTCCGGTGATCGGCCGCCGCCCGTTTGAGCAACCGGATGGAGACTGGACCGTCCAGTTGCGAGCGACGACACTGCAACTCGCAGTACGCCGTGCAGACCCGTCCACAGACCGAGGGGAAGGGGTTGGCCTCGCGCACCACATCGTAGGCGTCGTCCAGACGACCTTCGGCAATCAGGCTGACGTAGGCCGGCACGTCTACCCCCGCCGGACAGGCGTGCTCGCACGGGGCCTTCATCATCTCACTGCAGACGCCGGCCCGGCAGTGCTTCTTGCGGATGTGCTCGTCGTACTCCTCGCGGAAGTAACGGATCGTGCTGAGAACCGGGTTGGGGGCTGTCTGCCCTAGTCCGCACAGCGACGTTAGCTTGATCTGCTCGCCCAGGTCCAGGAGCAGCTCCACGTCGCCCTCCCGGCCCTCGCCGGCGCAGATACGCTCGAGGATCTCCAGCATCCGCTTGGTACCGATCCGACACGGCGGGCACTTGCCGCAGGACTCGTCCTGGACGAACTCGATGAAGAAGCGTGCCAGGTCCACCATGCAGGTGCTTTCATCCATGACGATGAGGCCGCCGGACCCCATGATCGAGCCCAGTTCCTTGAGGCTCTCATAGTCTACCGGCGTGTTGAGGAACTCCCTGGGGATGCAGCCCCCGGAAGGGCCCCCGCTCTGGGCCGCCTTGAACTTGCGGTTGTTGCGGATGCCGCCGCCGATCTCGTAGATGATCGTGCCCAGTGGCGTGCCCATGGGCACTTCCACCAGACCCGTGTTGTTGACATGCCCCGCCAGGGCGAAAACCTTGGTGCCCTTACTGGTCTCGGTGCCAAACGAAGCAAACCACTCGGCCCCATTGAGGATGATCGGCGGAATGTTGGCAAAGGTCTCGACGTTGTTGAGCAACGTCGGCTTACCAAAAAGCCCCTTCTGGGCCGGGAACGGCGGACGCGGTCGCGGCTCGCCACGCTTCCCCTCGATTGAGGCCATAAGCGCGGTCTCTTCGCCACAGACGAAAGCTCCGGCGCCCATGCGCAGCTCAATGTCAAAGTCAAAGCCGCTGCTGAAGATGTCGTTGCCCAGCAGACCATACTCCCGAGCCTGCGCCAGAGCGATGGAAAGGCGGGCGATGGCCAGGGGGTACTCGGCGCGTACGTAGATGTAGCCCTTGTGCGCGCCAATCGCATATCCGGCGATGGCCATGGCCTCCAGCACGCTGTGGGGGTCGCCCTCCAGTACGCTGCGATCCATGAAGGCGCCGGGATCCCCCTCATCGGCGTTGCAGACCACATACTTCACGTCGTCCTGCGCCTTGGCCGTAAGCTCCCATTTGACGCCGGTGGGGAAGCCGCCGCCACCACGGCCGCGCAGCCCCGAGGCTTTGACGGTGGCGATGACCTCCTCCGGTGTCATCTCAGTGAGCACCTTGGCGAGGGCCTCGTAGCCATCGCGGGCGATGTACTCGTCAATCTGCTCGGGGTCAATCTCACCGCAATTGCGCAGGACGATCTTCTGCTGCAGAGCAAAGAAGGGAATCTGGTCCATGCTCAGCGCCGGCGCTTCCTCTTCCGAGGGCCGGTACATGAGCTCATCAACCGGACGTCCCTTCAGCAGATGCTCCTTGGCGATGAGGACAGCGCCCTCCGGGGTAAGCTTCTTATAGAAGACCCCTTCAGGGTATACGACCGCTACCGGACCGAGGTCACAGGACCCCATGCACCCGGTGCGGACAACCTTCACCTCGTCGCCGAGACCCACTTCCTTGATGGTCTGCTCGAGGGCCTCGGCCACGGCCTGGCAGCCGGAGGAGACGCAACTGGCCCCGGCGCAGACCAGAACATGGGAACGAAACGTAGGCATGAAGCGATGTCCTTCCTTTCTGGTAGTGTCAGGGCGCCGGGCTACTGGTACCGGTCCAGGATTTCGGCGACTTTGGTGGGCTTGACGCGCTCATAGATGTCCTCGTTGACCGTCATGACGGGGGAGAGGCCGCATGCGCCCACGCAGCGCACAACGTCCAGGGAGAAGCGCATGTCCGGGCTGGTTTCGCCCACACCACACCCAGCCGCCTTGCTGACGGCCTCCAGGACGCGCTTGCCCCCGCGCACATAGCAGGCCGTGCCCTGGCAGACCTTGATGAGATGACGGCCGCGCGGGACGGTGGTAAAGAAGCTGTAGAAGGTCACGACCCCCTCAACCGTGCCAACCGGCAGGCCGAGGCGGTCGGCCACATACTCCTGCACCGGCTGCGGCAGGTAGCCGATCTCCTCCTGGACGCCGTGGAGGACCTCGATCAGGGAGTCACGATCACTGCCCTTGGCAGCGATGACTCGGTCAATGCGGGTGTAGACATCCTCGGGAAGGGCCACGGTTGCCATGCGCTAGTTCGCCTCCGATGCGGTCCCGATGGCGTACTCCGACACCACTTGGCCGTTGACAATATGTTCGGCGACGATGCGACGCATGACGTGTGGGGTGACGTGGCCGTAGGTGACGGCCGGAGCGCCTGGGGTGCAGACTTCGACAACCGGCTCCTGGTCGCAAAGGCCCTTGCAGCCGGTCTGGGCCACGGTAACGTGCGACAGGCCACGCTGGGCCAGCTCATCCAGGAGCGCGGTCATAGCCTCGCGGGCTCCGGCGCCGATGCCACAGGTGCCCATGGCGATGACCACGCGTGCTCCCCCCTCCTGGTCGCGCACGGCCAGCGCCGCCCTCGCCCGCTCGCGCAGGGCTTGCAGCTCCTCTCTGGTCTTCACGCGTGCTACTCCCTTCTCGGTATGGAATCCCCCCCATCTCGGTCGGATGGGAGGCATTTATGCCGGGCTCTGAAACACAGCAAAGACGTCCGCCCTGCGGACGCCCTGGTGCTCAAGACACAGGGACCAGGCTCTCCAGCCCATCTCCACAACGCACTCCCGCGCCGTGGCTGTGGCTACGGTTGTCGCGACGCGGCCGTCGCCATTGCTAACCCCCGGAAGCGGTTCGCCGCCCCCGGTGCAGTCGCCTCAACTCCTCGTTGACGTGCTCTCTAATCCAGGACAATACCTCGGCAGCGCCGAGGGTATGCATGCCCAGTTTAGCCTTTATTCTTCGTGTGTCCAGCGAAAATACCTTCCTGTCCACCCGATGGCGGTACACAAACTCCACTGCGTCGGCTTCGCAGGCCATGGACTGAGCGACGGCTCCCATGTCCCCCAGCGGCGGGCAGTCGAGGTGGGAGACCAGCAGATGCCCCGTGACCACTGTCCCCTGACCCGGCTGCGACGCGACGCTCAGCTCGCCCCCGCACCGCTCACAGCAGGCCCGCATCAGTGCCAGACCCATGCCCACCCGTCGGGTAGTGCGTGATGTGAAGAAAGGGTCAGTGGCCCGGGCCAGGGTTGTCTCGTCCATGCCGCGGCCATCATCCCGCAGCTCGAAACGAAGCAGCCCGCTGGCGGTCTCCTCGGCGACGTCCAGTTCCACGATGCGGGCTCCCGCTTCCACGGAATTGCGCAGGAGGTCCAGGAAGTGCAGGGCCAGTTCACGCATGCCGGCTCGTCACTTCCTTGAGGAACTCCGCCAGCGCTCGCCCCCAGTCCTGCAAGGCATTGCCCGGACTGCCGAGCTCGGCCGGCACCAGCGTCCGAACACACCCGATCTCGGCCAGGCAGTGGGCGTCGGAGCTCTGCAGAAGTGGCTGCCTGCGCAACTCTGGCCAGCGTGCGAGTGCCGCCGCCGGTGACGTGAAGCGCGATAGCTCCAGGCCATCCAGGTGCAGTCTGGGCGGCACGAAGCCCAGGGTTGGCAGCAGACCGTTGGCCGTCCGGTCTACGTGGGCGGCAACACACAGTCCTTCGTGGGCCAGGATGAGGTCGGCAACCTCCTCGACGCCCAGGTCGGTAGCCACGGCCAGCAGCCGCGACTCCTCGGCCACGACCTCACCCCACTCGTTGACCAGCATCTGCTCCCCGAACAGGTCCGGGCGATTGCGCAGCGGCGGGAGGTGAGTGGCGACCAGCGCCCCAAACGCTGTCGCCGCCGCAGCCGTGGCAAACAAGGCCAGCAGGTGCACGCCCTCGACGCTCTCCACCTCCAGACCCACCAGCACCGCCACGTCAAAGGCCGGTGCGGCCTCCAGCACTGCCGCCGCGTTGCCGGCCGACGAGTGGTCCACGACCCCCAGGACCGCCACGCCGCCCCGCTCGGCGGCCAGCAGCATCGCAGGGGGCACCATCTCGGCCGCGGCGCAAGGGGATAGCGCCGTGTGCACGTGCAGGTCCATGGCCACCAGGGAGCCTGATCGCACCGCCCGCTACCGGACACCCAGCAGATAGAGACGGCCCGCGAGCGTGTAGGCCGAGTCCTCCGACAGCAGCAGCGGGATGCCTTCGTCCTCCGCCCGCATCACGGTCTCTTCCTCGGGCTGCATGCCATGGGCCAGGACGATGGCGGAGAGCCGCGCCAGCGCTGCCACCGCCACGATGTTGGGATGGGTCTGGATGGTGATCCACACCTGACCCTCCCGTCCCCGCGCCATGACATGGCTCAGCAGGTCACAGACCTGTGCGCCCGTCACCGGGGTCTGCAAGGCCTCACCGCCGGTGACCTGCGTCGCCAACTCACGGGCCACATCGGCCACCGTGATCAGTGCCGATTCAGCCATGGGCGGTTCCTCCCCGCTGGAATGTCAGCAGCAGGCACACTCCGGCGCCAGGTGTGCTCTCCACCCGCATGGCGTCGGAATGTTGCTTGATGTTGGGCAGGCCCATGCCTGCGCCAAAGCCCAGGGACCGGGCTTCCTCGGAGGCCGAAGACCAGCCCGGCGTCATCGCCAGGTCCACGTCTTCGATACCGGGCCCCTGGTCACGCACCACCAGTTCCACCCGGTCAGCGTATACGCTCACCGCCACATACCCGGACCGGGCGTGCAGGACGACGTTCATCTCCGCCTCGTAGCACGCCACAGCCACCCGCTGGATGGTGCCCTCATCCACTCCGGCCTCGCCCAGCACACGCTTCACAGACGTTGAGGCTCGTCCGCCGAGGAAGTAGGCCCGGCCCAGGATCGGGAACTCGTGATACGCCAGGGGTGCGTCGCCCATGCCGGGGTACGCCTTCACTAGGGTGGTCAGCCAGAGCCTGTCACTTCGTCTGCCAGTCCTGGGGAGCCGACTTGCGGTAGGGTCGCAGGCCGGCCTGCATCAGCAGACCACAGGCCTCGTACTTGGACAGCGGTGTGCGGTAGACCGCCACTCCCTGTTCCCGAGCCGCCTCCACCATCTCGGCCCCCGCTTCCTTCCCCTCGATGATCACCACCGCGGCGAGGTGCTTGATGGCTGCGGTGCGGATGGTCTGGTCGGTGGTAAGGCCTGTCAGCAGCAGGGAGCCCGGACGTGCGAAGGCGAGCACGTCGCTCATGAGGTCAGCCGCAAAACAGCCCTCAAGCTGCGCCTGATCCTCGGCGCCGTCCACGAGTTTCTCAGCCTTGAGCACCCCCGCCGCCTCAGCCAGGGTCATCGGCAGGCTCTCCAGAGATGGGATGACACGGCACCTGGGCCACACCCCTGTGCCGTGCACAGAGCATGGCCCCGGCGGGCGGGGCCATGCCCGGCGTTCTCGCCAAGACAGTCGCGTCTCTCGCTTCCTGCTGGAGCAGACACTAGTGTCGGCTGGGCCAGACTCAGGCCCAACTCATGGCAGTCGGTGGGTCGAAGATAGCCACTTCCTTCAGGAATGCAATGGCCTTCAGGAAGCCCTCGTTGTTGCTCATCAGGCTGTCCTCGTGTTCGATGGACAGCACACCGTCATAGCCGACCATGCGTAGCGTGCTGATCATGTCCTTCCATACCGAGTAGTCATTTCCATAGCCCACGGTACGGAAGATCCAGCCACGGTTGATCTCATCGCCATAGTGCTTGGTGTCAAGGACACCGTTGACCTTGGCGTTCCACTGGTAGACCAGCGAGTCCTTAGCATGCACATGCTGGATGAAGGACCGTGCCCCCTTGCTCTTCTCTGCCAACCAGCGGATGGCCGCGGACGGCTCGATGCCCTGCCAGAAGAGATGGCTCGGATCAAAGTTGGCGCAGATGCGGTCCGAACCGGCAGCTTCGCGCAGCTTCACCAGCGTCTCGGGGTTGTAGACCAGGAAGTTGGGATGCATCTCAAAGCACATGCACACGTCGGCCTTTTCCAGGACCTTGGCCTCGGCCTTCCAGTAGGCCGCTGCCACTTCCCACTGGTAGTTGAGGGCCTTCAGGTGGTCATCCGGCCACGGCGCCACGACCCAGTTGGGTGTCTTGTCAGTGGCACATCCGCCCGGCAGACCGGAGAAGCCGTTCACGCACTTGACGCCGATACTGGACGCCAGCTTCACCGCCTCACGAAAAGCATTGTGGTGCTCCTCGGCAATCTTCTTGTTTGGGTGCAAAGGATTGCCATGCACACTCAGAGCTGACAGCTCCAGTCCCCGGCTCTCAATGGCCTTCACGAACGCCTCACGCTTGGCTTTGCTCTTGTTGAGTTCAGCCGCGTTGCAGTGGGCGTTGCCCGGGTAGGCGCCGGCTCCGATCTCGATGGCCTGCAGCCCCGCACCAGCAAAGAAGTCAAGCACCTCCTCCAGCGGCTGAGCACTCCATGCGGCCGAAAGTGAACCGATCTTCATGGTCAGAAACCTCCCTGTCTCAGGGTCTTCGCGGGCTGCGAAGCGCTTTGTGGCCTGCTACTTCGGCACCTTCACCCACGCGTCCTGCTTGTGAGCGGTCTCGCAAGCCTCCAGGACCGCCTGCGTCTTGACCGCATCCTCAAAGTTGGGCGCCGGGCTCTGTTTCTTCGCCACTCCCTCGATGAGATCAAAGACCGTGTTGATAAAGGTATGCTCGTAACCGATGATGTGGGCCACCGGCCAGTAGCGAGGGCCGCCGCCCCCCGGCAGTCCCATGAAGGGATGGCAGTCCGCCGTAGCCTGGATGGTGCGGAAGCCCAGTGCCTTGTCTGGATCGCTGCAGTTGTAGTACTCCAGTTCGTTCATGCGCTCGAGGTTGAAGACCAGGGTCCCCTTGGAGCCGTTGATCTCGAAGGCGTTGTAGTTCTTGCGTCCGGCGGCAAAGCGGGTGGCCTCGAAGGTGCCCAGGGCGCCGTTCTTGAACCGCGCCAGAGTGATGACGCCGTCATCCACGTCCACCGTGCCCATCTTGGCACCCTCGGCAGCCTTGCCGCCCAGACCCGCATCTACGTCCGCCAGCATCGGGCGCTTCTTGATGAAGGTCTTCATGGTGCAGGCGACACTGTCAATGTCGCCGACCAGCCAGTGCGCCAGATCAATGCTGTGAGCCATCAGGTCACCCAGCGACCCACTCCCCGCAATCTTCTTTTGCACCCGCCACATCATCGGGACGTCGGGGCTCATCAGCCAGTCCTGCAGGTAGAAGCCACGCCAGTGGTAGATTTCGCCCAGCTCTCCCGCAGCAATCATCTCCTTGGCCAGGGCGATGGCCGGGGCGCGGCGGTAGTTGTGACAGATCATGTGGCACACGCCGGCCTTCTTGACTGCTGCCAGCGCGGCCTTGGCGTCGGCCAGACAGGTAGCCAGCGGTTTCTCGCAAAACACGTGCTTGCCGGCCGCGGCTGCCTTCGCAATCATTTCCGCGTGCTGATTGTTGGGCGAGGTGATGTCCACCAGGTCAATGTCGTCGCGTTTCAGCAGTTCGTCGTAGCTGGTCACCGCCTCCGCCCATCCGAAGCGCTCGCGCACGGCCTCCACCTTGGCCTTGTTGCGGCCGCAGATCGCCACCATCACGGGCTCCAGCTTCAGCTCCGGGAAGTAGAACTTGACCTGCCGCCAGGCGTTGGAATGCGCCCGGCCCATGAAGTTGTACCCCACAAGTGCAACACGCAACTGCTTGGCCATCGGCCTATCCCTCCTCGAACAAGTCAAGACATCCAGCTTGTGTTCGTGGTCAGCGCTCTGATACATTTGGACGGCGCAATGCCCCAATCCTTCTTCCGCGCCGATGTTCGCGAAGCCAAAGCAAACACGCCACCTCAACCGGAGGCAATCCCATGCACGGACGCCCTCTCGCTCTGGAAGCCCTGGCCGGTCAGGCCACGTCCCAACCTCCGGTCGCCCTGTTCACTTGGGGCTTTGACTACACCTGGCAGGTGGCTGGTCTGGCTCCCTGGCAACTGGCGCTGGGCAGTCAGGAGACCTGGCATCAGGCCTATCTGGCACTCCATCTCCGACACCGGCCGGACTTGCTTTTCTACGAGGGCGCCGGCAGCGGACCCAACGAGGCCGAGCTTCTCGCCGACGAACGCGACCGCTGGGTCATCCGCGACGGCAACACCGGCCATGAGTACGAGATGGACAAACAGAGCCTGGCGCTGCGCGGGCGTGACAGCGGCGCCAAGGTCTGCGATCCGCTCGGGCCCATCCAGAGCCGCGAGGATGCAAGGCGTCTCATCCCCGACCCGGCAAGCTGGGGCGACAGCTATCTGGGCGGCCTGACACGCCTGATCTCCGAGCTCGGTGACCGCTGCCTGGTGCTGCCGCATGACTCCCCGGGCTATATCAAGGCCTGCTACGCCTTTGGGTTCGAGGCCGCCATGATGGCCATGCTCTACGAGCCTGATCTGTTCACCTACGCCTGCGACCGCTACGCCGCCGGCGACGAACTGCATATGCGGGAACTGGCCCAGGCGGGGGCAGAGGCGGTCTTCATCGCCGATAGCTGGGCCTCGGCGGACATCCTTTCGCCGGCCATGATCGAGCGTTTCGCTCTGCCCTACCAGGCCTCCATCACCGCCGCAGCCCATGCCGCCGGGCTGCGGGTGATCATGTGGAACGAGGGCGACCTGGGTCCCATACTGCCCCAGGAGGCAGCCATCCCCTTCGACGCCTTCGCCTTCGAGCAGCCGCGCAAGGGCTTCTCCCTCAGCGTGGCTCAAGTGCGGGAGGTCTTCGGGCCGCAACGCTGCCTCTTTGGGAATCTGGACTCTGAGGAGCTGTTGCTGCGGGGCAGCAGGACGGCCATCCAACACGCCGTCCGCGAGCAGATTAGCCAGTCTGGCGAGGGGAACCCCTTCGTGCTCTGTTTTGGGAGCCCCCTGCCCAGCAACGTGGATCCGGCAACCGTGGACCTCGTGATTGCCGCGGCCCGCGACACCTGCGGCCTCTAGCCCCCGAAGCGCCGCCCTCCGACGGAAGTCTGGGCCCTACAGCACATCCGACGCGAACATGACCCGGACAACCTCAGCGGCGCTGGTCAGGCCCTGGTGAACCTTCGCCAGACCGTCGAACTTCAGGCTGCGCATCCCCGCCTTCAGCGCCACCTGCCGCAGTTGCGCGGCATTCATCCCGGCCTGGATGCCTTCCCGAATCTCGTTGTTCATCGGCATGAGCTCATACAGGGCGATGCGGCCCTGGTAGCCCGTGTTGCGGCAATGCGCACACCCGCGTGCGCGGTGGAACTGCACCTTGGCTTGCTGTTCCGGTGTCAACTGCAGCCGTTCCAGTTCCTCCGGGCTGGGGTCACAGCCCTCACGGCAATGGCTGCACAGCCTTCGCACCAGCCGCTGGGCCAGCACGCCGATGACTGTGGAGGAGATGAGATAGGGTGCGATGCCCATGTCCACCAGGCGGGTAGCCGCCCCCGGAGCGTCATTGGTGTGCAGGGTGGACAGCACGAGGTGACCGGTCAGGGCCGCCCGAAAGGCCATCTCGGCTGTCTCCAGATCGCGGATCTCGCCCACCAGGATGATGTCCGGGTCCTGTCGCAGGATGGACCGCAGTGCCGACGCGAAGGTAAGATTGATCTGGGGGTGTACCTGGACCTGATTGAGGCCGCTGATCTCGTACTCGATGGGATCCTCGATGGTGGTGATATTGGTGCTCTCGTCGTTGAGGGTATGCAGCGACGCATAGAGGGTCGTCGTCTTGCCGCTGCCGGTCGGTCCGGTCACCAGCAGGATCCCCTGCGTCATGTTGATCAGTTCCTCGTACTGCTTCCGCATGTCCGGCAGGAAGCCCAGCTGCGAGAGTGACACCAGGGTACGGCTCTTGTCGAGGATGCGCAGCACTGCCTTCTCGCCCCAAAACGTCGGAAGGGTGGAGACGCGAAGATCAATCGGGCGGCCATCAATGATCGTGGCGAAACGCCCGTCCTGGGGGATCCGCGTCTCGGCGATGTCCTCGTCAGCCAGGATCTTGATCCGCGACAGCGCATAGCGGTGCATGTCTGCGGGCAGCAGCGCGTGGGTCTGTAGCTTACCGTCAATGCGGAACCGTACCGCAACGTTCTCCGCCCTGGGCTCGATATGGATGTCAGAGGCGCGCATGCGCACCGCCTCGCGCAGGATACCCTCTACGATCCGGACCACCGGCGCCTGGTCCAGCAACTCGGCAAAGGCCTTGTCCACCGCGTTGGCATAGTCGCCGCTGCTGATGCTCTCACCCAGGTCCTTGGTCGTGGCGCTGAGATTGACGTGCGAGCGCGCGAAGTTGGCGTAGTACTGCTCGATGGCGGCTCGCAGCTCACTCTCCGGCACCTCGATGGCCTCGACCCGCCGCCCGGTGCGGGAGCGCACCTCGTCAATGGCAAAGACATTGGAGGCATCGGCCATTGCTACCAGGATGCTGTCTTCGCGGACCTCGATGGGCAGCACCAGGTACCGCTCGGCCACCGACCGCGGCACATCGCGGAGGGCGTCCGGATCCACCGTGTAGGCACTCAGCGACTGCTGACCGCTAACGCGTTTGCGCGGCGGCGGAGCGGCCGAGCGCGGGGGCGGCGTCGCCGCTGCCGGTGCGGGGGTCTGCTCCAGATCCGCCGGCTCCGCGATCTCCGCCGGTCCTGTCGGCATCTCGGCCACGGCGCGCGCAATGTCAGCCGCGGTGACGAGTCTCAGCCTGAGCAGCGTCTGGGTAAGATTGATCCCCGAGGCCTCCGCCTGCTGCCGGGCCTCGTTGACCTGATCGGCCGTCAGGATTCCCAGTTTCATCAGGCCGGTGACGAGGCGTTCCTCATCCGCTGAAGCCATCAACAACACTCCCTGCTGGGGCCTGCGGCCCCGGTGTGTGGACGAGCCAGTCTCACTCCGTATTCCACCCGCGCACTCCGCCCATGGACCACGCGGTCCACGGGAATGCGGTGCCACAGACCGCTGCCCCGTCGCTGCTTGATAACAACGCGCCGGCGGGCGACACGGGCGGCCTCGGCCACCGTCTCGGCCGTCAGCGGCGCTCTCTCCGCCAGCAGGCGTAACGGGGCCATGGCCGGCGAGGTCTCCAGCGGCTCGTCAAACAGCGGGTCGAAATAGACAACGTCGAAGGCGCCGTCAGGGCACTCCGGCAGATACTCCCGGTAGTCGGCCCACTGGCAGCGGATACGCCGCAAAGCCGCGGTCAACGCGGCGCTGGGGTCCGCGTACCGGGCGATTCCATCGCGTACCAGCGCCGCCAATACCGCCGACGCTTCCAGGCCCACCACGCGCCCCGTCTCTCCCACTACCCAGGAGACCAGGAGCGCATCGGAGGCTCGACCGAGGGTACAATCGAGAACCTCATCGCCTGGCTGCGCGTCCATGGCCTGAATCATCGGATCGGGGTCACCACGGCGGTGACTGTGCAGGCGCACCTTGGCCATACCGGGATGGTAGAAGTAATGCAGATCACGCGCCGGTTCATGGTAAGTGACCCTTTCGGGGCCCACCACCACCACACCCCCCACTCCATGCGCGGCGCAGACCTGCGTGAGTGAACCCTCACGTGGCACGACGCGAGCCCGCAGCCATTCTGCCAGCTGCTCCGCCCGTGCGACCAGCGCCGGCGAAGGCCGTCTTGAGGTGGTGACCACGAGAGAAGGCCTCTGCGACGCCAAAGTGTCTGTGGTCTCCGGTTGCCCCCTGGTTTCATCCCGGTTCAGCGGAACTCCGACCTTGGCTGCTGGGTCCATAGTTGTGTAAAGTATGGCTGGTTCGTGGCAGCTTGGTAACAATGCAGCCGCAGTGTAGCACCGGCAGGGCAGGAAAGGCAACCGATATGGACAGCAATGAGTTCGCGGCCCGTGCTCAGCAACTCGTGGATCGCATCGAGACCGTCATCGTGGGCAAACGGGAAGCGGTGGAGTTGACCGTAGCCGCCTTCCTGGCCGGCGGGCATCTGCTGATCGAGGACATCCCCGGCGTCGGCAAGACCATGCTGGCACGCTCCCTGGCCCTCTCCGTGGACCTGGTGTTCAAGCGCATCCAGTTCACCCCCGACCTGCTTCCCGCTGACATCACGGGCGTGTCGGTTTTCAACCAGGCGGCGGGGACCTTCGAGTTCCGCCCCGGCCCGCTTTTCGCCAACGTGGTGCTGGCCGACGAGGTCAACCGGGCCACGCCCAAATGCCAGGCCGCACTGTTGGAGGGCATGGAGGAGTTCCAGGTGACCGCCGACGGTGTCACCCATGAGTTGCCGCGGCCCTTCTTTGTCATCGCCACCGAGAACCCGATCGAGTATGAAGGCACTTACTCGCTGCCTGAGGCGCAGTTGGACCGCTTCCTGATGCGCGTCAGCCTCGGGTATCCGTCACCGGCGGAGGAGGTGCAGATACTCGAGCGTCAGATGATCAGTCACCCCATTGAGCGCGTGCAGGCAGTCCTGACCCGCGAGGATGTGCTCGGGTTGCAGCGGGGGGTGCGCCAGGTGCACGTGGACCCGTCGCTGAAGGGCTACATGGTCGAACTGGCCAATGCCACCCGAGCCCACGAAGCCGTCGAGCTGGGCGCTAGCCCCCGGGGCTCGATCGCCCTCATGCGCTGCTCGCAGGCCGTGGCTGCGCTGGCCGGACGACCCTATGTGGTCCCTGATGACATCAAGCGAGTCGCCGTGCCCGCGCTGGCCCATCGCCTCATCCTCAAACCCCAGCGCCGCTTGCAGGGGGTTTCGGCGGAGCAAGTGGTCAATGATCTCCTGGGTAAGGTACCGGTGCCAGTCGCCGAAGGGGTCCCAAGCCCATGAGCCTCAAACGCCAGGCCCTTTTCTGGGGCGCGCTTTTCCTGTTCGTGGTAGGACTGGTGCTGCACGTGCAGCAGCTTTTCGCCATGAGCGCAGCTCTCGTCTGCCTGCGCGTGGTCTCTCTGGGGCTGGGCAGGCGCAAACTGCGGGGCCTGGAAGTCCAGCGCAGTCTCCCGCCCACGCTCACGGTGGGGGAACGGGGCACTGCGTCCCTGACTGTTACCAACCGCGCCCGCACCCGCAAGGTCTTCTTCACCGTCCGCGACCTGCTGCCCGAGGGCCTCGGCCCCACGGAGTCCTCGGAGCAGCCGGTGGCCATCCTCGGACCCGGCCAGTCTGTGACCCTGCAGCAGTCCATCGAGCCCCGTCGCCGCGGACTGTATGTTCCCGGCGAGGTTGAGTTGGCCACAGCCGACCCGCTGGGCCTCCGGCGCTTCACCCGCTCCGTGCCTGCCCCTGGCGAGACCGTCGTCTACCCGCCGGTGCTGCGCCTGCCTTACCTTTGGCCAGTCTCCAGCCAGGGCCCCCGCGCGCTTCGGCCCCGGCGGCGGCTGCGCGGCACCGGGGAGGACTTCTATGGCGTGCGCGACTATGTGCCCGGAGACGATCCCCGGCGCATCAGTTGGCCGACCACCGCCCGGCGCGGCAGGCTGGTCATCGCGGAGAGGGAGCAGCCCGAGTCCCTCCACGGCCTCATTGTCTTGGACCTCGAGCACCGGGTACACGTTGGCGTGGGCAGTGAGCACACCCTGGAGTATGCCGTTGTTCTGGCCGCGACTCTGGCCGACCAGGCCCAGGAGCGCGGCAGCGCGGTGGGCCTTATCGCCGCCGGGCGCGAGGACTTCAGCCTGCCGGTCGTTGCTGAGCCGGAGCAGCGACTGCGGCTGCTCAATGCGCTGGCCCGCGTGCAGCCCGACGGTGAGCTGCCACTGGCCGACGTCGTGGCCGACCACACCGATCTCTTGCCCCGGCATGGCACCGTGGTGGTGCTGTCGCCAGCGGCCACGGGAGGCGAAGTCGCCGCCTACCTGCGGGGCCTGGGGCACCCGGTGACCTGGTTCATCCTCGACGCCGCAACGTTTCCTCCCACCCGGCGTCGAGTTGACTATGGGCCCTTGCAGGCCGAGCTGGGAGCTGTTCGTTGTCGCGTGCATCTCATCCGCGGCGACCGTCCGCTCAACGCCAACTGGGGGAGGGGAGCGCACCTTGCCGACCGCTACGCCTGACGTCCAACGGCGCTACCTGCCGCTGTATGTCGGCCTATACGGCCTTGGCGCCAGCGCTCTCCTGGCTCTGACTTCATCCGTCAACGCCCCGACGTACGGCTGGCTGATCCACCTGGCCTACCTGGCGGGCTGCGTCCTGAGCTACCGCGGCGCGCTGGCCCGGCGGCTCTACCTGATCCCTGGAGTCTTCTTCCTGGTGGCGGGGTTCACCGCTTACGGGCTCCGCCACATCCCTGCGCCGGCGGTTCTGCTGATGTACCCGCCGGAAATCCTGGCCCAGAACGACCTGGCTCTGGCAGGGCTGGTAGGCTGGTTTCTGGTAGGATTCTCGTACTGGCAAGGCAGTCGCCCCAACCTCATCTTCTGTGTGGTCTGTGGTCTGGCGTTGTTCGGGCTGGTGGGGACCATCAACCTCAACCTGCAGACCTGGATCTACTTCAGCCTGTACCTGCTGTGCGTGGCCTTCACCTGGGGCTATGAGCAGTTCCTGGACGTGGACGACAGGCTGGCTGGCCGGGGCCAGCCCCGTTATCCGCAGTGGTCCGAGATGCTTCGCGGGCACCTGGCCGTGGCTGCCTTGCTGGCCGTCTTGACCCTGGGCCTGGGCCGGGCCATCGGCACGGGCTTCTTCCAACTGACGCCCAATCTGTACAGCCAGATGGCCGAGCAGGTCTACGGCTGGGACTTCGCGCGGCGGCTCAACTGGACGTACAGCAGCTTCACGGAGGAATTCCGCATCGGCACCGGCCCACTGGAGCTCTCTGACGCGCCGGTGATGACCGTCACGGCTGACCGCCCCGTTCTCTGGCGGGGGGCGGTCTACGACTACTATGACGGGCGTGGCTGGTCGCGGGTCCTGCGCGACCAACGTCCTCTGTGGCGGGAGGGTCAGCGCTACCGGGTGCCCGAGACCGTCTTCCCATACGGCCGGACCGGCCGTGCCCTGCGCCAGCATTACGAGCTGCTGGCCTTCACGGGTCAACTGCTCGCCGCCGCCCACCCCGAACAGATCACCGTGCCGCGAATGCCCAGCGTGCCGACCATGCCTTTCGGTTTCCGCCGGGGGTATGCCGGGCCACAGGTGGACGGGTATGGCTGTATCTCCTGGGGGGGGGCGTCGCCAGCAGTGAGTTCAGCTATGACGTCATTTCCCGCGAGCCCCCGCAGGACCCGGAGACGCTCCGCCAGGCGAGCCCCGAGTACCCGCAGTGGTTGCGAGACACCGGCTATCTCGCCGTTCCGGCCGCCACGGCCCTGGCACTCCGCGGGCTGGTCGCCGACCTGACGCGGGAGCAGACCACTCTGTATGACAAGGTGGAGGCGCTGGAGAGCTACCTGGAGGCGCACTGCATCTACTCGCTGCGCGCCCCGGCCGTGCCTTACGGTCAGGATGTCGTAGCCCATTTCGTCCTGCGCAGCCGCCGGGGAGCCTGCGACCAGTTTGCCAGTGCCCTGGTGATCATGTGCCGCCTGGCGGACATTCCTGCGCGCGTGGCCACGGGTTACGCGACCGGCAGGGAGGAGCAGGAGGCGGACGGCACCTACACAGTGCGGGCAAAGGATGCCCACGCCTGGGCCGAGGTCTTCTTCCCGGGTATCGGCTGGGTACCGTTCAACCCGGAGCCTGCGGGCCAGGAAGGCGAGCTTTCGTGGCTGGAACTGCTGTTGACGGCCCACTGGGACATCGCGGCACGGGAGGCGGCACGGGTGGCAGGCTGGAGCGCCGTGGCACTGATCCTGCTGACACTGGCTCTCAGTGCGGTTCTCGACCCGGCGACGCTGCTCCAGCGCTTCCGCCGGTCCCCGCGCCGTAGCGCGCTGGCCGAACTGGCCCGGGACTACCAGGACCTCTACGGCCGGGCCCTGCGACGCCGCGGGATCGCTCACGGCTCCGTCCTGACGCCCCAGGAAGCGACATCCCTGCTGGCGACCGAACTGACGGAGCCAGCCGATCGGGAGGCACTCCAGCGCCTGAACGAGAGCTTCTATGCCCAACGGTACGGGCAGAGCGTGGATGAGGGTCAGGTACACAGGCTGCGACAGGACCTGCGGGCCCTGCGGAAGGTGCTGCTGCGCCGGCCAGGGCGCTGACGGGTGTTGGCCCTATGGGGTGCGCGACGTGAGCGTATAGAGAATCCAGCGCGGCTTCCCCGGGCCCTGGGGCTGGCGCAGGAAGTAGACCTCGGCGATGCCACCGTCTGTCAACTGGAGCCGGAACCAGTGCTTCCGCACGTACCCCGGCTCATCCCCCTTGCTCCCGTCGGAGATATCCTTCCACACCGAAAGCACGTGCTTCACGACATAGGTCTCCCCGCGCCACAGGAAGCTCCCTGGCGCCGAGGGCTGCCCCGAGGCCATGACACTGGCGTCGAGGGGCTCGACCTCCGTTATAGGCTCCCCGACGAAGCGCCGAACGGCGGTCATGGCCGTCTCCGACGGTAAGCATGGGCGGTCTCGACCAGGGCCAGGAGGTTTCCCAGCGGGACATCGCCCTGGATGGTGATTCCCGGTTCCAGGATGTAACCTCCCCCCCGTCCCATGTCCTCGGCGGTGCGCCACACTTCCGCTCGGACTTCATCCGGGGTCGCCGCAGGCAGGAGCTGTTGCGTGCCGACCCCGCCGCAGAACGTCAGGTCCCGACCATACTCGCGCTTCAGCGCCCGTATGTCCATGGCCTCGGGCTGAATAGGGTGCAGGATGTCCAGGCCCAGCTCGATCAGGTCCGGGATGATCTCGCGGACGCAGCCGCAGCTATGCAGCATCGTCCGCAGCCCGTGGCTCTGCGCCGCTCGCAGCAGCAGCTCCAGCCGGGGCTTGACGAACTCGCGCCAGTCCATCGGGCTCATCATCAGCCCCGCCTGCAGGCCATAGTCATCGCTGATGAAGATACCGTCCGGAGCATAGGCCACCATGCCCTCGAGCGTGGCCAGGTTGTAGGCTGCGATATGGTCCAGAAGCTCGTGGACGAACCGGGGGTGTTCACGCAAGTCCAGCAGCAGGGGCTGCAGCCCGCGCAGGAAGTTGGCACGCTCCCAGAGGTCACCCACCACCGCCAGTCGCAGGCACTCCGGGTGGAGGGTCGCCGCCTGCGGCACCCGCTCCCAACGGCGCGGTTCCAACGGGTCCGGGAACTGGTAGTCCTGCAGGCTGGGGCTGCGGAGGGGGTGTTCCAGGGGGTAGCCGCGGTCCGCGTGGGAGGTCGCCCACACCACCCCGTACTGGTCAGCGATCGTTGGGCCGTACTTATCCGGGTTGGCGTAAAGCGGCTTGTCGCTGCAACCATACAGATACAGGCAGTTGCCCAGGAACTCGTCCACCTCGTCCCGGCCCAGGTGTCCCTGGAGCTTGGCCAGGGCCGGCGGCGACAGCATGAAGTTGCACGGGATCCGGTCGGTCTCCTCGTGGCGCAAAGCGCTCAAGGCCAATTCGCGCGGCGTCGGCTCCGCCATGATCAGCCCTTGATGCCGGTCAGCGTGATTCCCTGGATGAACGTCCGCTGCGCAAAGAAGAAGATGACGATGATAGGGACCGTGATGACCACCGTCACCGCCATCAGCATCCCCGGGTACGAGCCGTACTGGCTGGAGAAGCTCGCCAGACCCAGCGAGAGCGTGTACCGGCTCTCATCGGCCAGGTAGATGAGTGGACCCAGGTAGTCGTTCCAGGAAGCCATGAAGGCGAACAGGCCCACCGTGGCCAGCACCGGCTTGCTCAGGGGCAGCACGATGCGGCGGTAGATGTCCCATTCGCTGCAACCGTCTATCCGCGCCGCCTCGGTCAGCTCCAGGGGGATGGTCAGGAAGAACTGGCGCATCAGGAAGATGTAAAAGGCGCTGCCCAGGAAATGCGGCACGATGAGCGGCCAGAAGGTGTCCACCCAGCCGATCCGCGCGAACATGACAAACACCGGCACCATGGTCACCTGGAACGGCAGCATCATGGTGCCCAGCAGGATGCCAAACAGGGCGTTGCGGCCGCGCCAGCGCACCCGCGCCAGGCCATAGGCCACCAGCGAGCAGGACAGCAGGGTGCCCAGGACGGTCAGACTGCTAATCAGCAGGGTGTTGCCCAACTGCCGCCAGAACGGGATGAAAGTGAGCCCACCGGGGTAGTTCTTCAGCGTCACCGGCGACGGAATCCACTCCGGGGGGAAGCGCAGTATCTGCGCGTCGGTCTTCAGCGACGACGTGATGAGCCACAGCAGCGGTACCAGGAACACCAGGCTCAGGAGGATGAGCGCCGTGTGCGCGGCGATAGTAGCCATACGGCTCATGCCCCGGCCCCCGCTGTCGTCGGGCTCGGCCATCGCGCTCACCTCCCCTCCCCGGCGTAGTAGACCAGGCGCGCGGACGAGCGGAACAGCAGCGCCGTACAGGCCAGGATGAGCAGAAACAGGATCCAGGCCAGGGCGCAGGCATAGCCCATCTTGAAGTCAGCGAAGGCGACGTTGAACAGATACAGCGAATAGAAGAGTGTCGAGTCCACCGGCCCGCCAGTCCCCTGGGTCATGACATAGGCGGGCGTGAAGAACTGGAAGGCGCCAATGAGGCCCATGATGGCGACGAAGAGTATCTGCGGGCTAATGAAGGGCAAAGTGATGTGCCGCAGGCGATGCCAGGACCGCGCGCCGTCCACCTGGGCTGCCTCGTGCAGCTCACGGGGGACATCCTGCAGGGCCGCCAGGAAGATCACCATGGACCCACCGACACCCCAGAGGCTCCACAGGATGATCGCCGGCTTGGACCACACCGGGTCGGCGAACCACCCGGGAGGCTCTCCCAGGCCCAGGCTGCCCATCAGCGGCCGCAGGAGAGCGTTGATGGCCCCGTTCTGAGGGTTGAAGAGCCAGATCCACAGCACCGAACTGGCAACCAGCGGAACGATTGAGGGCACGAAGAAGAAGGTGCGGTACAGCGCCTGCCCCCGCACCTTCAGGTTCAGCAGCAGCGCCAATGCCAGGGCGACCACGATCCCCACCGGCACCGCGATGACCGCATAGTACGCCGTATTAGCCAATGACTTCCAGAACAGCTCATCGTGGGCCAAGTGGGCATAGTTTGCCGTGCCGATCCACACTGGCGGCTTCATGACGCTGTAGCGCGTGAAGCTATAGTACAACGAGGCCAGGATGGGATAGGCGGTGAAGGCCACCAGGCCCACGAGCACCGGGCTGCAGAAGGCCAGTCCGGCCCATAGCTGCCGACGTTCATTGGCGCTGGCGGGTCGTGGCCTCATGGTCCTCCCTCCCCGGCGCGGCGGTCGCTCTGGGTGATCAGGTCAAGCTCGCGCTGGGTGGTCTCTCGCGCCCGTCTCAGGGCCGCCGCAGGCGTCAACTTGCCATAGACCGCCGCGTCCACGGCTCGCGACAGCTCCCGCATGTAGCGGGCCTGGACCGGCATGACCGGGCGCTGGTGGCGACACTCCTGCAGGATCTGCAGGAACTTGTCATAGTGACGCCGGGTCCGCACCCGCTGCAGGTACGGCGAGGCCTTCCAGCCCGGAAACAGTCCGGTGGCGCGGCCTACCAACTCCGTCCCCTCGGGTGTGGCGCAGACCCAGCGCACGAACTCCCAGGCCTCACGACGGTTGGCGGCGCCCCGGGGCAGAGCCACGCACCACCCCCCAACCCACGACGAGCGCTGTTCGCCATCGGGCGGGGCCGGGATGAAGGTGACGCCGTAGTCCAGGTCCGGCGCGTAGCGGGCCAGGTCAGCAATCCCGCCGATGTGCAGGCACATCATGGCCACCTTGCCGGTGATGAACGGGTTCTGCTCGGCGGCCCCAAAGCCGCGTTCCAGACTGGCGATACGCGTGACGTCGTATTCCCTGGCGTAACTGACCATCCACTCCAGGGCTTTCACCACCCTTGGGTCATCAGCCGTGATGCGCTGGGTGGCTGGGTCGAAGAAGTCGCCGCCGAAGGCCCAGCCCCACGTGAAGATGGAGTTGGCCGCCCCGTACTGCGACCAGGGGATGAGCCCGATGCGGACCAGTTCGTCGCCCTGACGCCTGGTGAGCGCCCGGGCGCAGCGGTCCAAGTCAGCGATGGTACGCGGGGGCTGCTCGGGGTCCAGCCCCACCTCCCGGAAGGCCTGTTTGTTCCAGACAAAGCCGAAGTTCGGGTCGGCGCAGAAGGTCATGGCCCACACGTCGCCCTTGTACTCGTTCTGCACCCAGCAGGGCCGGAAGTAGTCGTGTTCAGTGATGCCTGCTTCCTGGCAGAGCTCAGTCAGGGGCTGCAGTGCGCCCCACTCAGCCCAGGAGGCCACCTGGGGACCATCCACAAAGATGACCTCCGGCGGCTTGTTGGCGGCCACGGCAGTGAAGAACTTCTGGTTCGTCGCCAGGTCATTGGCCGCGAAGACGGGCTTGAGGAGGATCTCGGGGTGGGCGCGCTGATAGGCCTCACAGATCTTGGTGAAGCCCTCGGCCATAGTCCCACCCCACACGTGCCAGACCCGCACGACCTTACGCCCGCCGACCTCGGTCACCTCGCGGGCACAGCCGGTGAGAGTCAGCACCAGCGCCACAAGCAGGGATCCCAGGGCACGCATGGACTGGGAGTTCCACGGCGAGACGGCTGGAACCTGTGTGGTCATGCTACTCGACCACCACCTCATCCACGAACAGCCAGGCCTGCTTGCCGCTGGCGTGGTGCCAGGACGGGATGGTGCCCAGGGACCGGGCGCGCAGCCGCACGTAGCGGGCCTTCGTGCCCTCGGGCAGAGTGAGCGCCAGCTCCTCCATGAACGCCCCGTCTCTGTCCGCCGGGGTGGTTGTGTCCACCGCGGCCACGTTCTGGAACTCCCGGCCGTCACGCGAGACCAGGCACTCCGCCCGTGACGGCAGGAAGATGCCCCACTGGATCATCTGCAGGAACCCGGCGCGAACCGACTTTACGGCCGTAACCGCCCCGAGGTCCACCGTCGCCTCGAGGTCCACCCCCTCAAAGCCCAGCCAGGCCGGGTCCGTGTAGTCGGGCGTGGCACGCAGACCATCGGTCAGGGCTTCGGCGCCGGTGCTGGGGTAGTTCGGGCTGAAGGGATCACGCAGGGTCACCCGCTTGCCCAGAGCCAGGTGGGACACCGACTGGGCGGTCGTCAAGGCATCACCCTCGGGAAAGAAGAGTGGCTTCATGGCCTCCGTCCGCGCTCTCAGATCATGGTCGGAGGTGAGTTCCCAAAGCGATGTGCCCATCTCACGGAGGGCAAGGACACTGGCGATCCAGCCCTGGGTCCAGCCGCTCTCGATGCACCACACGCCCCAGCCGGCGTCGGCACTGCTGCCCCAGTACTCCCAGCGGCGGAAGTCAAAGCCGCGAAACCACCCACCATCCAGCTCAGGGTGGGTCTCTGATCGTATCTGGATGCGACACAGGAAGTCTGCCAGCTTGTCCGCCGCCTCGGCGTAAAGCGGCCCTCCGGTGGCAGCGGCCGCCTCATGCAGGCCGATGAAGGCGAAGTTGGTCGTGTAAAGCAGGTCGCACACCGGGTCGCCGTCCTCCTGCATGAGGGTCGCCTCATTAGTGCCGTAGGCCTCATTGGACTGCGGCGGACCGTAGGCACCCAGGCCCGGCTTACCCAGTTGCTCCCGGATCGCCCCGCAGGGCTGCTGCAGGGCCAGCAGGTCAGTGGCGATGCGTCGCAGCCAGCCGCGGTGTTCTGGTGTGTCCTCCAGGCGCACCAGCCAGGCCAGCGGCAGAAGCATCCGGGCCCGCTCCTGGGCGATGCCATTCGTCCAGCGCCAACGGTCGGGATAGGCCGCCATGGTCATGGCGATAGCCTTCTTGGCTCGATCCAGGAAGAGCCCATAGCCGGTGGCGCGATACGCCCAAAGGTAGCAGGCCCACAGGTAGGCCTGGTAGTGCGGCGCATAGCTCACTGTCGCCGCCTCGTAGTAATGTCGCCAACCGTTGGCCTCCAGGTTCTCGATGTCAATGCGGTCGGGCCGAAAGCCGTTGCGGCCTGTCGTCCGCAGGTTTGCCAGCAGGCAACGCAGCGTGGCGTCATCCCAGCGGTCCGTCTTGAGCAGGGACCGGACCGCGATGGTGCCCAGCAGCAGCCGGGCGTTGTCGTCGCCGTAGTAGGCCTTCTCCCAGAGCCAGTCGCTGATCCCCCAGGCGACCAGGCCAAAGCACGGGTGGTTCGGGTCGGCGCGGACTCCCTGCTGAGCAATGCTGTGGTTGTACCAGTAGTCCAGGATGTTGGCAGCAATCTCGCCACTGTGGGGGTCGCTCTGAAGGGCGGCCTGGAAGGCCAGGGCCATGGCAGACTCGCCGTTGCAGTCGCTGCGCTTGATCCCCATGATCTCCTGGCTGCCGTCGCAGCGGATGCTCGACCCCATCCCCTCGCGGATGCCATGGGAGCCATCTCCGAGCAGCCTTGGCGCAACGGTGACACCTGCAGCCAGCTCCCTGTCCAGCGATTCCGTCGCCAGCAGACCGGACTGACGGAACCAGGCCAGGCCCCGGCGGGCTGCGTGGCTCTCGGCCCGGTCCGGCAAAGGTTCAGTCGGGCCGTACGCCGGCCGCACCGTCGGGGTCCACTCCAGATCAATCGAGGCCTGGCCCCGGGTCAACCACCCCAGGATGCGCTTCCAGATGGTGCGCCAGTCGGCCGTGGGAGCATAGCGGGCGGTCACGAACTGGCTCAGCTTCGTGGTAGCAACCAGGGCCTCGCCACCGGGTAGCTCAAACAGGATCGGCTGTGCGCTGTCTGGCAGGCCGAAGACTGCTCTGTCAAAGCCCGCCACGCGGGCCACCACAAGATGAGGCTTGGGCGACACCAATGGAACATAGTGGCAGCCGTGGATAGCCAGGATGCGCGTCGGTGGCAGGTCGGGACCGAACCAATCGGAGGCCACCACGCCACGCTCCCACCCGGTCGTCTGCGGAGCGCCCACCTGCAGGCCTGGCAGAGCAGCGGGGTACTCCAGGTAAAGACGGAGACCCTTCTCTGCGGCCAACTGGAACAGCCCGGGGTCCACCGGCGTTGGGCGCTCCGGGTAGCCGGCCGCCAGGAGCAGGACGGCTCCCCCCTCGGGCGCCCTCTCGACGGCTTCCTGCGGCGCGCCGAATCGGGTCGGTGGGGCCCCGAGGACCTGATACAGGTCATTGTCAGGCTCGCAGCAGAACGTCAGTCGGTCCATCGCCGGTCCTCCTCGTGCCAGGCTGCACGCCAGGACGCCGATCAGGGTAATGAGCGAGCCCAGCGGGACTGCGGTGAATCTCATGGACGGTACCCCGTGACGTGGTTCAGGCCGCAAGATACGCTGCGAACCCGTCACAGACCTGCAACGCGTCCAGGCAGGAGCAATGAGGACAGAGGGAGAAGTTGCGAGGCGCAGGAACGCCTCTGAGGAGATGATGGCATGCTCGATTTCCCCGTACGCGAGACCGTTCTGGACAACGGCCTGAAGGTGCTCACCGTCGAGCACCGCGTGGCGCCCATCACCACCGTCTGGGTGTGGTACCGCGTCGGCAGCCGCAACGAGCGGCCGGGCATCACGGGGATCTCACACTGGGTTGAGCACATGTGCTTCAAGGGGGGCATCGAGTTCGGCAAGGGCGACATTTTCAAGGAAGTCGCTCGTGTCGGCGGCTACAACAACGGCATGACGAGCACGGACTTCACGGTGTACTTCGAGACGGTGCCATCGGCCCACGGGGACCTGGGCCTGCGGATCGAGGCTGACCGCATGGCCAACGCCCGCTTTGATCCCGACGAGGCGGCCGCGGAGCGCACGGTCATCATCTCCGAGCGCGAGGGGGCCGAGAACTGGCCCACCTTCTTGCTCGGAGAGGAAACAGCTCTGGGAGTTCCCGGAGGTGCCCTTGCGGGGAGCTAACATCGTGGCCCATGGCACGATCCCCGTTGGCTCCGGCCTGAGTTCCTCATCGGCCGTCGTGGTGGGTGCCGCCGAGGCTCTTATCGCGGTCAAC
>JABLXH010000046.1 GCA_013178155.1 Armatimonadota bacterium | reverse complement strand
CCACGCAGCCCTGGAACGCTGGGCGGACACCGTCATGGCCGTCAACAACCCGCGCCCGCCCGGCCACTGCCCCTCGGGCTGGAACTCCTGGTATGCCTACCGCCTGGAGATCAGCGAAGACCTCGTGCTGGCCAACGCACGCATCATTCGCGAACGCTTCGCCCCGCTGGGCTGCACCAACCTGCAGATAGACCACGGCTGGCAGTACCGCGACGTGGTAGGCCACTGGGTGCCCAACGACCGGTTCCCCCACGGTCTTCCCTGGCTCAGTGAACAGCTACGCGCCATGGGCCTGTCATTGGGTCTATGGATGTCGGTGACGAATGTCTCCGAGTTCGCCCCGGAGGCGACCCTGCAGCCTGGCATCCTGGCCCGCGGCCCCGACGGCGGACCCCATGTCTCGGGTGACTACTGGTTCTGGGAGCCCCACGGCAAGATCTACAGCGTGGACCCCACCAGCCCGGAGGGGGCCGCATTCCTGCGCGATGCCGGCCAGAAGGCCCGGTCCTATGGCTGTGTCTACCTGAAGAACGACTTCCAGGGCAACTTGCTGGCGGGGAACCTCAAGCTCCACGACGGTGACCTGACCCTGGGCACGCCGGTGTGGCGGCGCTTCGCCGAGGAGTTCCGCGCCGGCATGGGCCCGCAGATGGCCTACATGGCCTGCAACGCTCCGCTGAATCAGGTGGCCGGCCTCTGCGACGCGGCCTGGACGCACCGGGACCTGGGCAACCCCGGCATCGGCCTGGAACATCTCCGCGGCTGGGCCAATGACTTTGCCTGCCGGTACCATGTCAGCGGCAAGTTCTACTGGTCCGATCCGGACTATCTGCAAGTGGGCCAGGGCAACCTCGACGAGAGCCGCATCCGCATGGCCTGGGTGGCCCTCGGCGGCGGGCCGGCCTTCCTGAGCGACCGCTTGCCGGAGTTGCCCGAGGAGCGCCTGGCGCTCATTCCCAAGTGCCTCCCCTCCTACCGGCGCTGCGCCCGACCCGTGGACCTCTTCACCCGCGACGGCTATGCCCGCGTGTGGGATCTGCCGGTGGAGACGGCCTGGGGAACCTGGCACGTCCTCGGGCTGTTCAACCTGGAGGAGGAACCGCTTCGCCTGCCGGTGGCCCTGGCCCAACTGGGTCTTCCCGCCGGGCAGCCGGTGGTGCTCTGGGACTTCTTCGCGGAGCGCCTCCTGGGCGAGGCGTCGCTGGCTGAGGGGGTCGGCCTCAGTCTCGACATCCCGGTGCCGCCGGCCTCCTGCCGTGTCCTGCGCGTGGTGCCGAAGCTCGATCGGCCGTTCGTGCTCAGCACCGACATGCACCTCACGCAGGGCGGTGTGGAGTTGCCCGCCGTGGCCTGGGATGCCGCCAAGCTCACCTTGAGCGGCACGGCCCGCCGGATGCCGGGGATGACCGGGCGCGTCTTTGTTTATGTGCCGGAGGGATACGCGCCCCGCGACAGTCAGTCGCGGGACAGGGTGCTGGAGGTCCCGCTGTCCTTCACCGCCGCTGAAGCGCGCTGGTCGGTCACTTTTCGCCGGGCCGGGTAGCACCAGGGAGCGGGTATGAGATTCGCCGTGGGCTATCAACTGCCGGGTGGGGACGAAGAGTCCCTGGGTGACATTCTGTCAACCCACGGCGACTGTGTCGCGGAGGTCTACTTCGCCTGGCCGGGGATGCCCAGCGGGCGGTCGCCGTTGGGCCAGGACCATGGCGCTGTGGACTGGCAGGCGCAGGAGCGCCTGGAGGCGGATCTCTGTCGATTTCGAGCCATGGGCCTCAAGCTGGACCTGCTGCTCAATGCCTCTTGCTTCGGTGCTTATGGCAACTCCCGCTTCCTGGCCAACCGTGTCGGCTCGCTGGTGGACCATCTCCTGGAGACGACCGGCCTGGACATAGTCACCACGATGTCGCCCATGATCGCCCGCCTGCTGCAGCAGCACTTCCCGGCCCTGGATGTCCGCGCCTCCATCAACATGCGTCTGGGCACCGTCAAGGCCTTCGAGTACGTCGCCGACCTCTTCGACAGTTACCACGTCCAGCGCGAGTACAACCGCGACCTGGAGCGCCTGGCCGAACTCAGAGCCTGGTGTGACGCCCATGGCAAGAGCCTGCACCTGCTGGCCAACTCCGGCTGCCTCAACTGGTGCTCTGTGCAGACCTTCCACGACAACCTGGTGGCCCACGAGCAGGAGGTCGCTGAACTGGTCAACGTGGCCGACCACGCCCCCGCTCTGTGCTGGGAATACTACGCCGACCGGGAACACTGGGTCAGCTTCCTGCAGAACTCCTGGATCCGCCCCGAGGACGTGCACCACTACGAACCTTATGTCTCCACGATGAAGCTCGCCACCCGCATGCACCAGAGCCCGCGGATGGTCATCCAGGCCTACTGCACCGGCCGCTATGACGGCAACCTGCCCAGTCTCTTCGAGCCCGGCCACGGCCCATGCTTCGGCGGCTACGTCATAGACAACCGCCGCTTCCCCGCGGACTGGTTCGCGCGCACGACGTCTTGCGACAAGCGCTGCTACGCCTGCAGCTACTGTGCCCAGGTGTTGCAGCAGGTGCTGGTGTGGGTGGGCGAGTGACAGCGACGGTGTCTAGCCAGGTCGCCAGGCCGCGCCGGCGCATGAGCCGCTGGGTGGACGTGGCGCTGCTTCTTGCCGTAGTGCTGTGGATAGCGGGCATCGAACCTCGGTGGATAGAGGTAACCCAGGACGTAGCCCCCATCCGTGGGCTGCCCGAGGCGGCCGAGGGCCTCCGCATCGCGGTACTGACTGACATCCACCACGGTCCCTGGCTGTCGCGAGGTCGCGTCCGGGCCATCGTCAGCCGCACCAACGCCCTGCAGCCCGACGTCATCGTCATCCTGGGCGACGTGGTGCACCGTGACGCCCGCTACATCGCGCCTGTTTGGGAGGAGCTAAGCAGGCTCCAGGCCCCCCTGGGCGTCTACGCCGTGCTCGGCAACCACGAGCATTGGGAGGGCGCGGGGGAGAGCCGCCAGGCCATCCTGGGGGCGGGAGTCGAGAACCTCGAGGGGCGCGCCGTGCAACTTGCCGGGGGCCGCAACGCGCTTTACCTGGTCGGCCTGGGCGAGCTCATGGAGACCCGGCCGAGTCTGACCGAGGCGATGCGGGCAGTCGGTCAGGATGATGTTGCCATTGTCATCACCCATAACCCGGATGTCTTCGAGCAGCAGCACGACCGCCGGGCGCGGCTTTGGCTGGCCGGCCACACCCACGGCGGTCAGATCTACCTGCCCTGGCTGTTCCGCGCCTGGGTCCCCTCGCTCTACGGTCAGAAGTACCGCGCCGGCTGGGTAGAGCGCGATGGCTGCCGCATCTATGTCAGCCGCGGCCTGGGCTGCATCACCCCGCCGGTGCGGCTGAATTGCCGCCCGGAGCTGCCGGTCATCGAGCTGCGCCGCGCTCCCTGATTGCGCGCCGGGCGCCCGGTGTGGTAACCTCATAGCGCCCACGGCCACGAACCACCCAACCGAGAGAGCCGCCGCATGGCAGTGCGAGTCCGCGTCGCAGCGATCGTCATGGAGGGGGACCGGGTACTCCTGGTGAGCACGAAACGCGGCGCCCCGGGCTACCTGGTGCCGCCGGGAGGCGGTCTCGAAGCTGACGAGACGATCCCCGGGGCCATCGCCCGCGAGGTGGCTGAGGAGGCCGGACTGGCCGTGGAGGCCGGAGCGTTGCTGGCTTACCGGGAGCTTTGGCACGGCGCAAAGCGGACGCTGGAGCTGTACCTGGCGGCTCGCTTGCTCCCGGGCCAGGAGCAGGCACCGCCCACCGAGGGCCGTACCATCGCGTGGGTGCCGTGCCAGGAGCTGGGGCAGGTGCCCCACTTCCCTGAGCAACTCGCGGACCTGTGCGAGTTGGCACGACAGCCGGACTCCGGCGCGGTGTATCTGGGACGGGTCGTCATCTAGCAGGTACGTCTGCCACTGTTGAAGGGACGTTCGATGAATCGCCTGACGCGAACTGCACTCGCTGCACTCCTGGGCCTCCTGCTGGTGGTGGCGCTGCTGGCTTTCGGAAGCATGCTGGGTGGCGGTCTGGCAGGCTTGCTGTCGCGGGTCCGCCCGGGCAACCCCCCCGACGCCACGCCGCCGGCCGTCGGAGAGCCGCGGTCCGGCCGCGAGCTGGTGCTACACGGTAACGTCAGCGCCGTTGGCACGGAGGAGGTCAAAGCGCCGAGCAGCGGCACGGTGGGAGCCCTGCTGACGACGGGGGACCAACCCGTCACTGAGGGCCAGGCCCTGATCCAGCTCAAGTGCCCGGACCTGGTGAAGGAACTGCAGGCCGCTCGCAAGCGCCTGGAGCAGGCGAAGGCCAAGACTGCCCAGGCGCGCAATGACCCCGAGATCAAGCGCCTGCAGAAGGTCGAGCAGGCCCTGGTAAAGACTCTGGAGTCACTGGAAACTGCCGAACTGCGGTTACGGTCGTATCGTCAACAGCACAGTGCCGCGGCGGAAGCCCTGAAGTTCCGGGAAAGAGCGGAGGAAAACGCCCACCGCGCCCAACGGTTGTACCTGGCGGCCAAAGCAGCCTTCGAGAAGGCCAGGGCCAACACCAGGCCCATCGGCGGGGCTGACCCACCTGCACTGGTGAGAGCTCGCCTGCAGATGGAGGACGCCAAGAAGGTTCTCGACTTGACCCAGTCACAGTTGGCGGACGCTCGCGCCGCCACTGATCGCTACCCCAGCGAGGTGCTGCAGTTGCAGACCTTGCAGCGCGAGGCGCAGGCGGTGGCGAAGCGCCGCTCGGAGCTGGCCCAGGTACGCAAGCGCCTGGCGGCCCGACGGGAGGCCCAGCAGAAAGCGATTCGTGAGGCGCGGCAGCAAGAAGCGGAGGCGGCGGTCCATACTGCAGAGCAGGCCGTCGAGCGCAGCCAGGTCAAGGCCCCGCGGTCGGGCCGTCTGGTGTCACTCAAGGTGCGGCCGGGAGACACAGTGCGGGCCGGCCAGGTGTTGGCCGAGATCGAGGCCAGCGGCGGCTCTCGGCTGGTATTCCGGGGTAGCGCGGCAGACGCCAACCGGGTACAGGTCGGGCAGGACGCGACCGTGGAGCCAGTGGGAGGCGCGAGCTTTGCGGCCCGCGTCAGCCAAGTCGAGCGCCTGGGAAGCCGAATCAAGGTCTTCTTGCAGCCCCTGGGCGAAACGGTCCTGCCCGCCCCGGGGACTCCGCTGGTGGCGCGTATTCGAGTGCGATGAGATAGAACCGACCGCGCCCGCAGCCGGTCAAGGAGGAGAGTATATGAGACACGTGGTGGTCGTGGCCGTGATCGCGGCGCTGGGATGCCTGGCCGGATGTACCCCACCCAATCAGCCCCCGGCGGGTGAGGCGATAGGCGTTCGATCGGCCCCTCCCGAGCCCCTGCCCTCCGAGGAGTCGACGGTCTCTAGCGCCACAGCAACCAAGAAGATCAGTTGGTTCACTGACTTTGCCCAGGCCAAGCAGCAGGCGATCAAGCTCAAGCGCCCTATCCTCGTGGATTTCACCGCCGAATGGTGCAGTTGGTGCAGGAAGCTCGACGAGGAGGTCTGGCCCGACCCCAAGGTCGTGGCGGCTGCCGAGCCCTTCGTCTGCGTGAAGGTGGATGGCGATGCCAATCCGCAGCTCGTGGAGAACTTCAAGGTCAGCGGCTTCCCCACTGTGGTGGCCATTGACGTCAAGGGCAAGATCCTGGGGAAGGCCGTTGGCTACCAGGATGTCGAGGCCATGGAGCGGTTATTGAAGAGCTCGCGCTAACGCGGGACGCTTAGCAGGGCGTCACGCCTTTCTTCAGGATGATGTTACCGTACTTGGCTGTCTCGCCGGTCATGACCACGGCGAAGGCCTGCCGGGCGCGGTCATAGAAGGCAAAGCGCTCGACGCGGGCGATGGGCGGCGTCTGTGGTGCGTGACGGTCTATGGCCGCCCGATAGGCTCTCTCAACCTCCGGGTTCAGCGCATCACCCGGCACCGGGGCCATCATCACCACCGGGTCTTCCACGTAGGCGTCTAGCTCAAAGAGCGGCAGGATCGCGTCCAGCAGGTCCGCAATACGCAGGCCGTCGGCGCGGACCACCCGCTGGTTCATGGTCTCGCCCGGGAAGTGCGCGTCCGCCAGCACGATCTCGTCACCATGTCCCATCCGTGCCAGCGTGGCCAGCAGGTCCGGACTGATCAGGGGGGAGATCCCTTTGAGCATCGTTCGTCCTCCTTGCCTCTTGGCAACCGCGTGATGGTGCTACCGGGCGTTTTCCAGCCCCAGGCTCCAGAGATGGGAGCCGCTGACGAAGTACAGGCGCCCATCCACCACAGCCGCACTGGCCGAGATGTCCACCGGTGAGCTGGGGTGCAGACCCTCTGTCGGCGTTGCCGGGCCCGTTTGCCCCGTTGCCCACCAGCTTACTACTGACTGAACTTCGCCGCCACCGGCATCCGGCGACCCACACCGAAGGCCTTGCTGGTTACCCGCAGGCCCGGGGCGGCCTGACGCCGCTTGTACTCATTGCGGTCTATGGTCCGCGTCACCCAGCGCACGACCCCCTCATCGAAGCCGCGAGCGACGATGTCTTCCGCGCACAGCTCCTCCTCGACATAGAGCTGCAGGATGCCGTCCAGGACCTCATAGGGTGGGAGCGTGTCCTGGTCGGTCTGGTTGGGGCGGAGCTCGGCGGAGGGGGCCTTCGTCAGGCAACGGGCCGGGATGATCTCGCCCTTCCGGTTGATGTACCGCGCCAGCTCGTAGACCATCGTCTTGGGCACATCCGAGATGACGCTCAGCCCCCCGGACATGTCGCCGTACAGGGTGCAGTAGCCGACAGCCAGCTCACTCTTGTTGCCGCAGCTCAGCGCCAGCGACCCACGCTTGTTGGACACCGCCATCCACAGGTTGCCGCGGATGCGGGCCTGGATGTTCTCCTCCGCGACTCCCGGCTCGGTGCCGGCGAAGAGCTCCTGCAGCGCCGTCAGATAGGCCCCATGGATTTCAGCGATGGGCACGACATGGAACTCGATGCCGAGGTTGGCGGCCAGGATGCGCGGATCCTCCACGCTTCCCGCCGACGAGTACATGGACGGCATGGACATGCCCATGACGTTCTCCGGCCCGAGGGCGGCCACCGCCAGGCAGCACACCACCGACGAGTCAATGCCACCCGACAGGCCGATGACCGCGGTACGGAAGCCGCACTTTCGCATATAGTCCCGCAGCCCAAGCACAAGCGCATCGTGGACTGAGGCGATGTGTTCCAGCGGGGTGTACCCTCCTGGTTGGCCGGGCGCCCCGGTGTCCACGGTCACGACCGTTTCCTCAAAGCCGGGCAGAACGGCGATGGGCTCCCCACGCGCATCCAGACAAAGGCTGCGGCCATCGAAGATCAGCTCGTCGTTGCCACCGACCTGGTTCACGTAAACAAACGGCAGCCCGTGTCGGGTGGCATGGCGGCTGATGAGCCGGAAACGTATCTCCTCCTTGCCGACGCTGTAGGGCGAGGCGGACAGGTTCACCAGCAGCGTCGCGCCTTTGGCCGCCAGCTCCGCGATCGGGTCACAGTCATACATGCGCTGGTGCGGCCACAGCTCCGGGTCGTTCCAGGCATCCTCGCAGATGGAGATGCCAAGCCTCTCCCCCTTGAACGGGATGGGCGTCCGCTCGCAGGCTGGATCGAAGTAGCGGTCCTCGTCAAACACATCGTACGTTGGCAGGAGAGACTTGTGCTGAACGCCAATGAGTTCGCCGTTGGCAATCAGATAGGCCGAGTTCCGCAGACCCCGCCCGTGCGTCAGGCCGGTGGCCGTGGGCAGGCCAACAAGGATGCCAAGGTCGGGGTACTGCCGGCTGGACTCCAGCAGCTCCTGCGCCCCCGCCTGCACCCGCTCGACAAACCGGCAGCGGTTCAGCAGGTCCCGCGGGGGGTAGCCGGAGAGGAATAGCTCCGTGAAGACCACCAGGTCGCTGCCGGCCTCCGCGGCCTGGGAAATGACCTGGTGCGCGCGCGACAGATTCCCGCCGACATCGCCGACGGTGGTGTTGAGCTGTGCGACTGTGACCCTCATCTGTGTCCTCCAGCCTGCGAGTAACCCCCATTTCGGAACGACGGACCCGTTCACCTGCCCCCCATCCGGTGCGCGCCGTCCGTCCCACGGAAGGGTCTTCGCAGCCCCACAGCGAAAGAGCCCCCTGCCATGAAGGAGCTTCTGTCATGCCGACGTTAGGTTTCGTTCACACGGTCCATCGTGTCATCCCCGGTCTCGCGGAGCTGAGCCGCGAGCTGTTCCCTGACCTCCAGCAGCTCCACTACCTGGATGAGTCCGTTTTGCGGGACGCCATCCGCGAACAGGGCCTGACACCGGGCATCGTGCGCCGTGTCTGCGCGTTGATCCAGTTGGCCGCCGAGTGCTCAGACCTGGTTCTCGTGACCTGTTCATCCATCGGTCCCTGTGTCGACCTCGCCCGGCGACTGGTGAACGTCCCCGTGCTGCGTCTGGATCGCCCTATGGCCGAGACCGCCGTTCAGCAAGGGCAGACTACCGGCGTGCTGGCCACTCTCCCCTCGACCCTGCGCCCGACGGTCGAGCTCGTCCAGCAGTGCGCGCTCGAAGCCGACCGGCATGTCACCATTCGCCCGGTGCTGGTGGAGGGGGCCTTCGCGGCGGCCGCCCGTGGCGACCAGGAGAGCCATGACCGTCTGGTGAGGGAGGGGCTGCAGGCGCTGGTCTCGGGACCCAACGCTGTCGAAGTCGTAGTTCTGGCTCAGGCCTCGATGGCTCGCGTGGCCGAGCAGATACCAGTCGCAAGCCCCGTGGCCATTCTCTCCAGTCCTCGCAGCGGCGTAAAGCGCGCGGGCGAGACGCTTCAGGCCATGCAGGCGGGAGTGTACTGACATGCCGGTCCTCGTCGGCATCGCCGATGATTTCACCGGGGCCTCGGACCAGGCCGGCATGCTGGCCCGGGCTGGCGCAGGCTCTGTGCTGGTATTCGATCCCGGTTTCCCCCTGGGTGAGGAGTGGCAGGCGGTCACCTACGCCACGCGGCTGCGGTCTGTACCCGCGGCCCAGGCCCGACTGGACGCCCAGGGGCTGTTTCGCATGGCCCGCAGCCTGCAACCTCACATGGTGCAGTACAAGTACTGCTCGACCTTTGATTCCACGCCTGAGGGCAACATCGGGCCGGTGCTTGACGTGGCCACCGACCTTTGCGGGGTTCCCGGCACCATTGTCGTCCCGGCCCTCCCCGTCAATGGGCGCACTACCTGCCACGGCTACCACTTTGTGCTCGGCGTGCCCTTGCACGAGTCGCCCATGAAGGACCATCCACTTAATCCCATGACCGACTCCAACCTGGTTCGCTGGCTGTCGCGCCTGACGGACCGTCCCGTCACGCTCGTCAGCTACGAGACTGTCGAGCGTGGGCCAGACGCTCTGCGGGAAGCGCTGCAGTCGCGGTGGTCTGCCGGCCAGTCCTACGTGGTGGTGGACTGCCTCAGCCGTCGCCACGCCCGCCTCATCGCCCGCGCGGTGTGGGACTTGCCGCTGATCTCAGGCTCCTCCGCCCTGCCCCTCGAGCTACCCGCGGTGTGGCGCCGCGAAGGCCTGCTCGGGCCGCGCCGCCGTTCCGCCCCGGGGCCTTCCCGCGGGTCAGGAAGCCGTCGCGAGCCGGTCCTGGCCCTGGCCGGCAGTTGCGCCGCCCAGACGCTCCGCCAGGTGGCTGCTGCCACTGATTTCGCCCTGGTCCGCCCCGACCTTACCAGGCTGCTCAGGGAGACAGCCAGCCAGGTGATTGACGGCCTGACAGGCCAGGTTGGCGCAGCCCTGACCCACAGTGAACTGGTCATCGTCGCCACTTCGATGGCGGCACAGGACCGGGCCGACCTGCAGGCGCAGGCGGCCGCCGCGGGCATGGACGCCCGCGCCCTGGGGCTTGCCATCGAGGAGTTGCTGGCCAGGCTCGCCGTCTGGGCGGTCCAGGAGCGGGGCATCCGCCGGCTTCTGGTCGCCGGCGGCGAGACTGCGGGCACGGTCTGCGCAGCGCTGCAGCTCCAGGCGGTCGAGATTCTCTGCGACGTCGCCCCCGGAGTGCCGCTCTGCCGCTCCTTGCCTGACCGAGACCTGGTGCTGGCCCTCAAAGGCGGCAACTTCGGCCAGGATGACTTCTTCATGCGAGCAGCGAGGTGTGCCACATGATGTCACAGCCGGCGCCACCCGAACCCCGCGACCGGTTCCTCGGGTGTCTCCTGGGCGGAGCTCTGGGCGATGCCCTGGGTGCGCCCCTGGAGTTCCTGCGACTCGCCGACATACGCCAGTCCTTTGGGCCTGAGGGCCTGCGCCACCTCGCCCCGGCCTATGGCCGACGGGGCGCCATCACCGATGACACCCAGATGACGCTGTTCACTGCCGAGGGGCTGGTGGAGGCCTGGGACCGCGGCAGCGCACGAGGCGTCCAGGACGTGGTCGGCACGGTTCACCTGGCGTACCTGCGGTGGCTCAAGACCCAGGGCGAGACGTCGGCGCATCCCGCCTTCGACCCGACTGCCAGCGACGGGCTGGCGGGCATCCCCGACTTGAACGCATGGCGCGCCCCTGGCGGGACCTGCCTCTCGGCGCTGAAGTCCGCCTCCGTCGGCTCGCGCCGCGCCCCGCTCAATGATAGCCGGGGTTGTGGCGGTCTGATGCGCATCGCGCCCGTGGGTCTGGCGTTTGCCGAGGCCTTCGAACTGGGCTGCGACATCGCGGCGCTCACCCACGGCGCGCCAGGAGGCTATCTGGCAGCAGGCTGCTTCGCCCAGATCATCGCCGATGTGTGCCGCGGGGCCGATCTGAAAGCAGCCATCGCTCACGCCCGGGACCTGCTCGCTGCTGAACCAGGCCATGGCCGGACGCTCAGCGCGATCGAGAGTGCGGTGGCGCTGTCGGCAGCCGGCGACCCCTCGGCGGCCCGGCTGGAGACACTGGGCGAGGGCTGGGTGGCGGAGGAGGCCCTGGCCATTGCTCTTTACTGCGCTCTCGTGGCCCGGGACTGGGCTGACGGTGTGGTGCTCGCCGCCAACCACAGCGGCGACAGCGACAGCACCGGTAGTCTGACGGGAAACCTGCTGGGCGCGCTGTGGGGTCAGCAGGCCCTGCCGGCAGGCTGGATCGCGGACCTGGAACTGCGTGAGGTCATCGCGGACCTGGCGCAGGCGCTGTATGACCGTTACTGGCAAGGGCCCAAGACGAGTCCCCCAAAGGGCGCAGGGGAGGAGTGAGCGTGAATCCGGAGGTGGCCGCTGGTCCCAACGTCAAGCAGGTCGTGCCGTTCCTGACGGTGTCAGACATCCAGGCATCCCTGCGTTTCTACGTGGACGGACTCGGGTTCTCCATGACGAACCACTGGAGCCCCGAAGGACAGCTTCGCTGGTGCTGGCTGCAGAACGGCGGGGCCGCGCTGATGCTGCAGGAGTACCCGCAGGAGGGCCACGGTGCCTGGGCAACCTGAGGGGAAGCTGGGCCAGGGCGTCACCGTCTGCTTCATGTGCGAGGATGCCCTGGCGCTCTACCACGCGGCCCCGGAGCGGGGATTGGAGCCCCGGCGACCGTTCGTCGGCAACGGCCTGTGGGTGGTATACCTCACCGACCCGGATGGCTACCGCCTGGAGTTTGAGAGCCCGACCGATCTACCCGAGGAGACGGAATACGCGGAGGGGATGGGCTAGCCGGGGCGCTCCTCGTCCTCGTCTTCGCGCAGGGGGCAGGTCTCAAGCTGCTTCTCGCGGCAGTCGGCGAAGGCGGCGCAGCCCTCACAGACGCCCTCCTGGCAGGCCGTCTTGCCTGAAGCCAGGCGGAAGAAGCGCCAGACCAGGAATGCGATGGCCAGGGCCACCAGAGCCACAATGACCGCCGTCTCCCACATTATGCCAGCCTCCTAACCCAGTCCGACCAGCCGGCCGCCCTGGTACACAACGAAGGCCACGATCCAGGCCAGGGCGGTGGTGTACCCCACCGCAAACATCGCCCATCGCCACGAGCAGGTCTCCCGGTAGATCACGGCGATGGTCGCCACGCAGGGCACGTAGATCAGCACGAAGAGCATCAACGCATAGGCCTTCAGGGGCGAGAGCTGGGGGTCGCTAGCCAACGCCTGCCGAAGCTGGTGTGTGTCGTCCTCAGCGCCCTCGAGGCTGAAGACGGTGCCCAGTGTGGAAACGACGATCTCCTTGGCAGCGAGTCCAGAGAACAGCGCGATGGCGATGCGGTCGTCGAACCCCAGCGGCCGCAGCACCGGCTCGATGGCCGCGCCGACGCGACCGGCGTAGCTGTGCTCGATGGCCCGGCGAGCCGCTCCGGCCTCCGCCAGGTTCGGCTCGGGTGCGACCTTGGGGTAGGTGAGCAGGAACCACATCAGAACTGACATGGCCAGAATGGTGGTTCCGGCCTTCTGCACATAAAGCCAGCCGCGCTCGACCATGTGGATAAGCGTGCCCCTGAGCGTCGGCATGCGGTACGGCGGCAACTCCATCACGAAGGGCTCCGGCGGCCCCGGGAGCAGGAAGCGCCGGAAGACCTTGGCCATGGTCAGCGCCAGTAAGACACCCAGCACGTAGACCGAGAAGATCACCTTGCCCGCCGCGTCCGCCGGGAAAAAGGCTCCCACCAGGAGGATGTAGACAGGCAGCCGCGCCCCACAGCTCATCAAAGGCACGATCAGGATCGTGATGATGCGGTCGCGGCGGCTTTCCAGCGAGCGCGTGGCCATGATCGCCGGCACGCTGCAGCCAAAGCCCAGGAGCATCGCAATGAAGCTCTTGCCGTGGAGCCCGACCTGGTGCATCACGCGATCCACCACAAAGGCGGCCCGGGCCATGTAGCCACTGTCTTCGAGTAGCGAGATAGCCAGAAACAGCAGCATGATGTTGGGCACGAACACCAGCACCCCGCCGACACCGCCGATGACCCCGTCGGCAATCAGTGACTGCAGCTCTCCTGGCGGCAGGCTGTCCCGGGCCGTAGCCTGCAACCAGGCGAAGAAGCTCTCCAGCCAGGCCATTGGCGGCGCCCCCAGGCGGAAGACGCCCTCAAACATGAGCCACATGAACATGAAGAAGATTGGCAGGCCCAGAACACGGTTGGTCAGGAAGCTATCGGCCTTGTCGGACCAGTCCACGCGGCTCTGCTGCGCCAGGGTGATGACCTCGCGGCAGGCACCATTCACAAATCCGTAACGGCGCTCCGCCATGATGACTTCAGGGTCGTCCCCGGTGATGCTCTGCAAGTGGCTGCGGGCCGCACGTGCCGCTTCCAGGAGGCGTCCGCTGCTATCGCACTGCTGCACCTGCCGGCGAACCTGCTCGTCGTTCTCCAGCAGCTTTATCGCCACCCACCGTGACGGCAGATGCGCCAGGGCGCCCTCCGCCTCGACGGCCTCCGTCAACTGGGCCAGGTGGCTTTCGATCTCCCCCCCGTACTGAACCTGTACCGCCCGCGGATTGCCTTCTCTCGCCGCCTCGACAACCGCCTGCAACAACTCCTCCACGCCCTGCCCCCGGCTGGCGATCACTGGCACCGCTCGGACCCCCAGAAGCTCTGCCAACAGCGCCAGGTCAATCACCTGTCCCCGTGCCTCGGCCACATCCATCATGTTCACGGCCAGGACCAGCGGTACGCCCAGTTCTAGGAACATGCTGGCCAGGTACAGGTTGCGCTCCAGGTTGGAGGCATCCACCACGTCCACCACAACGTCAGGCTTGTCCACCAGAATGAAGTCGCGGGCGACGAGTTCCTCCAGGGAGTAAGCAGTCAGGCTGTAGGTGCCCGGCAGGTCCACAAAGCGAATGTGGTAGGAGCCGAAGTCGCGGTGGCCCTCCTTCTTCTCCACGGTGACGCCGGGGTAGTTGCCCACGTGCTGGCGCGAGCCGGTAAGGGCGTTAAACAGTGTGGTCTTGCCTGAGTTGGGGTTACCCGCGAGGGCCACGACCAGTTGGCGGGTGGTGGGAGAAGCCATCAACTGCCCTGCCAGATCATGCGTGCTGCGCGACCAGTCGCACCGTTAGCCGCTGTGCCTGCCCGCGCCCGAGGCGCAGCTCTCGGCCATTGCTGCGGACCACCATGCCGCCGATGCCCCCGAGTTCCTGCACCACGTCAACAACGGCGCCGGGGACCAGCCCCTCGAGCCGTAACTGACCCATCAGACCCCGGCCGCGCTGCTCCGTGATGACCACCCGCTGGCCCGCACGCGCCATGCTCAAGGGCATCGCCACCACTTCCACCTCGATCGCTGCGGCCTCCATCCGGCGCAGTGACAGATGGTAGTCCATCAGGTGAATCTCTACCGGGTCACCCAGGGGAGCGATGCGAGCCACTCGCAGCTCCACCCCGGTGCGAAGCCCCATGTCCAGGAGCCGGCGGCGAATCGCTCCCGAGCCCCCGACCTTGCGTATACGCACCGTCATCCCTGGTGGCACGCGATCCAGGGTGGTTGCTGCAGGCTCTGTATCGGCTAGCTGTGCACCGGACGGAAGGCTGGTTGTCTCCCCTGCCACATGGCGCTCGAGATGCTCAAGCCATTCCTGGTACAGGCCCGGGTGGTCGTGCAGGAACTGGGTCAGGCACACCAGCCGGTCCTGAGCCGCCGAACCCAGGGTGTGCTCCAACCCACACGCGTCGCTCTCGGCCTCCTCCGGTGCCAGGTGCAGAACGCTGCTCAGGAAATCCACGATGGCCTGATGTCGGTCATGGACCTGGCGGGCCAACTCTCGCCCCCTGGGGGTCAGCACCACGTCCCCGTAAGACTCATGCTTCACCAGGTCCCGGGCTTTGAGAGTCTTCAGGGCGCCGGTCACACTGGGGGTTGTGACCTGCAGGCGGTCAGCGATGTCGGTGACTCGCACGGCCCCCTGCTCTCGCTCGAGTTGAAGAATGGCCTCGAGGTAGTCCTCCATCTTCGCTGAGATGGGCGTCTTGGGCATCAGGAGATTGGCGCTCCGCACAAAGTTAGGCCTGCTTAACTTTTCCGCCGCCATTATAGGGGTCCCTCTCGCCCGTGTCAACGCCACCGGCGCCGGCCGCCGGGGCAGGACAGCACCCGCGCGGCGAGGAAATGCTGGTCCAGTTCTCCCAAGTGGGGCAACGAACAGGGAGTGAGTGCATGCAGCCCAAGGACTGGTTCCGACTGGATGGACGTGTGGCACTGGTAACTGGCGCTGCCACCGGCCTGGGGCAGGCCATCAGCGTCGCTCTCGGTGGGCGGGGCGCCCGCGTGGCTGTCTCCGACAAGCCCGGCGTAAGCACCCAGCAGACCGCCTCTCTGGTCGCTGCGCAGGGCGCCGAGGTGCTGGCCGTTGACCTGGACATCACCGACCAGCAGCAAATCTCCGCCGCCGTGGCGCGCGTCATGGCGGAGTGTGGGCGCCTTGACATCGTGGTCAACAACGCCGGCATCAACCGCCCGGTCTCCGGCCTGGAGGCCACGCCTGAGACGTGGGACGAGCACTTCGCGGTCAACGTGAAGGGCGGGTTCTTCGTGGCCCAGGCCGCCGCGCACCACATGATCGCCCAGGGCTGGGGCCGGGTCATCTTCATTTCCAGCCAATCCGGTCTCGTGGGCGTCCCCGGCCAGCCCGTATACTGCTCCAGCAAGGGCGCGATCATCAACCTGGTGCGGACCCTGGCGGTGGAGTGGGCCCGACACGGTGTCACGGTCAACGCCATTGCGCCGACCTTCATTGAGACTAACCTGACCCGCAAACGCCTGGAGAACCCGGAGTTCCGCGAGTATGTCCTGAAGCAGATACCGGGCGGCAAGCTCGCGCAGCCGGAGGACGTGGCCGCAGCCGCGGTCTTCCTGGCCAGCGATCAAGCGGGGATGGTCACCGGCACCACGTTGTCGGTGGATGGCGGCTGGACGGCGTGGTAGGCCTATCTTCCGCGACGGACACCCCGCGTCCCCCAGGGACACTCTCCCTCCAGCCGGGTACTTCAGGGCCCGGCCCCAACGCCCGGAAAGGAGCACCCATGCCCAAGCCCCTGATCCGCAAGCTCGGTACGGTCGAATGCGACCTCGTGGAGGCCACGCCGCTGGTCTTTCGCGACCGGTTGTACCGCTTCGAGTATGTCCGTGACCACTACTACCAGCCCAACACCACTGGCGCCTCGTACATGCGCCTGGTGGATCACGAGACCGGCGAGTGCACGCCCGGCTTCGGGGCCGGCTACCACCTGGGCAGCGCCTATTCCGAGGGCGACCGGGTATGGGCCTATGCGGTCAACACCTGGGATGGGGACGAAATCCGCGTCTGGTGGTCCGACGACCTGGAGCAATGGGAGACCCAGACAGCCCTGCACCTGCCGGGGTGGGGGATGTTCAACACGTCCGTCTGCCGAGGACGTGACGGCTACATCATGGCCTTCGAGGTGGGCCGGGCGACGGTCGAGGTCGGCGCACCCTTCACCATCTTCTTCGCCCGCTCCGATGACCTGCGGACCTGGGAGCTGCTGCCCACGGAGGACCACGTCTTCACCCGCGACCGCTACAGCGCCTGTCCCTCCATCCGCTACCTGAGCGACGGCCGGTACTACATGGTCTACCTGGAGACGCTGCCGGGGCCGATGTACCCGACCCACATTGTCCGTTCGCCGGACCTGGTGCACTGGGAGCCCAGCCCTCTGAACCCCGTGCTCGAACACTCCGACGATGACAAGCTCATCGCCAACCCACGGCTGACCGAGGCCCAGCGGGCACATATCGCCAGCGCCGAGAACCGCAACAACTCCGACATGGACCTGTGCGAGTTTCAGGGCCGCACCATCATCACCTACGCCTGGGGCAACCAGCAGGGGACCGAGTTTCTCGCCGAGGCGGTCTACGACGGCCCGCTGGAGGAGTTCCTGCAGGGGTTCTTCCCGGGGTAGCCTCTGTGTCAGCGGCCTCCTGGCACAAACGACCGTCTGGAGAGGCCGGCCCCGGCCGGCCTGCCGTTCCTGCAGGAGGGCCTCCCCCGGTGCCACCACCAGCCCCCCCTAGGGACGGCACTGCCAGCACGGCGGGCAGTGGCACCCTCCCCCTTTTCCGCGACGGACACCCCGCGTCCCCCAGGGACGCTCTCCCCCCAGCCGGGTACTTCAGTGCCCGGCCCCAACGCGTCTCCCGCAGGAGCCTCCTCCGGTGCCGCGGCTAGGCTCCCTCGCCGTGGGGATGGCACTGCCAGCAGGGCTGGCAGCGGCACCCTCCCCTCTCCCGTGACGAATGACCTGCGTCCCGCAGGGACGCTATCCCCCAGCCGGGTACTTCAGTGCCCGGCCCACTCAGGCAGTCTCCCAACGCCCACTCGCGTGGCTGCGGTACCCGGCGCTGATGATCCGGCTGGCTTGCATGCCGTCAATGCCGTCGAACTCCGGTGGCTGGCCGGCGGATACCCGCGCCGCGAAGGAGGCGATCAGCGGCAGGTGCATGTTGGCGGCGGGCGGCTCCACCGCTATGACCTGATCTTCGCCCTCACCGCGCAGGATGATCTCGGGCCTCCCGTCGAAGGGGGTGGCTACCAGTGACCCCTGCGTACCGTGGATCTCCATCTCATCGGGCCCGATGGCGGTGGCCCAACTGGCCTGGGCTACCACGTGGGCGCCGCTCTCCATCTCGCAGAGGAGTGACTCGGTGTCCGGCGACTCATAGTCCATCGCCAGGCGTCCGGTGAGGCCGGCGACGCTCAGGGGTGACCCCAGCAGGTAGCAGATGATGTCCAGACGGTGGCTGCCAACATCCATCATCGCGCCCCCTCCCGCCTGCGCCTCCACGCGCCAGTGCTTCCAGTCATCGGGGGCGGGGTCGTAGCGTCCGGCGATGAAGACCCGCGCGCTGAGCGGCAGTCCGATGACGCCGTCCTCGATCAGCTCCTTGAGCTTCCGTGTCTTGGGATACCATCGGCGATAGTAAGCGATAGCCAGCGCCACACCGGCCTCCGCGCAGGCCGCCACCATGCGCTGGCACTCCTCGAGCGTGACCGCCATCGGCTTCTCGCACAGGACGTGCTTGCCCGCCGCGGCTGCGCGCACCGTCTCCTCGCAGTGCCGGTGCTGGGGGCTAGCGATGTAGACGGCCTCGACCTCGCTGTCGGCCAGCAGGGCGTCGAGGTCGTTGTAGGCCTTGCGCGCCCCAAAGCGTTCGCGCATCTCCTCCGCCCGTGCCAGAGTGTGGGAGAAGAAGGCCACCAGCTCGCTGGCAGGATCCTCAACCATGGCCGGGGCCACGCGCTTGTTGGCGATGTCGCCGCACCCGATGATCGCCCAGCGTAGAGGCATGTTCGCCTCCCCTAAGGTAAGTGCCGTGTTGTCAGCCACCTGCTAGAAAGCCCCGAGGCGATCGGCCTCGGCGTGGAACTCTGGCAGGCTGGCCGGAGTAAGCTCAAGCCCGAACTGGTCCGCCACCGCATAGGCCACGTCAATGGCCGTCTCCAGGGCCTTCCGGCGGCCACTGGTACGGTCCGCCACGTCCCAGGTGTTGTGTGTCGGGACCAGCAGGTACAGCAGCGGGTGGTCGCGGCGTAGCATGTCCTCGATGCTGGCCGCGGCCATCGCCAGCGTGTCCTCGTAGCTCAGCTCGTGTTCGGCACGGCAGTCAGTGACGGTCCACGTGCCGGGTACGGGGCCCGGCCGGGGGTTCAGCTCATGGGTATGCGGCACCTCGTAGAGGTCCAGCTCGCCCGGGATCAGGCGTGACTTGCTGCTGCAATGCCTTGAGTGCGGGTAGGCGCCCCACCAGCGCTGGTGCGCCTCCGGGAAGTAGCGGCCTGGCACCGAGGTGTAGCACTGGCGGTAGCCCAGTTCGGCGATGATGGGGTGGGTGAAGTCGTTGGCCTGGGCGCAGCAGGCGCTGAAGGTGACGGCCTTCTGCCCGCAGGACTGCTCCCAGTCATCGGTGGCGATGCGCAACAGCTCGAACTGCTCATCGTAATCATAGGATGCCAGCGGCCTGTCCCACGGCAGTTCCTCGCAACCCGGCGGCTGATAGGCCCGGGCCTGGAAATGCAGTGTCAGCCAGCAGCCGCGGTCTTGCATCTCGCGGAACAGAACCGCCTGCCGCCGCATCACCTCGGGCTCGGAGCAAAGGCCCAGGCAATGCAGCAGCCCGCGCTCGGCGAAGAGTTCGCAGATGCCATGGACAGCCTTCTCGGCCATCTCCCAGGTCAGGTCCGGGCCCCCGCCCGGTTTTCCGGGCGTCTGACAGTCCATGAAGTAGGCAAAGAAGAGCTGCCGGCGGTTGAGCTGATAGCCCTGCGGCCGCATGGGTGTTAGGCTCCTTCAGTCCAGCACCGCGATGGCCTCGATCTCGACCAGCCACTCCGGCGCCACCAGCGCGCTGATGGCCACGGTTGTCGCCGCCGGGTAGGCGGGCTGCAGGTACTCCTGCCGGACCTCGCTGAAGACCGGGAAGTTGGCGATGTCGGTCAGAAACACGGTCAGCTTGGCCACGTTGCGCCAGCTCGCACCGGCGGCCTCCAGGTTCGCCTGCAAGTTGCGGAAGACCTGGTGCACCTGCGCCCGGAAGTCGCCGGCGCCAACCAGTTGCCCGGCGGCATCCACGGGGACCTGTCCGGAAATGAAGAGCAGCCGACTGCCCTGAGCGAGGACGGCCTGACTGTACGGGGTGGCGGGCACCGGCACGTCGGGTGAGTGGATGCTCTTGAGCATGAGTGGCCTCCTAAGAGTGCCTTGCGCATTCGCCGCCGGGACGAGAGGCTCCTGCGGGAGGTGCGCGCCATGAGCCGGGCGAATTCATCGGCACTGTCATATAACTTGATTACGGAGTGTGTCTCCCCATGCGTGTTACCAGTCTCGCCTTGGTTGTCGCGGGTCTTGCCGCCGTCCTGGGTGGGTGCGGAGGTGGTGGGAGTGATCTCCCACTTATCCCTGAGGACGCCGCCGACAAGGTCATCCTCGTGGGCTGGGATGGCGTGCAGCGGGAGCACCTGCAGGAGATGGTCGCACGGAATGAGGTGCCGGTGCTGATGGGGCTGGCGGCCCAGGGCGCGCTGGTGGACATCGACATCACCCAGGGGCGAACAGATACCAAGTGCGGCTGGGCCCAGATACTGACCGGCTACCGCCCGGACATCACCCGCGTCCACACCAACAAGCGCTTCGCGCCGATCCCGCAGGGCTTGACGGTCTTTGAGCGTCTGGAGAAGTACCGCGGCCCCGACATCTTCACGGGGGCCGTGGTCGCCAAGAAGCGTCACATCGACAACGAGCCCGAAGGGACCCCATACTCGCTGACCCAGCACAACATGGACCTGTTCATCAACGGCTTGCACGACTGGCCGGTGGTGCTACAGGAGGCCCTCGCCCAGCTAGACCTGCACGCCCAGGGCGACTTCTTCCTCTTCGTGCACTTCTACGAGGCTGACAACGCCGGGCACATCTATGGGGAGAACTCGGTGGAGTACGAGGCGGCCATCCGGCAAATGGACGCCGCCACCGGCCAGCTCCTGGACAAGCTAGCCGACCTGGGCATTGCCGAGGAGACGTTGGTCTACATCACGGCGGACCACGGCTTTGACGAGGGCCTCACCAGCCACACCTATGCCCCCCACATCTTCCTGGCGACCAACGATCCGGAGGTCGAGGGCCCCGGCGACCGCCTGGACATCGGGCCCACCATCCTCGACCGCTTCGGGATCCCTCTGCAGATCCTGCGCCCGCGCCTGGACGGCCGCGCCCTGTAGGGCCGGCCCCCTATCCCAGCGCGCTCCTCACCACCTCACAGACCTGGTCCACCTGCTCTGTGGTCAGCTCCGGGTACATCGGCAACTGCAGGATCTCGTCGGCGCAGCGCAGGGTGACGGGCAGGTCCAGTTGTGCCAGGTTGTAGTTGCCCAGCGCCGGCTGCAGGTGCGGTGGCGCCTTGTAGTGCATGGCGAAGCCGATCCCAGCCTCCTGGAGCTTGGCCGCAATCGCGTCCCGCCGGGGGCTGCGGATCGCGTACAGATGGTATACGTGCTCGCATCCCGGCGCCTCGTGCGGTGTCACCAGGTCCAGGCCCGACAGCTTCTCGTTGTAATAGTCTGCCAGATGGCGACGCGCCTCGTGCCACTTCGCGAGGCGTCGCATCTTGACGTTCAGGATCGCCGCCTGCAACTCATCGAGGCGCGAGTTGTAGCCGACCATACTGAACACGCCCCGCTGCTCCTGGCCGTGGTCCCGTAGCATCCGCAGCCGCCGCGCCACATCACTGTCATTGGTCGTGACCATGCCCCCGTCGCCGTATCCGGCCAGGTTCTTGCTCATGTAGAAACTGAAAGCCGCAGCATCGCCCAGAGACCCCACGCGCTGCTTACGGTAGCGTGCGCCGTGGGCCTGACAGGCATCCTCGACGATGTGGATGCGCCGGGGCCCGCAGACCTCACGGATGGCGTCCATGTCGGCCGGGTGCCCGAAAACGTGGACCGGGATGACGGCGCGGGTACGGGGCGTGATGGCCCGGGCGAGGGCCGCCGGGTCCAGGCAGTAGGTCCTTGGGTCAATATCCACCACGACCGGGGTGGCGCCGACGTGAACGATAGCCTCCAGAGTGGCGATGAAGGTCCAGGAGACGGTGATCACTTCATCACCGCGGCCTATCTCCAGTGCCCTCAGCGACAGCGACAGCGCCTCGGTGCCGTTGGCTACCCCGATGGCGTGCTGGACCCCGCAGAAGTTGGCGAAGTCCTCCTCCAGACGTTGGACGTTGGGCCCCAGGAACAACTGCATGCTGTCCAGGGCCCCGCTGATAGCGGTCTGGACCTCCTGCCGGATCTGCTGGTACTGCAACTTCAGGTCTATCAGGGGGATACTCACAAAGGCACTCCTTGGTTCAACGCCTCATTCAACACGGTCTGGTATTAGAGTGCCCAAGACGGGCGAAGTTGCCGGGCCCGACCTCACGGTGACCGCGCCGGGTTGCGGTAGATGCGCAGCAGCGTGACGCCCTCGCGGCGCACGCGAACCACCGGCTTGTCGGTGGCCAACAGGGGCAACATCGCCGGCGGCCACATCGGCGGGTGGCTGTCAACGATCACGTAGTCGCTGTCAGCGGGCAAGCTGTCGCGCACGAAGCGCCCCAGCATCCGGTGCTGCGGAGGAATCTCGCCGGCGGCGACGAGGGCGTCTATTACCCCCGTAGCCAACTCCGAAGCGGCGACGAACCGCGCGCGGCTCTGGGCTGGCGCCGCCATGAACTCACGGGCCCCTCCGTAAGCGTCGCCCCAGTAGGTCAGCTCCAGACCCAGGCGACTGGCCCCGGGCAGACCGCCGCAGAGCCCGGAGTAGTAGGACAGGCAGTAGGGGTACAGCCTCGTGATGCCGGCCACACCCGGCAGCAGCAGGCCGGTGACGATCAGACCCTGCAGCAGACCTGACCGCGGCCACTGGTCCGCGCGCAGCCGCTGGTACCATTGGTGGACCACCAGCATGGCCAACATGAGCGCATAGGGCAACACCGGCAGGAAGAGCCGGATGCCCCCGTACCGGGCCGCAGTGGGCCAACAGGCCAGCCCCAGGTTGCAGACCAGTCCCAGGAGCAGAAAGCCAGACGCCGGACCCAGGCGCCGCCGGACCGTCTGAATGATGGCCGGCAGCACCGGCAAAAGCCAGGTCGTGGGCATCGTCAGCGCCAGCATGACCACCGGGTAGTGCCACGGAGCGGACAGGTCTCCGGCGTAGACTCGGCCAAGGTAGGTCACGCCCGGGTGGTAGTGGTGGGCGTGGAAGGCCATGTACTCACCCAGCCTCCCCACTGGGTCGGGCCATAGCCAGGGCCAGCAGAGCAGGAAGACGGGCAGGGCCAGCGGCAGCCAGGCCAACAGGCGCCGGGTACCCGCCGGCCGCCAGAGGGCAAGCCATAGCCCGAGATGAGGGACCAGGGCCACAGCGTTGAGCTTGGTGCCCAGGGCCAGGCCGACCAGCACCGACGCCCCGGCAGCCACCGGCCAGCGACTGGCGTGGGCCGCCCGATAGCAGGCCAAAGCGGCCAACAGAGACATGGCCATGATGGGCACGTCGAGGGCATGGAAATGGGCGTGGCCGAAGACGCGCGGGTGCAGCGCCAGGCCCAGGGCCCCGGTGAGCGCCCAGGGCCGTCCGCAGCGAGGCGTCAGGAACCAGTACACGGTACAACAGGCCAGAGCCAGGAACAGGCTGCCAGTGAAGCGGGCTCCGCCCTCACGGCCCAAGGCGGCCTGGACCAGCCAATGTGGCACCAGCCCCACCAGCTTCACCAGGCCGGGATGCATGTCATGCAGGGCCTCAGCAGCATCTATGGCCTCGGCCGAGACCAGCCAGCCGGCATTGCCCGCCTGCGCCTGCGCCACGCCCTGCCGCAGCCATTGGTCATAGGCGCGCGTCTTGCGCAGATAGACCAGCTCGTCATAGGTGAAAGGATAGAGACCGCGCAACTGCGGAGCCCAGACGGCCATCACGATCCCCAGACTGAGTGCGGCCATAACGAGCCAGTCTCGGGGCCTGCGAGCAGGAGCAGTGGACATGGGCGCCTCGGGGTCAGCCTTGGCCGGCAGGCGACGACTCAGTGGTGATGGCCCTCGGAGTCCCCGGCTCCGAGGTCCTCAGGCCGGATCGGGGGGCGCTTGAGCCCGTCCTCGATGGCATGGCGCAAGCGCTCCTGGTCGAACCCACCGGCCTGGTAGTACTGAAGCTGCCCATCAAGCCCAAGCACAGCGACAGCAGGCGCCTCACGAATCTGCATCTCCTCTAGCGCCGGCCTCTCGTTGGGATCGTCTACGTCGGTGACGATGATCTGGACGCGCTGCGGTCTGGTGCCGGCGATGGCCTCCTTGACTTCCTTGAGGAACTGCTTGCCCTCTGGGGTCCTCTCTCGGATGATCACATGAAGAGGGACCTTGCGGGCCAGCAGGGCCTCGCGCACGTGTTCCATCGAGTAGGGATCGGGGCCTGGTCTCGTGCGGCCAAAAACGACGAGGCCGATCCCACACACGACGATCAGTGCGACGATGATGAGCTGGTCCTTCCTCATGGCGCGGTCTCCGGTCTCGGAGGTAGGCTCACTCCGCTAGCCATAGCGCATGTGAATGACTCGCGGGCGGACGAAACGCGAGTTGGGGCGGGCCAGGCTGCGCGCCAGGGCATAGCCGGCCACAAAGCCGCCGATATGGGCCCAGAAGGCAACCCCGCCTCCGGTACCACCGATGGTGCCGAACCCCGAGAAGAGCTGGAAGATGAACCACAGTCCCAGGAACACGAAAGCCGGGATCTCCATCACGGTGAACAGGAAGAAAATGGGCACCAGGGCCCGCACACGGGCACCGCGAAAGAGAACAAAGTAGGCCCCGAGCACCCCGGCGATGGCCCCACTGGCGCCCAGGATCGGGACATTGGAGAAAAACGATAGCAGTGAATGGGCCAGGGCCGCGGCGACGCCGCAAGCCAGATAGAACAGCACGAAGCGCCCGTGCCCCAGGCGGTCCTCGACGTTATCCCCAAAGACCCACAGGAAAAGCATGTTGAAGCCCAGATGCCAGGGCCCGCCGGGGTCATGCATGAACATGGAGGTGAACATGCGCAGGATGATGTTGGCCAGACCGACCTCACGCCAGGCCGTGGGACTGATCAGTTCCCCAGGAACGAAGGCGTAGCGCGCCAGATGGTCCGGTGACAGGACCTGTGCCAACCAGACGGCCACGCACACCACGATGATGCTGTGGCTCATCACAGGGCGGCTGAGAGACCGGATGCTATCGCCTAGTGGGATCATGGTACCTGCGGCGGTTGGCTCCCGGGCTCCGCCGTGTCACAGGATGCGTATGCTATAACGCCGAGGAGGGCGGGCATGGTGCCCACCCTCCTCATTTCCTTGCGGCGTACTGGAATCCCTGTTACGCGTCAGACTGCCTTACGCGCCGTTGCCGCCGCTTTTCTTCTTCTTGTCCTCGTCCTCGGGGAGCTCCGCCAGAGCCGACTCGGTGGTCAGGATCATGCTGGCGATCGAAGCTCCGTTCTCCAGGGCCGAACGCGTCACCTTCAGGGGGTCAATGATGCCGGCCTTGAGCATGTTGACCATCTCGCCAGTCCGGGCATCGAATCCGATTCCCTTCTTCTTGGCCGCCTTGACCTCGCTGATGATGACCGAACCCTCGTAGCCGGCGTTGGCGGCGATGCAGCGCATCGGCTCGGCCAGCGCCTTGCGGACGATGTCAACGCCGATGGCCACGTCATCTTCCGCCTCGATCTCGTCCAGGGCGGGAATCGCCGCGACCAGCGCAGCCCCGCCACCGGCCAGGATACCCTCCTCGACCGCCGCCCGGGTCGCCGACAGGGCATCCTCAAAGCGGTGCTTGCGCTCCTTCAGTTCGGTCTCGGTGGCCGCGCCCACCTCGATGACGGCGACGCCGCCAGCCAGCTTGGCCAGGCGCTCCTCAAGTTTTTCGCGATCGTAGTCGGAATCGGTCTCCTCGATCTGGCGCCGAATCTGGTTGATCCGGGCCTTGATGGCCTCCACGCTGCCCGCACCCTCGACGATCGTCGTGTCGTCCTTGGTTACGGTCACCCGCTTGGCCTGACCCAGCATGTTGAGGTCAACGTTCTCCAGCTTGATGCCCAGATCCTCGGAGATGAAGGTGCCGTTGGTAAGGATGGCGATGTCCTCAAGCATGGCCTTGCGGCGGTCGCCGAAGCCCGGGGCTTTCACGGCACAGACGTTCAGGATGCCCCGCAGGCGATTGACCACCAGCGTGGCCAGGGCCTCGCCCTCAACGTCCTCGGCCACGATCAGCAACGGTTTGCCCGACTGGACGATCTTCTCCAGCAGCGGCACGATGTCGGCCACGGAGCTGATCTTCTTCTCAAACAGCAGGACGTAGGGCTCCTCAAGCACGCAGGCCAGGGCCTCGCGGTCGTTGATGAAGTACGGGGAGAGGAACCCCTTGTCAAACTGCATGCCCTCGACAAGCTTGAGGTTGGTCTCGGTGCTCTTGGACTCCTCAACCGTGATGACGCCGTCCTTGCCCACTTCCTTCATGGCATCGGCGACAACCTCACCGATGGCCTCCGAGTTGCCGGCAATGGCGGCGACGCTGCGCATCTCTTCCTCGGTGCTGACCTCCACAGCCGACGCCCGCAGGGCCTCCACGGCTTTGGCCACGGCCAGGTCAATGCCGCGCTTCACCATCATCGGGTTGGCGCCTGCGGCTACGGCCTTCAGACCCTCCTTCAGGATGGCCTGCGCCAGCACCGTGGCGGTGGTGGTGCCGTCACCGGCCACGTCATTGGTCTGAGAAGCCGCTTCCCGAAGAAGCTGCGCCCCCATGTTCTCGAAATGGTCTTCCAGCTCGATCTCCTTGGCGACGGTGACGCCGTCCTTGGTGATGACCGGAGAGCCGTACTTCTTGTCCAGCAGCACGTTACGCCCGGCGGGGCCCAAGGTGACCTTCACCGCGTCGGCAACCTTGTTGGCGCCGCGCTCCAGAGCCCGACGGGCCTCCTCCTGGTACAGAATGTCCTTCGCAGCCATAGCTACCTAATCTCCTTGCGTACGGTAGTCAGCCCGGGTACAGCAGCCGGGCGGAATGGGCTAGACGAGCTTGGCGTAGATCTGGTTAGACTCCAGGACCAGAAACTCCTCGCCACCGTCAGTGACCTCGCGGCCGCCGTACTTGGCGAAGACGACCCGGTCGCCCAGCGCCACATCCAGGTCCACCTCGGTACCGTTCTCCAGCACCTTCTTTCCCACACCAACAACGGTCCCCCACTGGGGCTTCTCACGGGCAGTCTCGGGCAGCAGGATGCCGCCCTCGGTGGTCTGTGCCTCATCCACCTTGACGAGTACGCGATCTCCTAGAACACGCAGAGCCACTTACAGTGACCTCCCTTCATAGTAGCAATACAGACGATCACCCCGGCTGTTCCCGCCGGCCCCGCGCGGTACTGCCAGTCAGGCCATACTGCGCCTCGTGGACGGCGGCAGGGGGCAGTATAGCGAATTGCCGCGTCTGGCGCAAGAGCCATTTAGCACTCTCGAGGTGAGAGTGCTAATCAGGTCCGGAAAAGGTCTCGCACAACACCCTAGCGAACAGTCAGGAGCGCCCTGTAGAGCCTGGTCTTGGGAGCTGCCCCATGGCATGGCTGTCCGTCACTGCTGCTGCCCTGCTGCTGGCTGCCGCCGCCGCGGCTGACCCGTTGTCTGAGCCGATCCGCGAGAGCTTCAACTGCACTCTCGACGGCTCGCGCTGGCCTTATCTGCTGCAGGTGCCCCCGGTTGAACCGCAGGCGGTGCTCATCTACCTACACGGGCACTACAGCGATGAGAACCAGGGCATGACCACGGGCATCTACAACGACGCCTTTGGGAAGCTCCGGCGCGAGTGTCTCCAGCGGCGGTGGGCCTATGTGACGGCATGGTATGGCGGCAACTCGTGGATGGGACCAGTGGCCGAGGCAGGACTGGCTGACCTCATCGGTGGTCTGCGCCAACGCTGGCCGCAACAGCCCCTCTTCCTCTGTGGCGGCTCCATGGGAGGGTCCTCGGCCCTCATTTTCGCCGTGCGCCGCGCGGAGCTCCTGGATGGCGTTGCCGCCTTCTGCCCCGCCGCCGACGTCGAGAGTTTCTATGGCCTGGTCGCGGCCTCGGCAGACCCCACGCTTCGTAACATCGCCGCCGCCATCAAGCTGCACTACACCGTGGAGGGGCGTGACCTGGCCGCTGAACTGGCCGCACGGTCGGCGCTGCGCCACGCCGAGCGCCTCACGATGCCGGTCTACCTGTCCCACGGCGCCGCCGACGGCCTGATACCCGTGGCCGGGACGCGGGCGCTGGTCGAGCGTCTTCAGGCTCTCGGGCGGACCGTCAGATATATGGAGACGCCGGACGGGGGACATGACACGCCGATCCTGGAGGCAAACTGGCCCGAGGTGCTGGGCTTTCTCGCCGCCACTGCCGGAGCCAAGTGAAGGGAGCTGCGCCGGTGCCGCCCAGAGACAGCTTGCTGTATCTTACACCCGTCATGTCGCTGGTCTGCCTGCTGCTCGCCGCGAGCTTGTGGGCCGAGGACTTGCCGGGGAGCCGCCATCTGCCCGCCCAGTTCACACCGGGAGCCGTGCGGGCCGCCCTGGTCGCCCATCTCGACCACGAGGTGCTCCCCTGGCTCACTCGCCCCGACGCCGAGGACCCGGCACCGAGCTGGGCTGCGGACGCCGGCATGCCCATCATCCGGGTGCTGCGGCGACTGTACGTGCATAGCCTCGCTATCGAGCGCACGGACGACCAGGGGACGCGCGAGCGCTTGCGTGACCAGTATGACGCGCTTTTCGGGCGCCTGGTCGAGGGTTTCCGCGACCCGGCGGATGGCGCCTGGATCGTGGCCACCACCCACGACGGCCACGGAGTGCTGCGCGCCGAAAAGCAGACCGTGTCCCAGGTCTACGTCATCTACATCATGGCCGAACTCGCCGGCCGGCTGAGCGACAGCCGGGCCCGCGCCCTGGCTCTCGAAACCTTCGCTGATCTGGAGGCGCGGGGCCATGACCGGCAGTTCGGCGGCTACGTCGAGCGGGTGGACCTGCCTCTGGATGCCCCGGAGAACGCGGTCAAACAGCTCGGGACCAACATGCACGCCGCCCTGGCCATGGCGCGGCTGTTTCGCATCGCTCCCTCGGCACTGCTGCGCCAGCGCCTGGAGGAGCTCCTCGACATCTTCACGACGCACACGCCCCTGGTGGCTTCCGGCAATGCGCCCCTGGCCTTCACCCGCGACTGGCAGCCAACCGCGCTGGGCGAGAACCCGCAGCAGCAGACGCTTTACGGTCATAACGCCGAACTCGTCTCGTACACGGTGGAGGCCATCAGGGCCCTGGGCCGGGACCCGCGGGATTACCTGCCCTGGCTGCGGCGAGTGACTGCCGGTGTCATCCGCAACGGTATCGGTTCCGATGGCCGCGTCTACACCTGGGGGCCTTGGGTCGGACCGCGGGAGAACCCCAACCAGCTCACGTGGTGGCCGCATACCGAGGCGGCCATCACGTTGGCCCGCATGTACCAGCTAACTGGCGAGGATCGCTACTGGAAGCTCTGCGAGCGGGTGCTGCGTTTCACCTTCGAGCGCTTTGTGCCTGACCACTCCGGTGCCTGGTACAGCGACATCAACACCGCAGACGGCTTTGTCGCCGATGGCAGCGGACAGCCGTGGTTTGCGGGGCTGCATACCACGCGCATGCTGCTGGAGTGCGACCGGGCGCTGCGAGAGGTGGAGTTGCCTCCGGTGCCCCGTCGCGAGGGCCGGGTGACCCCGGCGCGAGCTGTCCAGATGGATACCGGCTTTGCCTACTACCAGGGGCGTTCCGCCGCCAGCATCGCCGCCGAGGTCGCGGCCAATGGCTACGACACGATCCACCTGATCTGCCTGACAGACAGCATCAACCCACCCGACCTGGCGGATGCAGCCCACGCGGCAGGCCTGAAGGTCTGGGGGGGGTTCTTCCCCAGCGGCGTCTACATGGCCGAGGCGCGCTTTCCGCCAGAGAGCCGGGAATGGCACATGGAGTTCACCGGCCGAGGTATCGGCGGGTACCGCTTCCTTTCCTATGTGCATCCGGGGTACCAGGCCTGGTGGAAGGCCCACCTGACCCGCTTCTACAGCCGGTACAACCTGGACGGCCTGGTGTGGTATGAGGTGCACTATCCGACCCAGCAAGGCATGACCGCCTATGGTCTGTCACCCGTGTTTGGCGACGTCAGCCCCGGGTTTCAGGCCGCCTTCCGGCGTGCCACAGGGCGCCGGGTGTTTCCGGACTTCACCGACCCTCAGAGCCCGAGCTACTACCAGACAGACCGGAACCTGTACGGCGACTACGTGGAGTTCCGCGTGAACTCGGTGATAGCGTTCCAGCGGGAGGTGCTGGACGGGCCGGGCGGCTTCCGCCGGGCTTTCCCCGGGGTGCCCTTCGCCGGTTGGACTATCGTAATCCGCCACGATGGCGGTCTGGAGGCCCTCCGCGAGAACGAGGCCCAGGATCCGGCACGCCTGGTGGCTGAACTCTGGCCGGACATGCACTTCCTCCAGACCCATGCCCCGGACTGGAGTGCCCGCCAGCTCGGCCCTGACTACGTGCGCCACTATGCGCCCTATGCCGCGGCCGCTCGGGCTGCCGACCCGCAGATCCCGCTGGGGGTTCAGGCTGATGTCGGCTCGACACTGCCCTGGCGCCGCGATCCGGAGTGGATGGCTGGCTTTGAGCGCGCCTGCCGCCACCTCGGGGCGGAGACGACCACTTACTACGAGTTCTCGCTGCGCTGGGAAGTGTACTTCGCGGCTCCGAAGGCTGTCAGCGGAACCGTCGCAGCCGATGGTCGGGCGACCATCGTCTTCGACCAGCGCATCGCGCCGGCCAGTTGCGCCTTCCTGGAGGGTCACGAACTGCCCGGCGGCGGCCGTGTCAGCGAAGTGGCCGTTGACGGCAACCTCCTGCACTTCCGCATCACCGGGCCGGCGAGCAACGAGCCGGTGATCCCCATCGGGGGCATCACCGACGAACCCACGGTCCGCTACCCGCTGATGGGGCGGCCCGAGTCCGAGGCTCAGGGGCCCACCAATGCGGTTCCGGCGGGGATGACGGTGACATTGCAGCGCCGGTAGAGGCAGACGGCCCCGCTGGGGAGCGGCGCCGTCTGCGCGGTATGCCCACCCTTGGCCTAAAGCTTCACGGCCTGGCCCGTCTTCATGGATTCATTGGCCGCCAGCACCACGGCCAGCGTCTTGGCAGCATCGGCATAGCTGGACCTCAGCAGCGACTGGTCGCCCTTGACGATGGCGTCAATGAAGGCTTTGTCAATGGCGGTGCCGTAATCGTTCTTCTGTTCCACCACCAGCGGGTCCTTGCCGGCTCGCATGATGGTCAGCGCCCCGCGTTCGTGGTAGCTGTAGGCTACCTCCTTGCACCACACGTCAATCCCGTTGCGGTTGGCCACCTGGGCGAAGCACGAGGAGAAGATCGTGCCGCATAGCCCGCTCTTGAACTGCAGGTTCACGGCACTGGCGTCCTCGACGTTGTACTTCGGAACGTCCTTCATCAGGCCCTTGGATGAGACGGCGTGGACCAGCTTCACCTCGCCAAACAGGTAGCGGGCCATGTCAAAGGTGTGGATAGTCTGCTCGACGGCCTGTCCGCCGGACAGCTCCTTGCGCCGCCACCAGTACACGCCGGGCATGCCGCCCATCCAGTAACCCATCATGAGGCCCGGCTGGTTGCTGGCGAGCTCCTTCTTGAGCCGCGCCACGGTGTCGAGATAGCGGTCCTGGAAGCCGGCGGTGGAGATAACCCCAGATTTGGCGATCGCCCGCTCCACGGACTTGGCCAGCTTCATGTCCAGCGCGATCGGCTTCTCAACGAACAGATGGATGCCGTTCCTGGCCGCGATGAGCTCCTGCTCCTCGTGGGCAAAGGGCGGCAGGCAGATGTAGACCGCATCGAAGCAGGCCTCCTTGTACATCTGCTTGTAGTCCCTGAAGACCTTCGCGTCCTTGTTGAACTTCTCGGCGGCGCCGGCGGCCCGCTGCTTGTCTGTGTCGCAGAAGGCCACCATCTCCACGTTCTTGAGGCCCGCCAGGTGGTTCATGTGCCAGTTGGCGATCCCGCCACAGCCGATGAAACCGAGTCGCACTGCCATGTTGGCTCATCCCTTTCCCGTTCGTGTCGCTGCTGCGTGGTTCGCCCCGACAGCCTGCATTCCTCCTCGGCCATCCTCCCACCGCGGAAGGTGGGCTTCCCGCGGCGACGAACCCTCCGGGACCACCCAGGAGGTGCCCCATGACCGCCCGTGAGCGCTTCGTCAACTGCTTGTCGTTTCGGCCGGTGGACCGCGTGTTCAACATGGAACTCGGACTCTGGGGGCAGACATACGAGCGCTGGTATGCGGAGGGCCTGCCGCGCTATGTGCTGACGGGCGACTGGTTCTCGGGCGAGGAGTACTTCGGGCTCGACCAGCGGGAGTTCATCCCGATCCACATGGGCATGATTCCCGAGTTCGCTTACGAGACGCTGGAGGAAGACGAGCGCACCATCACCTTCCGGGGCGGGGACGGCGTGGTGCACAAAGCGCTGAAGGAGGGCACGGTCGGCGGGACGCGCCCGTCCATGGACCAGTACCTGCGCTTCCCGGTGGAGACCCGTCAGGACTTCTTGGACATGGCCGCCCGGCATGACCCGGACCTGCCCATCCGTTACCCCTCGTGGTGGGATTCGCGGGTGCGGGCCTGGAGCGTTCGTCAGCACCCTCTGACCCTCGGCACCAACGGGTGCATCGGGCTTTACAGCCGCCTGCGGCAGTGGATGGGCACCGAGGGGCTCTCAATGGCCTTCTATGACCAGCCGGACCTGGTGCATGAGATGCTGGACTTCATCGTGGACTTCTGCCTGAAGCTCTGGCGCAAGGCCCTGGAGACCACGCCCATTGACCACTTCAACTACTTCGAGGACTTCGCGTTCAAGAACGGTCCGCTGTTCTCACCGGAGCTGTTCCGCACGTTCTTCAAGTCGCGCTACCAGACGCTCAACGACTGTCTGCGGGCCCACGGGGTCGAGCTCATTACCCTGGACAGCGATGGCAATACGGAGGTGCTGCTGGCCGAGATGATGGACTGCGGCATCAACGGGCACTGGCCGCTGGAGCGAGCGGCGGACATGGACCCGGCCCGGATCCGCCGCAACTTCCCGGGCCTGGCGTTGCTGGGTGGTGTGGATAAGCGGGAGCTGACAAAGGACCGCGCGGCGATCCGGGAGCACCTGCTGACCCTGGCGCCAGTGGTGGAGCAGGGCGGCTTCATCCCGCACATAGACCACACCGTGCCCCACGATGTGCCCTACGAGAACTTCCTGTATTATCTGGAGTTGAAGCAGAAGCTGCTGGCCGGCGAGCCGCTTTAGCCCACCCGTCGGTGCCGCCAGCGGTCCAGAGCCACGGCCGCGACGATGACCGCGCCGGTGACGACTTCCTGCACCCAATTGGGCAAGCCCATCTGCGTGCAACCGGAGCGGATGACGCTCATGATGAGCGCGCCGACCAGCGAGCCGAATACGGAGCCCTCGCCCCCCGAGAGACTGCCGCCGCCGATGACGACCGCCGCGATCACATCCAGCTCCAGACCCACCGCGGCCGTGGGGTCACCAACCGTGAGGCGGGAGAACTGCAGCAGCCCCCCGAGACCGAAAAACGATCCCCCCAGCAAGAAGGTCAGCACCTTCACCCGGGACACCGGCACCCCGCACAGGCGCGCGGTCTGTTCGTTGGAGCCGACAGCAAAGATGTGCCGCCCCAGCCGGGTGTAGCGCAGCAGGCCCGCCACCAGCAGCGCCAGGGCAATGACCAGCCACACGCCGGCCGGCAGGAGCATCCACTGGCGTTCGGCCGGGAGCGTGGCGAGCAGGTCATTGAGCCAGGTCAGCGGCGCGTCTATCTTCTGCTCGTGGGCGATGGATTTGGCCAGCCCGCGTACCGCCAGCATCATCCCGAGGGTCACGATGAAGGACACGACCCGCAGGCGGGTGACCAGCAGGCCACTGACCAGGCCCACCACCGTTCCGGCCAGGATACCGCCGAGGCCCGCCACCAGCGGAGACGCTCCGGCAAACTGCAGCAGCCAGGCGATGACCACCGACCCCAGGGCGACCACCGAGCCCACCGACAGGTCAATGGCGCCGGCAACCATGATCATGGTCATACCGAGCGCCGCCGCGCCAACGATGGCGGTCTGCCGGGCGATGGTCTCCAGGTTGTCCAGGGAGCGGAAGCTGGCGGGCGCGATGAGCGCGAAGAGCAGATAAGTGCCCGCGAGCCCGAAGACAGGGCCGAGGGCCTGGACCCAGCCGCTGGGCAGGCCTGACCGAGCGCTGTCGAGCCGGGGTTCAGACGCCATCAGATACCCCCTCCTGGCCCGTGGCGGCCAGCAGCAGCGCCTCGGGCGTGACGTCCTCCACCGCCTGTGCCGCGCCCAGTCGGCCCCGGCACATCACCGCGATACGGTCGCAGACACCCAGAAGCTCGGGCAGGTAACTGCTGACCATCAGTATGGCTCGCGGTCGCTCCAACGCCCCGGCTGCGTCCCCGATGCGCCGGCCGGCAGCCAGGGTGTCAATGAGCTCGTAGATAAGCGCCTTGCTGGCCACATCAATGCCGCGGGTCGGCTCGTCCAGCAGCAGGACGTCCACATCGCTGTGCAGCAGCCGCGCCAGGGCTACCTTCTGCTGGTTACCACCTGACAGCGACGCCACCTTCTGCCGCGCGTCACGGGCGCGGATGCCGAGCTGCCGTACCCAGCGATTCGCCGCGGCCTCTTGGCGCCGGGGGAGCACCAGACCCGCCGGCCCCAGGTCATCGAGGTGGCTGAGAGTCAGGTTGTCGGCGAGGCTTAGCCCCACTGCCAGGCCCTCGCGGGCACGGTCCTCGCTCAGGTACCCCGCCCCCTGGCGCCAGCGCCGCAGCGGCGAGGCGGGTCCGGCATGGACGCCCAGCCGCACCTCACCGGAGCGGATCGCCGCCAGGCCGAAGAGCGTCCGCAGCAGCTCGGTACGGCCAGCGCCCACCAGGCCGAAGATGCCCAGCACCTCGCCTCGACGCAGGGTAACACTGGCGTCCAGGGGCAGCGGCACGCCCTGCAGCCCGCGGATCTCCAGGACCGCCTCTCCGGGCACGCGCGGCGACCGCGGGTAGAGCTCATCGAGGCGGCGCCCCACCATCAGGCTGACGATCTCTCCTGCCGATAGCTCTGCCGCCGGCGCCCCGCCGACGACGCGCCCGTCCCGCAGCACGGTGATGCGGTCAGCAATGCGCTTGACCTCCTCCAGGAAGTGGGAGATGTACACGATGGCGTGGCCCTCCTGGCGGAGGTGCCCAATCACCTCAAACAGCCGCTCAACGTCCTGACTGGTCAGGCTGCTGGTGGGCTCGTCAAGGACCAGCACGCGGCAGCCCACCGCCAGCGACCGGCCGATCTCCACTAGCTGCTGCGCCGCGGGAGACAGGTCGCCCACCAGCGCTGTGGGGGAGATCTCCGGATGCTGAAGACGCGCCATGGCCTCCTGGGCGCGGCGACTCATCTCGCGGCGGGCCACCAGCCCGAAGCGGCCGGGCTCCACCCCCAGCAGGATGTTCTCGGCCACTGTCAGGTGCGGCGCGAGAGACAGCTCCTGGTAGATCATCGCCACGCCACGCCGCCGGGCCTCCAGCGGGTCGCGCGGGTGGTACGGCAGTCCGTCCAGGACCATCGTCCCCGAGTCGGGCGCGAGGGCTCCCGAAAGCACTTTCATCAGCGTGCTCTTACCGGCGCCGTTCTCACCCACCAGGGCGTGCACCTCGCCGCCGCGCGCCGTGAAGCTCACCTCCTGCAGGGCGACGGTGGAGCCAAAGCGCTTGCAGATGTCATGCATCTGCAAGCGCTCGGGGGCACTGGGGACGCGGGTCGCGGTCATGCGCGGGTTCTCGTGGACGGGTTGGCAGGCGGGAAGCCTGTCCTGCGCGACTGCCTCTACTCCTTGAGCCACCTGGCGAAGTCCGGCTTCAGCAGCTCCTGTATCCGCGGCTCGTTCATGTTCTCCGGAGTGGCCAGGTTCTCGCCCGTGGAGATGCGCTTCTCGACGGTCTTGCCCTGCAGGTGCTCGACCATGGTCTTTACACCCAGATAGCCCATATTCATGGGGTCCTGCAGGACCAGACCATGGATCTCCCCCGCCTGCAGCGCCGCCACGAGCTTCTCGGAGCTGTCGAAGCCCACGAACTTCACCTTGCCGGCCAGCTTGGCGTCCTGCAGGGCCCGCAGCATGCCGAAGGTGGTGGATTCGTTGGGGCAGAAGATGCCATCCACCATCAGCCTGCCGCCCTTCTTGTACGGTGCCAGGACGTTCTCACTGGCCTTGTAGGCGGTCTCGGTGGTGGCTCCTCCGTACTGGTTGCTGCTGACCACCTCGATGCCCGGGTTCGCGGCCATGGCTTCCAGGAAGCCGGCCTCGCGCTCCATGGTGCTGGCCGAACCCTCCTGGTAGCGCAGCATGATCACCTTCCCCTTGCCGCCGAGGAGCTTCGCCAGGTGTTCACCGGCGATCTTGCCGCCGTTCTTGTTGTCAGTGGCCACGAAGCTGACATAGTCCTCGCTCTGCAGGCCCGAGTCGATGATGACCACAGGGATGCCCTTGCGAGTGGCCTCCTGCACCGGGAGACGCAGGGCCGTGTCATCCAGCGGTGCCAGTACGATGCCCGAGACGCCCTTGCTTGTCATGTCCTCGACAATCTTGATCTGCTCGTCGCGGTTGTCTTCCTTGAGCGGCCCTTTCCACACGATCTCCACGCCGAACTCCTCCGCCTTGTTGGCCCCGGCATGGATGGACTTCCAGAACTCGTGGGTAGTGCCTTTGGGAATGACGGCGACGGTGAGCTTCCCCTGGGTCGCGGCCGGCGCCGGCTGAGCGGCCTGATCGGCCTTGGCGCTGGCGTCTGGGGTCGGCTCCGGCGGCTTGGCACACGACGACAGCGCGAACACGGCGGCGGCGATGAGGACCAGAGACAGAGCGGTTCGCATGGCGATCACTCTCCAGGCGGGTGCGGGTGAGCGGCTGCCGGGAGGATTCGCGACGGCGTGCCGAAACCCTTCCTCGCCCTCCCCGACCAATTGCCTCACCGCCGGATCGGTTGTACAATCGCCCTGATATCTTGTGCGGAGTGTGCTATGGCCACGGTTGAGACTCCCCAGCAGCTTGCCGGCTACGTACCCTCACCTCGCGTCGCGGCGCTCCGCGCCCGCGCCCTGGCCGAGCCACCGGAGATGCGCGAGGACTCGTGGCTGCGGCTGTACTACTACTGCGAGGGCTGGATGAGAGGCAACGGGTTGCCTCTCGCTCTCCGCTCAGCCCGCGCCCTGGCCCATGTCATCAGCCAGATGCCTCCTCGCGTTGCCGAGCTGGACCTGCTGGCTGGTCAGAGCATTATCGAGGACGCCGGGACGCCGTGGTTCAGTGCCACGAAGCCCCCGGATTTCGAGGCCCGGGTGCGCGAGCACGCGCTCTTGAGCGATGCCAAAAAGGAGCAGCTCATCGCCTGGTGCGAGCCCTGGCCCTTTGTCCAGGGCCCGCTGCCGGCCACCGTCTGGCCCGAAGGGTACCATGAGGCCCATGCCACGGGGCTCATCTCGGTCTGGGGCACAGACCTGAACCACAGCGTCCGCGGCTATGAGCGGGTGCTGCGGGTGGGCTTCCGCGGCCTTCTGGCCCAGGTCCAGCAGGCCCTGGCGGACCTGCCGTTGACAGACCCCAACGCTGCCGCCAGGCGGGCCAACCTCGTGGCCTACCAGGCGCTCTGTGAGGCCGGGATTGAGCTCGGGCGGCGCTACGCGGGTCACTGCCGCGAGTTGGCGCGCCAGGCCCCTGACCCGGCCGAACGGGCGGAGTGGGAAGCGCTGGCTGCCGTCTGCGACCAAGTGCCAGCCGGCCCGGCCCGTACCTTCCGCGAGGCACTCCAGGCGCTGCTCTTTGCCCACATGATCACCGTCTGGGAGGACAGCGTCAACGCCAACAGCATCGGGCGGCTGGACCAGTTCTGCTGGCCGTACCTGGAGACCGACCTGCAGGCGGGACGCTGCGACCTCGCCCAGGCGGCCGAACTGCTGGCCGCGCTATGGTGCAAGCTCTACCAGTCCTACGATGTGCAGCAGGCCATGGTCGGCGGCTTGCGGCCCGATGGCAGCGATGCCACTAACCCCCTGAGCTACCTGGTGCTGGATGTCACCGAGGGTCTCGGCTTCGTCCGCTGCCTCTCCGCTCGCCTGCACCGCCAGACGCCCCGGCCCTTCCTCCGCCGGTGTGTGGACCTCGTCGGGCGCGGCGGCGGCATCCCCTTCTTCTTCAACGACGAGACGCTCGTGCCGGCGCTCATCGCCAAGGGCATCCCCGCCGAGGACGCCCGCGACTACGCCGCCATCGGCTGCATCGAGATCACCATCCCCGGCCGCTGCAACCCCCATGCCGTCAGCCACTGGATCAACCTGCAGAAGGTTCTCGAGTTGGCCCTCAACGACGGGCGCTGCCTGCTCACCGACCGGCAGATCGGGCCGCAGACCGGAACCCTCGCCGAGTTCAGCTCCATGGCCGACGTGCTAAGCGCCTACGAGCGCCAGCTCGACCACGCCGTCGAGCTGGCGGTATACGGCTCCAATGCTGCCGAGCTCGCTCACCGCAGCTCGTGGCGACTCCCATATCTCTCACTTCTGACCGAGGACTGCATCAGCCGGGGAATGGACATCCTGGAAGGCGGGGCGCGGTACAACTACCATTCATCCGCCGCCATGGGCCTTCCGAACGTGGCCGACAGTCTGGCCGCGCTCGAGCAGGCCGTCTTCACCGAGAGGGTCGTCAGTGGCGCTGACTTGCTGGTGGCTCTACGGGCGAACTGGGAGGGCGCCGAGGACCTGCGGCAATACGTGCTGCGGCGGGTGCCCAAGTATGGCAATGACCAGGAACTGCCCGACCGCTACGCTGCCGACCTGGCCCGGCAGTACTGCGAACTGCTGGGCCGCTACCAGACGCCCTCCGGTGGCGGGTTCCATGTCCACCTCTTCACCTTCACCCTGATGATCAGCCACGGGCAACTGACCGGTGCCTCCCCCGACGGCCGCCGCGCCGGCGAACCGCTGGCCTACAGCCTCTCACCCACTCAGGGCCGCGACCGCGAGGGTTTCACAGCGGTGCTCAACACGCTGGCGAAAATCCCCCATCACCTGGTTGCCGCCAGCAGTTCTGCCATTCTGGAGGCCCATCCTACGCTGCTGGCTAGCGAGGCGGGGCATGAGGCCTTCACGGACCTGCTGGCGACCGCCGTAGCCCGGGGCGTGGGGCAGATGCAGATCAACTGCGTCACCGTCGAGGACCTGCTGGCCGCCCAGGAGGACCCGGAGCGGTACGCCAGCCTGTGCGTACGCGTCTCGGGCTTCAGCCAGCAGTTCGTGCTGCTCGGCAAGGACCTGCAGGACCACATCATCGCCCGCACCAAGCACGAGCGCTGAAGGGACCTAGGCCCTCTCAATCCGCAGGCAGTATGCGCTCTCGCATGGCGCCTTCGCCGGCAGCTTCACCCTCAGCCCCTCGTTCTCGTGGCTCCACTGCACCTTCTCCCGGCTCCCGAGAAGGCGCACGTCGCGCACCTGCCCCTCGTACAGCCGCAGCCCTGTGCCCAGCGACCGGATGGTCACCTCACCTCGCGGCCAGGCCAGCAGCGTCGCATACAACACGTTCCTGCCCCGGGCGGTGAAGCGGATGTCCTGGGCCGTGTAGTCCGCGCGTTGCGTATCAGTGAAGTGACCCTCCAGCGATTGCGTCGGGCCCTCGCCAAAGACCTTCCAGGGCCGCGTGCCATAGATGGCCTCGCCATTCACCCTTAGCCACTTCCCGATGGCCAGCAGGATCTCCCGGTCGCCCGCCGGGATGGTCCCGTCAGCCTTGGGGCCGATGTTGAGCAGCAGCGCCCCGTTCTTGCTGACGATGTCCACCAGGTCGCCGATGATGCTCGTGGGCGTCTTGTAGTCCATGGGCTCCACATAGCCCCACGAGTTCTTCGCCACCGCCGTGTCGGTCTGCCAAAAGAATGGGTGCAGCTTGCTCAGGCCGCCGCGCTCGATGTCCCAGACCGCCGTGCCGGGCGGGAAGGCGTCGTTCTTGTAGTTGATGGCCGTGCCCAGGCCCCACTCCCATCCGCGGTTGTACAGGTACGCCGCGAAGCGCTTCAGGTAGGGCTTGAACACCGCGTTCTCGATCCACCAGTCAAACCACACGAGCTGTGGCCGGTACTTGTCCACAATCTCGCAGGTGCGCGCCAGCCAGTCCTCCAGGAACGCGGCATCGGGCATGGAGCCATCCGGCGCGGCGGGGCCGTAGAACTCGGCGTACCGGGGGTCCTGCACATCCGAGGGGAACTTCATACCGCCGTTCATAAACCACCAGTGCTCGGCCCGGTGGGTCGAGACGCCGAAGACCATGCCACGCTCGCGGATCGCCGCCGCCAGTTCGCCGATGATGTCCCGCTTCGGTCCCATCTTCGTCGCGCACCACTTCGAGAACCCGCTGTCATACATCGCAAAGCCGTCATGGTGCTCGGCCACCGGCACCACGAACCGCGCCCCGGCCTTCGCGAACAGGTCGGCCCACTTCCCGGCATCGAACTTTTCCGCCCGGAACATGGGGATGAAGTCCTTGTAGCCGAACTGGTCGTGGGGCCCGTAGGTCTTGAGGTGGTGCTCGAACTCCGCGCTGCCCTGCTGGTACATCTGACGCGGATACCACTCGTTGCCGAAGGCGGGCACGCAGTACGGCCCCCAGTGGATGAAGATGCCGAACTTCCCATCCACATACCACTCCGGCGGCGAGTAGGAAAGCAGCGACTCCCAGGTGGCCTCAAAGGGCCCATTCGGCACCACCACAGGCTTGACAGGCATGGCAAAACCTCCCGAGGGGTTGAGGGAGGGAGGTTCGTCGGAAGGGGAGGGGGGACCTTGGGGGAGCACACCACTTGCCTCCCCGGGCTCGCTCTCTAGGGGAGCTCGATGTCCCCCATAGTGAGCGGTTCGGTCGGCATCCAGGCAGGCTTCGTGACGATCACCCAAGTCGCCTCATAGCGCTTGTAACGTCGGAAGACGCCGATTCCATAGCGCACCGGGATGGTCTCTCCCCATTGCGCCAGCCGGTACTCGCCGAACGGCAGCTCGAGCGTCACGGTCTGGAAAGGTAGCATCATCACTTCCCGGTAGGTGGGCCCGCTGAAGATCATGCCTATAGCCTCCCAGGAATCGTTTGTCATGACGATGAGCGGGTGCTCCTGAGTGCCTGGGAGTTCGGTGAAGGGGAGACTGCTTGGTACCGGCGTATCCTGTCCCGAGGAGGTTAGTGGCGGTGCACATGGCGGCGTTGGGAGGTCCGGGAGAGTGCTGGCACCCTGTTGCCGGGTAAGCGGAAGTGCTGGCCTGCTAGACTTTCCCGAACTCGCAGGCGGGAGCCCCGACACCAGGGTACGCGTTGCGGTCTCCAGTGAGTATGACGGTGTCTTTCCATGGCTCTTGGTGACGGGGTCCGCGGTCTTCGAGGCGGTCTGCGCGGTCCGGCCTGATTGCGGCATATCGCCCGACCCGCGACCCCGAAGGATGAGGCTCGCACCCATTACGGCAACGGCGATGAGCGATATCGCAATGAAGATTGGCACGGGCACGCCACGCGACACAGCTACGACAGGAGCAGCGCCTGCGGTCAGCTCGCCCCGCAGGCATGAGCCACACAGACCATCATTTTCCGCGAGCACGACCGAAGGGACTTTCCGGCGGCAATGCCTGCATTGCGACACTTCCTCGGCGCTTGGCGGGTGTCTGACCTCGGGGTACACGGGCGGTGCTGTCAGACCCGCTTCAGCTCCAGCCGCTCCGCCCTGAAGCCCCGACAACTCCCGCTTGGCTCTCTCATGCTCGGGGTCTATCTGGAGCGCACGCCGCAGCGCACGGCGCGCTTCGGTACGCCTGTTGAGCTTGCGTAGCGTTATGCCGTAGTTGCACCAAGCAGCAGCCGAGTTGGGACGCAGACGCGCAACCTCGAATGCGGCGATCCGTGCGTGCTCCCAGTCCCGGAGCTCAGAATAGGATCGGGCGAGAAGTTCCCACGCCAGCGCGTCGTCTCCGTGACTCTCGACCCAGGGCGCGAGAAGCTGAACTACCTGGCCGAAATCGCCAGAAGACAACAGCGCCTTTGCACGTACATGAATGCTTGGGTCTCCACAGTCCATCTTGCTTCCCCCGTAGACGGCGAAGTCACCATTCAAAGAACACAACCACGCTCCTAGAGTTTCGTGGCTAGCCGGCGTAGCTCCTCCTCCGCGCTCAAGTCACGGTTCCTGAGACATCGGTCAATAGCCACTTGACACGTAGCTCGATCGCAGGCCCTATGCTAACACCATCCGCCTCGCCCTTCACCTCGCCGCACGCAGGACCGCGCGCCCCTGG